>JANYET010000020.1 GCA_025359785.1 Alphaproteobacteria bacterium | reverse complement strand
CTTTTCGGGAGGGGTCCCGGAAGATGCAAATGAAGGTTTTGTTGCAGTTTTACTCTGGAAATAATTCGGACTTAGAGCATCTCCTTCAAATGAAACGTATAATCGAGCCCTCAATTCTTCTGTTGGCGGAATATCCGTATGCGGTGGATACTCGATTTTTCGGCGCCTGCGGCGTCTAGGCCTCGGCTTCGGCCGGCGTGCGCTCGGTGTCCACCGCCGCCTGCATGGCCGGCGGATAGCGCGAGCCGGTGACGGTGTCGGCGTTCACCAGCGCATCGACCTTGGCCATGGTCTCCGGCGTCAGCTTCACATCCGCCGCGCCGGCGTTCTCGCGCATGTGCTTGGGACGCGTCGTGCCCGGGATCGAGACCAGTGTCGGGTCCTTCTGCATCAGCCAGGCGAGGCAGAGCTGGGCGGGCGTGCAGCCGGCCTCGGCGGCGAGCGCCGCGAACCGGTCGAGCATGGCGAGGTTCGCCTCGAACGCCTCGCCCTGAAACCGGGGCATGGCGATCCGCATGTCGCCGGGCTGGAACTTGGCGGGATCGCGCACGCCGCCGGCCAGGAAGCCGCGGCCCACCGGCGAGAAGGCGACGAAGGTCACGCCCAGCTCATGGCAGGCGTCAAGCACCGCGATCTCCGGGTTGCGGGTCCAGGGCGAATACTCCGTCTGCAGCGCCGCGATGGGGTGCGTCGCATGCGCCCGGCGCAGGATCGGCGCGGAGACTTCCGACAGGCCGATGGTCCTGATCTTGCCCTCGGCGACAAGGTCGGCCAGCGCGCCGACGCTGTCCTCGATGGGAACCTTCTTGTCCCATCGGTGCAGGTAGTAGAGATCGATGACGTCGGTCCGCAGGCGCTTCAGGCTGCGCTCGCAGGTGTCCTTGATATTGGCCGGACTGCCGTCGATCTTCCGCTCGTCGCCGACCGTGATGCCGCATTTGGACGCCAGGGTGAACTTGTCGCGATGTCCGCCCAGCACCTCGCCCACCAGGGTTTCGTTGTGGCCCAGGCCGTAGACCGCCGCGGTGTCGAAGAAGCTGTAGCCGGCGTCCAGCGCGCCCAGCAGCACCCGCTCGGCCTGATCCCGCGCCGTCGCCGGGCCGTAGCCGTGGCTCAGCCCCATGCACCCCAGGCCGATGGCGGACACCTCGAACGGGCCGATGCTGCGCTTTTCCATGGGGGACCTCTCCGAAACCTGACGCCTGCGAGAAACGGTCTGGGCGGCGCGGCGTCAAGGCCGCTTTCCGCTCGTCCCTGCCGGACCGCCGCTCGTCCCCGCCTCTGCCCCGGACGGCCCGCCGGCCTCGCCGCTCGTCACTCGCCGATGGCGCGGCGCGAGGTCAGGATGATCCTGCCGTCAACCCCATCGGGGCAAGGAGCAAGACGATGCGTGTTTCGAAGACGGCCATGATCCTGGGCGCGGTGGCGGCGTTGACCAACGCGGCCCTCCCCCTGACGGCCATGGCGGACGAATGGAGCGCCTACGGCCGCGACCTGCAGGGCACGCGGTTCTCGCCGCTGACCCAGGTGACGCCGGCCAATGTGGCGAGCCTGAAGCCCGCCTGGACCTTCCACACCGGCGACATCTCCACCGGCAAGGTCAAGGGCGGCGGCCCGCGCAGCGGCTTCGAGGCCACCCCTCTGATGATGGACGGGCGGCTCTATCTCTCCACCCCATTCAACCGGGTGATCGCCATCGACCCGGCAAGCGGCCAGCAGCTCTGGGCCTATGACCCGAAGCTCGACCGGGCCCAGCCCTATGGCGACGGCCTGATCAACCGCGGCCTCGCCGCCTGGCGGGACCCCAAAATCACGACGAGGGCGGCCGGAAAGGCTGCCTGCGCGCTCAGGCTCTACGAGGCGACGCTGGATGCGCGGCTGGTCTCCGTCGATGCCGCCACCGGCCTGCCTTGCGCGGGCTTTGGCGCGGCGGGCGAGGTCAGTCTGCGCGACGTGGCGCGCTATCGGCCCGGCCAGTATCACATGACCTCGCCGCCGATCGTGGTGGACGGCGTCGTGGTGGTGGGCTCGGCCATCGACGATAACGCGCGCGCCGACATGCCCAGTGGCGCGGTCCGCGGCTTCGACGCCCGCAGCGGCAGGCGGCTCTGGACCTGGGAGCCGATGATCAAGCCGGCCGGCGTCGCCGACGCGGCCTGGAAGACCGGCGCCGGCAACGCCTGGTCGGTGCTCAGCGCCGATCCGGCCCGCCACCTGGTCTATGTGCCGACCGGCAGCGCCAGCCCCGACTATTGGGGCGGACTGCGGCCCGGCGACAACCGCTGGGCCAATTCGGTGGTCGCCCTGGACGCGCGGACCGGCAAGCTCAAGTGGGGCTTCCAGCTGGTCCACCACGACCTCTGGGACTACGACACCGCCGCCGCGCCGCTAGCCACGACGTTGAAGCTCAAGGGCAAGGCCACGCCCGTGGTCATCGCGGGCAACAAGACCGGCATGGTCTTCGTGCTCGATCCCGCCACCGGCAAGCCGGTGCTGCCCGTGGAGGAACGGGCCGTCCCGCGGAGCGCGCTCCAGGGCGAGACGAGTTCGCCCACACAGCCGTTTCCAACCGCCACCCCGCCGCTCGTGCCGCAGTCGCTGAGCGCGGCGGATGTCTGGGCGATCTCGGATGGCGACCGCAAATGGTGCGCCGCCCAGCTGGCCGCCATGAGTGGGACCGCGATGTTCTCGCCACCCAGCGAGGCCGGAACCCTGGCCATTCCCGGCAACGTCGGCGGCATCAACTGGAGCGGATTTGCCTGGGACGCGGGCCACGGTCGCCTGATCGTCTCGGTGACTAACCTGCCGGCCAAGATCC
Source organism: Alphaproteobacteria bacterium (assembly GCA_025359785.1). Lineage (GTDB taxonomy): Bacteria > Pseudomonadota > Alphaproteobacteria > Caulobacterales > Caulobacteraceae > Phenylobacterium. The sequence continues at coordinate 8,753 of JANYET010000020.1, read as the reverse complement.
GCATGATCCCCGCCGACAAATTCAAGGGCGGCGACCACGGCGACCTGCGCGCCGAGACCACGATGCAGATCGGCACGCCCTACGCCATGAGCCGCGACTTCCTGCGCGCGCCCTCCGGCCTGCCGTGCGTCAAGCCGCCGTTCGGCGAGCTGATGGCGGTGGACCTGGACGCCGGCAGGATCGTCTGGCGCGTCCCGCTGGGATCTCTCGAGGAGGTCGCGCCGGGGGTCGGCCATATCGCCCAGGGCTCGATCGTACTGGGCGGCCCGATCGTCACCGCCGGCGGCCTGATCTTCCAGGGCGGGACGATGGACCGGACGCTTCGCGCCTTTTCGGCCGAGACCGGCAAGCTGCTTTGGTCCGCCGAATTGCCGGCCAGCGCGCATGCGACGCCGATGACCTATCAGGTCGGGGGCAAGCAGTACGTGGTGATCGCCGCCGGCGGCTCGGCCAAGGTCGACGAGGAGCGCCAGGGCGACGCGGTGATCGCCTACGCCTTGCCGTAAGCGGCGAGCCGCGCCTCCAGCGCGGCCAGGTCGTCCACGAACCAGACGGTCCGGCCGCGATTGGACTCGCCGATGAAGTCACGCAGCGGCGCGCTTCGGACGGCCGCCGCCGAGACGTCACCCACCACGGCGATCTGGAATCTATAGGTCACCAGCTTCTGCAGCACCTCGCCCGCGACGCCGCTGGAGAGCCGCAGGAAGTCGGGGCCAAGCCGGCCGAGCGGGATGGCCACGATCCTCGCGTCGATGCTGAAGAGGTCGCCGATCAGGCCGGTGAGTTCGCGGTACTCAGCCAGGCATGAACCCTCGTCCGCGCAGACATAGACCGGACGCCCCGCGATCTCTTGCACGCCGTCCACGCTCAGCCCTCGGCCAGGACGTCGACGATCTTCAGCATGGCGGCGGTGTCGGCCGGCGAGCCGACGATCAGCACCTTGAGATGGCGCCGGGCCGGGTCGTAGACCACGTCGATGCTCATCGGATCGGGATGGGCTTCCTGGCCCATGCGCGCCGCCGGCAACAGGCGCGCCAGCCGCTGCGCGGCGTCCGGCGCGACGTCTGGGACATCCACGACGCTGGTGACCCGCGCGCGGCTGCGGGCGTCCCGCTGGCTGAGCATAGCCTCGAGCTCCGAGCCCGCGATGCGGTAGGCCTCCGGCGACGCCCCGGTCATCGCCTCCATCTCGGTGCGCAGGATGCGATAGGACTTGCCGACCTTCACCGCGCGCAAGCGGCCATCCTTGATGAACCGCAGCACGGTCTTGGGATGAAGCTTCAGCCGTTCGGCGAACTGCTCGACCGTGTAGACTTCTTCGGACATGGGAGTCGTGAGCTCTTGATGTTCTTCATTATTACCTATCACTCCCTATTTAGGAGTCAATTGCGGTGCAAACGTACCTTCTAGGGTTTTTGGCGGCGCTTGCGGGGTCGAGCGGGGCGCATGGCGCCGAGCCGACCCGCTATCTGCTGGAGCCCTCCGCTGTGTGGAGCGCCGGCGACGCGGCGCCGCACACCGGCTGGGTGGTGGCGGTCGAGGGCGACAGGATCACCGGCGTCGGGCCCAGGGGCTCCGTGCGGGTCCCGGCCGGCGCGCAGGTGATCGCGCTGCCCGGCCAGACCCTGATCCCCGGCCTGATCGAGCTGCATTCGCACCTGCTGCTGCACGCCTACAACGAAGCCCTCTGGGACGATCAGGTGCTGAAGGAGCCGCCGGCCTACCGCGTGTTGCGCGCCGGCCGCGACGCCGCGCGGACCCTGATGAGCGGCTTCACCACCGAACGCGACCTCGGCACGGAGGGCGCGGGCGACGCCGACGTGCAGCTGAAACGCGCCATCGAGGAGGGCATCGTCACGGGACCCCGCCTGTTCGTGGCCACCCGCGCCATCGTCGCCACCGGCGCCTATGGCCCGAAGAAGGGCTACCGCGCCGACATCGACCTGCCGCAGGGCGCCCAGGAGGTCTCCGGCGAGACGGAGATGATCAAGGCGGTGCGCGAACAGGCGGCCCTCGGCGCCGACTGGATCAAGCTCTACGCCGACTACCGCACCGGCCCCGACGGCGCGACCCGGCCGACCTTGAGCGAAAAGGAGATGGAGGCCGCGGTCCAGGTCGCCCACGCCTCCGGCCGTCCGGTCGCCGTCCACGCCGCCAGCGACGAGGGCGTGCGCAATGCGGTCACCGCCGGCGTCGACACCATCGAGCACGGCTATGGCGCGTCTGAGGCCACCTTCCGGCTGATGAAGATCAAGGGCGTGGCCTATGTGCCGACGCTCACCGCGCCCGAGGCCACCGCGATCTACTTTCAGCACTATGTGCCCGGCGCCAGCCCGCCGACGCCGGCGATGCAGGCCGCCGAGCGCGCCTTCCGCCTGGCGCTGAGCGTTGGCGTGACCATCGGCGCGGGCTCCGACGTGGGGGTCTTCCCGCACGGCGAGAGCTGGCGCGAGCTCGCCTGGATGGTGCGGGACGGCATGACGCCGGTGCAGGCGCTGACCGCGGCGACGGCGACCAACGCCAGGATTCTCGGCCGCGAAGACCGCCTGGGCCAGGTGAAAGCCGGCTACCTCGCCGACCTGGCGGCGGTGGCCGGAGACCCCACGAAACAGATCGCCGCGCTGAAGGAAATCCGCTTCGTGATGAAGGGCGGAAAGGTCTATCGGCAACCGTGAGTTGGCCTACGTATATATCCTAGGTCGCAGGCCGATTCCCCTCGGGCAAGAAATCTTTTCGGACGGCCGAACGACGTTAGGTAAGAATTAGGAAACGCCGCCCTAGACGTGTGTCCACAACGTAACAAATGCTCGGGCGGCCATCTCAGAATGCAAAATCAGTCGATGCAATCTGAGCGTCAGTATATGGACCTCCGCAACCTTGCGGTCCTGGTGCTCGACGACAATGCCAACACGCGCACACTGATCGCGGAGGTCCTGCGGGGCCTCGGGATCACCAAAATCTATCGCGCCGGCGCCTGCGCCACGGGCCTGTCCATTCTGAAAGCGCACAACATCGACCTCGTGCTCGCCGACATCGAAATGGACGGCGAGGACGGCCTGGGCTTCGCGCGGCTCATTCGCGCCTCGCCGGAGCCGAACATCTCCAACCTGGCGATCATCATCATCTCGTCGCACGCCACCGAGGCGCGCGTCATCGAGGCCGGCGCCCTGGGCGCCAACAGCTTCCTGTCGAAGCCGTTCACCGTCGCGGCCTTCGCCAAGCGGCTGACCGACGCCCTGGCCGGCCGTCGAATGGGCGTCCGGCCGCCGGAGGCCCGCGCCGTCCCGCCCGCCGCGCTGGCGGCCAAGCCCCAGCTGCTCCAGATCGAGCTTTAGCCAGATCGAGCTTTAGCCAGATCGGGCTTTAGACAGCCGACAAGGAAGCGCCGCCCGCGTTGACCGTCTCGAGGCGCGGTCCTAAGCCGGGCCTGCGCTCAGGCGAGCGCGATAACCAGGTTGCAACCCATGACTATCGAGCACACGCCTCATTCGCGGATCGCAGATCGCGCCAAGGCCGGGCCGCATCTGCGCAAGGACGAGCACGTTGGCCTCAACGGCCGGATCGCCATCGTCATCACCAACACGGTGGGCACCATGTGGTGCGCCTACGCCTTCGCGGCGCTCGCCCTGGTCAGCCTGCCGGAAGCTATCAAGGGCGGCACCGCGCCGCTGATCGCCTGGATCGCCCAGACCTTCCTGCAGCTGGTCCTGCTGTCGGTGATCATGGTCGGCCAGAAGGTCTCGGCCGCCGCCTCCGACAAGCAGGCCCTGCAGACCTACATGGACGCCGAGGCCCTGCTGAAGATCCAGGACGACGTCCATCGCCTGATCAAGGTCAACAACGACCTCACCGCCCAGATCCACGCGGCGACCTGCACGGGGGGCGCCAAACCGAAGGCGCCGCGCAGAGGCGCCGCCTAAGCGCTGAGGTTCGCCTCTTCCTCGAGACGAAGTCCGAGGGGAAGGAGGCTCAGACCGGCGCGTCCCCCGCCACGGTCGTACGGTGCATCAGCCGCAGGTGGCCATCGTAGCCGCCCTCGGCGAAGTGCATGGTGCAGCGGTTGTCCCACATCAGCAGCATCTGCTCGCGCCAATGGTGGCGATAGATCAGCGCCTCCTGGGTCAGGTGGGCGAACAGGAATCCCAGGATCGCCTTGGCCTCCTCCGGCGTCAGGTCGGCGATGCCCACTGTGTAGACCGGCGAGACAAACAGCGCCTTGCGGCCGGTGACCGGATGGGTGCGGACCAGCGGGTGGGTCAGGGACGTATCGGCCTCCGCCGAGACGATGATCTGCAGGGTCCGCTTCTCGGTATCCTGCGAGAACACCCCCTTGGTCCCATAGGACTGTTTGGCCGAATGGATCGCCTGCAGCGGCGCCAGCATCGCCTGCATCGTCGGCGACAGCGCCTCGTAGGCGCGGGCCGCGTCGACGAACAGGGTGTCGCCGCCGACCGGCGGGATCACCTTGGAATGCAGCAGGGTCGCGGCCGGCGGGCTCGCCTGGAAGCTCCAGTCGGAGTGCCAGCCGGCGCCGAAGTTGGTGGCCTTCTCGTCCGGCTCGCGGCGCAGCTCCAGCACGTTCGGATGGCCGGCCATCGGCTTGATGTAGGGGTCGTGACCGAAGCCGCCCATCTGCAGGGTGAAGGCCTCCAGCGCCTCCAGCCCGATCGGCTGATCCGGGAAGGCCACCACGCCGTGCCGCGCCCAGGCGGCCTTGACGTCGGCCAGCACGTCGGGGGCCAGCGGGTGGGTCAGGTCCAGCCCGGTGATTTCCGCGCCGAAGCCGCTCGGCTGGGGCGTGACCTGGATCGTTCGATAGTCCAGTACGGCGTCCATGGGTGTGACCTCCACTCCTCACGCCTCTGACGGGCATGCGCCCGCTACAAACACCTGTTTGCTTCCGTCTCGGCAAGCCTGTAATCGAACCGGCGCCATGACAGCTTTCGACACCGAAGAAGACAAGCTCCTGACGCTCGTGCCGGATCACGAGGTCAACGCCCGCGACCTGTTCGGGGTGGACTTCGACGCCAAGGTTCCGGCCTTCACCACGCGCGACAGCCACGTGCCGGACCTGGACGAGGCCTACAAGTTCGATCCGGAGACCACCCGGGCGCTGATCGCCGGCTTCGCGCACAACCGCCGCGTCATGGTCCAGGGCTTCCACGGCACCGGCAAGTCGACGCACATCGAACAGGTGGCGGCGCGCCTCAACTGGCCGCTGGTCCGGGTGAACCTCGACAGCCACGTCTCCCGCATCGACCTGGTCGGCAAGGACGCCATCGTCCTGAAGGACGGCAAGCAGATCACCGAATTCCGCGAGGGCATGCTGCCCTGGGCCATCCAGCGCCCCATCGCGCTGGTCTTCGACGAATATGACGCCGGCCGCCCCGACGTGATGTTCGTGATCCAGCGCGTGCTGGAGGCGCAGGGCAAGCTGACCCTGCTCGATCAGAACCGGGTGATCCGCCCGAACCCCTATTTCCGGCTGTTCGCCACCACCAACACCATCGGCCTGGGCGACACGACGGGGCTCTATCATGGCACCCAGCAGATCAATCAGGGCCAGATGGACCGCTGGTCGATCGTCACCACGCTCAACTACCTGGCCCACGACGTGGAGGCCGAGATCGTGCTGGCCAAGTCGCCGACCTATGACACCGCCGACGGCAAGCGCACCATCGCCGCCATGGTCCGGGTCGCCGACATGACCCGCAACGCCTTCATGAACGGCGACATCTCCACCGTCATGAGCCCCCGGACGGTGATCACCTGGGCCCAGAACGCCGAGATCTTCGATGGCGACATCGCGCTCGCGTTCCGCATGACCTTCCTCAACAAGTGCGACGAACTGGAACGCGGCACCGTCGCCGAGTTCTTCCAGCGCGCGTTCGGGACGGATCTCCCAGAGAGCACGGCGCGGGTGCGGGTGGCCTAAGGCCGAGCGCAGAGGGGTCGCTCTTCCTTCATTTTCCGGGGTTGAACCTTTGGGGCGCTTACCCTTTTTCCGCCGCCTGAAGACCGCGCGCGCGGTCTTGATCAAGATGTGGATCGTCGAGCGTCTGGACCAGGCGGCTTAAGCCGGGATCGCCAGCCGAACATCACGCTGGACCGCACCTCGCCACCGCCCCATCCTTACCGGCATTGCTGACCAACAAGCATTGCCAGGGGGAAGATATGTCCAGGAAACTATTGAGCGCGTTCGCCGTGAGCGCCGCGATCATCGCGCCGGGGTTCGCCGCGCAGGCGCAGGCCGGCTCGGCCCAGCCGCCGATGGCCAAGAACAACTACGCCGACAAGGCGGCCTGGCTGTGCTGGACCGGCAAGCCGGGGGACGCTTGCGCCATCGACCTGACGACCACCGTGGTCAAGGCCGACGGGTCGGAGAGCGTCGAGAAATTCGCGGCCAATCCCAAGGCGCCGGTCGACTGCTTCTATGTCTATCCGACGGTCTCCAATGATCCGGGCGTGGTGTCCGACATGAACGCGGGGCCCGAGGAGCTGAGCGTCGTCAAGGCGCAGCTGGCGCGGTTCGGGGCCAAGTGCCGGATCTATGCGCCGCTCTATCGCCAGTTCACCCTGACCGCGCTCAGGGCCGGGCAGAGCGGCAAGCCGATGCCGGGCTCGGCCGATCCGGCGACGCGGGCGGTCGGCTATGGCGACGTGCTGGACGCCTGGAACTACTATCTGGCCAACGAGAACAAGGGCCGCGGCGTGGTGCTGATCGGGCATTCCCAGGGGTCGGGCGTGCTGACCCAGCTGATCGCCAAGGAGATCGACGGCAAGCCGGTGCAGGCCAAGGTCATCTCGGCGATCCTGATGGGCACCCGTCTGCCGGTCGATAAGGGCAAGGACACCGGCCTCTTCAAGTCGATGCCGCTCTGCAAGGCGGCCAGCCAGACCGGCTGCGTCATAGCCTATGCGTCGTTCCGCGACACCGTTCCGCCGCCGCCCACCAGCCTGTTCGGCAAGGCGCCGGCCGAGGGCCAGATCGCGGCGTGCGTGAACCCGGCCGCGCTCGGCGGGGGCAAGGGCGCGCTGCACGCCTATCTCGGCAACAGCCCGGCGATCTCCGGCCAGGCGATGCCGAAGACCGTCTGGGTGGCCGGCAAGCCCAACCCGACAACGCCGTTCATCTCGGCGCCCGGACTGCTCAGCGCCGAGTGTGTGGAGAAGAACGGCTTCAGCTATCTGGAAGTCCATGTGAACGCCGTCCCCGCCGACCCGCGCACCGACACCATCGAGGGTGACGTGGTGACGGGCGGCCAGGTCAACGCCGCCTGGGGCCTGCACCTGATCGACGCCAACCTCGCCATGGGCAACCTGGTGGACATCGTCGGTGCGGAGTCGAAGGCGTATCTGGCGAAGAAGTAAGAGACGGTCGCCAAAATAGGGATCGTCATGGCCGGGCTTGTCCCGGCCATCCAGAAACGCCGTGGTTGGCGGATGATTTCGACAGGCCGGTGTTTCTGGATCCCCGGGACAAGCCCGAGGATGACGAGCATAAAAGCAAAGGGCCGGGAGCGAGCCCGGCCCTTCTCTACTGCCTAAACCTGTCCGTCAGTTCCCGCTGAGCTTCTTGCCGGCCATGACGCCGAGCGCCAGGAAGATCACGAAGCCGACCGCGAACAGGAAGAACAGGATCTTGGCGATGCCGGCCGCCGCGCCCGCGACGCCGCCGAAGCCCAGGCCGCCGGCGATCAGAGCGATCACGGCGAAAATCAAAGCCCACTTGAGCATGACGCTCTCTCCTCGAAACCCCCGCGGGATGCGGGACCCGAAAAGCCAAACGCAGGCTTGGCCGTGGCGTTCCGCGACCGCCCGCCGCTTTGCCGGGGCGGTAAGCGATTCCTTGGTTCACCCGCCAGCTGCGCTGATCTAAGACACCTCTGATGCCCAAGAACCCGGAAAGTCCGCTGGAGCCCTTCAAGCGCGCGCTGATCAACGCGACGCGGTCGCTCGCCGAATCGCCGGACCTGGAGATCGTCTATTCCGGCGAGGGGCCGCAGCTTTCCGGTAACCGCGCGGTGCTGCCGCATCCGCCGCGCGACCTGACGCCGATCGACGCGGCCCGCATCCGCGGCTTCGCCGACCAGATGGCGCTGCGCATCGCCCACCACGACGCGGTCGCCCACGCCAAGACCCGGCCCGCCACCGTCCAGGGCCAGCCGATCTATGACGGCATCGAACAGGCCCGCCTGGAGGCCATCGGCGCCAACGCCTTGGGTGGGGTCAGAGAAAACCTCAAGGCCGTTCACGAGCAGGCCTGGGCCAAGCGGGCCTTCAACCAGATCGAGGCGCTGGCCAACCCGCCGCTGGCCGACGTGGTTCAGCTGATGGTCCGCGAGCGGCTGACCGGCGACGCGCCGCCGGCCTCGGCACAGCCCTTGGTCAACCTGTTCCGCGACGAGATCGAGGCCAAGGCCGGCGCCGACCTCGACCGGCTGACCGAGGCCGTGCAGGACCAGAAGGCCTTTGCCCGCATCGCGCGCGCCATCCTGCGCGACCTGAAGATGGGCGACGACCTCTCCGACGCGCCCGACCAGCCGGACGATCAGGATGGCGGCGAAGAGGGCGAGCCCGAGTCGAGCGACGACAACGACGAAGGCGACGGCGAGGGCCAGTCGCCGCAGCAGTCGTCCATGGACGAGAACGAGGCGACCCACCGCGAGAGCGACGACGCCGATTCCCAGATGATGCAGGCGGAGGAAGACCCCGACGCCGAGGACAGCGACGAGCCCCCCGAGATGGGCGAG
>JANYET010000023.1 GCA_025359785.1 Alphaproteobacteria bacterium | reverse complement strand
GAGATCGCCTTCCACAGCTCCCTTTCGGAGCCGGTGACGATCGCAGGCGTTCCGCGAATGATCGCCATTCTGAACGGCACGCTCACGGCGGTCCTGGCGCTGGGCCTCCAGGTTCCCCTGATCGGCTTGCCCGTCGGCCTGGCCATTCACGTCGCCTGCTACTGGCTCAACAAGCGCGACCCCTACTTCTTCGACGCCCTCGGGCGGCACATCCGCCAACGGCCATACCTGGACGCCTGACGAAGGGCGCGCCCTTTGTCGGCGCGCGACCGAACCCTATCCAGCGCCCAGATGGGCGCCTTCGACGCCCGATCCGGCCCCAATCGCAGAGGACAGCCCATGCTCTACCTGCGCGAATACCGCCCCAAGGCTGATCGCCTGTTCGATCATTTGCCGTGGGTGGCGCTGATCGGTCCTGGCCTTATCCTCAACAAGGACGGCAGCTTTCAGAAGACCCTGGCCTTTCGGGGTCCCGATCTGGCCAGTTCGACGGACGCCGGCCTGGTCGCCACCCGCGCCCAGCTGAACAACGCCCTTCGCCGCCTGGGCTCGCGCTGGTGCCTGCACATCGAGGCGCTGCGGGCGGCCTCGCAGGATTATCCGGCCAGCCAGTTTCCCGATCTCGTCTCCGACCTGGTCGACGAGGAGCGCCGCGAGGCGTTTGAGGGTCACGAGCGGCACTTCGAGAGCCGCTACTTCCTGACCTTCACCTACCTCCCGCCCGAGGAGGCGGTCAGCACGGCCGAGAGCCTGCTGCTGGAGAACGCGCCTTCAGGGCGCGGCGCGGCCGGCATGTACCGCGCGGCCCTGAGCGATTTCCTCAGCACGGTGCGCCAGATCGCTGACATCCTGACCGCGATCATGCCGGAGGTTCACGAACTCTCCGACGACGAGACGCTCACCTATCTGCATGGCTGCATCTCCACCAAGCGCCACTACGTCAAGGCGCCGGAGACCCCGGCCTATCTCGACGCCTTCCTGACGGACGACGATTTCCAGGGCGGCCTCCTGCCACGCCTGGGCGGCAGCTATGTGCGGACAATCTCGGTGCGCGCCTACCCGGCGACCTCTTCGCCGGGCCTGCTGGACCGCCTGAACGAGTTGGGCATCAGCTACCGCTGGGTTTGCCGCTTCCTGCCGCTCGACAAGGAGGACGCCCGCAAGGCCGTGACCACGGTCCGCAAGCGCTGGTTCGCCAAGCGCAAGGGCGTCATGGCGCTGCTGAAGGAGGCCATCACGCGGGAGCCCTCGGTCCTGGAGGATCCCGACGCCGCCGCCAAGTCGATGGACGCCGATGCGGCGCTGGCCATCCTCGGCGGCGACTACGCCTCCATCGGCTATTTCACGCCGACGGTGACCTTGATGGACACCGATCCCGACCGGTTGGCCGACCGGGTCCGCGAGGTCGAAAGCGCCATCAACCGGGTCGGCTTCGTCTGCAAGGTCGAGGACGTCAACGCCGTCGAGGCCTGGATCGGCAGCTTGCCCGGCCAAGCCTATGCCGATCTGCGCCGGCCCCTCGTCTCGTCGCTGAACCTTTGCGACATGATGCCGATGTCGGCCATCTGGCCCGGCCCGACGCGCAATGAACACCTCGGGTCCGAGTGCGCCAAGCGCGGCCACCCCGGCGCCCAGCCGCCTTTGATGTTCACCCGCACGGCCGGGACCACGCCGTTCCGGTTCGATCTGCATCAGGGCGACGTCGGCCACACGATGATCGTCGGCCCGACGGGCGCCGGCAAATCGGTGCTGCTGAACGCCATCGCGGTGCAGTGGCTCCGCTATCCCGAGGCCCAGGTCTTCTTCTTCGACAAGGGCGCCAGCTCACGGGCCGCGACCCTGCTGACCGGCGGCCAGTTCTACGCCCTGGGCAGCGAGGAAAGTGAACTCGCCTTCCAACCGTTGGCGGACATCGACACCGCCGATGATCGGTCGTGGACCCAGGAGTGGGTGCAGGATCTCGTGGCGGCCGAGGGCGTGTCGATCACCCCTCAGGTCAAGGAAGAGATCTGGAGCGGTCTGCGTAATCTCGCCGCCGGGCCCCGCGAACAGCGGACCCTGACCCTGCTGGCGGCGACCATCCAGGACCACGGCGTCAAGGCGGCGCTCAAGCCCTTCACCCTGAGCGGACCCCACGGACATCTTCTCGACGCCAACCAGAACACGCTCAAGGCGGGCTCCTGGCAGACCTTCGAGATGGCCGAGCTGATGGGCAACAAGTCCGCCCTGGCCCCCGTCCTGACCTACATCTTCCGCACCCTGGAGAAGCGGTTCGACGGTCGGCCGACCCTGCTCATTCTCGACGAAGCCTGGCTGTTCCTCGACCAGGGCTCGTTCGCGGCGAAGATCCGCGAGTGGCTGAAGACCCTTCGGAAGTTCAATGTCGCGGTCGTGTTCGCCACGCAGAGCCTGGCCGACATCGCCCGGTCCTCGATCGCTCCGGCGCTGATCGAGAGCTGCCCAACCCGGGTCTTCCTGCCCAATCCGGACGCCCAGACGCCGCAGATCGCCGAGCTTTACCAGGGCTTCGGCCTGAATCCCCAGCAGATCCGGATCATCGCCAACGCCACGCCCAAGCGCGAATATTACTACCAGTCGATGTCGGGCAACCGGCTGTTCGAACTGGGCCTTGGTCCCTTCTCCCTCGCGGTCGTGGGATCCTCGTCGCCGGGCGATCAGCAACTCATGACCCGGTTGCTGGCCGAGCATGGCGCCGCGCAATTCTGCGAACGGTTCTTCGCCGCCAAGGGCCAGGCGGCCGTGGCCAGCTACCTTGCCGCCCAGCGTGACGCCGCCCATCCGAAGGTAGCGTGATGGATGGTTTGATCGTCTCGGATGCCGACGGTGGCCGCGACCTCGGGCCCGAGCCATCGCCGCTCAGCGCGCGCGATCTCGCGCGGCTCGCCTGGCTTGCCCGGCGTCTCCCCCTGGCGTGGGTCGCCAACCGGCGCCGGCGCCGGCTGTTTTTCCTGGCGCTCGCCGCTCCGGGGTTCTTCGCCGTCTTTGGCACGATCCTCCACCACAATTTCTTCCTGATGCTGGCCGGCTTCGTTCTCTTTGCCGCCGCGGTGATCTTCCGGCAGCGGACCGAGCCGCTTTTTGAGCGGGCGGCCGCGGCGGGCCTCTGGCCCCTCCCCCACTCTGCCATCCCCCCAGCGAAGGACACTCATCATGCGTAAGTTGTTGTCGACGACGGCCGCGATCGCGGTCTTGGCGATGGGGATGTCCGCCGCGACGCCCCCGCCGGCGCGCGCGCAGATGACGGTCATCGATCCGGCCGCCATCGCCCAGATGACCTCCCAGGTCGCCAACAGCCTGCGCCAGATCGAGCAGCTTCAGTCTCAGATCACCAACCAGGTGGCGATGCTGCAGAAGCTGGGGACCGACGTCACCCAGCCTCTGACGCAGATCAATCAGCAGGCCACCCAGCTGCTCCAGCAGGCCCAGGCCATCGGTTACAACAGCCAGAACATCGCCCAGCAGTTCCAGCAGACCTACCCGTCGGACATGACCGGCCAGAGCTTCGCTCAGATCCGTCAGAGGCTCGCCAGCTGGGAGAGCAACAGCCGGCTGACCATGCAGGATTCGATGGCGGCCCAGAACCAGCTGGTCCGGTCGCAGGCGACGACGGCCGGCGCCGTGAATAGTGCGGTCGCCGCGTCGCAGGGCGCCGCGGGCCAGACGGCCGCCGTCCAGGCCACCAACCAGCTTCTGGCGGCCTTGAGCACTCAGCTGCAGGGCCTGCAGACCATCCTCATTGCCCAGGCCCGCACCCAGGACACCATCCTGGCCCAACAGCAGGCCGGCGCCATCGCCGCCCGCGCCGAGACCCAACGCGCCACCCAGTGGACGCCCCAGGGCAGCAGCCTCTCCAAGGCAACGAGTTTCTGATGGTCATATCCCTGAGATCTGCGGCCTTGCTCGCCGCCCTGATGTGCCTCGGCCTTGCTGGCTGCAGCCGAGAGGCCGCGCAGCCGTCGGCCGGTCAGAAGGCCGAGCCGGTCCCGGCGGCCGGTCGCAAGTGTCCGGACCCCAACATCCGCGACAGCAAGGACCCCTGCTCTCCCTACTACTGGAAGCCAAAAGACAGCGCCCTGAAGGACGCCAAGACCTTCTGAACGAGGGGAAATCTCCAAGGACATTTTCGCAATGGCGACAGCCGGCACATCAGCGCTCGACGAGTTCATCACTCGGTTCACGACCCAGATCGACAGCGGCTTCGGCGTCATTTCGGGCGATGTTCAGGTTGTTCTCGGCACGCTCGTCGTCATCAGCATCGTGCTCACCGCCATCATGTGGGCGGTCGATGAAACCCAGAACGTCATCGCCCCGCTCGTCCGAAAAATCCTGGTGGTAGGGTTCTTCGCCTGGCTGGTCGGGAACTGGCACTCCCTGACGGTGACCGTCGTCACCGGCTTTGGTCAGCTCGGCCTCAAAGCCGGCGGAGGCGCCAGCATCGGCGACTTCATGAGCGCGCCGACCCGCGCCGTGGAAGCCGGCTTCAAAATCTTCCTGCAGATCATCCAGTACATCGGCGAGCTCGCCTCCCAGAACGGCGGCTTCGGGGCGCTGCAGCATATCGACATGATCATCGTCGCCGCGGTGGCGGCGATCGGCATCCTGCTCGCCTTCATCATCCTGGCGATCGAGGTCGCGATCACGATCATCGAGTTCCACCTCGTGACCCTGATCGCGTTCGTGACGATCCCCTTCGGGGTGCTGACGCAGACCTCGTTTCTGGCCGAGCGGTCGATCGGCTACGTCGTCTCGGTCGGTCTGAAGTTCATGGCGCTCGGCGTCATTCTCGGCGTCGGCCTGAACATCTTCAACACCTACACCCTGTCTCCCGAGCCCACGGTCCCGGAGGAATGCGGCCTGCTGCTGGCCGCGATCTTCCTGATGATGCTGGCACTGAAGATCCCGGCCATCGCCGGCGCGCTGATCTCAGGTGGCCCGCAGCTCAACTCGGGCAGCGCGCTGATGGGCGCGGCCGGTGTGGCCGCCGGCGCCGCCGGCGTCGCCCTGGCCGGTCGCGCGGTCGCCGGAGCCGTGGGCAGCCTGGTGGGCGGCGGGGGGCAAGTCGCCGCGGCCCGCGCCGCGTCCGGCGCCATCAATTCCGGCGGGCCGAGTGGTGGTGGCCCCTCCGGCGGTGGCGGTTCTCCGTCAGGATCCGGCCCCGGGCCCAGCGGCCCCAAATCGCCGGCCTCTCCGGACGCCTCGGCCGACCGTGCCGCCGGTGGCGGCGTTTCGTCCGAGGCCGCTCCGCCTCCGGAGCCGCAGCCGAGCAAGCCCTCCCCTACGCCTTCCCCTGGCGGCGCCTCTCTTGTGGCCCGAGCCGAGGCCCGTCGGGGCGATGGCCTGACCGGCGCGGCGCGCGGCGCCGCGGCGGCCGCTACTGCGGGCGGCGACAGCCAGGGCCCCGGAATGTCCGCCACGGCGACCCGCCGCGATCCCGAGCCGGAGGCTTAACCCCAGTGAGACGAGCGTAGATGAACCCCTTCAAACGCCCCAATGATCGATATGGCAGCTCGGCGCCGGTCGAGAGCCCCTACCTGCGGGCCTCCAGGGAATGGGACAACCGGATCGGCTCCGCCGTCGTCCAGGCCAAGAACTGGCGCATGGCCGCCTTCGGTTGCATGGGCCTGGCCGCGCTGGCGCTGGGCGGCTTCATCTATGAAGCCAGCAACACCAACATCGCCACCTACGTCGTGCCGATCGACAAATACGCCCGGCCCGGCCGCATCGAGCTGGCAGGCCGGACCTACCAGCCGACGACGGCGGAGATCGGCTACTTCCTGGCCGATTGGGTGCGGCGCACCCGCTCCAAAAGCATCGATCCCATCGTCATCCGGGACAACTGGACCGGCGCCTATCACTTCGTCGCCGGCCCGGCGATCGGCCAGCTCAACACCTACGCCAAGGCCAATGATCCGTTCGCCAACGCCGGCACCCAGGCGATCAATGTGGAGATCGTCTCGGTCCTGGCCCGCAGTCCGAGCACCTACCAGGTGCAGTGGCGCGAGACGCAGTTCAACGCCGGGACCTCCGGCGTCACCGAGAACTGGACCGGGCTCTTCACCGCCAAGATCAACCCCCCGAAGAACGAGGCCGAGCTGCGGGCCAACCCGCTGGGCATCTTCATCACCGCATTTCAGTGGAGTCGCGAGCTATGAGCGCCATGAGAGTTAAATCCCTCCGCGACTGGGGCGTCGCCGGCTTGGTGACCGTTCTGGCGGCGGCAAGCAGCGGGGCCGCGCTGGCGCAGGCTGTGGCGCCGCATTCGGTGACCACCCGACCGGTCATTCCCGCGCCCGCGCCCGCGCCCGGGCTCGCCCCCCACCCCGTTGCAGCCAGTGCGGTCACCACGACGACGACCACGAGCGTCGCGCCGGTCGTCAAGACGACGGCGACGCCCACCCGGCGGCTCCATCGACGTTCGACGCTCCGGACCTATGCCCGGCCGGGTCCGTTGAGCACGGTGCAATCGGCCAACAGCGGCGCGCGCGACTACCCGACCTCCGGCGCCTACATCAATTCGGCGCTCTACTACGACTTCGAGCCGGGTCGGCTCTACACGGTCCACGCCAGTCCGCACTTCCTCACCGCCATCACCCTGCGGCCGGGCGAGAAGCTGATCTCCAAGGCGGCCGGCGACACCATTCGATGGGTGCTCGGCGAGACCATCCAGGGCGCGGGCGCGTCGCAGCAGGTCATCGTGATGGTCAAGCCGGTCCGCGGGAACCTGCGGACCAATATCATCCTGACCACGGACCAGCGGACCTACCTCCTGGACGCCCGCAGCTACGAGGGCGACACCTATACAAGCGTCATCAGCTGGAATTATCCGCAAGAGCAGCTGCGCGAGGCCCAGGCGGCTCGCGCCGCTGAAGCCCAGTCGGTCGTGGCCTCCGGGCTGGCCATCGACCAGCTGCATTTCGGCTACGACATCAGGCCGATCCATTCGGGCAAGCCCAGCTGGCAGCCGATCCGGGTGTTCGACGACGGCCTGAAAACCTACATCCAGTTCCCGACCAACATGGCCGCGACCGAGGCGCCGCCGCTGTTCCTGATCGGGTCGGACAAGCAGGTCCAACTGGTCAACTACCGCTACCTGGGCGGCTACTACATCGTGGACCGCCTGATCGACGTGGCCGAGCTGCGGCTTGGAGAAAAGAACCAGACGGTCGTGCGGATCACCCGCACCCGGGATCGGGGCTGATCGATGAGCCACCTTCCCCCAGACCGGCCGCTTGACGGGCAGCCGTCTCACGAGCCCGAACGCAAAGCCAGCTCGGCGAGCGTGCTCAGTGCGCCCCGGTCCCCGGTCACCCGCTGGAACCGCAAGTATCTGATGGCGGGCGCCGCCGTCCTGGCCAGCCTCGTGGCCGGCGGGTTCTATCTGGGCTTTGGCGGGGCGCACGCCGCCAAGGGCCGGCCCGACGATACGCAGAACGCCGCCGACACATCGAGCCCGCAGACGCCGGAGATCGCCACCCGCTACGCGGCCGGCTACGCCGATCCGGCGGTTCGGCCGGGTACGGCGAGCCTGCCGCCGCCGGACGCGCATCCGCCCCCTGTCGGGACGGCGCCGGCCGCTGGCCAGCCCGGGCAACCGGCGCCGGTGGATCCTGCCGTTCAGGCGGCGCGCGAGCAGGCGTTGGCCGCCCGCGCGGCCAGCCCGTTCTTCGGCGGCGCCCAGGCTCAGCCGCAGGCCGCCTCGCAGACTCCCGATCCGGCGCCGATGCTGGCGGCGGCTCTGGCGCCTGGCTTCGGCACGGCGTCTGCGCCGGCGGCCGGCGACGTGCAGCCGGCCAATGGCCAGGCCGGCAAGCGCCAGTTCGCGGCCGGCGCGAGGGTCGATGACTATCTGACCAACCCCTTGCAGGCGCCGATCAGCCCTTGGGAGGTGAAGGCCGGCACCATCATCTCGGCCGCCCTGATCACGGCGATCAACTCCGATCTGCCGGGCCAGGTGATCGCCCAGGTCACCGAGCCGGTCTACGACCACAGGACCGGCGCTACGGTGCTCATCCCGCAGGGCTCGCGCCTGATCGGCCAATACGACAGCCAGGTCGCCTATGGCCAAAGCCGCGCCCTAATCGCCTGGAACCGGGTGATCATGCCCGATGGCCGTTCGATCAACATCGGCTCGATGGCTGGGGCCGACCTCTCCGGCGCGGCCGGGCTGCAGGACCAGACCGATGGTCACTTCTGGCAGCTGGCGCGCGGCGTCGCGCTCTCGACGGTGTTCTCCGTCGGCGCGGCGGCGGCGCAAGACGCCGGAACCCGCAGCTCAGGCGGACTGGTGATCAACAGCGCCGGCAGCGGGATTTCCACCTCCGCCCAGCAGGTTGGCCAGCAGGTCACCGCTCGCGACCTCAACCGGCAGGCCACCTTGCGGATCCGGGCCGGTTGGCCGCTGCGGGTCATCGTCAACAAAGACATGATCCTGGCCCCATACCCTTAGAGCGAGGCGCCGTGACCGCCACCACAGAGAAGCTGGGGCTGTTCCTGCCCCAGGGTCTGCACGAGCAGATGGTCCAGGCCGCCGCCGAGCGGCTGAGCGAGCGCAAGACCGCGCGAGGCGGCGTACGGCTGGTCTACGAGCAGGCGTTCAACGATCTGCTGGAAGCCTTGGACGCCGGCCAGCTTGTGGCCTTTCCCGCCGTGCGCGGGGCCAAGCATCGGATCTCGGTGCGGGTCTCGGGTCTGCTGTGCACCCGCATCCGCGGCCGCCTCGATCCCCTTAACCTGAAGCTCACCGACTTCGCCAGTACGGCGATCGTCCGCTTCCTCCGTCCCCCAGAAGGAGCCTGACGTGGCCCGTGAAACCAAGACGACCCTCGCCCTGCCGAAGATCGACCTCGAGGAGAAGGCGCTCGACGTGCGTCTGCGCCTGAAGGGCAAGGCCGCCCTCGATCTGGCGGACTACCAGCGCGCCTATGCCGAGACCAACGGCCACTCGGTCGAACTCGACCAACTCGTCCCGCACATGCTGGCCACCTTCATCGAGGCGGATCGCGGCTTCCAGACCTGGCGCAAGAGCGGCGCCGGCAAGACGCCTGCCGCCGCCTAGTGTACCGGCGCGCAATGATCCGCAGTCCGATGCGAGGTCAGCCGACTTGGCGCAGGCTCGGGGAGACGTCCGGTATTCGCGCTGAGGCCAACTGGGAGAATCGACCCGAAGCGGGCCTTAGCGCGCAACAGATTATCTCCACGCCCATAGGCAGGGAGTTGCCCCGAAGCTCCATGAATATCCGTCCGGGCGAACGAAATCTTGGAGCCAGTTTTGATCGGTTGGAAAGTCGCCCGGACGCGTTCACCGCTGAACGGGAGGTGATATTTCACTCGAGGGCGACCGTCGCGTTGAGGCCCCGCTTCAAGATCAAGGATTGCAACTCTCGCAGTGTTGCGTGTCTGCGGTCGTGGCGCTCGTTGTTAACCGCTCCTCTCGATAGGCGCAGGCCAGGCAGGTCAAGACTTCCGTGCGCACGACGTGTGTCGGCAAGCCGCACCATTCGCAGGGAAGTCCCGTCCGTTCGGTCACGTCAAATCCCGGATGGCGGCAGGCCGGGCATGTGCTGTGGAAACGCCGAACCAGGTCGCTGGCCGCGCACTCGATGGCCCGCATCCGGGTGGGATTGCGGTGGGCGCGCATATCCGCCTCGACGAAGGCCGCGCCGCATTTGGCGACGACGTCGCCGACGGCTCTTTCCAGAGCGGTGTGATCGACGACGTCCTTGAACAGGGCCAGACCGGGGGCGGGCTCCGCATCGACGCAGCCCATGACGATCAACCCATGCTCCGGAAATTTCGCCCGCTCAGCAAACGCGGCCGCGGCTGCCATGCCCGTGACGACCGCATGGCCATAGTTGGTCTCAGGGCTCGCGAAATAGCCCGTCAGTTCGAGGCCGCGTTCGCGATCGACCAACAGGACCAGTTCGCGGCCGAGCGCGAGGAATGGGATATAGGGGTGCGGACCGAAGCTGCCCTCGCTGGCGAGGCCCACGCGAGCGTAGGGCGCATAGTCGAAACCCGCTGCGATCTTGGCCCTGGCCGCATCAAGTTGGGAGCCCGTGCGCTCGACGTCGCGGCTGAACGTGCCGAACCGGTCGGTGTCCAGCCCCATCGCGAGCGCGACCCTGAGGCCGAGGCCTTGTTCCAGCGTCGGCCCGATCGCGCGCTCCTTGCCGTGCATCGTGGACAGCACGGCGACCGCGTTTCTGTAGGGGAGACCTGTGGCCGCCATGTTCAGAAATACCCCTCGCGCTTTTTCTGTTCGAGCGAGCCGCCATCCTCGCCATCGCTGATCCGACCCTGACGCTCGGAGGACGAAGCCCGCAGGGTTTCATCGACGACGGCGGACAGATCGGTCGCTTCGGACTCGACCGCGCCGGTCACCGGCCAGCAGCCAAGCGTTCGGAAGCGGACGGTCCTGGTCTGGATTTCGTCGCCGGGCTGGAACCGCATGCGGCTCTCCTCGTCGACCACGATGAAGGCGCCCGCGCGTTGCACGACCGGCCGGGGCGCGGCGAAATAGAGCGGCGTCAGCTCGATCTTGTGGAGCAGCGCGTAGGCCCAGATATCCGTCTCGGTCCAGTTGGAGAGCGGAAAGACCCGGGCCGTCTGATCCTTGCCGAGGCGCGTATTGTAGAGCCGCCAGAGCTCCGGCCGCTGCTGGCGCGGCTCCCAGGCGTGGCCGGCGCCGCGGACCGACACAATGCGCTCCTTGGCGCGCGACTTTTCCTCGTCGCGCCGGGCGCCGCCAAAGATGATGTCGTAGCCGCCCTCGTCGAGCGCGGTCTTGAGCGGCTCAGTCCGCATCACCAGGGTGTAGCGGTCCCCATGGTCGAAGGGATTGATGCCCGCCGCACGCCCTTCTTCATTGGAATAGGCGATGAGCTCAAAGCCATGCTTTGCCGCGAAATCGTCCCGGAACGCGATCAGCGACCTGAACTCCCAGGTCGAGTCCACATGCAGCAACGGGAACGGCGGCTTGGAGGGATAGAAGGCCCGCAGCGCCAGGTGCGCCATCACGGTGGAGTCCTTGCCAGCCGAGAACAGCATGACGGGGTTGTGGGCCTCGGCGACGGCCTCGCGCAGGATGTGGATGGACTCCGATTCCAGCCATGACAGGTGCGAGTTGGCGAGCCTCACAGGTCAAACCGCCATCTTCAGAGGAATGGACGGATCTGACGCGACGCTGACCGCGGTCCATTGCAGATCGCCGGCGTAGCGCCAGGCCATCGCGCCGGCCTCATCGAGCGCGAAGAGATGCAGCCAGCGATTGTCGAACAGCGCGCGCACACCCTCATGCTGCTTGAGGATTTCGGTCATCGCTTCGCGCGGCGCTTCGATGCAGACGGACAATCGCAGCGGCTCGTGGACGTAGCGCTCCCCGTCATGGACAGATTGCCAAGGCAGACCGGCCCGCATCATGCCGCCGTTCCCCTCGACGACGCCTATGCCGCCGGTGACGTTGTGCAGAAGCTTGTTGCCGCCGCCGAACGCGGTCGGCGCCACAGTGGATCCGTAATATTGCAGGCTGATCCAGCTCGCCACGACCACGGGCGCGGTGAGGATCAGCTCCAGAACGCCAAAGTCCCTGTCGATCTTCCAGTCATAGTCATGAAGGAAGGCGCGTCCTTCGAGGGTTTTGCCCGCCGTGCGCCGACGCGGCGCGGCGATGAACGCCTTGCAGCCCGCCAGCGCCCACTCCGGCCGCACCTCAGACCAGTCGCGGCTGCGCCTTGCGAGGCTGCCCTCGCCCGCCGCCCGGGGCAGGCGTAGAGCCCGCTCGCCCCTTGAGATGGCGCCAGCCGATTCAAGCCAAAGCTTTGCCTGGCGGATATCAGGCTGGTGAGCGGCGGAGGGATGATCGTCCGCATACAGCGTGACCCTGTCCGTCGTCGTGTCATGCAACGCGCCGAGGAAAAGGGTGTCTGCCGGGATCTCGATCCCTTGCGGAACCAGGCCGGCGCGCACCTCCGGGTCGTTCAACAGCGCCGCCAGCAGCCGCGCATTGACCTCGCCGGAATAGCCGCCGCAGGCCCCGCAATGGAGACCGCTGGCGTGAGGGTTGTTGACCACGTTCGCGCCGTGCCCGGCGAGCAGGACGAGGCGCGCGAAATCGGCTGTCAGCGACATGGCCCGCAGCACGGACTGCGCGGCATTGGTCCGCGAGGCAAGATCCAGGGCGGGATCAAGGCGGGGCGCGGGATCATTGGGCGTAGCCGTCGTGTGAAGTCCCAGCGCATCGTTGACAAGCTTGCCGGCATAGACCGGTCCTGTCGCCTCGACGAAGGCGAAGGAGGACACCGCGGCGAGTTTGAAGCGACCCCAGGCCCGCTTCGCGCGCGCCTTGAACCGCGCCGACTGGTCAGCCTTGGCGTCATCGGGGCCGCCAGAACAAGTGATCACCCCCGGATTGAGCAGCACAGGCAACCGCAGCTCCTGCACGTCGGATGCAAAGCGGCGATGTGAGGCCGTCAGGCCGAAGAACCCGGCGAACCCCAGGGTCTGGATGTCGGGATTGACGGTTTCCAACGCCCGCCGAAATACCTCGGACCGGACATCGATGCAGAAGGCGGCCTGCAGCGCGGGCCGGTTGTCCGGCGGCACCGTCCCGGGCGCCGCGAGCGCCTCAGCCACGGCCCGTTGCGCGGCGCCTTCCGAGGCTTCCTGCAGGATGGCGTCCACGACGTGGTCGGCGGTGGGCGCGACAGGCAGCGCATGCGAGGCGACGACCGCCTTCCACCGATCGCCGATCTGGTTCCCATATCGGTCGAGCAGGGCTGCTTCCCAGATCAGTCGGATCGCCAGAAAGTCCGTGATGGTCGGGTCATCAGCCCCGCCGAGCTCCGCCTGCCAGAGCCGGTAGCGGGCATATTGCGCCCAGCCGCCCAGCGTCATCAGCATCTGGTGGAAATAGGTTTCCAGGGCCTCGGCCGGAATCGCGATCCGCTGCACCACGCTCGCAACCGCGCCCGAAGCCGTTTCCGGAGCCTCCGAAACCTGGGTGGCGAATCCCGCCAGGCCGACGATCTCGGGCGTCAGGTCATGGGTGGCGACGGCGCGCCAGGCGGCGTATGCGCCTCGGCCACGCGGGGCGGCCCACAGCGCCTGTCCCTCATCGAAGTACCCTGCCGCCCAGGCCCCGAAGCGCTCGGCGACCAATCCCGGCCAGTCGATCCCCGACACTTCAGCGGCCAGGTCCGCGATCGTCGGCAGCGCGCTGGCCGGGGGGTTCGCAACATGGGCGGCGGACTTGAGCGCGGCCAGGTTCGCCGGGCGCAGGGTTGTTGGTGCGCTGGCCAGGGCAGCCGACAGATCGGCATCGGTGATGACGCCGCTGGCGATCCGCGCCTCGAACCAGCTTCGCGGCATCGTGACCGGGACGCCCGCTACGCGCGCCAGGCGCGCGCCGACCGTGGCGAGGCTTTCATCGGCCTGCCCGAGGAACGGATTGACCGCGACGCTCGACGCCAGCGGCCAGAGCGGAGGGATCGCCCGGGCGGCGCGCTGGGCCGCTGCTTCCAGCTCGATGGCGTCGCGGACGCCGGGAGCTTCTGAGTTCGTCATTTTTCGGGCTCCAGGCAGATCAGGTTGCGCTGCGCCGACGCCAGCCGCGGAGCAGCCGGTCGAACACCGCGTTGGCGTAGAAGCCGTTGGAGAGATGCACGCGCAGCCCCGCCGCGGCCGGGTGGTAAGCCCAGAGCGGGAACATCGCCTGAACCACGGCGACGAGGCCGAAACTGATGACCGCCAGAACGATCAGCGCCCACTGCAGCGGACCTGGCGCTGGGGCGGCGGGCAGCACGCCGGAGGTCAGCCAGACGGCGAACACCTGAAGCGCGAAGTAGCTGACGGAGGTGGCGACCGCGTAGATGATCGTGCGCCGGGTCAAGGCCCGTGGCGCGGCGTCAGCAAGACCCTGGGCCAGCATGTATGCGACGCCGAAGATCAGAATGGCGCCCAGCGCGATAGCCTGCGGCGACTTGTGCTGGAAGCCGAAACCGAACCCGACGACGGCATAGATCGCCAGCGCCAGGAGAAAGGCGCGCCCGACCGCGCCGGCCTTGGGAATGGCCACGGGACCTGGCCTGCGATTGGCGGCGATCAGGTCGACCGCGCCGCCGGAGGCCAGGAAGGAATGGGCCTTGTAAAGCGAGTGGGCCACAATGTGCAGCAAGGCCAGCGCGAAGAGCCCGAGGCCGCACTCCAAGATCATGAAACCCATCTGAGCGACCGTCGACCAGGCCAGTGAGGTCTTTACCGCCGGCTGGGTCAGCATCACCAGGCCGCCGAAGAGGGCTGTGAACCCTCCGACCATGACCAGGACCGCCAGAACGCCCGGGGCCAGCAACATCACGTCCGCGAAGCGGATCAGCAGAAACCCGCCGGCATTGATGACGCCGGCGTGCAGAAGCGCGGAGACGGGCGTTGGGGTTTCCATCACCTCGGTCAACCAGCCGTGCATTGGAAACTGCGCCGATTTCAAGAGGGCGGCCGCTGCAAGGAAACCCGCCGCGGTGATCGCGAGTCCGCCGCCGCTTCCGGAGCGCGCGCCGCTCAGGATTTGCGCGATGTCAGTCGTGCCGTAGGCGAGAGCGAGAAGCACCGCTGCGGCGATCAGCGACACGTCGCCAAGGCGAGCCGTGACGAATTTCTTGGCGGCGGCGCGCCGGGCGGCGACGCGGTCCGGATAGAACAGCAGAAGCCGGTGCAGAAAAAGGCTCGTCGCGACCCACGCCAGAACCAGCTGGACCAGGTTTCCCGACAGCACCAAGAGAAGCACCGAGGCCAGCGTCATGCAGAGCCAGCCGGTGAACGCGCCTTGCCGCGCCTCACCGTCCAGGTAGGTCGCCGCGTAACGCACTACAACCCAGCCGATGAAAGACACCAGCAGGAACATAACGACGCTGACCGCGTCGAGCCGGATGGACAAACCGACGCCCTGCAGCCCTATCAGCCGGCTGTCCCCCGACCCGTGCAGGATGAGCAATGCTGCCGAGACCGCCGCGACAACTATAGCGAAAAGGGCCGAGGTTTCAGCCAGCCGAGGAAGAAAGCGAGGCCTGCGGCCAGGGTTCGCGAAGCCGACGACGGCGCTCATCAACAGCGCCAAGGGGGCGGCAAAAGGCAGGAGATCGATTGGCAAAGGTTTCACCGCTCACCGCGTGATGCGGTTCGGATCCTGAGGTAGACATTTGTAGAGACTTCCTAAAATTCATTGTTTCGGACATATCGTTCTGTTTTATAGAACGATATGAAGAACCTGAACTTCAACCATCTCCGCTATTTCTGGGCGGTCGCGCATGAAGGCAGCCTCACGCGAGCGGCCGAGCGACTGAATCTGTCGCAGTCGGCGCTATCGGTGCAGATCCAGAAACTCGAACACCAGATGGGTCATTCGCTGTTCGATCGGGTCGGCAAGCGGCTGATCCTGACCGAGGCGGGTCAGATCTCACTCGACTATGCGGACACCGTGTTCCAGGCCGGCGACGAATTGATGAGCACCCTTGAAGGGCGGCCTCTCGCGAGCCGCCAGGTCTTGAGGGTCGGCGCGCTGACGACCCTGTCGCGCAACTTCCAGCTGGAGTTCCTGCGACCCCTGGTCGGTCGCGCGGATGTGGAGCTTATCGTGCGCTCTGGCACGACACGCGATCTGCTGGCGCAACTCGAATCCCATGCCATCGACGTGGTTCTTTCCAACAGCGCCGCGCAACGCGACGCCCGCGCGCCGTTTCGCAATCACCTGCTGAACCAGCAGCCTGTCAGCCTGGTTGGCCGGCCGAGACCCGACAAAACCCCGTTCCGCTTCCCGGAGGATCTTCGCAGCGAGCCGATTCTGCTTCCGAGCCTCGACAGCGATATTCGGGTCGGGTTCGACCGTCTGCTGGATCTGGCAGGCATCCGGCCCATCATCCTGGCCGAAGTCGACGATATGGCGATGCTGCGCCTGCTCGCCCGCGAGCGCGAAGGCGTGACGCTGGCGCCACCGATCATCGTGCGCGACGAACTGGAGTCCGGGGTGCTGGTCGAGCACTGCCGAATCCCGCAGCTTACGGAAAGCTTCTACGCCATTATTCAGAACCGCCGGTTTCCCAACGCGCTCCTCGCGGACTTGCTGACAAGATATGTAGGCACGGCGCCCAATCCCGTTGCTTCCTGATGCCCAACCGCGCCTGCCATGGAGCCGATGAATGACGATCCCAGACAGGCCGGTGACCCAGGCCAGCCCGGCCCCCGTGGCAAGGCGCCGCCTAACCCTTCGGCGGCCCGATGACTGGCATGTCCACCTTCGTGACGGCGACATGCTCGCCGCCGTCGTCAACTATACGGCCAGGCAGTTCGCACGGGCTATCGTCATGCCCAACCTCAGTCCGCCGATCACCACTGTCGTGGCCGCGAAGGCATATCGCGACCGCATCCTCGCCGCCGTTGAGCCTGACCTGGCCTTCCAGCCGCTGATGACCTGCTACCTCACCGACACGATCGAGGCCTCTGAAGTCGAGCGTGGCTTTGCCGAAGGCGTGTTCACCGCCTGCAAGCTCTACCCCGCGAACGCCACCACAAATTCCGCTCACGGCGTCACGGACATCCGCAACATCCATCCTGTGCTTGAGGTGATGCAGCGGATCGGCATGCCGCTGCTGATTCATGGCGAGGTGACAGATCGCCATGTCGACATTTTTGACCGGGAAGCCGTCTTCATTGAACGCATTCTCGCCAGGCTGATCGGGGATTTTCCGGCGCTCAAGGTGGTGTTCGAACACATCACGACCGCAGACGCCGTGTCGTTCGTTGAGGCGGGCGGCCCCAATCTCGCGGCGACCATCACGCCGCACCATCTGGCGATCAATCGAAACGCCATGTTCGATGGCGGGATCCGTCCACATTTCTATTGCTTGCCGGTCGCCAAGCGAGAGACCCATAGGCTCGCATTGCGCCGAGCGGCGACGTCCGGTTCCGCCAAGTTTTTCCTGGGCACGGACTCTGCGCCCCACGCCGTCGGCGACAAGGAATCCGCGTGCGGCTGCGCTGGAATCTTCAACGCGCCGTTCGCGCTGGAAAGCTACGCGACGGTGTTCGACGAGGAGGGGGCGCTCGAACAGCTTGAGAATTTCGCCGCAACCAACGGACCGAGGTTCTACGGCCTTGCGCCCAACGAGACCAAGGTGGTTCTGGAACGGTCCCCCTGTTTCATCCCAGCGACCGTGGCGACGGCGACCTCCACCCTCGTGCCATTCGGCGCCGGCGAGACCCTTCCTTGGCGCCTTGTCGGACCAGCGGTGATTTAGACTGACCTGAGTGTGTGGCGGCTCCTGCTGACAAGATCCGGTTTCCCCCAACTGCGAAGTTCGGCACGTCCGCTCTGGGGCCCCTTGTCTGCGGGAAATCGACCGGCTTCCGGCGGCCCCGATCTCAGCCAACCTGTGCCAGATTCTGGGCTGGATCGTGCGGCGTACTGCACACCACGGCGCGTCGTTCCATTTAGCGATTACGAGAGAATCGAGTCGTCCTCCGGACTCCAATAGGGGCGACCGTCAACTGCTCCAGATGGCCCTTATTCGCCAGAATCGCCCACTTGGCGGGCTTCGCCTCAAGCCAGACTCACCCAACGCTCCACCCTGCCGATTCGAGGGCGGATTCGTCCGCGGTCGGCGCAATTCGAGAGGAATTTCGCCTTGACCTAGACGAGACCCCAAAACGGCGAAGGCCCCCAGTTGACGCTGGAGGCCTTCGGAAATCGCAGGATGCCGTGTGGTAGCGGCTGATTTGGTCCGGTCACCCTAGGGGGCGCTTTTCGCGTCGTCAAGGCCGGAAGCGGAGACTTGCGTCTCCAACGCCTGCCGATTTCGAACCGTCGAAACGGCCTCGTCCCAACTTGAAGGGACACCATGCAAACCGCTCATTCCGTGGAATGGCGGCCCGGCTTCGCCAAGCGCGCAGACAACTTCGAGGAAGTCTGTGCGAAGGCCGAGGCCTGGCGCTGGCGGCCGGGCGAAAGCATCGCCCGCGTCGCGGCCGCCGTGCTCAAAGGCACACCTATGCTGACCACGCCGCAGCGCCTGACGCTGCTGCTCTACGTCGAGCACCTGAACGACGACCGTCTCGAGCAGGACATCGCCTGCGTCTGGCCGTCGACGGGCCTGATCGCCGAATATCTTGGCTGCAGCGAGAGCCAGGCCCGGACCAATCGGCGCGGCCTGGAGGCGGCCGGGTTCATGGTGCGCGACTACAATCGCGCCAACCGGCCGGCCGGGCTCGAGGCCTACGACCTTCGCCCGCTGATGGCCCGCCTCGACGAGCTGGAGGCGGTCGACGCCGCGATCCGCGAGGCGATGGCCGCCCGCAGGGCACTGCTGTCGGAGGCGATAGCCTTCCCGACAAAATATGACGCCCAGGCGCCAGAATCCCGGCGCCTAGAACAGTCCCAAAAGAACTTTAGTTATCCTGTACCGGAGAAGGACGCGGGTTCCCCGCGGAGTCTTTCCGAAAAGCGGCCCGCTACGCGGCCCGAGCGCGGAAGGGTCAACGGATCATCGAGCCAACCTCAGCGCACCGGCACGGTCCGCGCCCTTGGCTCGCCAGGGGGAGCCAGCGGTTTCGCCGGCGCGAACCCTGGACCCTCGGTGCACGCGGAAATGGTCCGTCAGGAGCTTCAGAGCGCCGTGCGCATCTGTCCGAGGCTGGCCCCGCTAGTCCCGGACCATGTGCTGAAAGACCCGTCCACAGCGACACCGGAAGACGCCGCCCGCATCGCCGCCGCGGCGCCGTTGCTGCTGCCGGACCCCGAGCGGAACAACAGCCTGTCGGTGCAGTGGGGCTGGGCTCGGCATGGGATCCGCGTCGTGACCATGCTGGCGATCGCGCTGGAGGACCCCGACGTCCGAAGCCCCTGCGCCTACTTCGGCGCCTTCGCTACCAAGCCATCCGGCGGCGTGCCGGACCTGCGGCTCAACCTGGCCAGGATCCTGAAGCAGAAGGGGGAGATTCCGCCGGCCGAGATCGCCCCGGCTCCGAGGCAGGAGCCTGTGTTCGAGCCCCAACCCGAGCTGGCGCCCCTGATGTTTGCGCCCGGCGCCGACGATCCGCCTTGGCCGGAAATCAACGCCGAGGTCCGGCGGCTGATCCGCGACGGCGCCCATGGCAGCTGGTTCAACCGGATCGGATTCCACGGGATCATCGACGGGGTGCTGACGCTGTCGACGCCGACCGGCATCGCCGCGGAGCGGATCAAACGGGACTACGTCGAAGCCATCAAGATGGCCGCCGAGACCGTGGGCTTCTTCGTCGACCGGGTGGCGTTGACGGTGAGAAAGCGGTGACGGAGCTTGCAAATGTAAGGAATTTCCCTTACATAGCCGGCCGAGGAGTCCTTGCCATGCCGCTCATCGAGAAGGTTGCCACAATCACCGCCAAGGGCCAGATCACGATACCTAAGGCGGTCCGCCAGGCGCTCGGGGCCGACTATGGGGGCAAGATCGCCTATCGTATCGATGAGCACGGGGTGAGTCTTCACCGCGTCGAGGCGGCGGAAGACCCTGCGCTCAGCGCTTTCCTGGAGTTCCTGGCGACCGATATCCGCGCTCATCCGGAACGGGTCCAATCGGTCTCGCCGAACCTGCGGGCCCGTCTCGAGGCCCTGACCGCTGGATTGGAAGTCGATCTCAATGCCCCCATCGAGGGCGAAGTCGCGCTCTAGCCGATGGTCGCTGTCCAAGGCTGGGAGCTTTTCGCGCACCCCCTCTTTCTCGATCAGCTCGACAAACTGGTCTCGGCGGTCGAGCAGGAACGGGCCAAGAAGCCTAAGACCTATCAGTCCGGGGCGAACGCCAAGCTGCTGGCGGCGCTGCAGCGGCTGGTCTTCGAGGTCATCCCTGAAGATCCCTCCCGCACCGAATATCGCCAGGGCTCAACCCTGGGCGCGGATAGGAAGCACTGGTTTCGCGCGAAGTTTGGCGGCGGGCGGTTTCGTCTGTTTTTCCGTTACGACTTCAAAAGTAGGATCATCGTCTACGCCTGGGTCAACGACGAGACGACCTTGCGCACCTATGGCGCCAAGACCGACGCCTATGCGGTTTTCCGCGGAATGTTGGACAAGGATACCCCGCCCGATAGCTGAGACCCTCTGTTAAAGGCCGCCGCAGATGAAGCGGCTGTTCAGCGCCTCACTGGCGCGGATACGAGGCCGACTGACGGCTCCTAGTCTTCGTCGCTGTCGGCGCTCGGGCCGGCCTGGGCTTTGCCGACCTTGGGTTGCTGTTCGGTCGCGAGCGTGATCGCGCCATAGTAGCCGAAGTCGTCGCGGACGGTGGCGATGGCGAGGTCGACGTCCCGGTAGGTCTTGGGCTGGTCGGACTTGAAGAGGTTGAGGCGATATTCGCCGGGCCGGTTGATCAGCCGCACGAACAGTGTCCAGCGCTCGTCCTCGCCCTCGACCAGGCGGACATCCTTCAGAGCGCCGCCATTGCTGAGATAGACCGAGAGGCTCCGCATGCGGATGGCCTGTTCGGGGTTGGACCCGACGATCCAGGCTTCTTCGCCGGGCCCGGTCTTGTCGCTGGAATGGGGTTCGCCCGGAGGAGGGTCGAGGTCTTTGGTCAATGCAGGCATCCCCGACAGGGTCGGCCAAGCTGATGCCGTTGTCAGCAAGGCGGCGTAATCATTTTATCAGAGATCGGCCTTCCTGTTTTCCGTCAACTCGTGTTTTTCAGGCGATAACCGCATAAGTTGAAGAGCTTGCGGGGTTGGGGGGAGCGCCCTCCCCCTGGACCCGAGCCTTCAGGGTCTCCGGTCACCCCCTCCAGCGGGGAGGTCCCCGCAACGCCCCCGTCCTTGTTTTGCGCGTCTAGGCGCGCGCCCAGACCATGCTGAAGCGTTCGCCGCTCGGCGCGACATGGTCTTCGACCAGGGTGGCGGAGAGCGGTCCCGGGAAGGCCGGATCGTCGAGTTCGACGTCGATGTGCAGGCAGTTCTGATCGCAGGTCCGCTTCCAGCCGGCTCCGAGCTGGGTGTCGATGCCGTTCGGGCCTTTGGCGGTGCCGGCGGCGTAGATCAGGAAGTCGGGGCCGTCCCTGGTCTTCGGGACAGGGCGCATCACCAGGTCGACGTCCAGGGTCAGGGTGCGGATCGCGCCGTGCAGATCGTCGCCACGTTTGATGAAAGTGCCGATGGTCGCCATCAGAGGTCTCCTGCGTGTGACGAGACGCGCTGGTCGCGGTCCCGCTGGCCCATCCCCCGGAGTCGACAACGCACCCGAGCGGGTGCGCTGCCAAAGTGTGTTTCCTTGTCCCGCACAGAGGCCAAGAGGCCGGGGAAGCAAGTCTAAGACGGCGCGCTGTGGGATCGGGGCGCGGCGCCAGCCGGCGCCGATTAGGCGTCCAGCGATGAAGACCGCCAATGACCCGGGGCTCAACCGGAGGAGGTGGTGGCGATCTCCTCGGGAGAAACGCCGGGCCGTTTGGGCGGTTCCAAAGTGACTTTTATACAGAAAAAGGCCTTATTTGGGGCACCTCGTGACCTAGCCGGGACAACGGTCAGGTGTGCCGCCGGGCGTCGGGACCGCCTGATGCGGACGGCTCGGCCGTGGCGCGGTGCTCAAAGGTCGGAGTTAGGGGCTGGTTTGGCGAGCAGCCCGTGTGCGGGCTTGGCCTGGCCCACGCCGGGCTTGCAGCGCCGCGGCGCTGAAACGCGGAGGTGATCCATGTCCCTGAGCCACATCGTCAAGGCGCTCGGCGGCGAGCTCTACGACGGCGGCCGGCGCGCCAATATCCCCGCCCCGGGCCACAGTTCCGCCGATCGCTCGGTCTCCCTGCTGCTGGAGGACGACAGGGTCGTCGTCCACACCTTCGGCGACGGCGACTGGAAGGCAGTGCTGGATCATCTGCGCGACAACCGGCTGATCGACGTTCACAACGCGCCGACCTCGGTGTCCGGCGGCGGCCCTCGCGCGGCCGTGGTCGCAAAGCCGCCGGACCCGCAGCGCCTGGACGCCGCCAGGCGGCTCTGGGAGGGCGGCCGGGCGGTCCAGGGGACGCTCTGCGAGCGCCACTGCCGCCTGCGCTATATCCGGCGCGCCCTGCCCGGCCCCGGGATTCTGCGCCATGGTGGAGACACCCCGGTCTCCGCCTATGTCCAGACGCGCCATCGGCGGCCGGCGCTGATGGCGGCGATCTGCGACGCGCAGGGCGCGTTCACCGCCGTCGAGGTCACCTACCTCGCACCGAACGGCCAGAAGGCCTGGGATCTGCGGCTGGCGCGCAAGACGGTCGGGCCCGTGCCGGCCGGCACGGCCGCGCGACTGGATCCGGCGGCGCCGGAGATGCTGGTGGCCGAGGGGGTGTTCACCACGCTCTCGGCGACCGAGCGCTTCGACCTGCCCGGCTGGGCGCTGATGTCGACCCGCAACCTGAAGACCTGGTGCGCGCCGCCGGGCGTGCGCTCAGTGCTGATCGCCGCCGATCGTGGTCTGGATGGCGCCGCCTCGGCGCAGATTCTGGCGACACGCCTGCAACGCCAGGGCGTCGCGGCGCGGATCGAGTTTCCGCCTGAACCCTTCGGCGACTGGAACGATGTGGAGGCTGCCCTGCGGGCCTGAGCCTTCCCGGCCAAGGGTCGAGGCTGGCCGGGCGGCGGCTCCGGAAAGGAGGGAGGTAGGGAGGGGGTTGGGTGCGCTCAGGGGCAGGATGACCCTCGCCCACGGCGCTGGAACCCTGGTCCCATGACCCATTCTGTCACCGCTACGCCCGTCTCGAACCTGGTCTTCGTCTCCCTGCAGGACCTGGCGCTCGCCCCGGAGAACATCCGCTTCAAGGAGCCCGCCGACGACGGCATCCCGCGTCTGTCCGACACCATCGCGGCCGCCAACGTGGTTATCCCGCTCAGCATCCGACCCGG
>JANYET010000054.1 GCA_025359785.1 Alphaproteobacteria bacterium | reverse complement strand
CTGACGCGCTTTTTCGGGCCATGGAAGGTCACCCCCAAAGATCGCGTGATCGTAGCTGCGAGACGTAAACGTAAGGTTGGTCGCCCAAACCTGGCCGATCGGACGCGCTAGAAGGCGTTCTCGCCGGTGATGGCGCGGCCAAGGATCAGGGCGTGGACGTCGTGGGCGCCTTCATAGGTGTTGACCGTCTCCAGGTTCGCGGCGTGTCGCATCACGTGGTACTCGCCGGAGATGCCGTTGCCGCCATGGATGTCGCGGGCCTCGCGGGCGATGGCCAAGGCCTTCCCGCAATTGTTGCGCTTCATCAGACTGATGGCCTCGGGAACCCAGGCGCCCTGATCGATCAGCCGGCCGAGCGCCAGAGCGCCCTCGAAACCCAGCGCGATCTCGGTCTGCATGTCGGCGAGCTTCTTCTGCACCAGCTGGCGCGCGGCCAGCGGCTTGCCGAACACCTTGCGCGTCTGGGTGTATTCCCGGCTGGCGTGCAGGCAGAACTCGGCCGCGCCCATGGCGCCCCAGGCGATGCCATAGCGCGCCTTGTTCAGACACGAGAACGGCCCGCGCAGGCCCGACACGTTCGGCAGCATCATGTCTTCCGGCACGAAGACATCGGCCAGCGCGATCTCACCGGTCACCGAGGCGCGCAAGGAGAGCTTGTTCATGATCTTCGGCGTCGTCAGGCCTTCCGACCCGCGATCCACCAGGAAGCCGCGGATCACGCCTTCCAGCTTGGCCCAGACCAGGCAGACGTCGCTCACCGGCGCATTGGTAATCCACATCTTCGCGCCGTTCAGCACGAAGCCGCCGTCGACCTTCTTGGCCACGGTGCGCATCGAGGCCGGGTCTGACCCGCCGTCGCTCTCGGTCAGGCCGAAACAGCCAATGATCGTGCCGGCGGCCATGCCGGGCAGGTACTTCATCCGCTGCTCTTCCGACCCGAAGGCGTAGATCGGGTACATGACCAGGGACGACTGCACGCTCATCGCCGAGCGGTAGCCACTATCGACCGCCTCGATCTCGCGGGCGATCAGGCCGTAGGCCACGTGATTGACCTCGGCGCAGCCGTACTTTTCCGGAAGCGTCGGGCCCAGGAACCCCAGCGCGCCCATCTCGGTCATGATCTCGCGGTCGAACCGCTCCTCGGCATAGGCCGAGACCACCCGGGGCAACAGCTTGTCGCGGGCATAGGCGCGCGCCGATTCCCACACCATCCGTTCGTCCTCGGAAAGACGCGAGGCGAGGTCCAGGGGATCGTCCCAGCGGAAGGTCTTCTGATCGGCGGCCGTGTCGAGGGGCATCGGAAAATCTCCAGAAGCAATGCGGCGGCTTATGACCGGATATCAGGGTCCCGTGTAGCCCCTTGGCGACACATCTTCAGGTTCCTGTGTAGAGGCCGGGGCGCTTTTCCAAGAACGAGGCGCGGGATTCCTTGACGTCATTGGGCGCGCGGCGGGCGTAGGACAGGCCCGCAGTCTCGTAGCGCAGAGCGGCTTCCAGCTCGGCGTCGGTGTTGTGCTGCAGGACGCGCTTGGCCGCGCGCATGGCCACCGGCGGCCATCGGGTCATCTCATTGGCGTAGGCGACCGCGGCGTCGAGTAGGTCGCCGGTCGCCGCCAGGCGGTTCAGAAGGCCCAGTTTCAGCGCCTCGTCGGCGTCGACGGCGCGAGACGTGAAGATCAGGTCGGCCGCGGCCGCGTAGCCCACGATGCGGGGCAGGAAGAAGCTCATGCCGCTGTCGGGCGACAGGGAGCGTTCAATGAAGACGGTCTTGAAGCGGCTCGCCTCGCAACCGATGCGCACGTCGCAGGCCAGCGCCGTGGACATGCCGGCCCCCGCGGCCACGCCGTTGATTGCGCCGATGGTCGGTTTGTCGAAGCCGGCCCACATCGTCGCCCAGCGCCCGACCCAGCCCATCTCGTCGATCCGGTCGAACTGGCTGGTCAGCGGCGGCGCATCGCCGGCCACCGCCTGACCCGCGCCCAGCAGGTCGGCGCCGGCGCAGAAGCCCCGGCCCGCGCCGGTGACCACCAGGGCGCGCACGTCGTCGTCGGCTTTCAGGGCGGCCACCGCCTCGGGCAGCTCGCGCATCATGTCGCGGTTGATGGCGTTCAGCCGCTCCGGCCGGTTCAGCGTCAGGATCGCGACGTGGTCGCGCCGCGCCACGGCGATGGTCTCGTAGTCGCTTGCCTCAAAAGCCATGGCCGCTGCTCCTCCGGTCGTTTTCCGCAGCATCGCGCCGATCGGGGCGGGCGTCGAATCGAGAACCGCCTGGCCGCCGAGACGACGTTCGAGGGAAGCGGGCAATGCTTGCGAGTGCTTCTGCAAATCATTCTCATTGTAATGCCCGAAGTTGCTAGTTAAGAACGCCTCGCAATAGCAGTTCGAGGGAGCGTTTTATGACAATCGGCGTGGTGGCTTACCGCAAGGCGCGGCCGACAAGACTCGGCCTCGCGGTGCTGGCGGGCGCGGCCAGCCTTTGCGGCGCGGCCCCCGCGGCGGTGGCCGGCGCGGTCGCGGAGACCGCTGATGCGCTCGACGCCGCGCCCACGGTTTCCAGCGTCACCGTGACGGGCGAGACCCGGCCCCTCGACCACGGCACCGGCTTGAGCGTCCTGCAATCCACCGTCCAGGACACGCCCCAGGCGATCAGCATCATTTCCAGCGCCCAACTGAAGGCCCAGGGGATCAACAGCCTGGAGGGTGCCCTGCGCAACGTGCCCGGCATCACCATCGCCATCGGCGAGGGTGGCACGCTTTCCGGCGACCAGTTCAAGATTCGCGGGTTCGACGCCAAGGACGACGTCTATGTCGATGGCCTGCGCGACTTCGGCGCCTACACCCGCGACAGCTTCAACTACGAAGAAGTCCAGGTCCTCAAAGGGCCCTCGGGCGCCATGTTCGGCCGCGGCACGACGGGCGGCGCGATCAACACCATCTCCAAGCAGCCGAAGCTGGAGGATTTCGCGAGCTTCGACGCCTACGCCGGCAGCGGTGACTACTATCGCGCGCTGGGCGACATCAACCACCGGTTCGGAGCCACCACGGCGGCGCGCCTGACCCTGATGGGCACGTCCTCCGAGGTCGTCGACCGTGACTTCATCTACAACAAGCGCTGGGGCGCGGCGCTGACCGTCGCCACGGGCCTGGGGACCGACAC
Source organism: Alphaproteobacteria bacterium (assembly GCA_025359785.1). Taxonomy (GTDB): domain Bacteria; phylum Pseudomonadota; class Alphaproteobacteria; order Caulobacterales; family Caulobacteraceae; genus Phenylobacterium. The sequence continues at coordinate 59,948 of JANYET010000054.1, read as the reverse complement.
CACCGCCTCGCTGAGTTACCTTCACCAGCACAGCCGCGGCCGGCCGGACTACGGCATCGTCATCGTCCAGCGCCCCGGCGACATCATCGCCCAGCCGGCCAGCGAATATGGCGTGGGCGTCGAGCGCTCGACCTTCACCGGCTACCTGGCCGATGTCGACCGCAACGACGTCGACATGGCCACCGTCCGCTTGTCGCACCGGGTCAACGACAAGGTCACGCTCAACTCCGATTTCCGTTACGGCGTCTATTCCCGCTACTTCCAGTACTCGACGCTGGACCAGTGCACGGCGGTCTGCACCGCGGCGCTGTTCGACAACAATCCGGTGACCGAGGCCTTTGGCGGCAACGGCGGCCAGGGTCCCTACGACATGGACGCCTGGGGCCTGCAGAACATCACCACGGCGCGCATCGACTACGACCTGGGCCGGCTGAAGAACCAGCTGATCGTCGGCCTCGACGTGTCGCGCCAGCAGAACGACAAGACGATCTTCGCCTACACGCTGCCGCCGGGCTTCCTGACGCGGCCGGCGATCCCGCGCCCGCTGGTGACGCCCAACCCGAACTTTCCGCCGGGCTATGCGGTGTTCCGCGCCATTCCCGGCCAGAACATCGCCTGCGCCGGGACGCTGAACTGCACCACCGTCGTGAACGGCGTCTCGGTCTCGACGAACACGCTCGGCACGGCGACCGAGTTCAGCAGCGGCAAGTCCTCCGACGCGGGTCTCTTCCTCACCGACCGGCTCTGGTTCACCGACCAGCTCTCGGTGATCGGCAGCTACCGGATCGACCGCTATGAGGCCGAACTGGACTCCATCCTGTTCAACGCCGCCACGACCGCGATCAAGGTCAAGCCGATGCTGAAGAGCCCGCGGGTCAGCGTGGTCTTCGAACCGGCCGCCGACCAGACCTACTACGTCTCCTGGGGCCGGTCGCAGACCCCGCAGGGCGCCTCGATCGTCGGCGCCGGCGCGGCGCTGGCCGTCACCACCAAGGACCTGCAACCGGAAGACAGCGAGATCTGGGAAGCCGGCGCCAAGTTCGCGATCCCCTCCACCAAGCTCGCCTTCACCGCCTCGATCTTCGACATCAAGAAGGACAACGCGCTGCAGACCGACCCGGCCACCGGGTTCCTGCAGGCCCAGTCGGGCGAGCGACAGGAGGTCAAGGGCCTCGAACTCGGCGTGACGGGCCGGATCACCGACGACTGGACGATCACCGCCGGCTACACCCACCTCGACGCCAGGATCAAGGAGTCCTTCACCACCTGCGCGCTGGCGGCGGCCACGGCGAGCGGCACACCCGCCGGGATCGTCTGCCCGGTCGGCACGCTCGCCGCCTTCCCGGTGCTCAACCGGATCGCGGTCGGCCATCAGGTGACGTTCGTCCCGAGGGACTCGGCCAGTGTGTTCACCACCTACGACCTGTCCAGGTTCGTGAACGGCCTCTCGGTCGGCGGCGACGTGACCTATCAGGCCAAGACGCCAGTGGGCTACACGGCCCGCAGCGTCAGCTTCACCGACCGGGCCAGTCAGACGGCGCTGCGCCTCTCCGAGGTTCCGGACAACATCACCGTCGACGCCTATGTGGCCTACAAGACCGGCCCCTACCGGTTCTCGGTCAACGCCTACAATCTGGCTGACCGGCTGAACTACACCCAGATGTTCGGCAACCGCGCGGTCCCGGCCGCCGGGCGGACGATCATCGTCTCGGTGGGTGCGACTTTCTAGCGCTCGCCGAGACCCTGGGCTAAGGGCAGCAGATGCTGTTGCACGTCGAAGGCGTCCTTTCGCCGGATCAGGTGGCGCACTGCCGGACGATCCTCTCCGCCTCGGATTGGGTCGATGGCCGCGTCACCGCCGGCGAGCAGTCGGCGCGGGTCAAGAACAACCTGCAGGCGCCGGAAGACGCGCCCGCGGCCCGCGAGCTCGGCGACATGATCCTGACGGCGCTCGGCCAGAACCCCGCCTTCGTCTCGGGCGTCCTGCCGCTGCGGGTTTTTCCGCCGCTGTTCAACCGCTACGACGAAGGCATGGGCTTCGGCGCCCATGTGGACAACGCCATCCGGTTCGCCAAGACCGCGGGGGGCCCGGTGCGGTTCCGGACGGACGTCTCGGCGACCCTCTTCCTCACCGATCCGGCTGACTACGATGGCGGAGAGCTGATCGTCGAGGACGCCTATGGCGAGCACGCCATCAAGCTCGGCGCCGGCGATATGATCGTCTATCCCGCGGCCAGCGTGCACCGGGTCGCGCCGATCACCCGCGGCTCGCGCTGGGCAGCCTTCTTCTGGGCCCAGTCGATGGTGCGCGGCGACGATCAGCGTAGCCTGCTCCACGACCTCGACAACGCCATCCAGGCGATGAGCGTGAAGGTGGGCCAGGGCGACCCGGCGGTGGTCAGCCTGGCCGGGACCTACAACAACCTGCTGCGCATGTGGGCCGACGTCTGAGGCCTTGCCGCCACGCGGCCGGTCTTCGTTAAGACCTCGGCAACCCGACGCGTCCGAGGGTGTTCAACATCCGTAGACTCCCGGGAGGAGCCGCAGATGACGCCCACCGTGTTTTCGTCTATCGGGCTTTCGCCCACCGCAGTGCCGCGCACGACGCCGCTTGTCGTCGCGCCGCAAGGCGACGTTTCCACCATCCTGCGCCCCTTCATCCTGATCGGCGTGGTGGCCTTCATGGCCGGCTTCATGGGTTATCTTGCCATCGGCGGCCCGCGGGCCGCCGTGGCCCAGGACCGCGATCCGCCTGCGGCCGTCTCCACGCCCGCCGCGACGCCCGTCCCGGACGCCTTCAACCCGCCCAAGCCTGTCTAGTCGGCGCCCCGCGCCACGAACCAGCCGTTGCGGAATCCGTCCTGCGCCTTGCCGTAGACGAAGGGCTGGCCTTCCGGCGTGCTTAGCCGGCCGCCGGCCGCTTCCAGCACCGCGTGCCCGGCCGCTGTGTCCCACTCCATGGTCGGCCCGTGTCGGGGATAGATGTCTGCCGAGCCCTCGGCGATCTTGCAGAGCTTGATCGAGCTATCCATCGGTTCGCGCAGGTGGAAGCCATACTCGGCGGCGAGCTTGTCGGCGGTCTCGACCTTCATGGTGTGGCTGGTCAGCGCGATGGCCGCGTCCTTGGGCCAGGGCCGCACCCGCACCGGATGGGCGGCCACGCCCGGCGCGCGCTTCAGCGCCTGGCCGGCATGGGTATACCAGCACTCCCCGGACGGTGGCGCGCAGACCGCGCCCGCCACCGGCCGGCCGTCCTGGATCAGGCCGATGTTGACCGTGAAGTTGGGGTCGCCGCGCACGAAGGCCTTGGTGCCGTCCAGCGGGTCGACCAGGAAGAACCGCGGGCCGATGGCGTCGGGCGTGCCGAACTCGCTGGCGTCCTCTTCCGAGATCACCGGGATGTCAGGGAACCGCTCGGCGAGCGCCGCCAGGATCAGCTTCTCGCCCCGCTGGTCGGCCTCGGTCACCGGGCTTTCGTCGGCCTTGTGCGTCACCGCCAGGCCCGAGCGCCAGAGCGGCAGGATGAGCGCCGCGGCGGCCTCGCAGATCTCGGCCAGTTCGGCCCCGATGTCGTTCATGCCCACCTCGTCTTGAGCCCCCTACCTGTTGCATCCAAGGGGCGGATTTCCTTATGGGCCCACGGCGGTTTTCCAAAGGCTCAAATCACCGCAAGGTCCGCGCCATGACGGAAACCGCCACGCCTGCAACCCTGACCGCGCCTGAGCCGGCGCCCATCCGCCCCGCCGAGTTCGCCGCCTATCTGGCCGCGCGGATGTGCCATGACTTCATCAGCCCGGCGTCTGCCATCGTCTCGGGGCTCGACCTGCTGGAAGACCCGACCGCCCAGGACATGCGCGACGACGCCATGGACCTGATCGCCGCTTCGGCCCGCAAGCTGTCCGACCTCCTGCTCTTCACGCGCGTGGCCTTCGGCGCATCAGCCTCGGCCGAGAGTTTCGACGCCCGCGAACTGGAGAAGCTGACGCAAGGCGTGTTCGCCCACATGCGCGCCGAACTCGACTGGCAGGTGGAGACGCCTTCGGTGAACAAGCCGGCGGCCCGGACCCTGCTAAACCTCGCCCAGATCGCCGGCGCGGCGCTGCCCACCGGCGGGACCGCCAAGGTCCGCGTCGTGCAGACTGGCGATACCCTGTCGATTGTCCTGGAGGCCACCGGTCCCCGCGCCCGCCTTCGTCCGGAGGTGCAGGCCGGCCTGCGCGGCGAGGGGCCCGGCGATGGCCTGCACGGCCACTGGGTCCAGGCCCGCTATGTCCACCTGTTCATCACCGACGCCGGCGGGCAGCTATCCGCCGATGTAGGCGAAGAGACGGTGACGCTCGCCGCGACGATCCCGGCTTAGCCCCGAGGTCTCAACGCCCCGCTGACGGTGCAACCGACCTGCCCGCGCCGGACGGTCACGCTCGCGCCGTGACCGACGCCTGGCTCGAAATGAGTTGTCCGGCCACGGTAGGTCACCTGAATCCCCGCCGGAGCGTCGAACTCGCAGACCGGGTAGGTCGCCTTGCTGATCCAGCCTTCCGGGATCGCCACGCAGCTCGCGTCGCCGATCTGATACGCGAAGGCCACGCCCTGGAAGACGAACGGCGGCGGTGGTTTGGATCCGCGCGCCGCGATCGAGAGCGTCGGCGCGATGGGGCAGGCCGGACCCTGCGCTGTCCATTCCCTGCGCATCGCCTGCCGGCTCGCCCAGGTCCCGACGCCGACGGTCAGCGGAATGCTGGCGCAGGCCGCCAGCAGCAGCACGATACCCGCCGTCTGGACCTTGGCCATCAGGCCTGCCGGCTTGCGGATCAGCCCGGCCAGCGCCGCGGCGCCTTGGCCAAAGGGTAGATTTTCGGGGTGCGCCGTCTTCATAAACTACGTATGTAAAACGAGTCAGCGCGCTTGGCCAGCTCCGATGTCGCGGGCCTTTCGGGTTATCGCGTCGGCAATCTCAGCCCGCTGCTGGGTTCCCGATGCCCGCGGGTTCGTGGCGTAGAGCGCCGTGAGCAACCCCAGGTCGGAGGCGGTGACGGTCTCGGGTGGGTCCTGCGCGCAGCCCTCGGCCATCAGGTTGAGGATGGTCGAAAAGCCGTTGCAGCGTTCGAGCCCCTGCCAGCGCGAGAGCGCCAGCAGGGCGATGTAGTCGGCCACCGCGCCGATCTTCAGGTTCGCGACCTTGCCCGCATCCACCAGGATCAGGACGTGGACCAGTTCCGAACTCATGTCCGCGCCCAGCCGGCTGCCGGCGCGGCCGGTGACGGAACCCCCAATGTTTTCGGGTCCACCGTTGCTGTCCTGGTAGGTGGAGCCGTGGTTCAGCTCCAGCACGCTCTGGCCGTCAGTCCCCACCGACCGTGTCAGGTACCAGGACTGGATGGGCCGCTCGAAGGTGGCCAGCTTCTTCATCTGCGAGGCCCAGCCAAAGCCCAGCAACAGGTCGCGCCGCTTGGCGATGTCGTCGAGCTGGGCCTGCGGGTCGGGCGTGAAGATCACATTCACATTGGGCGAGCACTTCAGCCGATGATCGACCGGCGCTTTCACCTGCGTCGCGATCCCGACGACCTGCTTGGCGATGAAGGCCGCATAGGCCGGCGGCAGGCCCACGACGTTGACGCAGAGGCTGTCGCGGAAGCGGGCGATCTGGCCCGCGCGGTTTTCCGGCACGTGGGCGCGGACGAACTGGGTGGTCTTGTCGACCAGCGGGTCCTTCTTCTCCGCCGTCACCGTCACGCCGCCCACATCGGTGGGCGGGGCCCTGGCCGTCGCCGCCGATTGGGCCAAGACGGGACCGGCGGCTAACAGAACCGCGCCCGCAAGGCCCGCCAACGCTCTTCCCGACCTCGCCATGGTTCCCGCCGCAACCGGTTGCAGGGCCGACTGTACCGCCGCGCCGGCCCAGGCCAACGAAAAACCATGGCGGCCCGCGCACGTCCGGGGTCCAGCCTCCACCGCTCCTTAACCATCCCGGCGCGACAACAGCGCCATGGTTAAGGATACCGCGGACCCAAAGCTGTGCCTCGTCGTCGACGACAGCCGGGTCGTGCGCAAGGTCGCCCGCCGGATTCTCGAGGATCTGGGCTTCGAGGTGGCCGAGGCCGGCGACGGCGCCGAGGCGCTGGCCTGGGCGCGGACCGCCATGCCGGACGCGATCCTGCTCGACTGGAACATGCCGGTGATGAACGGCCTCGAGTTCCTGCGCCGCCTGCGCCAGGAGCCCGGCGGGACCGATCCCCGGGTGATCTTCTGCTCGGTGGAGAACGATCTCGACCGCATCCGCGAGGCGCTGGACGAGGGCGCCAGCGAATACATCATGAAGCCCTTCGACGGGGATATCGTGGCCTCCAAGCTGGCCTTGGCGGGCGTGCTTTGACCCCACAGGACCGCACCTTCGTCGCGCGCCTCTGCGCCGACCGCGCCGGCCTGACGGTCGACCCGGAGAAGGCCTACCTGCTGGAAAACCGCCTGGGCCCGGTGGCGCGCCGCGAGGGTTTCGCCTCGGTCCACGAATTCATCTGCGCCGTGCGCGACCGCGACGAGGAGCGGCTGATCTGGGCCGCGGTCGAGGCGATGTCACCCGCCGAGACCGCCTTCTTCCGCGAACCGCGGGTGTTCGACCAGATCGTCGACGAGGTGCTGCCGGAGCTGGCCATGCGCCGCGCGGGCGGTACGCTGCGCCTGTGGGCCGCGGCCTGCGGCACGGGCCAGGAAGTCTATTCGCTGGCGATGGCGCTGGAAGAGGCCGCGCCGGCCGGCGTCACCCTTGAGGTCTTCGCCTCTGACCTGTGCGAACGGCGGCTGGAGAAGGCCCAGGCCGGTATCTACAGCCAGTTCGAGGTGCAGCGCGGCCTCTCCGCGCGCCGTCTGGTGCGGCACTTCGAGGGGCTGGAGGACGGCTTCGTGCTGTCCCCGCGGGTGCGCCAGATGGTGCGCTGGCGCCGCGTCAATCTGATCGAGGACCTGAGCCGCCTGGGCCAGTTCGACATCGTGCTTTGCCGCAACCTGATGGGTTATTTCCTGGAGGACGCCCGCGCCCGGGTGACCGCCAACCTGGAGCGGACGCTGGCGCCGGGCGGCTGGCTGGTGCTGGGCTCTGGCGAACAGGCCCCGGCCATGGCGGGTGCGCCCGGCCGCCCGGGCTTCTTCAGCCGGGTGGCTTCGGCCCGCGCGGCCGCGGCGTAGCACCCATAAGAAAAACCCCGCCGCTTGCGCGACGGGGTTTTCCAGAAAGATTGTCGAGGACTGCCTATTTCTTGGCGTCTTCGGCGGTGTTGGACACGGCGTGACCGGCGGCCGAGACGTCCTTGCCCGCGCCGGACACGGTGTTGCAGGCGGCGGTGGCCAGGCTGGCGGCCAGGACGGCAAGAATAATGAGATTGCGCATGGATTTTTCTCCGGGGTTTTGAAACTCGCCCCGTAAGAACCCCTATGCTGCCGCTTGGTTCCCGGCGGCGGTTTCATCGGGTCGCGGGACGTCGGCGGCCGGCGTCGGGAACAGCAGCCGGGCGGTGACGCCGCCCGCGTCGTTGCGCACCAGTTCGGCCCGGCCGCGCAGCTGGCGCGCGAAAGCGGTCATCAGGGTGCGCCCGACGCCCGAGGCGGTCAGCGCCGTCTCGCCGGCCTCGCCGTCGTCGGAAATCTCCAGCTCGGCCTCTTCGCCATGCACCTTGAAGCTCAGCGTCAGCACCCCGCCACGGGCGGCGAAGGCGTGCTTCTGCGCATTGGTGATCGCCTCGACGGCGAACAGCGCCAGCGGCGCCAGCCTGTCCGGATCGATGACCAGGGTATCGACGTGCAGTTCGGTGCGCACGGCTGGGCCTCGGTTGATCTCGCCCGCCACCAACTGCGCGGTGAGCTCCTCCAGGAACGGTCGCAGGTCCACGCGCTTCAGGTCCGGACCCTGGTAGAGCGCGCGATAGATCAGGGCGAGAGCGGTGATCCGCTGGCGGGTGTCGCTCATGGCGGCGCGGGCCGCCGGATCGGTGAGCGCGCGCTGCTGCATGTTCAGGAGCGAGGAGATGACCTGCAGGTTGTTCTTCACCCGGTGGTGGATCTCGCGCATCAGCGCGTCTTTCTGGGCCAGATTGTCACGCAGGCTGGCGTCGCGCCCGACGATGGCGTCGGCCATCTGCTCCAGGGTCTCGGCGAGTTCGCGGATTTCCGGCGGCGCGTGCTCGGCCTGCACCGGGCGGACCGTCAGGCGGCCGCGGGCGTATAGCGATGCGATACGCTGCAGATAGGCGATCCAGCGGACCACTACCCGGTCGGTGACCACCAGCACGGCGGCGAGCGCCAGGCCGAAGGTCATCAGGGGGAAGAGGATGCCGGACAGCGGATTGAGCCAGGCCCAGGAGAGGATCCCCGGCGACTGGGCGGACAGCACGACGTAGACCTCGTTGCCCGCCACCGGGGCGGCCGAATAGACGCGGCGTTCCCCGCGCGCGTCGACGCCGTACCAGACGTGGGCGCCGTTCAGCCGGACCTGGTCGCGCCAGCCTGACGGCAGGACCGGGAAGGCCTTGGCGTCGGTCTCGCTGATGTAGCGGCCGTCAGCCTCGGCGAGCGCTACGTCGGCGTGGGCCGGCAGGGTCGGGTCGCGGCTCGACGGCTCGAGGCTCGCCAGCGTGATCACCGCGGCGAAGGCCCCATCGAAGGTTGTCTGCGATCCGGGGCCCGGCGTCTCGGCCCGGACCGCGGCCAGCACCGAGGGCTCGCTGGCCGAGGTCGCGTCCGGGTCGCGGGTGATGATCAGCCGGTCTCCCCGCTCCAGGCGCTGGAACCAGGGCTTCAGGGTCCGCTGCGGATCGTCGGGCACGTCGCCCGCCGCGCAGGCCACCCGGCCGCGTCTGTCGAAGCGCACCAGATTGGCGTAGCCCGGGATCCGCCGCGCCACCTCGGCCAGGCGGTCGGCGCACTGATAGCCGATCGCCCCGGGCGCCAGGGTCTGCAGCAGGATGCCGGCGCCTTCCATGCGGCTGCGGGCGGTGGCCGCGCTCCGCTCAGCGGCGAAACCCAGGTTCTGGCGCAGGGCAACGCGTTCGCGGTTGAACGCTACGGTCGACTGCACGATGCCCAGGATCAGCACGGGCAACAGGGCCGCGGCCAGCGCGCCGGCCAGCCGCACACGGATGGAGCCAAGCGAGCCCCCCTTCTTGCCGGCGCCCTGAGGCCTGGCCGCGCTGGGGGAAAGACCGGTCATGCGGCGCCGATGTCCGCCCTTAACGGGCGGTGCTTAGGCGCTCGGCGTCCGCCAGGATGGCCCGCATGGCGTCTCCAGCCGACGCGCCGTCGCGGTCGTAGGCTCCCGTGTCGAGGATGGCGTGCAGGGCGCGCCGGGCCCGGCTGACGCGGCTCTTCACCGTACCCACCGCGCAGTCGCAGATCTCGGCGGCCTCTTCGTAGGCAAAGCCGCCGGCGCCCACCAGGATCAGCGCTTCACGCTGTTCGGCGGGCAGCATGGCCAGGCCTTGCCGCAGTTCGTCCAGCGCCACCGGCGCTTCCGGATCGTCAACCGCCACCAGGGTCCGCTCGGCGGCTTCCTGGTCGAGCTGGGTCTGTCGCCAGCTGCGGCGCTTCTCCGAATAGAACTGGTTGCGCAGGATCATGAAGGTCCAGGCCTTCATATTGGTGCCCATCTGGAAGGAGGCGCGCGCATCCCAGGCCTTCACCATGGCGTCCTGCGCCAGGTCGTCGGCGGCGGTCGCGTCGCCGCAGAGGGTGCGGGCGAAGGCGCGTAGATGCGGAATCAACTGCACCAGCTCGCGCTTGAAACCCACATCGTCGGCCCCGTCGCGGGAGGTTCGGGTCGCGGTTTCCACGCTCACGAACCCTGCTCCGCCTTCTTCTCGTCGGCGCGGCGCAGGATATCCAGGAACTCGTCCGGGACATCCTCATTGACCACGTCGTCGAACATCTGACGCAGGCGAACCCCGATGGCCTGCTGGCGAAGGCGAGCTTCGTCCAGGGCTGCGGAGGGCTTGCGCGGGTCTGGTGAAGGCATGTTTTCGATCATACTGTCGGCATTCCGCTTTCGCGGTGGCCGCCCCCTCTTGGCATCCTCGTCAGCGATCAAACGCCCCGGCCTGCGTCGGGTTCCCGCCGAACCGCGGGCAAGATGCGCAAAACACCCGGGCTTGGGAACAAGTTCCCGAGTGTGGCGTTTCCACATCATAGCGGGTCTTCGGGGGGGACGCCTTTGGATGCCCGGTTTTCGAGCTCAATGCGTTCAATTCTAAGGGAGGGGTCACCCCTTGAGTCTTCTAGCCCGTCTTGCGCCACACCTGCCCTATGTTCGCCGATACGCCCGGGCGCTGACCGGCGACCAGACCACGGGCGATCACTACGTCCGCGTCGCGCTTGAGGCCCTGGCGGCGGGCGAGCGCACGCTGGAGGCCAACCTCACGCCGCGCGTTGCGCTCTATCACGTGTTCCACGCCATCTGGTGCTCCTCGGGCGCCCAGCTGGAAACGGTGGAGGACGACGATCACTACGGCTCCGACGACACCACGCGCCGGCTGATGCGCATCGCGCCGCGGTCGCGCCAGGCCTTCCTGCTCACCGCGCTCGAAGGCTTCACGCCGTCGGAGGCGGCCCAGATCCTCGACGCCGACTTCGGCGAGATCGAGACCCTGATCGCCGAGGCGCAACGGGACATCGACGCCGAACTGGCCACCGACGTGCTGATCATCGAGGACGAGCCGGTGATCGCCGCCGACATCGAGGCCCTGGTGAAGGAACTCGGGCACACCGTGGTCGATATCGCCGCCACCCGCACCGAGGCCGTCGACGCGGTCGCCCGCAAGACGCCGGGCCTGGTGCTGGCCGATATCCAGCTGGCCGACGGCTCCTCGGGCATCGACGCGGTGAAGGACATCCTGGCGCGCTTCAACGTGCCGGTGATCTTCATCACCGCCTTCCCGGAGCGCCTGCTGACCGGCGAGCGCCCGGAGCCCACCTTCCTGATCACCAAGCCTTTCCAGCCGGAGACAGTGAAGGCCGCCATCGGCCAGGCGCTGTTCTTCCACCCGCGCAAGACCGCCAAGCAGGCGGCCTGAAGCCACGGCTCGGTCGCAGGACCAAGAAGATGAAAAAAATCCCATGTAAACAATTGCTTGGGAAATCCGGCGCGACAGACTGAGAAATCCGGAAAAAAAGCGCGCCGCCTCCGGAACAGATTGCGGCCGGGCGGGTTCTTAGATTTGCGGAGGCGGCGACGCCCCCCCGACTTAGACTGGCGACCATGCCAGTCTGCCGTCTCCGCACCCCCTTTTCTCAAGCATGAAAACGCCTCGGGCGGATCCAGAATCCGCTCCGCTATCTGGGCGGATGTCTTTGGGCGCACGGCTACCGGTCGTCTGGCGCTCGGCGAGCCGTCGGCGCCAATCAGGCTGTGGGTGTTGTTCTGTCAGCTCGCCGCGAGGTGCAGCACCACGTCGGCGCGGCGGCGCAGCGGCTTGGACTCGCCTCGGCTGGTGGTGGCGCCAGCCTGACCGGCGGCAGTCAGCTTGAAGTCGGCGGCCGGCAGGCCGATGGCGGTCAGCGCGTTGGTCACCGCCTGGGCGCGGCGCTTGGAAAGCTCCAGGTTGCTGTCGGCGTCGCCGCCGGCGGTGTCGGCCAGGCCTAGCACGTCGACGCTGGTCACCTTGCAGGGGCGCGCCTGCGTCGCGGCCGCCTTGAGCACCGCTCGGCCCTCCTTGGAGACCTCGGCGGAGAACGGCTCGAAATAGATTTCGACAGTCTGGTCGGCGCACTGCGGCGCGGCGCGCACGATCCGATCCCGGCCCTTCGGCATCGCCGCGCAGCTCGCCAGCCCGCCGCCCACGCTGAACGCCAGCAGGATGGCCACGCTCGCTGTCCGATGGAGGGTCATGTTCGAAGCCTTTTCTATCGCGCGACGAGGGTGGCTGGAGCGTCCGGCCGTCCATCGAGCATAACCGCTACTACTGAGCGCGGGGGCATCTGTCATCGACTTGCCCTCCAACCCGCAACGCCGGCCCGGCGCGCCGGTTCCTGACCGGCATCGCTTTAAAGCCAAGCTTTGGCGGAACAACCGACCCGGCTCGCCGTTTGGAAGGGGCACAGGATGACGGAGGCTTCCGATGGTAGACGCCCGCTTCGAAACCGAGGACCGCACGGCGGCGTTGATTCGCGCCGAACAGCTGGATCTCAAGGAAACCCAGGCCGATGTCCGTGAGGCCTATCAGCGTGGCCGCAAGGACGAGCGCGCGCGGCGCCGACGCCACCCCATCGGTATGACTCTGCTGTTCGTGGCCGCCGCCTGCGGCGCGGCCTTGCTGGGCCTGGCCGCGATCAACGGCTCGTTCAGCGCCGGGGGATCGGTCGCCGACCAGTCGCTGCAGGACGCGGGCAAGGCGGCTCAGGCGCGCGCCGCAAGTCCGTCGAAATAGGCCTGATCCGTTGGGGGCGATGACCGGCGTCAAGACGATCGAGGTGATCGCCAACGTGGCCTCCGGCAGCGTGGGCAAGACCGCGCCGGCCGAGATCGAGAAAATCCTCGCCGAACGCGGCTTCAGCGTGCGCGTACGCGCGCCGGCCGGGCCAGACCTGATGAGCGAGCTGAAGGCGGCGGTCGATGCGAATCCCGACCTCTTGATCGTGCTGGCGGGCGACGGGACGGCGCGCGCGGCGGCGGAGCTCTGTGGCCCCGACGGCCCGATGATCGCGCCCCTGCCGGGCGGGACCATGAACATGCTGCCGCACGCGATCTATGGCGTCCGCTCCTGGCAGGACGCGCTCGCCCAGGCGCTCGACGAGGGCTTCGAACAGCGGCTCGGCGGCGGCGAGGTGGCCGGACACAGCTTCCTGGTGGCCGGAATCTTCGGCGCCCCCGCGCTCTGGGCGCCGGCCCGCGAGGCCGCCCGCGTCGGCAAGCCCAGGCTCGCCTGGCTGCGCGCGCGCCGCGCCATGCGCCGGGCTTTCGAAGGCCGGCTGCGCTACAGCCTCGACGGCGGGGCCCGCGAGAAAGGCGAAGCGCTGATCGTCATGTGCCCGCTGACCTCGAAGGCGCTGGCCTCGGATGAGAACGCCCTCGAAGCCGCCGCGCTCGACCTGCACGGCGCCGCCGACGCTTTCCGCATGGGCCTTCATGCTCTGGCTGGCGACTGGCGCGACGCCCCCAATGTCCTGGTCGAACGGTGTCAGGTCGCCCGCGTCTGGGCCGCCCGGGGCATTCCGGCGATCCTCGATGGTGAGACGGTGCAGCTCAAGACCCTGGCCGAAATCCGCTATCGCCCGAACCTCTGCCGGGTCCTGGCCATTCCGAAGGCCGCCTGACCCGATGGGCATCCGCCTGGCGCATTTGTCCGACATCCACTTCGGCGGCGAGAACGTGCCCGCCGTCGCGGCGGCCACCGAGCTGGTCAATGACGGCGACTTCGACCTGGTCGTGGTGACCGGCGATCTCACGCGCTACGCCGAAGCGGCGGAGTTCGAGGCCGCCGCCGCCTGGCTGGCGCGGATCACCGCGCCCAAGCTGGTCACGCCGGGCAACCATGACGCGCCCTACCTGGCCTGGGCCGAGCGGGTCTTCACGCCCTTCCGCCGCTACGAACGCGCCATCGGGCCCGCGCCGGCCCAGACCCACCTGGGCGGCGGCTTCGCGGTCCGCGGCCTGAACACCGCGCGGGGCGCCCAGCCGCGGCTCAACTGGTCCAAGGGCCAGATCTCCAAGCGCCAGGTCGCCGCCGCGGTCGACTGGTTCGATGGCGCCCATGCCGAATGCGTCCGCCTGGTCGCCTGCCATCATCCGCTGACCGAGATGCCGGGTGGGCCGATGACCGGCCGCGTCTGGGGCGGCCCGGCGGCGGCGAAGGATTTCGCGGAGGCGAAGGTTGACCTCGTGCTCTCCGGCCACATCCACGCGCCGTTCACCTGGGCGCTGCCGTTCGGCGACCGCAAGACCTATGCCGTTGGCGCGGGCACGCTGTCGATCCGCGAGCGCGGCGTGCCGGCCAGCTTCAATGTGATCGACATAGAAAGGGCGGCGATCGTCGTCGCCGCCCTGGAGTGGACGGGCTCACACTTCGAGCCCTATCGCACCTGGTCCCTGGACCGACGCCTGAAAGGCTAGGTCGTCAGGCTGTAAACATAGCCGACGCCTGAAAGGCCAGGTCGTCAGCCTCTCAGAGTTTACGCGCCTTCCTAGTGGGAGGCGCCACGGCCTCGCACGAAGTTCATGATCAGCGAGACCACGAACAGCACGAGGAAAACCAAGAAGACGATTTTGGCGATGCCGATCGCTGCGCCGGCGATTGTGGTGAAGCCGAGGAGGCCGGCGATCAGCGCGACCACCAGGAAAGTCAGAGCCCAGCCGAGCATTGCGATTTCTCCATTCGCGCCGAGATGGCGCCTATGAGAAATCAACGCTTTGGGCGTGGCGCTGTTCCGCCGGTCAGCGCCTGGGCGGCGGCGGCGGGGCCAAAAACCCCGCGATGATAGCGGTCAACACCTTGGGATTCTTCAGCGCCACAGTGACGGCCGCGGCGAGGCCGGCCGTGGCGATGCCGGCGGCGACGACGGGCCGCTCACGGCCGAAATCGAAGGCCTTGGCGATCAGGCTGGGCGGCGGCTCCTCGCCGCGCCTCGGCGCTTTCGGCGCGGCCTTGCGGAACGCCAGCAGGGCGACGATCACCGCCAGCAGCGCGACGATCCCGGCCACGGCCGCCGCGGCCCAGGCGGGTCCGATGAGGTCGCGCAAGGCCGCGTAGATGGCGAAGGCCACCGCGACCACGCACACCGCCGCCGCCGCCGCGATGGCGGCGATGGCGGCGAGCATGCCGGCGAGCTTGCTAAAGATATCGCGCCCCAAGTCGATGGGTTCAGCGGCGCGAAGAGGAGCCGGCGGCGGCCCCCAGCAGCAGGCCGATCAGCAGGCCGACGCCCAGGGCGGCGCCGGTGGCGGCCAGGGGGCGTTCCTTGACCCGCTCGGTCACATACTGCTGCGCCTGGTCGATCTGCTGGCCGGCGGTGTCGCTGTAGGCGCGGGTCTGGGCGCGCAGCTGCTCGACGCCCTCGGTCACCGCGCGCTCGATGCGCTTGGCGGCGTCGGCGAAGGCGCGCTGCGCCTCGGCGGACATCTTGGTGGCGCTGTCGGCGGCATCCTTGACCGCGGCCTTGGTTTCGTCGGCGGCGTAGTCAACGCTGTTCGCGGGCATGGGAAAATCTCCGAAGGAATGGGGCCCCGGCGGACGACGGGGATTTCCAAGTCTGAACGTCGGCCACCTTAGCGGGTTCCCGCTTCTGTCGCAAAGCTTCGGCCGAAAGGAAAGGTCGCTCGCCCGACGCGGCGAAGGTGAGCGCGAAACCGACAGTTCCTGTCGCGATCCGGCGCTGGGAGCTCTATGTCTAGGCCATGACCCCGCGTGACCTCGGCCATAGCGAAGAACACCGCCGCCTCGAGCGCGCCCTGGAAGTCGCCGGGCTCGGCGAGTTCGAGTGGGACATTCCGGCTGGCCTGTTCGTGGTCAGCGAGCGGATGTCGGCGATCACCGGCCTGCCGGCCGGACCGATGCCGGCCTCCAGCACCCAGGCGATCGAGCCCTTCATCCATCCGGACGATCTCGAGCTGTTCCGCGCCCGGCGCGACGGCCAGCGCCAGTCCGGCGGGATCTACGAGTTCGAGTTCCGGCACATCCGCCCGAACGACGGCCGCACCGTCTGGGTCCGGGTGGCCGGGGTGATGAAGCGCAGCCCTGACGGCAAGGGCCAGAGCGTCACCGGCATTGTCGAGGACATCACCGAGCGCAAGCTGGAAGAGGCCCAGCGCCAGACCCTGATGGCCGAACTCGACCACCGGGTGAAGAACGTGCTGGCCACGGTCCAGTCGCTGGCCATCCAGACCGGGCGCCGCACCACCTCGCTGGAGGCCTTTCTGTCCAACTTCAGCGGCCGGCTGAAGGCGCTGAGCGCGGCCAACGAACTCCTGACCGCCGCCCGCTGGCGGGGCGCCGCCATCGACCACCTCTGCGCCGCCGAGCTGGGCGCGCTGGCGCCGGGCCAGACCAACTGGGAAGGCCCTGAGCTGTTCCTGACGCCGCGGGCCGCCAATGCGCTGGCCCTGGGCCTGCACGAGCTGGCCGCGAACGCCGTGAAATATGGGGCCCTGGCCGCGGAGACGGGCCGCGTCGATCTGCGCTGGACGCGTTGCGCCGACGGCGGCTTTGAACTGACCTGGACGGAAAGCGGCGGTGCGACCGTCGCCGCGCCGACCCGTCGCGGGTTCGGCTCGACCCTGCTGGAGCAAGTCACCGGCCGCGAGCTGAACGGGGGGTGCAGCATCGACTACCGCCCGTCCGGCGTGGTGGTCCGACTGCGCGCCGGCCCCACGGCGGTGGCGCCGCGCCCCGAGTCCGTGCCCGACACCACGGCCTTGCGCGTCCCCGAGCCCGTCGCGCCGCCGAACGGTCCGATCAATCTGCGGGGCGCCCGGGTGCTGATCGTCGAGGACGCGGTCCTGCTGGCGATGGAGCTGGAGACCGGGCTGTCCGACGCGGGCGCCACGATCATCGGGCCGGCTTATGAGCTGGAGGAGGCCATGGCCCTGCTCGACCAGCCGATCGACGCCGCCGTGCTCGACGCCAATCTCAACGGCCATTCGGTGACCCCGGTCGCCGAGGCGCTGAGCGCGCGGCGCATCCCCTTTGTCTTCGCCACCGGCTATGGCGAACAGGCCGGCGCGCCAGGCGGCTTCGACGCGCCGGTGATCCGCAAGCCCTATGACGTGACGCAGGTCTCCGCCGCCGTGGCCGAACTCCTGAGAGCCAATACGCCGCACCCCTGACGACCCGCCTGAGACAAGGCGCCGCCTCTACCGTGGAGACCTGGCGCTGTAGAAAGGATGCCAGGGAGGCCTGCGGAGGCTTCGCAGGGGCCGGATCGGCAGCCAACGGGAATTCGCCCGCGTCAAGCGACCCTAACTCCCTCGTCCGGTCCGCGGCATAGGTCGCGGACCGGCGCGGCCCTCAGATGATCCCTTTCGTCCGCAGTTCCGCGAGCCGTGCGGCCGAGCATCCCGCCCGCGCGGCCAGCACCTCGTCTGTGTGCGCCCCCAACGGCGGTCCCGGCCAGCGCACCGCGCCCGGCGTCCGCGAAAGCTTGGGGAAGGCGTTCTGCATGCGGATCGGGCCGAACACCGGATGCTCGGTGGTGACGATCGACTCGCGGGCCGCGAACTGCGGGTCCGCCAGCATGTCTGACGCCCGGAAGACGCGGGACGAGGGCACGCCCTTGGCTTCCAGCAGGGCCAGCAGGTCAGACAGGGCAAACCCGCTCGTCCACTCGGCGATGATCGCGTCCAGTTCACGCTGGTTCACGCCGCGGCTGGCGTGGTCGACGAACTTCGAATCGGTCTTCAGGTCGGGCCGGCCCATGGCCTCGGTCAGGCGGGCATAGACGGTGTCGCCGTTGCCGCCGATCAGGATCAGGTCGCCGCCCTGGCAAGGATAGGCGTTGGAGGGCGCGATGCCCGGCAGCACCGAGCCTGACCGTTCACGGACATAGCCGGTGATGTCGTACTCGGTGACCAGGTTCTCCATCACCGCCAGCACGCTCTCGTAGAGGCTCGCATCGATCACCTGGCCCTTGCCGGTCCGCGTCCGCTCGTGCAGCGCCATGGTGATCCCCATCACCGCGTGCATGGCCGCCAGACTGTCGCCGATGGAGATGCCGGCCCGCGCCGGGGCCCGGTCCGGTTCGCCGGTCACATAACGCAGGCCGCCCATCGCCTCGCCGATCAGGCCATAGCCGGCGCGGCTTGCGTAGGGTCCGGTCTGGCCGAAGCCCGAGACCCGGGCCATCACCAGCTTCGGATTGTCCGCCGACAGGGTCTCGTAGCCGAGGCCCCATTTTTCCATCGCGCCCGGCCGGAAGTTCTCGATGACGATGTCGGCCTGACCGATCAGCGCCTTGGCGATCGCCTGACCCTCGGGCGTGCGCAGGTCGAGGCCCACGGACTTCTTGTTGCGCCCGATCACCGGCCACCAGGGCGAGTGGCCCTTGGGCAGGCTGCGACCCCACTGGCGCATGGGATCGCCGACCTTGGGGTCCTCGATCTTGATCACCTCGGCCCCGAAGTCGCCGAGGATCTGGCCCGCGAAAGGGCCGGCGATCAGCGAGCCCATCTCGATGACGACGAGGTCGGCCAGCGGGCCTTGGTTGGGGACGGTCATCGTATCTCCGGCGAGAGGCAAAAGCTGCGAGAGGCAGAGCGGCCCCGACGCAGGCTTGTCAATCGGTGGCGGCGTGGTCCATCTCCAAAGCTTGGGCTGGGAGAGCAGAACCTTGCGGATCGCAAATCGCCTCATTGGGCTGGTGCTGGGTTTGGTGCTGGCCTCGGGTCCAGTGTTCGCCGCGCCGCGCGGCGCCGTGGCCTCGCCGGACCGCTATGGCGCGCTGGCGGCGCGGGAGATCCTGAAAGCCGGCGGCAACGCGGTGGATGCCGCGGTGGCCACGGCGTTTGCCCTGGCGGTGACCTATCCGGAGGCCGGCAATCTCGGCGGCGGCGGGTTCATGACCCTCTATGTCGACGGCAAGCCCTACTTCCTCGACTACCGCGAGACCGCGCCGGCCAAGGCCTCGGCGAAAATGTACCTCGACGCCAAGGGCGACGTGATCCCTGACCTCAGCCTGGTCGGGCCGATGGCCGCCGGGGTGCCCGGCACCGTGCGCGGGATGGAAGACGCCCACCGCCGGTTCGGCAAACTGTCCTGGGCCCGAGACCTTGCGCCCGCGATCCGTCTGGCGAGCCAGGGCTATCTGGTCTCGCCGAAGGCCGTCGGCATCGACGATCCTGACCGCGCCCGCTTCAAGGGCAAGACCAATTTCGAGCGCTATTTCGGATCGATGGCGCCCGGCCGGACCTTCCGCCAGCCGGAGCTCGCCGCCACTCTCAAGCGGATCGCCAAGGACGGCGCCAAGGGCTTCTACGAGGGCAAGACCGCCAACCTGATCGTCGCCCAGATGGACCGTGGCCCCGTCAGCCAAGCAGGCGGGGGCAAGGGTCTGATCAGCCACGCCGATCTTGCCGGCTACAAGGCCGCCTGGCGCGAGCCGATCCAGGGCGACTGGCGCGGCATGCACGTGATCACCGCGCCGCCGCCCAGCTCAGGCGGCATCGCGCTCCTGCAGATGCTGGCGATGAAGGCGGACGACGCGGCGCTGTTCCAGGGCGTGGCGCTCAACGCGCCGCAATATCTCCATCTGGTCTCGGAGATCGAGAAGCGGGTGTTCGCCGACCGCGCCGAATACATGGGTGACCCGGACTTCGTGAAGGTGCCGGTCGCGGCGCTCACCGACCCCGCCTACATGGCCCGCCGGGCCCGCGAGGTGGATCCGGTGAAGCCGTCGGTGCTCGCCTCGGTGAAACCCGGCCTGGAGAAGCCGCAGACCACCCATTTCTCGGTGATCGACCGTTGGGGCAACGCGGTCTCCAACACCTATACGCTGAACGGCTGGTACGGCTCGGGCGTCGTCGTGGAAGGCGCGGGCTTCGTGCTCAACGACGAGATGGATGATTTCTCCGCCAAGCCGGGGCAGCCCAACCAGTTCGGCGTGGTGGGCGGCGACGCCAACGCCATCGCGCCCGGCAAGCGGCCCCTGTCCTCGATGACCCCCACCATCATCACCAAGGATGGCCGGGTCGTGATGGTGATCGGCACGCCTGGCGGCTCGCGGATCTTCACCTGGGTGTTCCAGGTGCTGGCCAACGTCTACGACTTCGGCATGCCGCTGCCGAAGGCTGTGGCGGCGCCGCGCTTTCACCACCAGCTGCTGCCGGAAAACACCATCTTCGCCGAGGCGCTCGCGCCACTGCCCGCCAAGGTGACCGCCGCCATGGTCAGGCGCGGCTACAGGATCGACGCCCAGGACTTCAGCGGCGACATCGAGGCGATCCAGGTGATCGGCGGCGCGCCCAGGGCGGCGTCCGATCCGCGCGCTCGCGGCGTCTCCCTCGTCGTCCCCTGAACGCTGGGGTTCACTTACGCCGGGCTCAGGCGTAAGCGCACGGCATGAGCCAATATCTGTTCGATCCGCCGGCCGTCGTCACCGTGCCTGTCGAGGGCCAGACCGAGGTCTTCCCGGTGCGCCGCATCCTCTGCGTGGGCCGCAACTACGCCGCTCACCGGCGCGAGATGGGCGGCGACGACCGCGATCCGCCGTTCTTCTTCGCCAAGCCCGCCGACGCCATCGTTGGTCCCGGCGGCGATGTCGCCTATCCGCCCAAGACCGCCAACCTGCATCATGAGATCGAACTGGTCGTGGCGCTGAAGGCCGGCGGCAGGGATATCCCCGTGGACAAGGCCCTGGACCTGGTCTTCGGCTACGCGGTGGGCGTCGACATGACCCGCCGCGACCTGCAGAACGCCGCCAAGGACAAGGGCCAGCCGTGGGACGCCGCCAAGGGCTTTGACGCGTCCGCGCCGATCTCGGCCATCAGGCCCTTGGCCGGCCCGGCGCCGCAGGGCCGCATCACGCTGTCGGTCAATGGCGAGACGAAGCAGGACGCCACGGTGGCCGACATGATCTGGGCGGTCGATGAGATCGTCGCCGAGGCCTCCAAGCTCTGGACGCTGGTGCCGGGCGACCTGATCTACACCGGCACGCCGGAGGGCGTCGGACCGCTGGTCCGCGGCGACATGGTGGCCGGCGAGGTCGAGGGCGTGGGAACGCTGGCCTTCAAGGTGATCTGATGGGCCCGACCCTCTATTCGGCCTGGCGGGCGACGGCGCCCTATCGGGTCCGCATCGGCCTGGCGCTTAAGGGCGTCGCCTACGACTATGCCGCCGTCGACCTGCTGCGCGGCGACCAGCGCGCGCCAGCCTACAGGGCGGTCAATCCGCAGGGCCTGACGCCGGCTCTCGATCTTGGGGACGGCCACGTGCTCACCCAGAGCCTGGCGATCCTGGAGTGGCTGGAGGAGGCCCATCCGCAGCCCGCGATCCTGCCCAAGACGCTTTTGGACCGGCAGCGCGTGCGCGCCATGGCCCTGATCATCGCCTGCGACATTCACCCGCTGAACAACACGCGGATCGGCCAGGCGCTCAACAGGCTGGGCGTCAGCCAGGCGGACAACCTGGCCTGGGTGCGTCGCTGGATCACCGACGGGTTCGACACGCTCGAGCCGATGATCGCCCGGTATGGCGCGGGCTATGCCTTCGGCGATGCCCCGACCCTGGCCGACTGCTGCCTGATCCCGCAGGTCTATTCGGCGCGGCGGTTCGAGGTCGATCTGACGCCCTATCCCGCCATCGTGGCGGTCGAGGCCCGCGCCGCGGAGCACCCGGCGTTCCAGGCCGCCCATCCGA
The DNA here is from genome assembly GCA_025359785.1 of Alphaproteobacteria bacterium. Taxonomy (GTDB): domain Bacteria; phylum Pseudomonadota; class Alphaproteobacteria; order Caulobacterales; family Caulobacteraceae; genus Phenylobacterium. Next base: position 38,628 of record JANYET010000054.1, on the reverse strand, counting down.
CGAAACAACCCGACGCAGTTCCGGCTTAGGACAGGACAGGCAAATGCTCGACGATCTGAAAGCCAACAACCGCGCCTGGGCGACCCGCAAGATCGAGGCCGACCCCGGCTTCTTCAAGCGGCTGGAGGACCAGCAGGCCCCGGAATATCTGTGGATCGGCTGCTCCGACAGCCGGGTGCCCGCCAACGAGATCGTGGACCTGGATCCCGGTGAACTCTTTGTCCACCGCAACGTCGCCAACCTGGCCCCGCCGCAGGACGCCAACTATCTTTCGGTGCTGCAGTTCGCCATCGACGTCATCAAGGTGAAACACGTGATGGTGGTCGGCCACTACGGTTGCGGCGGCATCGCGGCGGCGGTCGATGGCCAGCGGCGCGGCCTGGTCGACCACTGGTTGCACCCGATCCGCGAGGTCTGTCACGAGCATCGCCACGAGCTGGACGCGATCCCCGAGCAGCGCGCGCGCCTCGACAGGCTGTGCGAACTCAACGTCATCCGGCAGGTGAAGAACGTCGCCTCCGACGTCTTCGTGCAGGACGCCTGGGCGCGTGGCCAGACGGTCTGCGTGCACGGTTGGGTCTATTCGCTGGGCACCGGACTTGTGAACGACCTGAACGTCACGGTCAGCGGGCTGGAAGACCTCGGCAAGCTCGACTGAGCGCGCGGCGCGAGCCGGCTCAGGGATTCACCATATCTGCGCGAAACCGTGCTGAATCAAAGATTTACCCTTCTTCGTAACGAAATCCTTTACGCTGATGGACCAAATTGCACCCGACGACATTGGACTCGGGCGCAAACATGCGAAACCTCCTCGGCAAGCTTCGTCTTACTGGTTTTATCGCGCGGCTGGCTCGCGACACCCGCGGCGTCAGCGCCGTCGTGTTTGCGATCTCCTTCGCGGTGATGACGCCGATGGCGCTCAGCGTCTTCGACGTCTACCAGTCCACCGAACAGCGCGGGAAGCTGCAGGACGCGCTCGACGCCGCCGCCCTGTACGCGGCCAAGTCCACGGCAACCGACACGCCCGGGATCAGCGCGGCCGGAACCAAGGCGCTCAACGCCAATCTGCAACTGATCACCGGTGCGACGCTGACGTCGTCAAGCTTCGTCCTGGTGCCGTCCAACGGTGACAACAAGGTGGTGGCCCAGGCTCAGGTGGCGCTGCCCGCCTTCGCGCCGCTCGCCTTCACGCACTCGCCAGTGACCGTGAATTCCGAGGTGACCCGGCCGGGCAACAACCTGGAAGTCTCCCTGGTGCTCGACAACACCGGCTCGATGTCGGGTTCGCCGATGACCTCTCTGCAAGCGGCGGCCAACCAGCTGATCGACCTGGTGGTTTCGCCGACCCAGTCGCCCTACTATTCGAAGTTGGCCATCGTGCCCTATTCGAACTCGGTGAATGCCGGCGCTTACGCCAATTCGGTGCGCGGCGTGCCTGTCGTCGCGAACCCGGTGCTGCAAGCCGCCTGCATCAACCAGCCCGGCTGCACGAAGATGCAGTTCACCAGCTTCACGGGGGCGACTCAGACCTTCACCAATTCGAGCTGCGTCAGCGAGCGCACCGGCGCCGAGGCCTTCACCGACGCCTCCTACACGACCGCCAAGGTGGGCTGGGTCTATCCGCCGCCGGCGTCGCAGGGCAACAATTGCATCACCGCGGTCGTCCAGCCGCTGTCCAGCGACAAGACCGCGCTGCACAACACCATCGGGACCCTTACCGCCAACGGCTCGACGGCCGGCGCGCTGGGCGTGGCCTGGGGCTGGTACGTCATCTCGCCGAACTGGAGCAGCCTGTTCCCGGCCGCCAGCCAACCGGCGACCTATGGGACGCCGCACCTGATCAAGGCGATGATCCTGATGACCGACGGCGATTTCAACACCACCTACTGCAAGGGGGTGATTTCCGGCGTGACCTCGGCCACTGACGGCAGCTCCGGGTCTCAGACCTATCACTCCGCCTGCGGCTCGCCGAACGGCAACGCCTTTGCCCAGGCCCAGGCGCTCTGCGACGCGATGAAGGCCGCTCCGAACAACGTGGTGGTCTATACGGTGGGCTTCCTGCACGGTGCCCCGCAGCCTCAGGCCCAGGCGATCTTGAGCAACTGCGCCACCGACGCCAGCCACGTCTATTTCCCGACCAACGGGACGTCGCTGCAAGTCGCCTTCCAGCAGATCGCCGCCGATCTCAACAAGCTGCGGATTTCCCACTGACGGCGACGGCGGCGACGGCGACGGCGACGTCTCAGGCGAGCTTGATCTCGCGCAGGCGCTCCTGGAGGAATTCGTCGGCGGTGATCGAGGTCGCGTAGCGGTCCGGATGGCTCGCATCGACGCAGTTCGGCAGGGTCTCGATCGCATAGTCCGAGTTGAAGTGCAGGAAGAACGGCGTCGAATAGCGTGGCACGCCGCGTCGCTCCGGCGCCGGATTGACCACCCGGTGGGTCGTTGACGGCAGCCTGTGGTTGGTCAGCCGCTGCAGCATGTCGCCGATATTGCAGACCAGCGAGCCGGGCGGCGGATTGATCGCCAGCCACTGGCCGTCGCGGTCCAAGACCTCGAGCCCAGCCTCTTCGGCGCCCAGCAGCAGGGTGATGACGTTGATGTCCTCGTGCGCGGCGGCCCGGATGTTCGGCCCGTCTGCGGGAACCGGCGGATAGTGCAGCAGGCGCAGGATGGAATTCCCGAAATCCACCGTATCGTCGAAAAAGCGTCGCTCCAGGCCCAGGTAGGTGGCGATCGCTTCCAGCACCTTCAGGCCCATCTGGTCGAGCGCGGTGTAGAGCCAGCCCACCGTCTCGTGGAACTCGGCCACGTCAACGTCCGGCCAGACGTTGTCGGCCATGTGGCCGCGGTAGCGGTGGCCCGGTGGCAGGTCGCGGCCGACGTGCCAGAATTCCTTCAGGTCGAAGTTCACCTCGCCCTTGGCGGTCTCGACGCCGAAGGGGGTGTAGCCGCGCTGACCGCCGACCGGCAGCTTGTATTTCAGCTTCTGCGCCTCGGTCAGGGCGAAGAATTTCTTGCCGGCCTCGACCGCGGCGTCGATGCGCGCCTGCGGTATGCCGTGGTCGGAGATCACCGCGAAGCCGAAGCGCTCGAACGAGGCGCCGAGCGTGTCGGAGAAGGCGGCGAAGTCGCGGCCGAAACCGGCGAAGGACACGGGTTCAATGCGCGGGGGCAGGTTGTGGGCTTGGCTCATGCCCGGGTTTCTACACCCGCGTCTTGTCAGCCTCCAGATGCTTGGGGCCGGAAGGCGGCGCGTCGTCCCCCTCGCCTTCTTCCTCCGCGACCCGTTCTTCCTCGGCGACTCTGGTCATCTCGGCCTGGATCAGCCGTTCGAAGGTATCGCGAGAGGCGCGGATGGCGCTGATGTACTGTTCTTCGCCCTGGCCATAGCTCGCCTGCTGCTGGCGGAACAACCGCTTGTCGTGCTCGCGGAACACCACGGCGGCCTTGAGCGCGCGCCGGTCGGTAAAGCCCAGCCCCTCCAGGGCGTGGCGGCCGAAATTGAGCGCGCTCTCGTAGGTCTCGCGCTCGGCCCAGTCGACTCCGCGCGCCAAGAGTTCGAAGGCGTGTGGACGGTCGAAGGCGCGGGCGACGATGAAAAGCTGTGGGAACGCCGCCTTCGCGGCCTCGGCGATCTCTAGAGCCTTATCGCGGTCGTCGATGGCGATCAGCAGGAGCTTTGCCTTATCGGCGCCGGCCGTGCGCAGGAGGTCGAGGCGGCTGGCGTCGCCGTAGTGCACGCGCCAGCCGAAGCGGCGGATGGCGTCGATCGCCTCGATCGAGGAGTCGAGCAGCACGACCTGGAACTTGTTGGCGATCAGCAGGCGGGCGGCGATCTGTCCGAAGCGGCCGAAGCCGGCGACGATCACATCCGGATCGCCCTGATCGAACGGCAGGCGTTCCGGCTCGGCGCGCTCGTCCGGGCGGCTCAGCACCAGCCGGTCGTAGCCGGCGGTGACCAGCGGCGTCGCGGCCATCGAGACGGCGACCACGGCGGTCAGCAGGTGCGCGAGCTGGGCGTCCATCACCTGGGCCCCCAGCACGAAACCCAGCAGGACGAAGGCGAACTCGCCGCCCTGCGCCAGCGCCACGGCGGTGGTCAGCGCCGTGCGGTGCGAATGCCGGAACAGCCGGCCGGCGGCATACATCGCCAGCGTCTTCAGGACGATCAGCCCTAGCACCAGGCCCGCGACCGCGAACGGATGGGCGGCGACCAGGCCCAGGTCCAGACCCGCGCCCACCGTGATGAAGAACAGGCCCAGCAGCAGGCCCCGGAACGGCTCGATATCGGTCTCCAGCTCGCGGCGGAATTCGCTCTCGGCCAGCACCACGCCTGCCAGGAAGGCGCCCAGCGCCGGTGACAGGCCGACCAGCTCCATGAGGGCGGCGACCGCGATCACCAGCAGCAGGGCCGAGGCGGTGAAGATCTCCCGCAGGCGCGCGCTGGCGATGAAGCGGAACAGCGGCCGGGTCAGGTAGCGCCCGCCGACCACCACCACGGCCACGGCGGCCATCTGGGCCAGCGCCTGCACCCAGCCGGCAAGGCCGGCCAGCAGGCTCGCGCCATGGCTGGCGGCGGGCGCCGCGACCCCGACCGGCGCCAAGAGCGGCAGCAAGGCGAACAGCGGGATCACCGCCAGGTCCTGGAACAAGAGCACGCCGAACGAGGCCTCGCCCACCGGGCCCTGGCGGATGCCCTTCTCCTCCAGGCTCTGCAGGACGATGGCGGTCGACGACATGGCCAGGATCAGCCCGACCGCCGCGGCGACCCGCCAGTCCAGCCCGAAGACCAGCGCCGCCACGGCGAGCAGCGCGCCGGCCCCCAGCAGCTGCGCCAGGCCCAGGCCGAAGATCGTGGTGCGCATCTTCCACAGCAGCGCCGGGCGAACCTCCAGCCCGATCAGGAAGAGCAGGATCACCACCCCGAACTCGGCGAAGGTCTGCACCTCGCGCGCATCGCCCACCAGGTTCAGCAGGAACGGCCCGACCAGGACGCCGGCGGTCAGGTAGCCCAGCACCGAGCCCAGCCCCAGCCGCTTGGCGATCGGCACAGAGATCACGCCGGCCGCCAGATAGACCAGCGCCTGGATCAGAAGGGAGTGGGCGTTCATCCCGCCAATGGACCGCGCCATGGGCGCGGTTGCACGTTCTTTTTCGCGTCTACCGGTTCTCAATTGCTGCGTTGCGGCGTAACAGGTGGGTCATGGCCAGCAAGACAGTGGATGGCGCCCGCGAGGCGCTTAGCGGTGCGCTCTTCGACGGCATGACCATCATGGCGGGCGGCTTCGGCCTCTGCGGCATCCCCGAACACCTGATCGCGGCGATCCGCGACGCCGGAACCCGGGACCTGACGGTGATTTCGAACAACTGCGGGGTGGACGACTTCGGGCTGGGCCTGCTGCTGGCCGGCGGCCAGATCCGCAAGATGATTTCCAGCTATGTGGGCGAGAACAAGCTGTTCGCCGAGCTCTACCTGTCCGGCAAGCTGGAGCTGGAGTTCAATCCGCAGGGCACGCTGGCCGAGCGCATAAGAGCCGGTGGGGCCGGCATCCCCGCTTTCTTCACCAAGACCGGCGTTGGCACGTTGGTGGCCGAGGGCAAGGAAGTCCGCGACTTCGACGGCGAGCTCTATGTGATGGAGCGCGGCCTCACCGCCGACCTCGCCATCGTCAAGGCCTACCAGGGCGACCACGCGGGCAATCTCGTCTACCGGCGCACGGCGCGGAACTTCAATCCGATGATGGCGACGGCCGGCAAGGTGACCATCGCCGAGGTCGAGGAGCTGGTGGTCACCGGCCAGCTCGACAAGGACAACATCCACACCCCGGGCATCTATGTGGACCGCCTGTTCAAGGGTGCGACCTTCGAAAAGCGCATCGAACAGCGCACCACCCGTCCGGCGGAGGCCGTGTCCCGATGACCGCCATGCTGAATGCGGGATGGACCCGCGAACAGATCGCCGCCCGCGCGGCGCAGGAGCTGCGCGACGGCTTCTATGTGAACCTGGGGATCGGTATCCCGACGCTGGTCGCCAACTACATCCCGACCGGCGTCGAGGTCACCCTGCAGAGCGAGAACGGCATGCTCGGCATGGGCCCGTTCCCGACCGAGGACGAGATCGACGCCGACCTGATCAACGCCGGCAAGCAGACGATCACCGAACTGGCGTCCTCGTCCTATTTCTCCAGCGCCGACAGCTTCGCGATGATCCGCGGCGGCCATATCGATCTGTCCGTCCTGGGCGCCATGCAGGTGGCCGAAAACGGTGACCTGGCGAACTGGATGGTGCCCGGCAAGATGGTCAAGGGCATGGGCGGCGCCATGGACCTGGTGGCCGGCGTCAAGCGCGTGGTCGTGGTCATGGAGCACACCGAAAAGTCGGGCGCGTCCAAGCTGGTCAAGGCCTGCACCCTGCCGCTCACCGGCCGGGCGGTGGTCGATGTGGTGATCACCGAACTCGGCGTCTTCGACGTCAGCCGCGGCAAGTCCCCGCTGACGCTGCTGGAACTCGCCCCCGGGGTCACGGTCGACGAGGTCAGGGCCAAGACCGAGGCCGACTTCGCCGTGGCGCCTGGGCTGGCCTAGGATCGGTAACGATTGGACGGCGTCCGGCGTATAGTCTCCAGACCAACCTGTTCACCAATGGCGCCCTGACCCATGAAAATCCGCCTCTTTCCGACCCTCGCCGCCGCGGCCTGCGGACTTGTGATCCTGCCGTTCGCCGGAGGGGCCTTGCGCATCGCGCAGGCGCAGGCCGCGTCGCCGGCGCAGGCGCTGCCGGCCCCCAAGATCGACGCCGCGCCGCCCACGCCGGGCAAGATGGAGACCGCCGTCCTGGCCGGCGGCTGCTTCTGGGGGGTCCAGGGGGTGTTCGAACACGTCAAGGGCGTGAAGAAGGTCTATTCCGGCTATTCCGGCGGTCCGGGGGTCGCGGCGCAGTACGAACTGGTCAGCACCGGAACGACCGGCCACGCGGAATCGGTCCAGATCGTCTTCGATCCGCAGCAGATCAGCTATGGCCAGGTGCTGCAGATCTTTTTCACGGTCGCCACCGACCCGACCCAGCTCAACATGCAGTTCCCGGACCAGGGCCCGCAGTATCGGGGCGAAATCTTTTACACCACGCCCGACCAGAAGCGGGTGGCCGAGGCCTATATCCGGCAGCTGAACGACGCCCGGGTATTCAAGAAGCCGATCGCGACCCGCGTCGATCCGCTGAAGGGGTTCTTCAAGGCCGAAGACTATCACCAGGACTACCTCATCCGGCACCCGGAACAGCCCTACATCGCCACCTACGACCTCCCCAAGGTGGCGATGCTGCGACAGGTTTTCCCGGATCGCTATGTCGCCAAGCCGACGACGGTGTTCTGACCAAACAGCCGGGCTTCCGAGCCACGACATGGCCTTTGGCGCGGGCTGAGCCATGATCGGCGTCGTGCGCCATCGAGGTTGCGCTTCGGCCGTGTACGGAACCGGCAGTGACCGGCCGGGCGCGTCACCGGGGCGACCCAGCCGATTCTGAGGTCGTTCTGACGCCGTGTGCGGATGCCGGGCATTTCGCTCAAAATGTCCGCAATAAGGGCGGATGCGCCAGATGTGTCGCATACTTGCGACAAACCCGCCCAAATCGCGGTTTTGCGGCAACATCGCCTTGCGCGGCGTCGGCAGCGTTTTAAACACAACGCCATAAGGGGCGTCACCAAACCTTCGCCGACCCATCGTAGTCCATTGTCGCCTTGGCTCCAGCGTGAGCCGGCAGACGATGGGCTCTCGCTGCGGAGGTGGTGTTCGCCCGGGGCATCTAGGGGATAGATCGATATGTCGATGAAGAAGCTTGCCGGCGGCGCCGCGCTGTCGGTGCTGGCCATGAGCCTGGCGAGCGCGGTCTACGCGCAGGAAACCACCTCGGGCGTTCGCGGAACGGTCACGGCGGGCGGCAAGCCGGTCGCCGGCGCCGCGGTGCAACTGGTCCACACGCCGTCCGGCTCGAAGGTCACCACGGCGACCGAGGCTGGCGGCAGCTTCAACGCGCGCGGCCTGCGGATCGGCGGCCCGTACACCATCACGGTGACCGGCAAGGGCCTGCCGCCCCGCGTGTTGAACGACGTCTTCCTGGAAGTCGGCAAGACCAGCGATGTGGTGGTCGATCTCACCGGCACAAACGAAGTCGAGGCCCTGGTGGTCACCGCCGCCGGCGTGAAGGATTCCGATCAAGGCCCGAAGACGGTGCTGACGCGCCAGGCGATCCAGGAAGTGGTCAGCATCACCCGCGACCCGCGCGACCTCGCCCGCCGCGATATCCTGGTGGCCCAGGATCTCAACGCCAGCGCCCGCCTGGGCGTCAACGGCGGCGGCGTCTCGATCGCCGGCTCCAACCCCCGCTACAACCGCGTCGCGGTGGACGGCGTGTCCGCCCAGGACCAGTTCGGCCTCAACCAGGGCGGCCTGACCACCGCGCGCGGCCCGGTCAACCTCGACGCCATTGAACAGTTCGCGGTCGCCGCCGTGCCCACCGATGTGGAAAACGGCGACTTCGTCGGTGGCGCCCTGAACCTGGCTCTACGGTCGGGCACCAACAAGTTCCACGGCGCGATCTTCGACAACTATCTGAACGACGGCCTGGTCGGCACCCGGACGGAAAACCTTCGCATCAAGTCCAACGTCCACCAGAAGAACTACGGTGCCTTCCTCTCGGGCCCGATCTGGAAGGACCACGTCTTCCTCGCGATCTCCTACGAGAACTATGAGACGGTCGATATCACCGCCTTCGGCGTGCCCGGGTCCGGCGCGGCCAATATCTTCGCCAACAACGGCAGCCAGGCGCTGATCGATACGGTCAACAACACCGCCGCGACCTACGCCAGCAAGTTCACGCCGGGCGGCATCGCGCGCGCCACGCCCCAGCTCGACCGCAAATACTCGGCCAAGCTCGACTGGAACATCACCGACAACCAGCGCGCCAGCCTGACCTACCGCTACGCCGAATCGTCCAACGTGCTGCGGCCCGGCCTGGGCGCCGCCACCCTGCAGCTCGACTCGCAGAACTACACGAAGTTCGACTCCGACGAGGCGACCACCTTCGAACTTCACTCGACCTGGACCGACCGGTTCTCGACCTTCTTCAAGGCGACCACCCGGACCTTCATCGACATGCAGACCCCGCCCAGTGGTCAGAACTTCGCTGATGTGCGGGTCTGTTCGGCGCCGGTGTCCGACGGCACCGCGACCAGCTGCCAGAACGGCTTTGATCAGGTGTTCTACGGCCCCGACCAGTTCCGCCACGCCAACTCGCTTGGGGAAAAGGAACTGCGCTTCCAGTTCACCGGCGACTATTCGCTGGCGGATCACACCATCAAGGCGGGCGGTCAGGCCCGCCGGGCGCAGCCGCTCGACCTGTTCGTCAACCAGTCGCATGGCATCTACTACTTCGACTCCTTTGCCGACTATCAGGCCGGCAAGGCCAGCGAGCTGCAGTACCAGAACTCGGTGACGGGCAATCCGAAGGACGCCATTTTCTCCACCACCTACTGGACCTATTCGGGCTTCGTGCAGGACACCTGGCAGATCACCGACGATCTGAAAGCCACAGCGGGCCTGCGCTACGATCGCTACAGCGAACCCGACAAGCCGGTGCTCAACCCGAACTTCCTGGGCCGTTACGGCTACACCAACCAGAAGACCATCGACGGCCTGAACGTGCTGATGCCCCGCGTCAGTGTGGAATGGAAAGCGATGCCGAACCTGAAGCTCAGCGGCGGTTTCGGCCTGTTCTCCGGCGGCACGCCCGACGTGCTGACCGGCGCGCCGTTCTACAACACCGGCTACAAGACGACCTCGGTGGACATTCGCCGGACCGTCAATGCCGCCGGCCAGACCATCGGCTTCACGGAAAACAACAACACGCCCGGATTCACCCCGGCCATCGGCTCGACCGCGCTCGACAACCTGAACACCGTTTCGAACTTCGGCTTCGTCATTCCCACGAGTGTCCAGCAGCTGCAGCAGGGCACACTCACCGGCACCCCGGCGATCCCGCCGCTCGGCGCCGTCATCGCGCTGGCGCCCAACTTCAAGCTGCCGGCTCAGTGGAAGGTCTTCATCTCGGGCCAGTGGGAAGTCTGGGACGGCTGGCATCTGTCGGGCGACCTGGTGCTGACCAAGGTCAGCGAAGACCTGACCTTCTATGACGCCCGCGCCCAACAGCTGGTGATCAATGGCGTCCAGCAGTTCCTGCCGGACGGCCGCATCCGCTACGACGGCCTGACCAACGGCGCGGTGGCTGGTAAGACCTCGACCAGCGGCGGCGGCAACAACGACCTGATCATCGCCAACTCGTCGAAGGGCAGCGCCTATACCGCCGGCGTCTCGGCGTCGAAGAGCTGGACCTCGGGCATCGATTTCTCGATCGGCTACGCCCGGTCGAACCTGCGTGACCTGACGCCGGGCCTGTTCTTCGGCACCACGGCGGGCTCGTTCTACGGCAGCTCGCCGGCCCTCCAAGACCCGAACCACGACTACCTGGGCCGCTCGGCCTACGAAATCCGCAACCGGGAAAAGGCCGAATTCGGCTATCATCACAACTGGTTCGGCGACAACGAGACCCGCATCAGCCTGTTCGCGGAGCGCCAGGACGGCCGGCCCTACAGCTTCATCATGAGCGACCTGACCAGCGGTCGCGGCCCGGTGTTCGGCGTCACCAAGACGGCCCAGGCGCTCTATGTGCCGGACCTCAACAATGTCGTCGGTCTGAAGGCGGGCCTCGTCTACTTCGCGACCCAGGGCGACCTCGACAACTTCCGCCGCTACGCCACCAACTTTGGTCTGAACCCGAACGAGCTGACGTCGAAATATTCCAAGACCAACGCGGCGATCAACCGGCTCGACCTGTCGGTCAGCCAGCAGCTGCCGACGCCGATCGCGGGCCACAAGATCCGCATCCAGGCCGACGTCCGCAACCTGCTCAACATGATGAACCACGACTGGGGTCGGGTTAACGAGTACGGCGACACCAGCCTGGCTCGTGTGCAGTGCGCCGACGCCAACGGTGTGGCCCAGACCGCCGCCAGCGCGGTCTGCACCAACTACCGCTACTCCAACGTGCCGACCACGGTGCAGAAGCAGATCAACCAGAACCTCTCGCTCTGGTACGCGCAGATCAGCCTGCGCTACGAGTTCTGATCTAAGCCGGGATCGGCGATCCAGACAGAGGGGGCGGCCTGGCGACGGGCCGCCCCTTTCGTTTGGGGGGTCCATCCTCCGGCTCGATCCGACCCTCGACGGGGCCAGCTCTTGACGGGGATGCGGTCACAGCCCATTTCCGCGCGTCTTTTCGAGGTCCCGGATGAACGTCACGATCCCCGCGGAATGGGCGCCCCACCGGGCCATGTGGCTGGGTTTCCCCAGCCACGCGGCGCTGTGGGAGGACGACCTTGAGGCCGCCCAGGCCGAGGTCTCGGCCCTGGCCCGCGCGCTCGCCGGCCCCGGCGGGGAAACCGTCAAGCTCATGACCGGCTCGCCCGAGGGTGAAGCCGACGCCCGGCGCCTGCTGGGCGATGTGACCGGCATCGAGATCGTCCCCGGCGCCTTCGGCGACATCTGGCTGCGCGACACCGGCCCGATTTTCGGACGCGACCACAGGGCGCATGGCTTCCACTTCAACGGCTGGGGCGGCAAGTACGCGCTGGAGCACGATGACACGGTCGCCACCCAGATCGCCCAGGCGTCATCCGCGAAGCTGGTCGCGCACGACTTCATCCTGGAGGGCGGCGCTGTCGATCACGATGGCGAGGGCACGGTCCTGACCACGGGTCAGTGCGTGCTGAACCCCAACCGCAATCCCGGCTGGACCCCGGCCGTGGCGCAGGCCGCCCTGGCCGAGGCCCTGGGCGCCAAGACCGTGCTCTGGCTGGGCGAAGGCTTGGCCAACGACCACACCGATGGCCATGTCGACAACCTGGCGCGCTTCGTGGCGCCGGGCGTGGTGGCCTGCCCCGTCGCCTTCGGCAAGGGCGACGCCAACGCCGCAGCCTACGACGACGCCGCGCGGCGGCTGGCCGGCATGACCGACGCCGCGGGCCGCAAGCTGAGCGTGGTGCGCATTCCCTCGCCAGGCTGGATCAAGGGTCCGGAAGGCAAGGCCGCGCCGGCCAGCCACATGAATTTCCTGATCGCCAACACCGCCGTCATCGTGCCCATCTATGCCGAACGCCCCGGCGCCTTCGCCGTCCAGGCGCTGGAACACCTGTTCCCGGGCCGCCAGGTGATCGGCCTGCCGTCGACGGCGATCCTGACCGGCGGCGGATCCTTCCACTGCATCACCCAGCAGGAGCCGGCCTGATGTCTCGCCCAGAAAGCCGAAGGATCAAGGTCGCGGCGATCCAGGCGTCCTTTGGGATGGACCTGCCGGCCAATATCGCCCGCGTGGCCGAGCTGATCCGCGAGGCCGCCGGCCAGGGCGCCCAGGTGATCCTGCCGCCGGAGCTGTTTCAGGGCCCCTATTTCTGCGTCGCCCAGGAGGAGCGCTGGTTCCGGCAAGCCCACCCCTGGAAGACGCACCCCTGCGTCACCGCGCTGGCGCCGCTGGCCGCCGAGTTGGGCGTCGTCATCCCGATCTCGATCTTCGAGCGTGAGGGGCCGCACTACTTCAACAGCCTGGTGATGGCCGACGCCGACGGCGCGCTGATGGGGGTCTACCGCAAGAGCCATATCCCCGACGGCCCGGGCTATATGGAGAAGTATTACTTCCGGCCCGGCGACACCGGCTTCAAGGTCTGGGACACCCGCTACGGACGGCTCGGCGTCGGCATCTGCTGGGATCAGTGGTACCCGGAAGCCGCCCGCGCCATGACCCTGATGGGCGCCGAGGTCCTGCTCTATCCCACCGCCATCGGCTCGGAGCCGCACGATCCGAGCCTCGACACCGCCCAGCCCTGGCGGCGCGCCATGCAGGGTCACGCCGTCTCCAACGTGATCCCGGTGGTCGGTGCGAACCGCACCGGGTTCGAGCCCTGGGACGGCTATCCCGGCGGCGGCCAGAGCTTCTATGGCTCGAGCTTCATCGCCGATCATCGCGGCGACCTGGTCCAGGCCTTCGGACGCGAGGACCAGGGCGCGCTGGTCGCCGAGTTCGACCTCGATTTCCTGGCCACTCACCGCGCCGCCTGGGGATTCTTCCGTGACCGGCGTCCGGACCTCTACGGCGTTCTGACCGAGGGCCGACCGGCCTGACCGTGATGATCGAAACCGACCGCCTGATCCTGCGGGCTTGGCGCGACGAGGACCGCGAGGCCTATGCGGACATCATGATCCATCCCGAGGTCGGCGCGTGGCTGGGCGGACCGTTCACCCGCGAGCAGGCCCATGAACGGGTGACGCGCTTTCAAGCGGGTCTGGCCGAGACCGGCCTGGGTCGGCTGGCCATTGAGCGAACAAGCGATGGCCGGCTGATCGGCCACTGTGGCCTGGCGTATCTGCCGGAAACCCTGCCATTGGCCCCGGGCATCGAGATCGGCTGGGCGCTGGCGCCGGACGCCTGGGGCGCGGGCTACGCCGTTGAGGCCGCCCGGGCGGTGATCGCCGACGGGTTCGCCAACTCCGACATCTCCGAGATTCTCGCGTTCACGGGGGCGTCCAACCTGCGCTCGCAAGCGGTCATGCAGCGGTTGGGCATGACCCGCGCCGCCGATCGCGATTTCGACCGCCCCGGGCTCTCGCCAGACCAACCCCTCCGCCGGCACATCGTCTACGTCGCGACGCGACTCAAATAGCTGTCATCCCGAAAAGCCGTCTCGGCGGCTTGTCCGGGACCTAGAGACGCGAAGCTCTGCAGATCGTCGCGGGCCGTTGGCGCGTATCGGTCCCGGTCTTCCGCTGCGCGGAAACCGGGATGACACCGGAGGGGTGGCGGTCACCCGGCGGGGCAACTCATCGCCGCTGCCGTCTGTTGCGCCTTCGCCAGCTCCGCCTTGGCGGCGGCGAAGTCGGCGCGGAAGCTTTGGTCAGCGTGTTCGCGGGCCACCATCACCGCGCCCAGCAGGCGTCCCGCCTCCACGTCGGACTGGTAGTGCACGCCGCAGATCACCCGGCTGTCGCCGATCTCCCGGCCGGCTTCCGCCAGGCCGGAGGCGCGCGCCGGCGCCAGTTCGCCCAGGATCAGCCCCCAGGCCATGCCGACCATGGAATGGCCCGATGGGTAGGAGGCGTTGGTCTTCATCCAGTCCTCCCGCTTGATGCAGACAGGCCGGTCGTCGCCGATCAGCGGGCGCGTGCGGTTGAAGTGGTCCTTGGGCGGCGTGCCCACCGTGCGCGCATCCAGCTCCACGCGCTGCAGCAGGTGGTAGGTCTTGGGCAGAGCCTGCGCTGAGAGCGGGCGGCCCAGCGCGCAGGCGTAGCGTTCCAGCGCCCCGCCGTTCCACAGATCGTTGTCCCTGGTCGCCTGGACCCAACGCGGCGAGCCGGCCAGGGCGCGGGTGTCGAGGTAGATCGTCCGGTCAGCCTTGCCGCGCGGCGAGTCCATGGCCGGCGGCGGCCCGATCACGGTCTGCCCGTCGATGTCGCCACGCGAGAGGTAGCCCGCCAGCTTGGTGACGGTCGGCCCCGTCAGCGACGGATCGGCCCGCTGGCCAGGGCCAGGGGCAAGGCCAGGTGCCGAGGCGGGGGCCGGCGCCGCGCCCAGCATCAGGACGGCGGCGCCGGTAAGCAACAGGGATCGGATCAAGGGACCTCCGCCAATCTGGCCGTTAGGGGACACGGTCAGGACCGAAGGACAGTCTTGCCGTTCTTGATGACCGTGGCGCCGCGCGCCGCCACCCGCGCCTCGAAGGAGATGACTGGCCCGTCCTTCCACAGGTCGACGGTGATGGTGTCGCCCGGGAACACCGGCGCGGAGAACCGCGCCTCGTGGCTCAGAATCTGGTCGGGATCGAAGCCGGTGATCGCCTGCAGCACGGCGCGGCAGGTGATGCCGTAGGTGCAGAGGCCATGCAGGATCGGCCGCGGGAAGCCCGAGCGCCGGGCGCTCTCCGGATCGGAGTGCAGCGGATTGCGGTCGCCGTTCAGGCGGTAGAGCAGGGCCTGGTCCTCGCGGGTTTCGATGTCCACCGACAGGTCGCACGGCCGGGACGGGATCGCATGCGCCTCCGGTTGGCCCTCCGAGGGGCCACCGAAACCGCCATCTCCGCGCGCGAAGGTCGAGCCGGTCAGGGTCGCGACCTTCTCGCCGGCCTCGTCGGTCCAGACGGTCTCGTTGATGATCACGGCGCCCTTGCCCTTGCCCTTGTCATAGGCGCCGATCGTGCGGCCCTGGGCGGTGAAGGTCCCCGACGTGGGCAGGGGCTTGTGCAGCTCCACCTTCTGTTCGCCGTGCACGACCATCAGGAAATTGATCACGCTGGGCCGATGTCCCGGCTTCTGCTCGACCGGGTCCGCGCCGCGCGCGGGCCGTCCGCCGGTCGCGGCGAGCACCGTCGCCGCCGTCGGAATGACCTTCAGGTTCTTCTCATAGGTGAAGGCCAGCTCGGTCTCATTCATCGGATCGCGGCCCATGCCGACGCCCAGCGCATAGAGCATCACGTCCTTGTCGCCGTAGGTGAAGGTGCGCGGCGCGGTCTTCTGGTCGAGGATGTCGGGGTAAAAGATGGGCACGAATGGTCCTCCGAATAGGGCGAGCTCTAATGGCTGTCTGACTATGGCCCGATCAAAGCCCCTCGGTCTTCGCGGTGCAAGCCGCCAAATCCACCGGCAAGACTGGGGCCGCATTTGCGGGTAAGGGCCTGATCGGTTAGAAGCGGCGACCTCCTGGGCAAGGCGTTTTTCGCCCTCCCGGTTCTCCTCGATTTCGAAGGCGCTTCATGACGACCAACGCCCCCGCCATCACCGGCAGTGTCCTGTTCTACTCGCAGCCCGAGCCGCTTTCGCCGGAGCAGCACGGCAAGATGGGGGTCAAGAGCATGGATGGCCCGTTCGGCTTCGCGAAGGTGGGCCATGCCGTGCCGCTGACCGTGGGCGAGTTCCCGCCGGCGGCGCTGACGGGTCCCATCATCTTCGTCGGCGACGAGAAGATGCCGATCGCGGTCATGGGCCTGCAGGCCAACGAGAACATGTTCCTGCGCGAAGACGGCCTGTTCGAGGCGGGCGTCTATGTGCCGGCCTATATCCGCCGCTATCCGTTCATCTTCGCCAATGACGACAAGGCCCAGCAAATGGTCCTGTGCGTCGATGTCGCCGCCGAGTTCGTGGTCAAGACCAACCCCGACCTGCCGTTCTTCGAGGCTGACGGCCAGCCGAGCCAGTACACCAAGAACTGCATCGAGTTCTGCAACAACTTCGAGATGGAGCGCCAGCGGACCGCGAACTTCATCCAGCTCCTCAAGGAGCTCGATCTGTTCGAAACCAAGACCGCCACCTTCACCCCGCAGAACGCTGATGGCACGACCGGCGAGGTGCAGACCATCGCGGAATATTTCGGCGTCTCGGAGGAGAAGCTGAACGCCCTGCCGACCGAGAAGTACATCGAACTGCGCACCAACGGCGCGCTCGCCCAGATCCAGGCTCACCTGCTGTCGCTGCTGGGCTGGGACCGGCTGGTGGCGCTGACGCTGGTTCGCCAGAACGCCGCGGCGAATACCCCCTAAGCCGGCTCAGCGGGCGAAGACGCTCCGCGTCAGGCACGAGAAGACCAGCCGGCCGGCTTCGTCGAGCAGGTCGTGCTGGGCGATGATGATGCCCTTGCCCTCGCCCACCGGGTCCTTGGCCATGATGGTCATGCGGCCGCGCAGCAGTTCGCCCACCGGCGGGTTGCGCATCCACCGTAGGGCATCCAGGCCCAGGCGCTTGGTCTGCGGCCAGTCGGTGTGGGCGATGGCGTCGAGCCTGGCCCAGATCGCATAGACCATGGCGTCCGGCGCGCCCCGGTCGGCCGTCCAGCCGGGGGCGAAGGCCGCGATGAAGGCTTGCAGCGCCGCGGGGTCCACGGCGGCGGCGCCCAGGGACACCACCTGTCCGATCTGGATATCGTCGAAAGCGGCTGGCAAGGGCGTAACCTCAAGGCTTCAGGAACCGAACTGAGGGATGATGGCCGTGCTCCGGCGGCCAAGTCGAGCCCCGCTTTGCGCACCACCTTTCTTTGCGCCAACGGCCAAGGCGGGCCATATAGCGGCCGTTCGGTGGGGCATGAGGCGACGATGCGGTTCCTGACAGGCTTGGTCCTGGCGCTCATGATGGCGCTTCCGGCGGCGGCGCAGCCTTCGCCCTCCCAAGTGTCTGGCGCGCCGGCGCGGCACGTGACAACCGAGCTGGTCGCCGAGCGCCAGGCCATCGCGCCGGGCGAGACGATCCAGGTCGCCCTTCGCCAGCGGATTCAGCCGCACTGGCATACCTACTGGCGCAACTCCGGAGACTCAGGCCAGCCGACCGAGATCAAGTGGACCCTGCCCGCAGGCTGGCAGGCCGGTCCGTTCACCTGGGCCCCGCCCCGGAAGATCCCGGTCGGGCCGCTGATGAACTACGGCTACGAGGGCGATGTGCTGCTGCCGATGACGCTGACGGCGCCGGCCAGCGCCAAGGTCGGCGACAAGGTCACCCTGGCGGCCAAGGTGCAGCTGCTGGTCTGCGCCGACGTCTGCGTGCCGGAGGACAGCGATCTCGCCCTCACCCTGCCGGTGACGGCGACATCGGCGCCCGTCGATCCCAAGTGGGGGCCAGCGATCCAGACGGCGCTGGCCGCCGCGCCCAAGCCCGTGGGCCTCGTGGCGGTGTTCCAGCCCCGCCCGGCCGGCGTGGCGCTGGCGGTCACCGGGGCGGCGCTGAAGGGCGCGGACCTGGCGGGCGCCTATTTCTTCCCATTCGATTCCACGGTCATCGACCACGCCAAGCCGCAGGCCATCGAGCGTGGTCCTGACGGCCTGACCCTGACGCTGGCCGCCGGCTACGCCTTCCAGGGCGGCAAGGCGCCGGGCGGCCTCGCCGGCGTCCTGAGCCTCGGTGGCAAGGCCTATGAGATCGCGGCCACGCCGGGCGCGCCGCCAGCGGGGGCCTCGGGCCTCGGGCCGCCGCCGGCGGCCCAGGGCGCGTCGGGCGGAGAGGGCGCGTCGGGCGGAAAGGGCGCGGGGGCTGCTGACCTGGGCCTGGCCGCGGCGGCGCTGTTCGCCTTCCTGGGCGGGTTGATCCTCAACCTGATGCCCTGCGTCTTCCCGATCCTGGCGATGAAGGCGGCCTCGCTGGTCGGTCACGGCGAAGACCATGGCGAGGCCCGCAGGCAGGGCGTGGCGTTTGGCGTGGGCTCGGTGCTGACCTTCCTGGCCCTGGCCGGCGGGCTGATCGCGCTCAAGGCCGCCGGGTCGGCCATCGGCTGGGGCTTCCAGCTGCAGTCGCCGCCGGTGGTGGCGATCCTGGCGCTGCTGATGCTGGCCGTGGCGCTAAACCTCTCAGGCCTGTTCGAGGTGGGAACCTCGCTGCAGGGCGCGGGCTCCGGCCTCGCCAGCCGCGGCGGTTCCGCGGGCGCCTTCTTCACCGGGGCGCTGGCCGTGGTGGTGGCGGCCCCCTGCACGGCGCCGTTCATGGGTCCGGCGCTCGGCTGGGCGCTCACCCAGACCACCGCCGCCGCGCTCACCGTCTTCCTGTTCCTGGGCCTGGGTTTCGCCGCGCCGTTCGTGCTGGTGGCCTTCGCGCCAGCCCTGCTGTCGCGCCTGCCGAAGCCCGGCGCCTGGATGGAGCTGTTCCGCAAGGCGCTGGCCTTCCCGATGTATGGCGCGGCCGCCTGGCTCGCCTGGGTGCTGGCTCAGCAGGCCGGCGCCGACGACCTGGCCAAGCTGTTCGCCGCCGCCGTGGTGGTGGCCTTGGCCGGCTGGCTCGCGGGCCTTGCCCAGCGGCGCGCCGCCCTGGGCGGCAAGCCCATCGTGCTGACCGGCGCGGCGGGGATCCTGGCCGCCGTGGCGGTGGCCGCCGTGGTCTGGCCGCAGAACAAGGCCGCGGAGCTGCCCACCGAGGCCTACAGCCCGGCCCGCCTGGCCGAACTGCGCGCCGAGGGCCGGCCGGTGTTCGTCAACTACACGGCGGCCTGGTGCGTCTCGTGCCAGGTCAACGACAAGGTCGCGCTCTCGACGCCGGCGGTGGCCCAGGCCTTCGCACGCCACAAGGTCGTCTATCTGAAAGCCGACTGGACCAAGCGCGACGCGACCATCGCCGCGGAGCTGGCCAGCCACGGCCGGGCCGGCGTGCCGCTCTATCTGGTCTATGGGACGGGCGGCGGCGAGGCGGCCATCCTGCCGTCGATCCTGACGCCCGACATCGTTCTCAAGGCGCTGAAGGCCGCCGACCAGGGCGCATCGAAGCCATGACCGCGATCTCTCGCAGGCTGGCCCTCATCGTCGGCGGGTTGGCGCTGGCGGCCCCTGGCCTGGCCTTGGCCCTGCCGGCCATCGGCAAGCCGGCGCCGGCCTTCAAGGCGTTGGACGAGGCCGGCCGCGTCCGGTCGCTCTCCGACTTCACCGGTAAGACCGTGGTGCTGGAATGGACCTCCAGCGACTGCCCCTACAGCCACAAGCACTATGACTCCGGAACCATGCAGGCCCTGCAGGCCAAGGCTGTGAAGGACGGTGTCGTCTGGCTGACGGTCTCCTCGTCGGCGCCGCGTAACGAGGGCTATTTCACCGCCAAGACCGCCCGCGCCTGGCGCGTCAAGGTCGGCTCGCACGCCACCGCCATCCTCCTGGACAGCGCCGGCGTGGTCGGTCGGGCCTATGGCGCGCGCACGACCCCGCACATGTTCATCGTCGATCGCGCCGGGCGGGTCGCCTACATGGGCGGCATCGACGACCGGCCCTACCAGGATCCGGAGAGCCTGAAGGGCGCCAAGCCCTATGTGGCCAATGCGCTGGCCGACCTGAAGGCCGGCCGCCCGGTCGCCGATCCGGTGAGCGCGCCCTATGGCTGCGCCGTGCGCTATGCTGCGGCCTGACGCCTGAAGGGAATCAGCGCTTGCCCACGACCGATGCGGCCTGGATCCGGCTTGCCGCCGCCGCCGCCCAGGCCAAGCACCGCAGGATCGCCGGCCTGTTCGACGCCGAACCTCAGCGGCTGGCGCGGCTGAGCCTCAGCGCCGCCGGCCTCGATCTCGACCTGTCCAAGCAGCCGTGGTCGCTGGCCGACCTGGAGGCCTGTCTCGACCTGGCGCGGGCTTGCGACATCGAGGCCGCCCGCGGGGCGCTGTTCGCCGGCGAGGCGGTGAATGCCTCGGAGCACCGCGCCGCCCTGCACATGGCGTTGCGCGCGCCGAAGGGCTCCGATTTCAAGGCGCAGGGCCAACCCGTTTCCGCCGAGATCGACGCCATGCGGGCGCGGATGGCGGCCTTCGCGCGGGCCATCCGCTCCGGCGCGCTGAAGGGTGCGACCGGCAAGCCGTTCCGCGCGGTGATCCATGTCGGCATCGGCGGCTCGGACTTCGGCCCCCGGCTGGTCTGGGAAGCGCTCCGGCCGGTCGCGCCGCAGGTCGAACTCCGGTTCGTCGCCAACGTCGATCCGGCGGAACTGGCCCTGGCGCTGGACGGCCTGGATCCCGCCGAGACCCTGGTGGTGGTGGTCTCCAAGACCTTCACGACCCAGGAGACCATGACCAACGCCACCGCCGCCCGTGGCTGGCTGCGCGCCGCCTTGGGCCCGGCCGCCGACGCCCAGCTGGTGGCGGTCTCCGCCGCACCGGATGTGGCCCAGGCCTTCGGCGTCCCGGCCGATCAGGTGTTCGGGTTCCGGGACTGGGTCGGCGGCCGCTACTCCGTCTGGTCGGCGGTGGGCCTGTCCTGCGCGATCGGCCTGGGCGCCGAGGTCTTCGAAGACCTGCTGGCCGGCGCTTCGGCCATGGACGCTCACTTCCTGGCCGCGCCGCTGGCGCAGAATGCGCCGGTGCTGCTGGCGCTGGCCCATGTCTTCAACCGCAACGGCCTGGGCCGCCCGGTGCGCGCCGTGGTCCCATACGCTCAGCGTCTGCGCCTGCTGCCGAATTTCCTGCAGCAGCTGGAGATGGAGTCGAACGGCAAGCGGGTGACGGCGCATGGCCAGCCGGTGGCCCGCGACACGGCGGCGGCGGTGTTCGGTGACGCCGGGACCAATGTGCAGCATGCCTTCTTCCAGCTGCTGCATCAGGGGACCGAGGTGATCCCGGTGGACTTCATCGCCGTCGCCCGCGCCGCCGAGGGCGACCCTGCCGCCCAGACCATCCTGCTGGCCAACGCCATCGCCCAGGCCGAGGCTCTGATGATCGGCCGCGCGGAGGCTGACGTCCGCGCCGAGCTGACCGCCCAGGGTGCGCCGGCCGTCGAGATCGAGACCCTGGCGCCCCAGCGCACCTTCCCGGGCGACCGGCCCTCGGCCTTCATCCTGCTGGATCGCCTGGACCCGCCGCGCCTGGGCGCGCTCCTGGCGCTCTATGAGCACAAGACCTTCGTCGAGGGTGTGCTCTGGGGGATCAACAGCTTCGACCAGTGGGGCGTGGAACTCGGCAAGAGCCTGGCCAGCCGCGTTCTCGCCGAACTGCGGGGCGGCCCGGCGGGCGTTCACGATCCCTCCACGGCCCACCTGATCGGCAAGCTCAAGGCCTGATCTGGAAGCTCAAGGCCTGATCTGCAAGCTCAAGGTACGAGCGGCGGCCGGGATTGTCCGGGCGGCATGGAGCGGGGTTCAGGAATCGCACCTGAAGCGCAATGGGTGGACCCCATTGGCCCGCTCCGGCCCTGCATGCGGCGGGCTTGCTACCGGCGCGCCGTCGCGCGGTCAAGGGATAAGGCCTTCGCGCCGTTGTGGATTTCTCCACGCCTGTCCGCTATAGCACCCGCCTCATGAGCGGTTTCGCGCACCACCACGGCCACCATCACCATCCGACCCTGGCGGGTTCGGTTCGGGAACGCTTGGCCTAAAGCGACCCTTTCCGAAGCCCCGCCGACGCGGACGGGGCTCGAACACTTCAGCACCGTCCGTCGCCTCCCTGATCACAGGACACGACGATGGAATCCTCGCCTTCCCCAGAAGCTTTCTTGAGTGCAGACGCCGCAGCCGCTAAGCGCGACGCCATGACCTCTGACGCCTCCCGCCCTGAAGCCCGCGGCCCTCGCGGCTTCATCGACCGTAGAGCCCGCGACCTGGCCGCGGAGCGCAGGATCCTGGCCGCCGTCGCCGAGGTCTATGAGCGCTACGGCTTCGAGGCGCTCGACACCGGGGCCTTCGAATATGCCGATGCGCTGGGCAAGTTCCTGCCGGACGCCGACCGCCCCAACGAAGGCGTCTTCGCGCTGCAGGACGATGACGAACAGTGGATGGCGTTGCGTTACGACCTGACCGCGCCGCTGGCCCGGTTCGCGGCCCAGAACTGGGAGACCCTGCCCAAGCCCTTCCGCCGCTACGCCTTCGGGCCGGTCTGGCGCAACGAAAAGCCGGGGCCCGGCCGCTTCCGGGAATTTGTCCAGTGCGACGCCGACACGGTGGGTTCCGCGCGGCCGGAAGCCGACGCCGAGATCATCGCCATGGCGGTGGCGGGTCTGGAGGCCGCCGGGCTTCCGGCCGGCTCGGCGATCGTGAAGATCAACAACCGCAAACTGCTGAACGGCCTGATGACCGCCGCGGGCGTCACCAGCGAGGTGCAGAAGCTCGTGGTGCTGCGCGCCGTCGACAAGCTCGACCGCCTGGGCCCGGACGGTGTGCGCCTGTTGCTGGGCGAGGGCCGCAAGGACGAAAGTGGTGACTTCACCAAGGGTGCGGGCCTGACCGCGGCCGCCGCCGAACGGGTGCTGGCCTTCACCGCGGCCGGGGCCGGCGACCGGTCGGGCACGCTGGACAGGCTTGCAGGCGTGGTCGGAGGATCGGCCGAGGGCGACGAGGGCCTGGCCGAACTGTCGGCCATCGACGCGGCCCTGACCGGCCTGGGCGTGGGCGCCGAGCGGGCGGCCTTCGATCCTTCGGTGGTGCGCGGGCTGGAGTACTACACCGGCGCGGTTTTCGAGGCGGAACTGCTTCTTCAGACCACGGACGATAAGGGCCAGCCGATGCGGTTCGGCGCCATCGGCGGCGGCGGTCGCTACGACGATCTGGTGGCCCGGTTCACCGGCGAGCGGACGCCCGCGACCGGCTTTTCGTTCGGCGTCAGCCGGCTGGCCGCGGCGCTGAAGGCGGCGGGGCGCGACCTGGCGGCGGATTCGCGTGGGCCGGTGGTGGTTCTGGTGCTCGATCAGGACCGCATGGCCGACTACATGGCCGTGGCCGGCGAGCTGCGCGCCGCGGGCATCGCGTCCGAGGTCTACCTCGGAACCTCCGGCATGCGGCCACAGATGAAATACGCCGACCGGCGGTTGTCGCCCGCCGCGGTGATCATCGGCGGCGACGAGTTCGCCGCGGGGACCGTGACGCTCAAAGACCTCGATCTCGGCCGCGCGCTGGCTTCCGGCGTCACCGACAACGCCGCCTGGCGCGCCGAGCGTCCGGGTCAGATGACCGTGCCCCGCACCGAGCTGGTGGCGGCGGTGCGCAGGATCGTGAGTTCCGCCACGCCTGGAGACGCCGCGTGAGGGTCGAGCCGCCAGTTCCGCCCGACGCCCTGGCCGCGATCCGCGACGCGCTTTCCGCCGCCGGCGCGACGCGGGTCGATGCGCCGATCCTGCAGCCGCTCAACCTGCTGCTCGATCTGGCTGGGGAAGCCATGCGGGCGCGGCTGTTCGTGGTGCAGGCCGAGGGCGGCGAAGAGGCCTGCCTGCGCCCCGATTTCACCGTCGCCGTGGCGCGCCAGCACATTGAGGGCGCCGGCGTGGCCGGGCGTTACATCTACGAAGGCCCCGCCTTCCGGTCGCAGCCGGAAGGCGACCGGCCGGAGGAATTCGTCCAGCTCGGCGTCGAGCTCTTCGCGCCGCGCGGCGGTTCGAGCGTCGAGCCCGATGCGGAGATCGCCAGCCTGGCCTGGCGCGCGGCGCTGGCCGGCGGCCGCCAGGACCTGACGCTCTGGCTGGGCGATGTGGGTCTGTTCGCCGCCTTCATCGCCGCCCTGGGCCTGCCCGAAGCGCTGGCCGCGCGTCTGCAGCGGGTGGCTGGCCGGCCGCGTCTGCTGAACGCCGAGCTGGCCAGGGTGGGAGAGCCCGCGACCGCGGCGAGCGGCGGACAGCTCGCCGCTCTGCTGTCCGGCCTGTCGCAGGCGCAGGCTGCCGTCATGCTGGAAGAGGTCTGGGCGCTGGCCGGTGTCGAGCCCGTGGGTGGCCGGGGTCCGGGCGAGATCGCCGCGCGCCTGGTGCGCCGCGCCGAGGCCGCCGCCGCGCCGGCCCTGACCGAGGCGCAGGCCGCCGCCATCCGCGCCTTCATGGCCATCTCCGACACCCCGGCCGCCGGGCTGAGGGCGGTCCGCGCGCTGAGCGGCAAGGCGCCGGCGATCGACGCCGCCCTCGCCGCCTGGGACCGGCGGCTATCCCTGCTGGCCGAGATCCCCGCCGACCGGATGCGCTTCGCCCCCGCGCTCGGCCACGCCTTCGACTACTATGACGGCCTGACCTTCGAGGTGCGCAGCACAGCGCTTGGCGATGACCGGCCGGTCTCGTCCGGCGGCCGTTACGATGGGCTCCTGGCCCGGCTTGGCGGCGCGGTGGACGCGCGCGCGGTTGGCTGCGTCGTCCGCCCCTGGCGCGCCTTTTCCGGAGGCGAGGCATGAGCGAGCCCGCAAAAGGCGATCTGATCATCGCCATCCCGTCCAAGGGCCGGCTGAAGGACCAGGTCGAGGCCTGGCTGGCCGACTGCGGGCTCGAGCTCGTGGTCAGCGGCGGCGCCCGCGGGTACATGGCCGATCTCAAGGGCCTGCCCGGCGCGCAGGTGCGGCTGCTGTCGGCGTCAGATATCGCCGACGCCCTGGGCTCTGGCGAGGCGCACCTCGGCGTCACCGGCGAGGACTTGCTGCGCGAACGGGGTGACCTGGAAAGCCGGGTCCTGTTGATGCGGGCGCTGGGTTTCGGCCGGGCCGACCTGGTGGTCGCCGCCCCCCGCAGCTGGCTCGACGTCGATACCATGGCCGACCTGGAGGAGGTGGCCCACGACTACCTGGCCCGCACCGGCCGGCGCATGCGGGTGGCGACCAAGTACCTGACCCAGACCCGCGCCTTCTTCGCCCGCCACGGGGTGGTCGACTACCGGATCACCGAATCGGGCGGGGCCACCGAGGGCGCGCCGGCCTCGGGCGCGGCGGAACTGATCGTCGATATCACCACGACGGGGGCCACGCTCGCGGCCAACGGGCTGAAAATCCTCTCCGACGGGCTGATCCTGAAAAGCCAGGCCCAGCTGACGGCCAGCCTGAAGGCGGCCTGGAGTCCCGCGCAGATGGACGCGGCGGAGCGTCTGCTGCGGGCCGTCGAGGCGCGCGCTCAGGCCAAGGCCAGCGCCACGCTGATCTGGCCCACCAAGGGTGCGCCTGAGGAAACTCGCGTCGTGGACGCCCTGATCGCCGCCGGCGCCACGCGCCGTCCGCACGGCCTGCTGGTCGCTACCGGCCGCGCCGCCGAGGCCGCCCAGGCGCTGACCGCGGCCGGCCTGGGTCCGGTGACGGTGGCCCAGCCGGACTTCGTCTTCGAGGTCGACTGCCCGACCCTGTCAGCGCTCAAGAAACGGGTTTTTTGACCGTCTCGTCAAAACAAGAGGCATATTTCCCGCTGATCGCGAAAAACTGATCGTATCGTGCCCTTGCGCAACGCTGCAGGCGTTGACTCGGGTCAAAAATTGCCCTCAAGTCCCGCTTGCGAGAGACACGAAGGCGCAAGACCTTGGATCTCCGGCGTTTCGGGGAGGAAACGCCCGCTCATTAGAGCGACTGCTCAAAATAAGGCCCGTTGCGATTATCCCCCGCAGCGGGCCAAATTTTTGCCCGAACCCAGATTTTGACGACGGAGTCAGAAATATTATCCCTATCCGTTCCGGGGAGGGATAGTTCCGGTTCTCACCAGATCCGCACCCGGTCGGCCGGCGCGAGATACATGCCGTCGCCAGGCTTCACGCCGAAGGCCGCATAGAAGGCGTCGATGTTGCGCATGGGCACGTCGACCCTGGCCTTCTCCGGCGAGTGCGGGTCCGAGACCAACTGCTGGCGCAGGGCGTCGTCGCGGGTCTTGCCGCGCCACACCTGCGCCCAACCCAGAAACACCCGCTGGTCGCCGGTCAGGCCGTCGAGGATCGGCGCCGGCTGGCCGTGCAGCGAGGCGTGGTAGGCGTCGAGCGCCAGCAACAGCCCGCCCAGGTCGGCGATGTTCTCGCCCATGGTCAGCTCGCCGTTGATCTTGGCGCCCGGCAGCACCTCGAAGGCCCCGTACTGGGCGCCCAGCTTCTTGGCCTGGGCCTCGAACTTGGCGGCGTCCTCGGTGGTCCACCAGTCGGTGAGTTTGCCCGTTCCGTCGTAGCGCCGGCCCGAGTCGTCGAAGCCGTGGGTCATCTCGTGGCCGATGGTGCCACCTATGCCGCCATAGTTGATCGCCATGTCGCCGTCGGGATCGAAGAACGGCGGCTGCAGGATCGCGGCCGGAAAGACGATCTCGTTGCCGGTCGGGTTGTAGTAGGCGTTGATCGTCGGTGGCGTCATGCCCCACTCGGACCGATCCACAGGCCCGCTGAGGCGTGCCAGCCGGAAGTCCCAGTCGAAGGTCGTGGCGCGGTTGACGTTGCCGTAGAGGTCGTCGGCCTTGACGGTCAGGCCGGCGTAGTCGCGCCACGTGTCCGGGTAGCCGATCTTGACCGTGAAGGCGGCGAGCTTCTCCAGCGCCTTGGCCTTGGTCGGCGCGCTCATCCAGTCCAGGCGCTCGATCCGGCCCTTCATGGCGCTCTGGATGTCGCCGACCAGGGCCAGCATCTTGGTCTTGCTCTGGGCGGGGAAGTAGGCCTCGACATAGACCTTGCCCAGCGCTTCGCCGATCTGGCTGTCCACCAGTTGCACGCCACGTTTCCAACGGAGCCGCTGAGCCGGTTGGCCGTTCAGCACCGTGCCCCGGAAAGCGAAACGCGCATCGACGAACGGCTTGGCCAGATAGGGCGCCGCCTGGTCGGCCAGGCTGAAGACCTGCCAGGCCTTCAGCGTCGCGATCGGCGTCGCCGCGAAGATCGCCGCGAGCTTCGGGAAGGCGGTGTTTTCCTGGACCACGACAGCGGTGGTCTTGCCCAGTCCCGCACTAGCCAAGAACGCCGGCCAGTCGAACCCTGGAGCCAGCGCCGCCAGCTTCGCCGTCTCGTAGGCGTTGTACATCCTGTTGTCGTCGCGCTGCTCCTCCCTGCTCCAGGAAGCCTTGGCGATCTCGGTTTCCAGCGCCACGATCGCCTTGGCGTTCTGGGCCGGGTTCGGCCACCCCGCCAGCTGCAGCATCTGGGCGACATAGACCTCGTACTTGGCTTTTTTCTCCGCGAAGCCTGTCTCTAGATAATAGTCCCGATCCGGCAGGGTCAGGCCCGCCTGGTTCAGGTAGACCGCGTAGTGATCCGGGTTCTTCTGATCGACCGGCGTCGAGGCGCCGAAGATCGACCCGCCGAAGCTGTGCTGCGACCGGCCCATGGTCCGCGCGACGTCGGTCAGGGTCTTCTCGGCCTTGATCGTCGCGATCTCGGCCGCCATCGGCTTGGCGCCCAGGGCGTTGACCGTCGCTTCGTCCATGAAGCTGCGGTAGAGCGCGCCGACCTGGCCCTGCTCACCGGTCGCCGCCGCGTTGGCGGCGGTCCTGTCGAGCAGCGTATGCAGGCGGGCTTGCGAAAGCTCGTTCAGCGCATCGAAGGCGCCATAGCGCACCCGGTCGGCGGGAATCACCTGGGCTTTCTCGTAGGCGCCGTTGGCGTACTGGAAGAAGTCTTGTCCCGGGGCGACGGCGGTGTCGCGGCCGGACAGGTCGAAGCCCCAGCTGCCCATTCGCGCGGCCCGGGAGATGTCCGGTCCAGGCGCGGCGATGGCGGCCGGAGGCGCGGCCATGGTCTTTGACGCCGCCTTGGGCGCCGGACGCTTCGCCGGCCTGTGCGCGACCGTCTTGCCGGGCGGGTCTTCGGCCAGCGCCGGACAGGCGACCAGGAGGGCGGCCGCCGCGGCGGCGCCGAGCCAGAGGGTTTTCATCGATGGCGTCTCTCTCGCAGCTGGATGTCCGACCATGCCCCGCGGGCGGGCGGTTCGGGCGTTACATTTTCGTCAGAAAGCCGCCGCGGCCTGACGCCGTCTCAATGCGCCATGCCGGACATGGCCGGCGGACCCATCCCGGCGCTGACCGCAAAGCGCGCCTTGACCTTGGCGCCGCTGGAAAATGTCAGAGTCGCCGGGATCGCGTCGCCCGGCTTCAGGGTGCGGGTCAGGCCCATGAACATCAGATGATAGGCGCCGGGGCCGAAGGTGGTCTGGCCGCCGGCGGGCACCGCGACGCGGTCTTCCTGCTGCATCGACATGACGCCACCGGCCATGGTGCTGGAATGCATGTCGACGCGGCTGGCGATCGGGCTTTCCACTCGCGTCAGTGCGTCGGCGGCGCGGCCTGGGTTGGCCAGAACCATGTAGCCCACGCCGTTAGAGCCCGCGACGGCCGGCCGGCTCCAGGGCGACATGACCTTGACGGCCCCGGTCCCCTTGGCGGCGGCGGGGCCTGCGAGCGTCAGGCTGGCGGCGAGGATCAGCAGAGATTTCATCGGACGGCGAAGGCGGGATGTGGACGGCATGCGGTCTCATATTCCGATCCCGCCATTTCTCAAGCTGGGCCATTTCTCAAGCAGGCCATTTCTCAAGAATGCCGGGGCGCGTCATAGTCGCCGGCAGGAGCCCCGATGACCCCTCACGTGCAGCCCGGCGAATACAAGGACGTCGTCCTCTTCCTGGCGACGGCCGGCGTGGTGGTGCCGCTGTTCCGACGCTGGAAGCTCAGCCCGATCCTGGGGTTTCTGGGCGCGGGCGTGCTTCTGGGTCCCTACGGGCTGGGCAGCCTGACCGCTCGGGCGCCCTGGCTCTCGGCGCTGACCATCGACAATCCCGACGAGGTGGGTCAGCTCGCCGAGTTCGGCGTGGTGTTTCTGCTGTTCATGATCGGCCTGGAGCTGTCGTGGGAGCGGCTTCGCGCCATGCGCCGTTTCGTGTTCGGCCTGGGCGCGGCGCAGGTCGGTCTCAGCCTTGCCATCACCGCCGGCGTGGCGCTGGCGCTGGGCCAGACGCTCGGCGCGGCCTTCACCATCGGCGCGGCGCTGGCGCTTTCCTCCACGGCCATCGTCATGCCGATCCTGGCGGAACGGAAGCGGCAGCACTCGCTGGCCGGCCGGACCACCTTCTCCGTCCTGCTGTTCCAGGATCTGGCGGTGGCGCCGATCCTGGTGACCTTGACCCTGCTGAGCCGCCGGGGCGGCGCTCCGATGGTCTCGCCGGACCTGTTGTTCGCCTTCGCGCCGGCGGTGCTGGGCGTGCTGGGTCTGCTCGTCCTGGGCCGGCTGGTCCTGCGGCCGATGCTGCGCTCGGTGGCGCGCGCCAAGAGCGAGGAACTGTTTGTCGCGGCCTGCCTGCTGGTGGTGATCGGCGCGGGGCTGATCAGCGCGCTGACCGGCCTGTCCATGGCGCTTGGCGCCTTCATCGCCGGCCTGCTGTTGGCCGAGACCGAGTTCCGGCACGAGGTGCAGGTGACCATAGAGCCCTTCAAGGGCCTGCTGCTCGGGCTGTTCTTCCTCTCCATCGGCATCGGCCTGAACGTGCCGCTGCTGGTCGCCGAGCCGTTACAGGTGCTGGGCGCCGCCGCCGGCCTGACCGCGGTCAACGGCTTGGCGGTGTTCGGCCTGGCCAAGCTTTTCCGCCTGCGCACCCGCGCCGCCGCCGAGGCCGCCCTGCTGCTGGCCGGCGCCGGGGAGTTCGCCTTCGTGATCCTCGGGCAGGCCATGGATCAGAAGCTGGTCGACCGGCCGACCGGACAGGCCCTGCTGGTGGCCGCGACCCTCTCGATGGTCTCGATCCCGGTCCTGGCCTCGCTGGGCGCGCGCATTGGCGGGCGGGCCATCGCCCCGGCGCAGACGCCCGAGACCGCCGGCGACACGCCGGCAAGCGCCTCGGGCGAGCCCCGCGTGCTGATCGCCGGCTATGGCCGGGTCGGCCGGCTGGTGGGCGAGATGCTGCGCCGTCACAACATCGCCTGGGTGGCGGTGGAGCAGGATGCCCGCGCCGTTGAGACGGCGCGGCGAGCCGGCGAGACGATCTTCTTCGGCGATGCGGCGCGCTCCGACTTCCTGGCCCGCTGCGGCCTGGGCGAGGCGCCGGCCCTGGTGGTGACCATGGACGATCCCGACGGCGCCGAGGCGATCGTCGCGGTGGCGCGCGCCCTGCGTCCCGACCTCACCATCGTGGCCCGGGCCCGCGACGCGCGCCATGCCCAGCGGCTCTACGACCTGGGTGTCACCGACGCCGTGCCGGAGACGGTGGAGGCCAGCCTGCAGCTCTCCGAGGCCCTGCTGGTGGAGATCGGCGTGCCCATGGGCCTGGTGATCGCCTCGATCCACGAGCGCCGCGACGAATTTCGCAAGGCGTTGAACCGGCCGGACGCGCTCGGCGGCCGAACCCGCGCCCGTCGGGCGATTCGCGATTAAGGCCGGCTCATCGGAACCGCGGCGGCGAAATGGCGAAAAATGGTCCGTGCGCGGTCTGTGGCGGGAACCGAGCCGCAGCGTCTACGTTGCAAGGATGAGCGCATCTGGGGCGCGCAACAACAAGGGGGCGTCGCAGCCGCGGGTCAGGTAACGGACGAGGGCTCCGGCAAAAGCCGGACACGCCTTCGGCAGAATTTTCCGACTGTCTCGGCGAAGAGAAAATTTACAGGTATTTCCGCATCTTCCGGTCGAGCGAACGGCGTGCTGCGCGCCTGTCGCGGCCCGGCCAGGACAGAGGAAAGCAATTCAGGATGGGATGCCCGTGTCGGACGCGCGGGTTTTCCTCTCTGGAAGTGGTTCTGGGAGCGGTTCAATTTCCTCGCGGCGTTGATCTGCAACCCGATAGTCGTATAGCGTCCGGCGAAGGTTCGTTGGGCTGTAAGAATGAGGTTCGAGTGTGGCTTCGGCGACACTGACCTAATCTTCCGGCCTTGGTATAAGAAAAGCTGGGTCATTAGGCCGCAGCGCTAGGGCAACGAAGAGGGCTCTCAATTATGAAATTCAAACTCCTGGCAGGGGCTGCGATGGCGGCGGTTTGCGCCGCAACCGGCGCATCTGCTCAAGTCGGTTGGTATGGCGCCATCGACCTCGGCTATCACTGGCCCGAGGGCATGAAGCTCGACTCGACCAACCTGGCCGCCAACGGCATCAAGTACACGTGGCGCTTCAACCAGAAAGACGACTACGCCGTCTTCGGTCGCCTCGGCTATCAGATCACCGATCACTGGCGCGCTGAACTCGAGGGCGGCTATCGCCCCGGGAACATCGATTCGGTTCGTGGCGGCAGCAACCAGGCGATCGCCGGGCTCTGCTCCACCAACGTGATCCGCAGCGCGGCCGCCCCCACTTGCGGCCCGCCGAACGGCAAGATCGAGTCTTGGACCGTGATGGGCAATGTCATCTATGACATCGGCCCGGATTGGATGATCAATCCGTTCATCGGCGCCGGCGTCGGCATCCACCACATCGACCTGACCACTGACGGCCAGTTCTCGAACGTGACCGGCATCGTCACCACTCAGTCCGGCGCCAACCCGCCGATCCAGACGCTGCACATTGACTCGAGCGCTTCGGTGTTCGCCTGGCAAGTGCTCGGCGGCGCCAGCTGGAAGGCGACCGACCGTCTGAAGATCGACGCGACGTACCGCTTCCTCAGCGGCTCGGATGGCAGCTACTCCTCGCAAGGCAGCAATGCCCTGCAGCCGGGTGTCTTCGCGGGCAAGTATCGCGACTCCTCGGTGACGGTTGGCCTGCGTTACTCCTTCGCCGCCCCGCCGCCGCCGCCGCCTCCCCCGCCGCCGCCGCCCCCGCCGCCCCCGCCGCCTCCCCCGCCGCCTCCGCCCCCGCCTCCTCCGCCGCCGCCTCCGCCGCCGGCCTATGAGGCGAAGCAGTTCATCGTCTACTTCCCGTTCGATCAGTACATCCTGACGCCGGAAGCCCAGTCGGTGGTCCAGGAAGCCGCGAACTACGCCGCCGCCGGTCACGCGACCAAGGTGATCGTGGTTGGCCACACCGACACCTCCGGTTCGGCGAAGTACAACGTTCGCCTGTCGGAACGCCGCGCCAAGGCCGTCGCTGACGCCCTGGTCGGCATGGGCGTCGCCCAGACCGCCCTGTCGGTCGACTGGAAGGGTGAAACCGCCCCGGCAGTCGCCACCGGCGACGGTGTGAAAGAACCGCTGAACCGCCGTTCGACGATCGACATCAACTTCTGATCTCGACTGCCGAAGGTTCGGTAAGACGTCTGGAGCCCGGCCGAAAGGCCGGGCTCCTTGCGTTTGATCTTGTAGTTCCTCCCCCAGCGCGAAGCGCGATGAGGGGGAGGTGGCTCAACGGGCCGGAGGGGGCTTCATCCCCTGAACTGGCGTCGCCTGCCCGTTCGTGACGTCTGAGTTGAAACCCCCTCAGCCGCTTCGCGACAGCTCCCCCTGCGGGGAGCAACTTCCCGGCCACTCCCCTTGCATCCGGCGCATGATCTTCCCATTAGTCCCGACGAACGCGTGGGATGGACATGCCTTTCGATCACCTGGATTCAGCAAAATTTACGGATGAGCGGCAGGCCGTGGCCGCCGCCCTGGGCGCCAAGCCGTTGAGCATCGAGGACCGCCAGGCGGTGCTTGACGAAGCCACGGCCCTGGTGCGCGCGGCGCGGCGCGGGGCCAGCCGTCAGGGCGTCGTCGAAAGCTTCCTGCAGGAGTTCAGCCTCTCGACCCGCGAGGGTCTGGCCCTGATGTGCCTGGCCGAAGCCTTGCTGCGCACCCCGGATGAAGAAACCCGCGACAAGCTGATCGCCGAAAAGATCGCCTCGGCCGATTGGGCGAGCCACGCGGGCAATTCCGACTCGATCCTGGTCAACGCCTCGACCTGGAGCCTGATGCTGACCGGCAAGCTGATCGACCCGGACGAGGACGCCGGCGCCGACCTGCCGGGCTTTATCCGCAGGCTCGCCGGCCGCCTGGGCGAGCCGGTGATCCGCCGCGCGGTGGGCGCCGCCGTCCGGATCATGGGCGAGCAGTTCGTGCTGGGCGCCACCATCGAAAAGGCCATTCGCCGCGCCGCCCAGGAGGGCTTTGCCTGCTCCTTCGACATGCTGGGCGAGGGCGCCCGCACCGAGGCCGACGCCGACCGCTATGAGGCGGCCTACGCCACCGCCCTGAAGGTGGTCGCCAAGCATGCCGGCGATAAGGGTCCGGAAGCCGGCCACGGGGTTTCCGTGAAGCTCTCGGCGCTATCGCCCCGCTATGACGCCCGTCAGCCGGAGCGCCTCTGGGGCGAGCTCTATCCGCGCATCAAACGCCTGGCCGTGGTCGCCGCCGCCGCCGACATCAATCTCACCTTGGACGCCGAAGAGGCCGACCGCTTGGCCGTCTCGCTGGAGATCCTGGAGCGGCTGGCGAACGCGCCGGAGCTGGGCGCCTGGACCGGGCTCGGCCTGGCGGTACAGGCCTATCAGAAGCGCGGACCGCAGGTGATCGAGGCCGTGGCCGGCATCGCGCGCGCCAGCGGCCGGCGGCTGATGGTCCGGCTGGTCAAGGGCGCCTATTGGGACTCGGAAGTGAAGCGCGCCCAGGTGGCGGGCCTGCCGGGCTATCCGGTCTACACCACCAAGGCGGCGACCGATCTGTCCTACCTGGTCTGCGCCCGCGCGCTGCTGGGCGCGGCGCCGGCGCTCTACGGCCAGTTCGCCACCCACAACGCCCACACCCTGGCCGCCGTGCGCCTGATGGCGCGCCAGGCCGGCCTTTCCCCGGAATATCAGCGTCTGCACGGCATGGGCGAGGCGCTCTACGCCGGCGCCAAGGACCGCTACGGCGCCTTTCCGCTGCGGGTCTACGCCCCGGTCGGCAGCCACGAGGACCTGCTCCCCTACCTGGTGCGCCGTCTGCTGGAGAACGGCGCCAACACCTCCTTCGTCCACGCGCTGCTGGACGAGAAGACCCCGGTCGAAAAGGTGGTCTCCGACCCAATCTCCACGGTCGAGGCCGCCGGCGGCGCGCCGCACCCGCGCATCCCGCTGCCGGTCGATCTCTACGGCCCGAGCCGCCGGAACTCGCAGGGCCTCGACCTCTCCATCGCCGAGACCCGCGACAGTCTCGCGCGCGCCGTCGCCGCCCTGCCGAGGCTGGAGGCCGGCCCGATCGTCGGCGGCCCGATCCGCGGCGGCAGTGCTGGCAAGGGCGAGGCGGCTCCGCGGGTTTCGCCCGCCGATCTGGCCAGGACCATCGGCCAGGTGTCCGACGCCACCGCCGCCGACGTCGACGCCGCCTACGCCGCCGCGCGGCTCGCCCAGCCTGCCTGGAACGCCCTGGGCGGCGAGGGCCGCGCGCCGGTGCTCCGCGCCATGGCCGACGCGCTGGAGGCCCACCGCGAACGGCTTATCGCCATCTGCGCGGTCGAGGCCGGCAAGACACTGGCCGACGGCGTCGCCGAGGTGCGTGAGGCCGCCGACTTCTGCCGCTACTACGCGAGCCTGGCCGAGCGGCAGTTCGGGGCGCCCGAGACCCTGCGCGGCCCGGTGGGCGAAGTGAACCAGCTCTCCCTGCACGGCCGCGGGGTCTTTGCCTGCATCAGCCCCTGGAATTTCCCGCTGGCCATCTTCACCGGCCAGATCGCCGCGGCCTTGGCCGCCGGCAACGCGGTGCTGGCCAAGCCCGCCGAACAGACCCCGCTGATCGCCGCCGAAACCGTGCGGCTGTTCCACGCCGCCGGGCTGGACCCCAACCTGCTGCACCTGCTGCCCGGCGACGGCGCGACCATCGGCCAGGCCCTGGTCGCCCACCCGGCCTGCGCCGGCGTCGCCTTTACCGGCGGGACGGAGACCGCCTGGGCGATCAACCGCACGCTGGCCGCGCGCAACGGCCCGATCGTGCCGTTCATCGCTGAGACCGGCGGGCTCAACGCCATGTTCGTGGACACCACGGCGCTGCGCGAACAGGTGATCGACGACGTCATCGCCTCGGCCTTCGGCTCTGCCGGCCAGCGCTGCTCGGCGCTGCGCATCCTGTTCGCGCCGCACGACACCGCCGACGCCCTGATCGAGGGCCTGGCCGGCGCCATGCACGCCCTGGTGCTCGGCGACCCCGCCGATCCGTGTACGGACATTGGCCCGGTGATCGACGAGGATGCCCGCGCCGTGCTCGTCGCCCACCGCGATCGCTTGGCCCGCGACGCCAAGGTGGTCCACGAGATCGTTGCGCCCAATCCACCCCCAGTGGGGGTGGATCGCGAAGCGAGGGGGGCCGATGCGCCGAAGGCGCATCGGGGCGGTCATTTCTTCGGGCCCGTCCTGGCCGAGATCCCGTCCGCCGCGTTCCTGCAGAAGGAGGTGTTCGGACCGATCCTGCATGTGGTCCGCTATGACGCGAACGATCTCGCCGCCGCCACGGCGCCCCTGGCCGCCGCCGGCTATGGCCTGACGCTCGGCGTCCACAGCCGCATCGAAGCCTTCGCCGAACAGGTCCGAGGCCTCGTCCCGGCCGGCAACGCCTACGTCAACCGCTCGATGATCGGCGCCGTGGTCGGCGTCCAGCCCTTCGGCGGCGAGGGCCTCTCCGGCACCGGCCCCAAAGCCGGCGGCCCCCACGCCCTGTTGCGCTACGCCGTCGAGCGCGCGGTCAGCGTCAACATCGCCGCCCAGGGCGGCGATCCGGCGCTGCTGAATCTCAATCCGTAGGCGGGACGGGTGTTAGAGGTCCGGTCGCGGTATCCCGCAACTCGCCGCTCAATCGGCTACGTTCCTTGGCTTGGGTGTAGTCCGTAGATATCCGCAGCGGCGCCCTGATTGCCGTTGGCGTCATAGAACGCCTGGAAGGCGGGTGATAAGACGCGCCGGCGGATGGGGGTGGGGAGCCCGCATTTTCTTGACTTTCGGCCTCTTCGATGTTCCTGTTATGTTCGTGGCCGTCGCGCAGCCCTCCACAACCCCCGATCCCGCCGCGGCGCGAACCGAGCGGCATATGAGGATGCTGGCGGAGCTGGCCGAGATCGGCATGGACCTGGCCCGCATCTGCCGCGACTTAGGGATCACCCCGGACTGGAGCCAGTTCGAAGATGAGGACTGGGCGATAGAGGAAGGCCTCATCGACCGCAGGCCCCGAGAAGACGGGCCCCGAGAAGAAGAGGGTGGCCAGGAATTCCCGACCGCCGTTTCGGGTCCCGCCATGACCCACGACCCCCCGCCAGGTCGTCGGACCAACTGAATCCCTAGGACCCCGCGGGACTAATCTCACAGTGTCGTGAGCGAGCGGGCGGCGATGGGCGCCAAGCCCTTGATCTGCCGAGGCGTGGGCGTGCTCGTTAACCTTTGGTTTACGAAAAAAGCTGGGCGCCGATGGCCGTCCTCATTGACGAGTCATTAGGACGGGTGCCCCATATGTAGGTTGTTCGGGCGGTTCGCCCACAACATGTGGGGGCTGGAAACCAAGACTCGGCTGAGTCGGTTTCCTTTGGGGCATGGGTCAGGGACGATGAGTGAAGCGGCGAAAGTTGGGATTGCCGAGTCTATTGAACGGGTTGTCGAGGCCGCGCGGCCGCAGTTGCAGCTGGTCCGTAAGGTCGAGGTCGACCGCGCGCGCGACGCGCTACTGACCGATTTCGGCAAGACCACGCTCGAGGACCGCTACCTCCTGGCCGGCGAGAGCTATCAGGACATGTTCGCCCGGGTCGCGACCGCCTACGCCGACGATGCCGACCATGCGCAACGGATTTACGACTACATCTCGAAGCTCTGGTTCATGCCCTCGACGCCGGTGCTGTCGAACGGCGGGGCGGCCCGTGGCCTGCCGATCTCGTGCTTCCTCAATGCCGTGCCGGACAGCCTGGAGGGCATCCAGAGCGTCTGGAACGAGAACGTCCACCTGGCCTCGAACGGCGGCGGCATCGGCACCTATTGGGGCGGCGTGCGCTCGATCGGCGAGAAGGTGAAGGGCGCGGGCCAGACCAGCGGCATCATCCCCTTCATCCGCGTGATGGACAGCCTGACCCTGGCGATCAGCCAGGGGTCGCTGCGTCGCGGGTCGGCCGCGGTCTACCTCGACATCCACCATCCGGAGATCGAGGAGTTCCTGGAAATCCGCAAACCCTCCGGCGACTTCAACCGCAAGTCGCTGAACCTGCACCACGGCATCTCGATCAGCGACGAGTTCATGGAAGCCGTGCGCGACGGCCAGATGTTTGGCCTGCGCTCGCCCAAGACCAAGGACGTGGTCCGCGAGGTCGACGCCCGCTCGCTGTGGCAGAAGATCCTCGAAATCCGCCTGCAAACCGGCGAGCCCTACCTGATCTTCTCCGACACCGTGAACCGCGCCATGCCGCAGCATCAGCGCGAGCTCGGTCTCAATGTCCGGCAGTCCAACCTCTGCTCCGAGATCATGCTGCACACCGGCAAGGATCACCTGGGCGCCGAGCGGACCGCCGTCTGCTGCCTGTCGTCGGTGAACGCCGAGACTTTCCTGGAATGGCGCGACCATCCGACCTTCATCGAGGACGTCATGCGCTTCCTCGACAATGTGCTGGAGGATTTCATCCAGCGCGCGCCGCCGGAGATGGCCAACGCCGTCTACGCCGCCAGGCGCGAGCGCTCGGTGGGCCTCGGCCTGATGGGCTTCCACACCTTCCTGCAGGCCCAGAACGTGCCGTTCGAAAGCGCGCTGGCCAAGAGCTGGAACATGCGGCTGTTCAAGACCCTGCGCCGGCAGTGCGACGCGGCCTCGCGGACGCTGGCCGCCGAGCGCGGGCCGTGCCCGGACGCCGAGGACCGCGGCATCATGGAGCGGTTCTCCCACAAGCTGGCGATCGCGCCGACCGCCTCGATCTCGATCATCTGCGGCGGCACCTCGGCCGGCATCGAGCCGATCCCGGCCAATATCTACAGCCACAAGACGCTCTCCGGCACCTTCGCGGTGAAGAGCCCTTACCTGGAGCGGCTGCTGGAGGCGGCGGGCCAGAACACGCCGGCGGTCTGGGATTCGATCCTGCAGAACG
Source organism: Alphaproteobacteria bacterium (assembly GCA_025359785.1). Taxonomy (GTDB): domain Bacteria; phylum Pseudomonadota; class Alphaproteobacteria; order Caulobacterales; family Caulobacteraceae; genus Phenylobacterium. Next base: position 510 of record JANYET010000054.1, on the reverse strand, counting down.
AAGGCTCCGTGCAGCATCTCGAGTTCCTCAGCCAGGACGACAAGGACGTCTACAAGACCGCCTTCGAGATCGATCAGCGCTGGGTCATCGAGCTCGCCGCCGACCGGACGCCGGAAATCTGTCAGTCACAGTCGGTGAACCTGTTCCTGGCCGGCGACATCGACAAATGGGACCTGCACATGTTGCACTGGCAGGCCTGGGAACGCGGCTGCAAGTCGCTCTACTACCTGCGCTCGAAGTCGGTGCAGCGGGCGAGCCACGCCGGCGGCGAAACCCAGGAGGCGGTCGATATGTCAGGGGCGGTCAAGACCGACTATGAGGAATGCCTCGCCTGCCAGTAGGCGGCGAGGGCCTCGGCTGATCTGAACCTTATCAACGGCTTCCCTGCCGCGGCACGGGCTTTGCAACCTGCGGAAATGACTCGCGAAGGCGCGGAGCCCGTGCCTATCCTGGCTGTGGGGAACCGCTGTTCAGCTTGGGACTTTCGCTAAGACAGGCTTGGCGACAGAC
>JANYET010000038.1 GCA_025359785.1 Alphaproteobacteria bacterium | reverse complement strand
CGCGCTGGGTGGAGAAGGTCTGGCCCAGATAGTCGCGCTGCGCCGGCCGCTCGATCCGATTGGCCACGCCCTGCGCGAAGAAGGCGTTCTGATCCTGGTAGAGATTGATCGTGGTATAGGCGTGGAAGTCGATGGGATCCGGACAGGCCACGAAGGCGCCGTTGTACATGTCAGGATAGAAGACCTGGGTCGCCATGGCCTCCCAACCGCCGGTCGAGCCGCCGTAGGTGAAGCGCGCCCAGCCAGCAGCCAGCCCTCGAAACTGCTTCTCGACGACCGGCAGCAGCTCGTAGTTCAGCGCATCGCCATAGGGTCCGAGGTTCTCGGAATTCACCGCATAGCTGTCGTCGTAATAGGGGTTGGCGTGGTCGATCTCGACGACCAGGAACCGCGGGAAATCCTTCGACGTCCAGCGCTTGTAGAAATCGTAGGATTCCTGCTGCTGGATCTTGTTGTAGCCGGCCAGATGAAAGCGTTCGGAGTAGTCCGGCTTCAGGTTCGGGTCCGGCGGCGTGGTCCGGAAATTGCCGATGTCGTCCGGGAAGTGGCCGTGGAAGACCATCAGCGGATAGTGGGCGTTAGGATGGCTGTCGAAGCCCTCCGGCAGCAGCACATGGGCCCGCAGATAGACGGGCCGGCCCCAGAACTTCGACAGCCTCTCGCTCTTGATCCTGATGTGCTTGATCCAGGGCGTATCCGGCTTGTCGGCGATCGGGGCGATCTTGTTGGCCAGGCTCAGGCGGATCGGCTTGGGGTGCGCCGGGTCGATGTGCACCTTGATCGGCGTCGAATAGAGGTTGCCGGGCTTGGCGTTCCATTGCTGGCCCTCGCCCATGTCGGGCGGGAGCTTCAGCACCGCTCCGTCGCCGCGGTGGAAAGTCTCGTAGCGGTTCAGCACCGCCTGGACGGTGTAGTCGCCGGCCTTCAGGGCGGACAGCGAGCGGGCCGGCCAGCCGAAGGCCGTGGCGCCGATGGTCACCGCCTGGCCAGGTTTCAGCCCATCGACGGTCTGGCCGAAGACGAAGGGCGAGACCAGCGCGCTTTCGCCGGAGACCTGGGTGCGGGGTTCGCCCTTCGGGTCGGTGGAGAACAGCAGGATGACGCGGCCATCGAGCGCCTTGGTCTCCGCCGAGGCCGGGAAGCTCACGGAAACGCTCGGCCCGGCCGCCTGAGCGGACGTCGCCGCCAATCCCAGGACCGCCAGCGCCGCCATAAAACCTGGCGAATTCCAACGCGCCATCCAACACCCCATTGATCGTCATGGCCGGGCTTGTCCCGGCCATCCAGATGCGCCGCCGTCGCGGGTCTAACTGCTAAGCTCGCGTTTCTGGGTCCCCGGGACAAGCCCGGGGATGATGATCGTTGCTATTCTTGGCGCACGATCCTGCCGCCGGTCATGGGTTTGGGAACCCCGGTGGTCTTCGGAAAGCTGATCGGCAGGCCGGCGACAGAGCGGGCCGCCAGGTAGGCGAAGGCCTCGGCCTCGATGGAATCGCCGCGCCAGCCGTGGTGCTCGGCGGTATTCACCGGCATGGGCAGGCGCTCGGCCAAGGCCTTCATGATCTCCGGATTGTGCCGGCCGCCGCCACAGACCACCAGTTCGGTGGGGTCCGCGCCCATCATGTCGAAGCCCAGCTTCACCGCCTCGGCCATGAACGCCACCAGCGTGGCCGCGGCGTCCTCCAGTTCCAGCGGCTCCAGCGGCTCCAGCGAGAAGTCGAAACGGTCGAGCGACTTGGGCGGCGGCGCTTTGAAGTACGGATGGCCCAGCAGCCCCGAGAGCACGCCGGCGTTCACCCGGCCAACGCTCGCATAGCGGCCCCTGTCGTCGAAGCGGCCCGCGCCCCTGGCCTGCACCATAAGGTCGATCATGCCGTTGCCGGGACCGGTGTCGAAGGCCGCGATCTCGTCGCCGCCAGACCAGAAGGTGACATTGGCGACGCCGCCGATGTTCAGCACCGCCAGCGGCGCCGACAGCCCCGAGGCCTTGGCCCGCGCCAGGTGATAAATCGGCGCGAGCGGCGCGCCCTCCCCGCCCGCCGCCACGTCGGCGGTGCGGAAGTCGTGGGCGACCGGCACGCCCGCCTTTTTCGCCAGGAGAGCGGCATCGCCCAGTTGCACCGTGCGGCCGACGCGGCCGTCCATCGGACGCTCATGCAGCACCGTCTGGCCGTGCATGCCGATCAAATCGATGTCGGACCAGTTGAGGTCATTGGCGGCCAGGAATTCCTCGGCGGCGGCGAAATGCTCCTCTGCGCCCGCCGTCGCGGCCTGGGCGAAGATGGCCGGCTCCGGCGCGCCGCGCGGCCAGGTCAGGGCCTCTGCCGTGGCCGCCAGCATGATGTCGCGGGTCTCCTCCGACAGCTTGCGTTCGCCGGCCGGGCCGAAGGCGGAAATCGTCTCGCCGTCGGTCTCCAGCACCGCCATATCGACGGCGTCGAGCGAGGTGCCGGTCATGAAGCCTAGGACGCGCATCCGTCTTGACTGCCATGGCCCGCACCCGTAGTCAGCCCGCCATGTTCGGCCACGCCGCCCTCACCGGTCGTTATTACCGTCTGCCCTAGCCGCAGGCCGCCGATCCGACGCGCCTGCCCATCCGGCCGGCGCATCGTCCGAACAGAACACCCTCCAGCGCCGGCCTCCTCATCGTCCAGGAGCCCGCCATGTCCCTCGAACTTCCCGCCATCGCCGTGCTAAGGCCCGGCCAACGATTGCCTGAGAATCCCCAGATGTCCGACGCGCCGTTCAAGTCCGAGTTCCTGCAGACCATGCAGGCGCGCGGCTTCATCCACCAGATCACCCATCCGGCGGAACTCGACGCGGCCTGCGTCGCCGGGCCGATCGCGGCCTACATCGGTTTTGACGCCACCGCGCCCAGCCTGCACGTCGGCAGCCTGATCCAGATCATGATGCTGCGCCGCTTCCAGCAGTCCGGCCAGAAGCCCATCGTGCTGATGGGCGGCGGCACCACCAAGGTGGGCGACCCGACCGACAAGGATGAGTCCCGGCCGCTGCTCACCGAGACGCAGATCCAGGGCAACATCGCCTCGATCAAGACGGTGTTCGCCAAGTTCCTGACCTTCGGCGACGGGCCGACCGACGCGGTGATGGTCGACAACGACGAGTGGCTTTCGAAGTTCGGCTACGTCGAATTCCTGCGCGATTTCGGCGTGCACTTCACGGTCAACCGGATGCTGGCCTTCGACAGCGTCAAGGCCCGGCTCGAGCGCGAGCAGCCGATGACCTTCCTTGAGTTCAACTACATGCTGATGCAGTCGGTGGACTACCTGGAGTTGGAGCGGCGGCTGGGCTGCGTGCTGCAGATGGGTGGCTCCGACCAGTGGGGCAACATCGTCAACGGGGTCGAGCTGATCCGGCGTGTCGATCAGAAGCCGGCGTTCGGCCTGACCACGCCGCTGCTCTCCACGGCGTCGGGCCAGAAGATGGGCAAGACGGTGGGCGGCGCCGTCTGGCTGAACGCCGACCTGCGTAGCCCCTACGACTACTGGCAGTTCTGGCGGAACACCGAGGACGCCGACGTGGGGCGTTTCCTGCGGCTGTTCACCGACCTGCCCCTGGACGAGATCGCCCGCCTGGAGGCGCTGCCCGGCGCGGAAATCAACGAGGCCAAGAAGGTGCTGGCCAATGCGGCCACGACCCTGCTGCACGGCCCGGACGAGGCGTCTAAGGCGGCCGGCGCGGCGAACGCGGCCTTCGTTGAGGGCAAGCTCTCCGACGACCTGCCGACGCACGAGATTCCGGTGGCTGAGCTTTCCGCGGGGATCATGCTGGCGGCGCTTGCGGAGGCCGCCGGCCTGGCGGGATCGCGGGGCGAGGCGCGACGCCTGGCCCAGGGCGGCGGCCTGCGGGTCAACGATAAGCCCGAGCCCGACGCCAACCGCACGGTGACCGCAGCCGACCTGATCGACGGCGTCATCAAGCTCGCGGCCGGCAAGAAGAAGATCGTCCTGGTGAAACCGGTTTAAGGAGAACGAGATGGCGAAGATCGTCGAGGGCGGTAAGGCCCCCGAATTCGAACTGGAGACCGCCGAGGGTGCGATCCGCTCAGCGGACTTCCAGGGCAAGACCGTGGTCGTCTATTTCTACCCGAAGGACGACACACCGGGCTGCACGAACGAGGCCAAGGACTTCAGCGCCCTGGCGCCCGACTTCGCCAAAGCTGGCGTCGCCCTGGTCGGGGTCTCCAAGGACAGCGCCAAGAGCCACGCCAAGTTCACGGCCAAATACGGCCTGGCCATCCCGCTGGGTTCCGACCCCGAGGGCAAGGTCGTCGAGGCCTTCGAAAGCTGGGTCGAGAAGAAGCTCTATGGTCGGGAATATATGGGCATCGACCGGTCGACCTTCCTGATCCAGGACGGCGTGATCAAGCGCATCTGGCGCAAGGTTAAGGTCGCCGGCCATGCGCAAGAGGTGTTGGACGTCGCCGCGGCGCTCTGACCCGACGCGACCTGGCGTCGCACGGGGGCGGGTCACCCTCGCAAAGCGACTTGCGCGCTCCGAATTTCTCATCGCATATCGCCGAAGTTCCGAGGGGCTGGGGACTTTCGCCACCGCATGAGCCGTTTCGCGCGCCTTCGCCGCTCGCTCATTGAGCTGTTTCCGGAGCGGCATCTCTACGTCCGCTCGGGCGGCGAGATGAAGGGCTACGTCCTGTCGCCCAAGACTCAGATGATCGCCGCCGCCGGTCTGTCCGCGGCCGCGCTGTGGATGGGTGTCTGCAGCGCCGCGATGCTCGTCAACATGATGGCGGCCTCCTCCACCGACCGCGAGGTCGCCCGCACGCAGGCGAAGTACGAGCGCTGGATCGCCGACCGGCAGGCGCGGCTGAACTCGGCGGTGGCCGAACTCAACGCCGGCAGCGGATCGAGCGGCGCGCTGGCCTCGACCATCGAGAAGCGTCACGCGGCGCTGGCCATGCTGCTCACCGACATGAAGGGCCAGCCCGGCGCGGCCGAGGCGCTGACGCCGGTGATCAATAGAGCAATGGCGTCGGCCAAGACCCAGAACCCGACCAAGATCGTCGAAACGGTGCGGGTCAGCCAGGAGCAGCTGCTCGACGCCGCCGACACCTACGCCAAGAGCCGCGCCGACCGGCTGCGTCTGGCCTTCCGGCTCGCGGGCCTGACGCCCGCCTCCTACATGCCCAAGGGCGGCGCGCTGGGCGGGCCGCTGATCGAGTCCAAGGATCCCCGCGCGCTGGCCGCCGTGCTCGACGTGGACGAAGGCTTTGCCGACCGCATCCAGCATGCCGCCAGCGACATGAGCGAGGCGCACGCCATGGAGGACGCGGCCAAGTCCCTGCCGCTGGCCAAGCCGACCACCACGCCCGCCGAATCCAGCAGCTACGGTGTCCGCTACGACCCCTTCACGGGGCGTCCAGCCTTCCATTCGGGCCTGGATTTCCCCGGCGGCCGAATGACCGCGATCCATGCCACCGCGCCGGGCGTCGTCTCGTTCGTCGGTGTCCGCTCCGGCTACGGCGAGACCGTCGAGATCGACCATGGCCGCGGCTTCAAGACCCGTTACGCACACCTGGCGGCGATCGCCGTGGGCGTCGGCCAGCAGGTCGCGGTGGGCCAGCGCCTGGGCGGCATGGGCTCCACCGGCCGCTCCACCGGCACGCATCTGCACTATGAGGTGTGGGTGAACGGCCGCGCGCAGAATCCGGAACGCTTCGTCAAGGCAGGCGCCTATGTTCAGCAAGTCGGCGGCTAAGACCGCCCCCCTCTCGTCGACCCGATCCGAGAGCCCTGAGGCTCCGTCCGCGCGGAAAGCCATCGCGTGCTCGCTGATCGCCGAGAATGTCAGCGTCGAAGGCGACCTGGTCAGCGACGGCGACGTGCAGCTCGATGGCGCGGTGCGCGGCGACCTGCGGGTCGCCCATCTGACTATCGGCGAGACCGGCCAGGTTGAAGGCGCCATCACCGCCGAGGCCGTCGAAATCCGTGGCCGGGTGATCGGCACGGTCACCGCCAAGGCGGTGCGCCTCTACGCCACCGCCCGGCTCGACGGCGACATTACCCACGTCCAACTGGCCATCGACGCCGGCGCGCAGTTCGTGGGCCGCAGCGTGAAGCTGGTCGCGCCGGTTCCGGAACAGCTGAGTCTGGTCGAGGTGGCGGCGGAGTAGCTCTTCCCTCCCCGACTGGAGAGGGTAGCGAGCGAAGCGAGACGGGTGGGGACGTCTCGCTCCAGTTCTGAGTCAGCGCTCCGGCCCGCACGTCCCCACCCGTCTCGCGCCAAAGGCGCGATCCACCCTCCCCATTTGGGGGAGGCAAGATCAGTCGGCGGTTTCGCGAGTGACACCGACGCGTTGGGCGAGCGCCGCGCCCATGAACGGGTCGAGATCGCCGTCGAGGACACCCTGGCTGTCCGAGGTCTCGACCTCGGTGCGCAGGTCCTTGACCATCTGATAGGGCTGCAGGACGTAGCTGCGGATCTGGTGACCCCAACCGATGTCGGTCTTCTCGTCTTCCAGCGCCTGCTGGGCCGTCTCGCGGCGCTGCAGTTCGGCCTCGTAGAGCCGCGCGCGCAGCATCTTCCAGGCCTCGTCGCGGTTCTGGTGCTGCGAGCGGCCGGCCTGGCAGGCGACCGCGATCCCTGTGGGGATGTGGGTCAGACGCACGGCTGAGTCGGTCTTATTGATGTGCTGGCCGCCGGAGCCCGAGGCCCGGTAGGTGTCGGTCCGCACGTCGGCCGGATTGATGTCGATGACGATGGTGTCGTCCACCACCGGATAGACCCACACCGAGGCGAAGCTGGTGTGGCGCTTGGCGGCGGCGTCGAAGGGCGAGATGCGCACCAGACGATGGACCCCGGCCTCCGTCTTCAGCCAGCCATAGGCGTTGGGGCCCTTGATCTGCAGGGTCGCCGACTTGATGCCGGCCTGGTCGCCGGAGGTCTCTTCCAGGAAGTCGACCTCCAGGCCATGGGCGTTGGCCCAGCGGGTGTACATGCGCATCAGCATGCCGGCCCAGTCGCAGGACTCGGTGCCGCCGGCCCCGGAGTTGATTTCCACGAAGGCGTCGTTGCCGTCGGCCTCGCCGGACAGCAGCGCCTCGAGCTCGGCGCGGCCGGCGCGATCTTTCAGGGTGCGCAGCTGGGCGCGGGCTTCCTCAAGGGAGGCCTCATCGCCCTCCTCGTCGGCCATCTCGGCATAGCCCAGCGCGTCGGCGAGATCGCGTTCCAGCGATTTCACCGCGTCGATCTGCGAGCCCAGCCGCGTGCGTTCGCGCATCAGGGCCTGGGCGGCGGCGGCGTCATCCCAAAGCGTCGGGTCCTCGACCCGGGCGTTCAGCTCATCAAGCTTACGGAGTGCAGGCTCCCAGTCAAAGACGCCTCCTGAGCAGTTCAACCGACTGCTCGATGTCAGCCTTGGCGGCCTCGACATCCAATCTCATGGGACAATTCCTATTCGGGTTGGATCGGCGAGATAGGCTGTGCCGGCCGATAGAACAAGCGACGTGGAGTCAGAACCGCCCTCTCCCCGCCCTACCCCTCTCGCTTCGCGGGGGAGAGGAGGCTTCAGTACAAGCCGTTGACGTCTTCCTTCTTGGCCGGCGGCTTGGGCGGAGGCGGCGGGGCGACGGCGGCCGCGGCGGCGCTGGGGGCGCCGGTCAGGCCGTTCTTGAAGACGGTGTCATAGGGCTGCGGCCCGACCGCGTCGGCGTCCTCGGCGACCTTGGGCTCGGTGCCGGGCCGGAAGGCTTCGCGGATGCCGCGCACCATGGCGAACTTGGCGTTGGCCGGCGGCTTGAAGTCGTCGGGGGCGTAGAGCTTGTTCGCCTCTTTCATGAAGTCGATGAAGGTCGGCAGGGCGGCCTGGGCGCCGGTCTCGCCGCTGCCGAGACTGCGGTTATCATCGAAGCCGATGTAGGTGCCGACCACCATGTGCGGCGTGAAGCCCACGAACCAGGCGGAGCGGAACTCGCTGGTCGTCCCGGTCTTGCCGCCGGTGGGCCGGCCCAGCACCGAGGCCGCCGCCGCCGTGCCGCGCTGGACCACGCCCTGCAGCATCGAGGTGATCTGATAGGCGGTGATCGGGTCCCAGACCTGGGCGCCGGACACCGGCACGCGCGGGCTTTCGTCGCCGTTGAAGCCGCTCGCGCAACGGTCGCACTCGCGCGCATCGGCCCGGAACAGCGTCTTGCCCTCGCGGTCCTGCACCAGCTCGATCAGGTGCGGCTCGACCTTGCGGCCGCCATTGACGAAGGCCGAATAGGCGCCGGTCAGGCGGAACACCGTCGTCTCGCCAGCGCCCAGCGCCATGGCCAGCACGTTCTCCATCTTGGTGACGACGCCCAGGCGAATGGCGGCGGCGCTGATCTTCGGCATGCCGACGCCCTGGGCCAGGCGCACGGTCATGGTGTTGCGCGACAGCTCGAGGCCTTTGCGCAGCTGCAGCGGGCCCAGGTAGTCGTGCTCGTAGTTCTCCGGCGTCCAGGCCTGGCCGTTGGCGCCGGGCAGGCTGATCGGCGCGTCCATCACCACGCTGGCCGGTGTGTAGCCGTTCTCCAGCGCCGCGGCGTAGACGATCGGCTTGAAGGCCGAGCCCGGCTGGCGCAGGGCCTGGGTGGCGCGGTTGAAACTGGAGAGCGAGAAGGAATAGCCGCCGACCATGGCCAGCACTCGGCCGGAGTCGGGGTCCATGGCCACCAGCGCGCCGTTCACCGCCGGCACTTGCTTGAGCAGGAATCCGGCCCCCTTCTCGTTCGGCGCGACGAAGATCAGGTCGCCGGAGCCGATACCCTTGCCGCGCTTGGCCCAGGCGACATCCTCGCCGGCCAGCAGGCCGGTCTTTCCGTCGACGGTCCTGATCTGGACGCTTGCGCCCGAGGCGCCGACCACGACGGCCTGCAGCCAGGTCCGGCGCTCGGCGGGCTTGGCGGACTTTTTGGCGACGGCTTCCCAGCCGGTCAGCGTGGCCACGTGGCCCCAGGCGCCACGCCACCCGTGGCGGCGATCATAGCGCTCCAACCCATCCATCAGCGCCGTCCGCGCCGCGCTCTGCAGGCGCGGGTCGAGCGTCGTGCGCATGTAGTAGCCGCCCTCGGTGAGCTTGGGGCCGAGCGTCGCCAGGCCCCGGCGGCGGACCTCCTCGACGAAATAGTCGGCGTCGCGGTACTTGGCGCGGCTGGGCTCCGGCTGGACCTTGAGGTCTTCGAGCTTGGCGGCATTGGCCTGGACGTGGGTCACCCAGCCGGCGTCGGCCATCTGTTCCAGCACCCAGTTGCGGCGCTGCATGGCCTGCGCCTTGCGGCGGATCGGATGATAGTTGTCCGGCCCCTTGGGCAGGGAGGCCAGATAGGCGCACTCGGCCAGATCGAGGTCGGTGATCGACTTGCCGAAGTAGTTGTAGGCCGCCGCGCCGACGCCATAGGACCGGTAGCCCAGCCAGATTTCGTTCAGATAGAGTTCGAGGATCCGCTCCTTGGAGAGCGTGCCCTCCAGCTGCTGGGCGATCATCGCCTCTTTCAGCTTGCGGCCGACCGTTGCGTCATTGGTCAGCAGGATGTTCTTGGCTACCTGCTGGGTGATCGTCGAGCCGCTCTCCAGGCGCCGGCCCTGGGCCAGGTTGACCACGTCCTTCAGGCTGGCGCGGACGATACCGGTGTAGTCCAGGCCGGAGTGCTTGAAGAAGTTGCGGTCCTCGGCCGCCAGGAAGGCCTGGGCGAGCTGCGGCGGGATCGAATCGTAGGGCACGAAGATGCGCCGCTCGCGGGAGAACTCGCCGATCAGGGTGCCGTCCCAGGCGTAGGCGCGCGTCGCGGTCGGTGGGTGATAGTCGGCCAGGTCGCCCGCGTCCGGCATGTCGTGGAACAGCCACGCCGCCCAGATCGCCACGGCGAAGCCCGCCACCGCGACGAGGCTCAAGACGGTGACGCCGGCGATGGCGACCCATTTCTCGCGGGGGAACGTCAAGGTGAACTCAGGCCTCCAGAGGCGCCCGCCCCTTCGGCGTTCGGTCTAATGGGCTTCGATTGCGGCGCCAATGGGCGCGGGAGACTTGCCCCTTGCGGGTCAGGGTCTAGAGTTCCCGCTGGATTGTGGATGGAAGCTATGAGCGACGCTGTCGGCCCGGGCGATCTGGTTCTTTGCGTCAACGCCGCCCCCAACCACGTCACGGGACGCGCGGTGCCCCTGGTCGCCGGAGAGACCTACCGGGTCATCGAGGTCATGGATTTTGCCTGCCCTTGTGGGCGGTCCGACGCCTTGATCGATGTGGGCGTCGACTTCGCGTGGTGCCAGACACGCTTCCGGCTGCTGCCCAAGCCCAAGGCCCAGGCCAGACCGCGCCGGGTTTCGGCGCCCAAGGAGACGGAAACAGTCCGGTGAACGGCGGACTTGAAGGCTACGCGGTGGGCGAAGGCTCTTGCCCGCCCGCATTGGCGCAGCCGCTTGCGCGGCGGCGCCCGGCGCGCCACTTAGGATCGGCCCGGAGGCGCTCATGATCTTGGTATTGCTCTACCTCGCCGTTCTGGTGGCCGGCCTCATGCCGGAAACCGCCGTCGGGCGCGCTCTGCGGCGCGTGATGATCGATCTGCCGAATGCGGTGATCGTCCGGTTCACACCCGGCAAATTGCTGCTGATCGTCTGTTTCGCGCTGATCGTAGCGGCGGTGATCGCCATTGCCCGAGCCGACGTGATGCTGCTCGTTGCGCAAGGGCTGCCCGAGGCCATCGGCTGGTTCTTCACCTTCGATGTGGTGACCTACCTGGACGTGATGGCGCTCGCCTGGCTGCTCGCGGCCACAGTGCGGCTGCGCGCGGTGGCGCAGCCGTTGTCGCCCTGGGTTGCACGGGCCCGTCGAGGGGTTGCGGTCATGCGTTTAAGTTCGCGGAGCCGGCGCGCGCGGCGGCTGGTGCGCAAGCCTGCGCCGAAATCCAGCGATGACGATGGCGGTTGGGCTGGCCCGTTCGCTTACGCCTGAGGCCGGTGATCAATCCCCTTTTTTTCTCGTCATCGCCCGGCTCGTCCGGGCGACCCATGATCACGGTGAAGAAGGGAAGAACGCGGCGGCGCCGTCATCTCTCCTTCGCCAACACGGAGATCATGGGTGGCCCTGACAAGCCGGGCCATGACGACAAGAAATAGGGAGGCTTGCGCCAGACCGGGCTACCGCGAGGCTAGCCGGGTCGCCTGGGCGAAGTAGTCGTCGATGGAGTCGCCGACGGCGCTCATCAGGCGATTTCGCTGGGCGGGGTCGCGGAGGAACTGTTCGTCCTCGGCGTTGGTGACGAAGCCCATTTCCAGCAGGACAGCGGGCACGTCGGGGGCCAGCAGCACCATGAAGCCGGCGTCGCGCTGGCTGCGGCGCAGCAGCGGCGCCTTGCCGTCGATACGCGCGACCAGGGTGTTGGCGAAGGCCGCAGAGCGGTTCTTGGTGGCCCGCTGGGTCAGGTCGAAGAGGATGTCCGAGACACCGCGATCGCCGGTCAGGCTGGCCTTCATGAACCAGTCGTCGTGCTTGACGAAGCGGGTCGCCCGGGCCGAGGCCTTGTCGGAGAGCGTGTAGACCGAGGCGCCGCGCACGCTGGCGTCGGGGCCGCTGTCGGAATGCAGCGAGATGAACAGGTCGGCGCCGGAGCCCTGGGCGATGCGCACACGCTGTTCGAGGAGCACATAGGTGTCGTCGCCGCGGGTCAGCACGACCCGGTAGCGCTGCGACCGCTCCAGCCGTTCCTTCAGCGCCAGGGCCGCAGCGAGGTTGACGTCCTTCTCATAGCCTTGTGCGCCAATCGCGCCCGGGTCATGTCCGCCGTGGCCGGGGTCGATGACAATAACCTTCTTGAGCGAGACCGGCGTCACGTTGGCCGGGACGATCTGCGGCCGCAGCTTCAGGGCGACGGGGGTCACGCTGGAGGCCTTGGCGCTGGTCAGGCGGACCTGGCCGGGGGCCGCGACCACATCGACGACGTAGCGGTAGTGGTCAATACCGTCGGCGGGCGGCAGCAGGAAGCGACCCTTGATCCGGGCGTCGGGCGCGAGGTCAAGCTGCAGGCGCGCGCCACCCGAAGTCTGCTCTACCGCCCAGGCCTTCACGAGGCCCTGGCCGACGCCCTGCAGACCGCCGGCCGCCGAGACCTGGGACAGGACGAGGATCGCGTGGCCGTCGGTGGCGCCATCAGAGATCAGCTTGCCGGTGGCGGCCTGATCGAGATCGATCACCAGGCGGGTCTGTTGCGCGTCACCACCCAGGCGGACCTTCAGCAGGCCGCCGAGCGCGCTGGCGGCGTGCGAGGTCAGGACGACGGCGAGCCCCACGGCGACGGCCAGCGTCGCGGCCATCGCCACGCGCCTCCGGTTCCGCAGCACAAGCCCAACCCCGACCCGCATCAAGTCCCGCCCCAGATCCTCGCCTCGAAAAGGGGGATCCCAAAAATCCGCAATCGAAGAGCCATATACGCGGTGTGCCGGTACACAAACGGTTAACGAGGTCTTGCCGGCCCCGGCGTTTCGGGCTCGGGCCTTCGAGCCTTTCCTTTTGCGGCCCAGTGTTGCAATGTCCCGTCGCGCGCCAGGCCGCCTCTCGCGATTTGCAGGGCGAAGGGTCGCGCGAACCAAGCCCGCGTCAGCTGACCGACTCTAAGGCGACCGACGCACCAATCCGATCCGCGCCACCCCGGCGCGCCTGGGAACACTCAAAAGATGGGCAGCGCTGCTCACGCCACATATCGGCTTCAAGCCCCCGGAGACGCCCTCGGCGCCTCAGCGGTCGGCGCGCGCGCCCATTGCAACAACAGCCGGCTGCTCCTGGATCTCGCATCCAGCGCGCGCCGCGGAGATAAATCCGATGTCAAAGAATATGTTGATCGACGCCGCCCACGCGGAAGAGACGCGTGTGGTGGTCGTCGACGGAACCCGCGTTGAAGAATTCGATTTCGAGAGCGCGAACCGCAAGCAGCTCCGAGGGAACATCTATCTCGCCAAGGTGACGCGCGTTGAGCCGTCGCTGCAGGCGGCGTTCATCGAGTACGGCGGCAATCGTCACGGCTTCCTGGCCTTCAACGAAATCCACCCGGACTACTACCAGATCCCGGTCGCCGACCGCGAAGCGCTGATGCGCGAAGAGGCCGAGGAAGAGGACGATCACCACGAGCCCAAGGCCCGTCGCGGCGCCCCTTCGTCGGAGCCTTCCGAGGACGGCGACGACGAAGAGCATGAAGCCGTCTCGGAAGACGACGACGACGTCATGGAAGAAGAGGTCGCGCGCCGCCGTCGCCGGCTGATGCGCAAATACAAGATCCAGGAAGTGATCCGCCGCCGGCAGATCATGCTGGTGCAGGTGGTCAAGGAAGAGCGCGGCAACAAGGGCGCCGCCCTGACCACCTACCTGTCGCTGGCCGGGCGCTATGGCGTGCTCATGCCCAACACGGCAAGAGGCGGCGGCATCTCGCGCAAGATCGAGACCGCCACCGATCGCCGCCGCCTGAAGGGCATCGTCCAGAGCCTGGATGTGCCGCAGGGCATGGGCCTGATCGTGCGCACCGCCGGCGCCAAGCGCACCAAGGCGGAGCTGAAGCGCGACTACGACTATCTGCTGCGCCTGTGGGAAAACATCCGCGAGACGACGCTGCATTCGATAGCCCCGGCGCTGATCTACGAGGAAGAAGACCTCGTGAAGCGGGCGATCCGAGACCTTTACGACAAGGACATCGACGGCGTGTTCGTCGAGGGCGCCGCGGGCTTTAAGGAAGCCCGCGACTTCATGCGCATGCTGATGCCCAGCCAAGCCAAGAAGGTGCAGCTCTACACCGAGCCGACGCCGCTGTTCGTCAAGCACCGGGTCGAAGACCACCTCAGCCAGATCTATTCGCCGGTCGTGCCGCTGCGCTCCGGCGGCTATCTGGTGATCAACCAGACCGAAGCCCTGGTCGCCGTCGACGTCAACTCCGGCAAGTCGACCCGCGAACGGAACATCGAGGCCACCGCGCTGAAGACCAACATGGAGGCGGCCGAGGAAGCCGCCCGCCAGCTGCGTCTGCGCGACCTCGCCGGCCTGATCGTCATCGACTTCATCGACATGGACGAGAGCAAGAACAACCGCTCCGTCGAGAAGAAGCTGAAGGACTGTCTGAAGGACGATCGCGCCCGCGTGCAGATGGGCAAGATCTCCGCCTTCGGCCTGATGGAAATCAGCCGCCAGCGCCGCCGCTCCGGCGTGCTGGAAGGCACCACTCACGTCTGCGAGCATTGCCAGGGCACCGGGCGCGTCCGTTCCGTGGAGTCCAGCGCGCTGGCCGCGCTGCGCACCCTGGAGCTGGAAGCGTTGAAGGGCGGCGGCGAGGCGACGCTGAAGACGCCGCGCGCCGTGGGTCTCTACATCCTCAACGAGAAGCGCGCGCACCTGGCGCGGCTGCAGCAGACGCTGGGCCTGTTCGTCACCATCCTGGTGGACGACGAGATGGCGCATGCCGACTGCCTGATCGAGCGCACCTCGGTGGAACAGCGTCCGGAACACGCGGCCATCGCCGCGCCGGCCGCGGCCTACACGCCGATGATCGATGATGGCTACGACGACGAGGCCTTCGAGGACGAAGACGAGGACGAGGACGAAGAGGTCCAGCTGGAGCGCGAGGACACCGACGACGACGAGCCGCACGCGCGCGCCGAGCAGCGGCCGCAGCGCGATGACGATACCGAAAAGGGCGACGGCGCCCGGCGCGGACGCCGCCGCCGCCGTGGCCGCCGCGATGGCGAACCGCGCGAAGCCGGGGCCGCCGCGCCGCGGCCGGACGAGGGTTCTCGAGACGGACAGCGTGATGGGCAGCGCGACGCGCCACGTGATGGCCCGCGTGACGGGCCGCACGACGACAGCGAAGGCGGCGAAGGTCGTCGCCGTCGCCGTGGCCGCCGCGGCGGTCGCCGGATGCGCGACGATACGCGCCCGACCGACGCCTTCGCCTGGACGCGCCCCTGGGTGCCCTACGGCGACGATCCCTTTGTCTGGTACGACCCGTCGGAAGACATGAAGACCGCGCCGGCCCCCTTGTCGGCCCCGGCATCGGCCCCGGCGTCCGCCAACGACAGCGGTGAAGCGCCGCGCGTCGCCGCCGAAGCCGCCTCGCCGGCCCCCAGCACGGCGCGCGCGCCGAAATCGGACGCCGGTGGCCAGGACGAGATGTGGGTCGAACTGCCCGCCGCCGAGGATCGCCCGAAGCGTCCGCGCCGCGGACGTGGCCGTGGCCGTGGCGGCGACACGCCCGCCAACGAAATGGCCAACGACCTGGTCGCGGAAGCGCCAGGCCCGATGCCCGAGCCGGAGCCGGAGGCCATCGCGGCTCCGGAGCCGCAGCTTGCGCCGGAGCCCATCGCCGAAACGGCGCCGCCGGCCAAGAAGCCGCGCGCCAGCCGGGCGAAGGCCAAGCCGGTCGCCGCCGAGGCTGCGCCGGAAGTCGTCGTGGCTCCAGAGCCTGCGCCTAAGCCGGCGCCCAAGCCCATCGCCGCCGCCGCGCCGCGTGAACCGGACCCAGCGGAAATCTCCGCCCCGCCCGCCGCGCCGCGCAAAGGCTGGTGGCGGCGCGGGTGACGCGCTAGGTTTTGCTGCAGGGACCATCGGGGGGCGGAGTCGAGAGGTGACCATGGCCGCCCCTGCCCGTTTGGGTCTTCGCAACAGCCTGGCCGCGGCCCTGGCGTTCAGCCTGGTGCTGCGGCCCGGGCTGGCGACCGCGCAGTTCGCGCCGGGCGACAGCCTGATCCGCGATACAGAGATCGAGGAGATGCTGCGCCGCGATGTCGCGCCGCTGTTCGCCGCCGCCGGCATCGATTCGAAGTCCATCCAGATCGTGCTGGTGGGCTCGAAGGAGCCCAACGCCTCGGCGGGTCCGGGCGTGATGATGGTGACCACGGCGCTGATCCTGGAAGCCGACAACCCCAACGAACTTCAGGGCGTGATGGCCCACGAGGTCGGCCACCTCGCGGGCGGTCACTCGTTCCGGTCCGGCGACGCGCAGCGCGCCGGCATGGTGCCGATGATCCTGACCATGGGCCTGGGCGTGCTGGCGGCGCTGGCCGGATCGGGCGAGGCCGCGGCCGGACTGATATCCAGCGCCCCCTATTTCGGCCAGCTGGGCTATGCCGGCTACAGTCGCGAGCAGGAACACCGGGCCGACCAGGCCGGCGCCACGCTGCTGGAAAGGGCCGGGTTGTCGGCCCGTGGCCTGGCGGAGTTCTTCGACAAGTTCCGCTACCAGGAGGTCTTCGCCCAATACCGGCGGTTCAAGTATTTCATCGACCACCCGCTGTCCTCGGACCGGATCGAGGCGCTGCAGCGCCGGGTCGAGACCCTGCCGCACTACAACGTCAAGGACACGCCCGAGGCCCTGTCTGAGCACGAGATCATGAAGGCCAAGCTGGACGGGTTCATCAACCCGCAGGTCAGCATGGGCAAGTACGACGAGAAGGACATGTCCTATCCGGCCCGCTACGCCAGGGCGATCGCCTACTACCAGATGAAGGAACCGGACAAGGCGTTGAAGCGGGTCGACGCCCTGCTCGCCGATCAGCCGAACAACCCCTACCTCTGGGAACTCAAGGGCCAGATCCTGTTCGAGTTCGGGCGCGTGGCCGAGGCCGAGGCGCCGCAGCGCCGGTCGGTGGATCTGAAGCCCGACGGCCCGCTGTTGCGCATCAACCTGGGGCAGACCCTGATCGCGCTCGGCCCCCGCCAGAAGACCGAGGAAGGCATTGCCGAACTGCGCAAGGCGCTCACCCAGGAAGAGGACAACGCCGTGGCCTGGCGGATCCTGGCCGAGGGCTATGACAAGCACGGCGACGAGGGTCTAGCCCGCCTGGCCACGGCCGAATACGAGTACAATATCGGCGACATGAAACAGGCCCGCCAGTTCGCTATCCGGGCCCGCGAGCGGCTGCCGAAGAACGGCCCCGACTGGCGGCGCGCCACCGACATCGTGCTGGTCTCCAAGCCCACCCCGGACGAGGCCCGCGAGATCGGCCGCTCCGGCTCGCTGGTTTCGCGCTCGCTGGCCTTTGGGCCGCGCTAGGGCGCCTCGCAAAAACCGCCAATCCGTCCTAAGTGGCCGCCATGACCTCAACCTTTCGCGCTTCCTTGCTCGCCGTCGCGGCGGTCCTCGCCGCCGGCTCGCTGGCGGCCTGCCAACCGGCGGACGACGCCGCCTTCGGCCAGAGGGTCCACGCCTATCTGATGGCGCACCCCGAGGTGATCCGCGAGGCCGCCGGAAAACTCGCCGAAAACGAGCGGACAGCCGCGCTGAAGGCCTCCACCGACGCTATGGGAAAGTTCCGCGGCCAGCTGGAGCGTGACCCGCGCGATTTCGTGGCCAACCCGAACGGCAAGATCACGGTGGTGGAGTTCTTCGACTACCGCTGCGGCTACTGCAAACTGGCCGCGCCGCAGATCGTCAGCCTGATCGAGCAGAACCCCGACGTGCGGTTCGTGTTCAAGGAATTCCCGATCTTCGGCGCGGTCTCCGACACCGCCGCCAAGGTCGCGCTGACCCCCCAGGGCAAGGCCAAGGGTCTCGATCTCTACAGGGCGCTTATGGGCGAAAAGGCGCTGGATGACGCCGCGCTCGACCGTCATCTGGCCGAGCTCGGCGTGGATGCGGCGGCGGCGCGCGGGGACGCGCAAGGCCCGCTGATCGCGCGCCAGGTCCTCGACACCCATGCCCTGGCCGAGGCGCTGCACATCGACGGGACGCCGACGTTCATCCTGGGCGACACCCTGATCCCGGGCGCGGACATTCCGGCGCTGCGGGCCGCCATCGCCAAGGCCCGCGGGACCGCGCCGCCGGCGACGCGGAGTTAGGCGTCGGCGCCTTGACCCGGCGGCAGGGTGGCCTTGTCCTATGCTGGGTCCACTGAGACCTCGGGAGCGACCAAGATGACCGAACGGGTGCTGGTGATCGGCGCCGGCATGGCCGGGCTCTGGACGGCATTGGCGCTCGCGCCGAGCGGTCGCGAGATCACCCTGCTGGAACGCGACCCACCGCCGCCGCAAGGTGGTGCGGATGAGGCCTTCGACAGCTGGACGCGGCGCGGCGTCGGCCATCTGCGTCACAGCCACGCGTTCCTCGCCCGCCTGCGGCTGATCATCCGCGACGAGCACCCCCAGCTGCTGGCCGACCTGCAGGCGGCCGGGTGCCGCGATCTCGGCTTCGAGGGCGGCCTCACCGACATCCACAAGCGGAGCTACACGCCCGATCCGGTGGACAAGGACCTGGCTGTCCTCACCAGCCGGCGCACGACGCTGGAGCTGGTGATGCGGCGCTATGTGGCGCGGCAGCCCAATGTGACGATCCGCTCCAACGCCTTCGTCAAGGCGCTGTTGGTCACGCCGGGCGCAGTTCCGACGGTAAACGGCGTCATCGTCGAAGAGGCCGGCGGCCTCCACGAACTCAGCGCCGACCTCGTCGTCGATGCGGCGGGCCGCACGTCTGGCGCCATCGACCAGCTGCGCGAGGCCGGCGCGACGATCCCGGAGGAGTCGGAAGACTGCGGCATCCTGTACTTCACGCGCCACTATCGCCTGAACCCGGGCACAGCGGAGCCGGAGCGCGGCGAGGCCCCCCTGACCGGCGACCTGGAATATCTGAAGTTTGGCGTCTTCCCCGGCGACAACGGCTGTTTCTCGATCACCTTGTGCGTGCCGGAGATCGAGGAGGAACTGCGCAAGAAGATCGTCGATCCAGCCACCTTCGACGCCTGCTGCGCGAGCCTGCCGGGCCTGACGCCCTGGGTCGATCCGGCGACGGCCACGCCGATCAGCCGGGTCTTCGGCATGGGCGACCTGCACAGCCGCTGGCGCGACATGGCGCCGGGCGGCAAGGCCGCGGTGCTGGGGTTCTTGCCGGTCGGCGACAGCCTGGTGCGGTCGAACCCGCTCTACGGCCGCGGATGCTCGTTCGCCGCCGTCAGCGCGCACCTGCTGCGCGACGCCCTGCAGATGTTCGATGATCCGGCCGCGCGGCTGGAAGCCTACCAGCGGCGAATCGGCGCGGAGCTCCGGGCGTTCCACAACGCCATGCGCGACGCCGACCGCTCGGCGATCCGCCGGGCGCGCCAGGCGCTCACCCCCGGCTATCAGCCCAGCCTGAAAAGCCGGATCGCCAAGCGGTTCCTGGAGGATGGCGTCACCGTCGCCTTGCGCTCCGACGTCGATCTGTTCCGCTCGGCGCTGCGCGGCTTCCACATGCTGGAGGACCCGCAGGCGTGGCTGAAGCGACCGAAGAACCTCGCCAAGATCATGGGCTACTGGGCCCGCGGCCGGACCCGCAACGCCGAGGCCTACCGGCCGAAGGGCGGGCCGGAACGCGACGAGATGCTGCGGGGCCTGGGCCTGGCGCCCGAGCTCGACATCCAACGGGTCTTGGAGCGCGGCCGCCAACCCGCCTAAGGTCCGGAACCTGCTCGCGAAAGGCCCGTCCATGCGCCCCGCTCCGCTCGCCGTCATCCTTGGCCTGTCGCTGGCCGGCGCGGCCTTCGCCGCCGACATGAGCGTCAGGGACCAGATGAAGACCGTGGTCGAACCCGGCGCCAGCACCCTCTTCGCGGTCGGCGGCGAAGTCGATCCGGCCAATGGTCCGGATGCCGCAACGGTCCCGGAGGCTCGCTGGGATGAGGCGCTCAAGGCCGCCAAGGCCCTGAAAGGCGTCGGCGCCGATCTGACCGGCTCTCAGAAGAAGCCCGGCGAGGAATGGGCCAAGGCCGCGGCCGATTTCGCCACGCTGGCCGATGACGCGGTGAAGGCGGCGACGAAGAAGGACGGCGCGGGCTTCTCGAAGGCCGCCAACGACCTCGGCGACACCTGCACAGCGTGTCATTCGAAATATAAGAAGCAGGGCTGATCAGCCTCGCCTGTTTTCTGTCCCGCTCGTTCCCGCGAAGGCGGGAATCCAAGCTGACTCGCCGGACAGTCTCAGCCGCGCGGATCGTCGACTCGCCGTTTGGGTCCCCGCCTTCGCGGGGATGAGCGGAGGGCGCTAGATCAGGCCCGCCATGGGCGAGGACGGGTCGGCATAGCTGCGCTTGGGCATACGACCGGAGAGAAAGGCTTCGCGGCCGGCGATCACTGCATGCTTCATGGCCACCGCCATGCGCAGGGGGTCGCGCGCCTCGGCGATGGCGGTGTTCATCAGGACGGCGTCGCATCCGGCCTCCATGGCCAGCACCGCGTCGGACGCCGTGCCGACGCCGGCGTCCACCAGCACCGGCACCTTCGACTGCTCGATGATCAGGCCGAGATTGAGGAAATTCTGGATGCCGCGCCCAGAGCCAATGGGGGCCGCCGCCGGCATGATAGCCGCCGCGCCCGCCTCTTCCAGCTTCAGCGCGTAGACCGGGTCGTCGGTGCAGTAGACCATCACCTGGAAACCCTCTGCGATCAGCAGCTTGAGCGCCCGAAGCGTCTCTTCCATATCCGGCAACAGGTGTTTGGTGTTGGACAGCACTTCCAGCTTCACCAAGTCCCAGCCGCCGGCCTCGCGGGCCAGGCGCAGGGTGCGGACGGCCTCCTCGCCGGTGAAACAGCCGGCGGTGTTGGGCAGGAAGGTGAAACGGTCGGGCTTCACATAGTCGACCAGCATAGGCTGGCTGGGGTCGGACAGGTTCACGCGGCGCAGCGCCACGGTGACGATCTCCGCGCCCGCGGCCTCGGCCGCGGCGGCGTTCTGGGCGTAGTCCTTGTACTTGCCGGTGCCGACGATCAGGCGCGAGGTGAAGGTGCGGCCGGCGACGCTCCAACTATCTTTTGCAAGAGCAGACCCGTCCATCTCAGCCGCCTCCGATAAAGTGCACGATCTCGATCCGGTCGCCGTCGGCGAGCTGCGTCCTTCCATAGGCCGAGCGCGGCACGATCTCCAGGTTGCGCTCGATGGCGACCTTGCGGCCGTCCAGGCCGAGGGCGGAGACCAGCGCCGTCAGGTCGGCGAGAGGTGGGAACGCGCGGGCTTCTCCGTTGACGGTCAGGTTCATGGCGGGACTCTCTAAAGTCGCTAAGCTTGTGACCCCCGTCCGCGCCCGGTACAAGACGGCTGAATCGACGGCGGAGCCGAATGTCGAAACCGATTTACGTGCTGAGCGGACCCAATCTCAACCTCCTGGGGACCCGCGAGCCTGAGATTTACGGACATCAGACCCTGGAAGACGTGCGCAAGCTGTGTGAAGCCCGCGCGTCATCCCTGGGGCGCGAGGTCGTGTTCCGGCAGTCGAACCACGAGGGCGAGCTGATCGACTGGATCCAGGAGGCCCGGACGGCGGCCTGCGCCATCGTCATCAACCCCGCGGGCTATGGCCACACCTCGGTGGCGATCCTGGACGCGCTGAAGATGGTGAGCGTGCCCGTGATCGAGTGCCACCTGTCGAACCCGGCCGCCCGCGAGGCGTTCCGCCACCAGACCTATGTCTCGCTGGCGGCCACCGGCGTGGTGTCGGGTTTCGGCGCCGCAAGCTATGAACTGGCCGTCGAGGCCGCCGCGGGCCTGACCCGCGAAGCCGAATAAGAAGAAGCGAAGGTATCTCCATGGCCAGCCCGCCCAAGGCCCCTGCCGCCGACCCGATCGATGCGCGCCTGGTGCGCAGACTGGCCGACATCCTGACGGAGACCGGCCTCTCGGAGATCGAGGTCGAGCATTCCGGCCTGAAAATCCGGGTCGCCAAGACATTCGCCGCCGCCCCGCAGCAATTCGCATACGCGCCCGCGCCGGCCCCGATGGCGCCCGCACCCGTCGCGGCGGCGGCGGCCAGCGCCTCGGCTGAAGCCGCCGCGCCGGCGCGCGCCAGCGGTGATGTGGTGAAGTCGCCGATGGTCGGCAGCGTCTATCTGCAGCCGGAACCCGGCTCCGAGCTCTTTGTGAAGGTTGGCGACACCGTCGTCGCCGGCCAGACCCTGATGATCATCGAGGCCATGAAGACCATGAACCCGATCCCCGCGCCCAAGGCCGGCAAGATCGTCGAGATCCTGGTGGAGGACGGCCAGCCCGTGGAGTTCGGCGAGCCGCTCGCGGTCATCGGCTAGGGCGCGCACGATGTTCGACAAGATCCTCATCGCCAACCGCGGCGAGATCGCCCTTCGTGTGCACCGCGCGTGCAAGGAAATGGGCATCTCCACCGTCGCCGTGCACTCCGAGGCCGACAGCGGCGCCATGTGGGTCAGATTGGCCGACGAGAGCGTGTGCATTGGACCGCCGGCTGCGGCCAAGAGCTACCTCAACATCCCCGCGATCATCGCCGCGGCCGAGATCACCGGCGCTCAAGCCATCCACCCAGGCTACGGTTTTCTTTCGGAAAACGCCCGTTTCGCCGAGATCGTCGGCGCGCACGGCTTCACCTTCATCGGACCCAAGCCCGAGCACATCAAGATGATGGGCGACAAGATCACCGCCAAGCAGGCGGTGAAGGCGGCCGGCATCCCCGTGGTGCCCGGCTCGGACGGCGCGGTGACCACCGAGGAAGAGGCCTTCGCGGCGGCCAAGGCCATCGGCTTTCCGGTGCTGATCAAGGCGGCGGCCGGCGGTGGCGGGCGCGGCATGAAGGTCGCCCAGACGCAGGACGATCTCTACGAGGCGGTCTCCACCGCGCGCAGCGAGGCCAAGGCCGCGTTCGGCGACGACGCGGTCTATATGGAGCGCTACCTGCAGACGCCCCGGCACATCGAACTTCAGGTCATCGCCGACAGCTTTGGCAACGTCTGCCACCTGGGCGAACGCGACTGTTCGCTGCAGCGCCGCCACCAGAAGGTGCTGGAAGAGGCCCCCTCACCGGTCATCGACGCCGCCACCCGCGCCCGGATCGGCAAGGTCGTGGTCGATGCGGTGAAGGCCATCGGCTACCTCGGCGTCGGCACCATCGAATTCCTCTACGAGAACGACGAATTCTTCTTCATCGAGATGAACACGCGCCTGCAGGTGGAGCATCCGGTCACCGAGGCGATCACCGGCATCGACCTGGTGCGCGAGCAGATCCGTATCGCCGCCGGCCTGCCGCTGTCGTTCACCCAGGCCGAGGTGGTTTTCGAGGGCCACGCCATCGAGTGCCGGATCAACGCCGAGAACCCGAAGACCTTCGCCCCCTCGCCGGGACAGGTGACGGACTTCCACGCGCCCGGCGGCCTGGGCGTGCGCCTCGATAGCGCGCTCTTCGCCGGCTATACGATCCCGCCCTATTACGACTCGCTGATCGGCAAGCTGATCGTCCACGGCCGCGACCGGGCGGAATGCATCGCGCGGCTGAACCGTTGCCTGGGCGAGATCGTGGTGGCCGGGATCGACACCAACATCCCGCTGTTCCAGGAGCTGCTGCTGCAGCCCGACATCATCGCCGGAAACTACGACATCCACTGGCTGGAACGCTGGATGAAGTCCCAGGCGGACGCCGCCTAGTGTGCTAGTTCTGAAGTTCGCCAGAGCCCGCCACAAACGCTTGCGAACCTCGGTATCGAGACACTAGCGTCTGCCGTCCGAGGGATCGTGTAGGTTCGGCCCGTGCCCCAGTTCGACGCCCAAGACCTGCTGGACTGCTACGCCCGCGGCGTCTTTCCGATGGCCGACGCGCGGGAGGACAGCCGCGTCTTTCTGATCGATCCGGAACGGCGCGGCGTGATCCCGCTGGACGGCTTTCACGTCGGCCGCCGGCTGGCGCGGACGGTGCGCGCCGAGCCCTTCGAGATTCGCACCGACAGCGGATTCCGTGAGGTGGTTCAGGCCTGCGCCGCCTCCGGACCGGGACGCACCGAGACCTGGATCAACCATCCCATCGAGGACCTCTACGTCGAGCTGCACGCCAAGAGGTTCGCCCACACGGTGGAATGCTGGCAGGACGGCGAGCTGGTGGGTGGGCTCTATGGCGTGTCGCTGCGCGGCGCCTTCTTCGGCGAGAGCATGTTCTCGCGGCGGCGCGACGCTTCGAAAGTGGCGCTGGTCCACCTGGTCGCGCGGCTGCTGGCGGGCGGCTATCGGCTGCTGGACGCGCAGTTCATGACCGACCACCTGACGCAGTTCGGGGCAACCGAGATCGCGCGCGCCGACTATCACCGGCGGCTGGCCGCAGCGCTCGACGTCGAGGCCGGATTTCAGCGGGCCGAGGCTATGGGGGGCGCGGCGGCCCTGCAGGTGATCAGCCAGGCGTCGTAGACCGGATGCTCCAGCGGATGCAGTCCCGGGGACGAGGCGTACATCCAGCCCTTGAAGGCTTGGCGCGGGGCCAGCGCCGGGCGGCCGGGCGCGGCGCGGGGCTGGCTGTCGACCGTCAGGTAGGCGATGGAATCGTCGACGGCCTCATCCGGCGCGGAGCGCTCGCAAGCCTTCACAGTGAACACCAGGCTCTTGAAGCGGATCGGACGGCCCACGGCGGCCTCGAAGCGCAGGCTCTCGGCAGTCACCTTATCCAGCGCCTCGATCACCGCCACGTCATAGCGGGCGCGGCGCACGGGCGCGCCGGACGGCTTGGCGTCAGGGGTTGGCGGCGCGGCGGCGACCTCCTTCTCGGAGATCGGCGGAACCGCGATCGGCGCGGGCGCGGGCACGTTGATCGGCGGCGCCTGTTCGGCGGGGCTCGGCTTGGGGGCCCCCGGCTTGGCGGTCTCCGGTGTCACCACCTGGATCGGCGGCGCGGGCTGGGCTGAAACCCAGCCGGCAGCGGCCAGGGCGGTCGCCGCGACAAGGCCGGCGACGGCCCGCAAGATCGACTTCGAAGGCAAGCGGGACGCCATGGCCGGACCTATTTGGGGGTCCAGGCCTCGTAGTCGCCGGTGGCCTTCTGGCGCTCGCCGCCGCGCGACAGGGCGCCGGCCGGGCGATAGGCATGGATGGTGCCGGTCATGTTCTGCAGGTGATCCTTTTCCCAGGCCTTGATCAGGAACGGCTCGACGGTCGGCGGTTCGGCGAAGGTGTAGTGCAGCCAGCCGTGCCAGTCGGGAGTCACCTTCGAGGCGTCGGCGTAGCCCTCATAGATCACCCAGCGCCGCTTGCGCCCGTCATAGCTGTCGGAATTGTCCTTGGCCTCGAAGTAGCGGTTGCCATTGGCGTCCTGGCCGACATAGACGCCGCGGCGGCCGATGTGGAACCGCGCGCCGATGGTGGCGCCATTCCACCAGGTGAAGATCGACTTCAGGAAATTCAGCACGGGGCGACGTCCATGGGGCGATGTCTCTGGGAGGCGGAGATTGCGGCCGGACTATAGGCGGGGCGATTTGGAGCGTCCAGCGCCGCGCCAGCCGCCAAGCCAAGCAAGATGTTGGGGATGAACGGCCCATCAACCGCAACATCTATTGATCGCGCGCGCCTACGCGCCCTACCCTTGCCCGCCCGAACTTACCTGGGGGAGTCGGCGAATGGCGCGCGAAGTGTCGCGGACGAGAATCGAAGCGCGGATCGCCGAGGTGCGCGGACGCTTCGTCGAGGTCCAGGCGCCGGCCCACTGGACGGCCGCGCAGCTCGACGCCTGGACCGATTGGGCCGCCAGTCTTCAGCACGGCGACGCCACGGACCTCAGCGCCGCCATCGCCGCGCATGTGGAAGACCTGACCGCACGCGCCCAGGCCAAGGGACTGGTGAAGGATGTGCGGGGCCGCACCCGGTTTCGCGACGCGCTGACCGAGGCGCTGCTGACGGGGACCCTCGCGCTCGGGCGCGCGCCGGTCGGTGGGCCGGTTCCGGTTGTCGCGGCGGGATCGCCGGAGATCGGCCGCGCTGTCGCCGCGCACCGGGGCGAGGTCGCGGCCGAGGCGGCGGCCGACGCGTTCGGCCGGCGGATGCAGGCGGTCATGGACGCGGTCCTGCGCTGCGAGGGCGACGCCGAGGCCTGCGCCGACCCACAAGGCAATCCCAGCCTGGCCCGCGCGGCCGAAGCCGCCCGCGCCGCCGGCGCGCCGGACAGCCTGATCCTCGAAGCGGTCGCGCTGACCCGCGCCGGCCAGACCGCCTGGGATATCGAAGCGCCGCCCGCGCCCGCGAATAACCTGCGCCTGGTCGTCACAGGTCCCGCGGACGAAGCCGCCGCGCTGGCCGCGTGGGCGACCGGCGGCGTGCTGCTGGCCCCCGACCGTGTGGCCGGCGAACGCCTCGCCGTCGCGGCGGCCGCCTCTCGCGGCGGCGTGAACCTGATGGGATTCTGGTCGGCCGATGGCTTCGACGTCGACGGCTTCGAGGCCGCCGTGGCGCTGCTGGCTCAGGCGCTGGCGGCGGGTGGCGAGGGTGAAGCCGTCATCGGTCTCGCCGGGCTCGGCGAATGGCTGGTGGCCCACGGCCTCGACTACGACAGCGACGCGGCCTGCGAAACCGCCCGTGAGCTCTATCTCGCCGCCGGGCGCGCCAGCGTCGGCACGGGCGCGGGCCTGGCGCTGTTCGAGGATGCCGAACTGGCGTTGCGCCTGGGCGGCGGCCGGTTCTCCGCCGAGCCCTGGGCCGGCCCGATCGCGCTGGCCGAGAGCGCCGATGGCCGAACGGTGCGCGTGCTGAGCGAGGCCGCCATCCGCGGTCTGGCCCTGGCCGGCGTCGAGGCCGCAGACGCCCACGCCGAACTCCTGGGCCGCGCCGATCTGTCCGAGGCTCCAGGGGTGGGGCACGCCGCGTTGCTGTCGCGCGGCTTCACCGAGCACGAGATCGCCGCCGTCGAAGCCGCCCTGCCGTTGGTGACCGAGCTTCGCGAGGCCTTCACGCCGTCGGTCATCGGCGAAGGGTTCCTGCGCGACGTCCTGGGAGCCAGCGCCGAGCAACTGGCCGACCCCAGGTTCGATGCGCTGGCGTTCATGGGTTTCTCCACAGCCGATGTCGCCGCCGCCGAGGCCCACGCCCTGGGCGCCGACAGCCTGGCGCAGGCCGAGTTCCTGACGCCCATCGCGCGCGGCGTCTTCCGAACCGCCGAGACCCTGGGGCCGGCGCCCGTCCACGCGATGCGACAGGCCCTGGAGATCGCCTTGGCCTTTGCGCCGGTCACCGAGCGGCGCCTGGCCTGGAACGCGACGCCCGCCGACGCCCTGGCCGCGCTCCGCGACGCCACAGGCCCTATCCGCCTGCGCCGCGCCGCCGCGCCCGCCGACCTGGCGTTGGACCTGCCGAGCCTGCCCGAAAGCCGTCCGGGCCGCGCGGCCGAGCCTGAAGAACGGATCGTCGAGCGGGTGGTGGAACGCGACCGGACCCGCCGCAAGCTGCCGGACCGCCGCAAGGGCTATATCCAGAAGGCGGCCGTCGGCGGCCACAAGGTCTATCTGCACACCGGCGAATACGACGACGGCGAGCTCGGCGAGATCTTCATCGACATGCACAAGGAAGGCGCCGCCTTCCGTTCGCTGATGAACAACTTCGCGATCTCGATCTCCATCGGCCTGCAGTACGGCGTGCCGCTGGACGAGTTCGTCGACGCCTTCGTCTTCACCCGCTTCGAGCCCGCAGGACCGGTCACCGGCAATGACACGGTGAAGTCCGCGACCTCGATCCTCGACTATATCTTCCGCGAGCTCGGCGTCTCTTATCTGGGACGCAAGGACCTCTCGAACGTCGATTCCGGAGAGCTGAACGCTGACGGCCTGGGGCCCGGCAAGGCCGAGGGCGTCGATGCGGACGACGCGCCGCAACCGGCCTCTCGGTTCATCTCCCGGGGATTTTCGCGCGGCGCGGCGCCTGACAACCTCGTGTTCCTGCCCAGCGCCAACCGCGCCGCCGGCCCCTCGAACCTGGAGGCGGCCGATGTCTGCGCGGCCTGCGGTGATGTCGCCGTGGTGCGCAAGGGCGCCTCGCTGATCTGCGAGACCTGCGGCGCGCGCGCCGGCCGCCTGGGCGAGGATCTCGGCGCCTGAAGCCGCGTCGTCGCCGGCTAACCCTCTAAGAATTACCGCGAATTAAGTGGCTTATCGCTGTTTGCCGGGCCAGATGGACCCTGGCAACTCAAGGATCCCTGACGCGTGACGACGACGACCTCCCCCCTTCTGATCGCACTGGCGGTGCTGGCGCTGGCTGCGCCGGTCGCGGCCTATGCCAAGACGGGCGGCGGCGAAAAGGAAGTGCCGAGGTCCAACAATTTCGGCGGCGATTGCGCCAAGTGCGAGCTCTCCGGCCGCCGGATGCACGGCGCCCACTTCATGCACGCCAACTTCGCCGGCGCGTCGCTGGTGGGCTCCGATCTGCGAGAGGCGCACTTCATCGCCTCCTCCTTCGCCGGCGCCGACCTGACCAAGGCCGACCTCTCCGACTCGCAGATCATCAGCGTCAATTTTGCCGGCGCGATCCTGTCCCACGCCCGCCTGCGCGACACCCAGGCGGTCGGCAGTAATTTCACCGACGCGACCCTTTCAGGCGCCGACTTCAGCAACGCGTCGGCCCAAGGCGCGAACTTCAGCCAGGCGCAACTCGTGGGCGCCCTGTTTCGGTCAACCGAGCTCTCCGGCGCCAACTTCAATCGCGTCATCGCCCGCGAAGCCGACTTCCGCGACGCGAGCATGCAGGCCGCGAACCTGTCCTACGGCCGGTTCGAAAAGGCGAATTTCCGGGATGCGGAGCTGACCAGCGCGACGCTGATCTCGGCGAGCTTCGATGGCGCCGATTTCCGCGACGCCACCCTCGTTCGGGCCGCGATCCAAGGCGCCGATCTGTCGCGAGCGCGAAACCTGACGCAAGACCAGCTTGACGAGGCCTGTGCCGACGGGCGCACGCGCGTGCCCAAGGGCTTGACCGCCAAGGCCTGTTCCGGCGGCGGCCTGCGGGTTAGCGTCTCGCCGCGTGGCCGCGTCGCCATCCCGGCGATCCCCGCGCCGCCGAGCGCTCCCGGGGGTCCGGCTCCGCCCGCCCCACCGTCGCCGGGCTATCGCTATCTGGTCGCCGTCAGCGGCGAGTGACGCCCCTAGGCCTTCAGTGGAGGCGCCAGGCGGACATGCAATTCTTTCAACTGCTTGTCGGAAACTTCTGACGGCGCGTTCATCATCAGGTCTTGCCCCTGCTGGTTCAGCGGGAAGGCAATGACCTCGCGGATGGCGGTCTCGCCGGCCAGCAGCATGACGATCCGGTCGATGCCGGGCGCCAGGCCCCCGTGCGGCGGCGCGCCGTGGCGGAAGGCGTTCAGCATGCCGCCGAACTGCGCCTCGACGACGCTTTCGTCATAGCCGGCGATCTCGAAGGCCTTGACCATGATCTCCGGCAGGTGGTTCCGCACGGCGCCGGAGCACAGCTCGTAGCCGTTGCAGACGATGTCGTACTGGTAGGCCAGGATATCCAGCGGGTCCTTGCTGTTCAGGGCCTCCAGCTCGCCCTGCGGCATCGAGAAGGGGTTGTGGCTGAAGTCGACGTGGTTGGTCTCTTCGTTCATCTCGAACATCGGGAAATCGACGATCCAGACGAATTCGAAGCGGTTCTCGTCCACCAGCTTCAGGTCGGTTCCGACCTTGGTCCGCGCGGTCCCGGCGAACCTGGCGAAGGTCTTCGGGTCGCCCGCGACGAAGAAGGCGGCGTCGCCCTGCCCCATCCCGATCTGACCCATCACCGCGTCAGTGAGCGCGGGCCCCAGGTTCTTGGCGATCGGGCCGCCCCAACCGCCCTGGTCTTCGCTCCAGAAGATGTAGCCCAGGCCCGGCTGGCCCTCGCCCTGCGCCCAGCTGTTCATCCGGTCGCAGAAGGCGCGTGAGCCGCCCTTCGGCGCGGGGATCGCCCAGACGGCGTTCTTCTTGTCTTCCAGGATGCGCGCGAACAGGCCGAAGCCTGCGCCACGGAAATGGTCGGACACGTCCTGCATGACGATCGGGTTGCGCAGGTCCGGCTTGTCGGTGCCGTACTTGGCCATGCACTCACGGTAGGGCACGCGCGGGAACGGATAGGGCGTCACCGGCTTGCCGTCGGCGAACTCTTCGAAGACGCCGTGCATGACGGGTTCGATGGCCGCGAACACATCGTCCTGCG
Organism: Alphaproteobacteria bacterium; assembly: GCA_025359785.1. Classification (GTDB taxonomy): domain Bacteria; phylum Pseudomonadota; class Alphaproteobacteria; order Caulobacterales; family Caulobacteraceae; genus Phenylobacterium. Next base: position 20,754 of record JANYET010000038.1, on the reverse strand, counting down.
TCACGAAGCTCATCTCGACGTCGAGCTGGTAGAACTCCAGGCTGCGGTCGGCGCGCAGATCCTCGTCGCGGAAACAGGGTGCGATCTGGAAATAGCGGTCGAAGCCCGAGACCATCAGCAGTTGCTTGAACTGCTGCGGCGCCTGCGGCAGGGCGTAGAACTTGCTCGGATGCAGGCGCGAGGGCACCAGGAAGTCGCGCGCGCCCTCTGGCGAGGAGGCCGTCAGGATCGGCGTCTGGAACTCCAGGAAGCCCTGGCCGATCATCCGGTTGCGGATCGACTGGATCACCTTGGACCGCAGCACGATATTCCTGTGCAGGGTCTCGCGGCGCAGGTCGAGGTGGCGGTTCTTCAGCCGGATCTCTTCGGGATAGTCGGGCTCGCCAAACACCGGCAGCGGCAGCTCGGACGCCGCCGACAGGACCACGACCTCCTTGACCCGGATCTCGACTTCGCCGGTCGGCAGGTTGGGGTTCACGGTCTCGGGCGAACGGGCCACAACCTCGCCGTCGATGCGAATCACGCTCTCGGCGCGCAGATGCTCGACGGTGGCGAAGCCGGGGGTCTCCGGGTGCAGCACCAGCTGCGTCAGGCCGTAATGATCACGGAGGTCCACGAACACCAGTCCGCCGTGGTCGCGCTTACGGTGGATCCAGCCCGAGAGGCGGACCGTCTGGCCGGTGTCGGCGGCGCGAAGCGCGCCGCAGGTGTGGGTGCGGTAGGCGTGCATTTCGTCAGGCAAATTCGGTGATTTCGGAGGCGCGGAAGGGCGCATGAGGGGGCTCGAAAGTCAACCATTCCCTCCCCTTCGTGGAGGGCTCGCTCGTGGGCGACGCGTACCCGGTCCTCCTCCCCCTGCGGGAGGAGGTGTCAGCCGGTTGGCTGACGGAGGTGGGGTCGAAAGCCCTCGACGAAGTCTACCCGGCATCTCCGCAACCAAGGCATCGCAGAACGCGGCTGATGCGGTCTTCGACCCCACCTCCGACCTGCTCCGCAGGCCACCTCCTCCCGCAGGGGAAGGAGGATCGTTCATGCGACACGCTCTTCCTCGCGGGCGCGCTATTTCTCCGGGTGCAGCAGCGCCTGGTAGGTCAGCGTCCGGGCCATGGTCCCCAGGTCGTCGCCGCCGGTGCCGCCCATGCGCTGGATCATGCCGACGAACAGCAGGTCGTTGGTCGGGTCGATCCAGAACCAGGTGCCGGCCGCGCCGCCCCAGCTCATGGTGTTCTTGCCCTCGAGGCTGCCGGCGCGGCGCGGGTCGTTGACCACCATGAAGTCGAGGCCGAAGCCCACGGCCTCGTTGAAGCGCGCGACGCTGGTACCGTTGGAATTCACCAGAACGTTGCGCGGGATGACATTGGTGTCCATCAGCTCGACCGAGGCCGGCGACAGGACGCGCACACCGTCCAGTTGGCCCTTGTTGAGCATCATCTGGCAGAAGCGGGCGTAGTCCATGGTGGTGGAGGTCAGACCGCCGCCGCCGGATTCCATGGCTGGCGGCTTGGTGTAGTCGGGCATCTTGTTGCCGAACAGCTCCTTGGCCTCGTGAATCTGGGTCTCCCCGCGCTCGGCGTAGTAGACTGCGGCCAGCCGGTTGGCCTTGGCGGCGCCGGTGTAGAAGGCGGTGTCCTTCATCTTCAGCGGCGCGAAGACGTTCTCCTGCAGGAACTGGCCGAACGGCTTTCCCGAGAGCTTCTCGACGATGTAGCCCTGGATATCGACGGCGCTGGAATAGGACCAGTTGGTCCCCGGCTGGTACATCAGCGGGATCTCGGCGGTACGCTCGATCATCTCGTGCAGGTTGCCCGCGCCCAGCACCTTCTTGGCGCGATAGAGCTTGTCCACCGGATGCTCGTCGCCCAGGCCGTAGCCGAAGCCGGCGGTGTGGCTCATGATTTCCCGCATGGTCGGCGGGCGGGTCATCTTCTCGGTCTCGGTGATATTGCCGTCCTTGTCGGCCTTGACCATGACCTTGAGGTTCTTGAACTCCGGGACGTAGCGGGTGACCGGATCGTCGAGCCGCCACTTGCCCTGTTCGAACAGGATCATCATGGCCACGCCGGTCATCGGCTTGGTCATGGAATAGATGCGGAAAATCTCATCCTTCGGCATGGCCTGGCCGGTTTCCAGACTGGTCTTTCCGTAGGTCTTGAATTCCACGACCTTGCCGTGGCGGGCGAGCAGCGTGGTCATGCCGGCCACCCGGCCATCGCTCACCACCTTGGCCATGTAGTCGTCTAGCCGCTTCAGGCGCTGACCATCGAACCCGACCGCCTCCGGCGAGGTCGTGGCCGACAGGTCTCGCACAGCGGCGGCTGGGCTCGCGGCCGGCTTTTCCGCGGCGGCCGACGCCCCGGCGATCATCAGGGCCGCAGTCAGCGCGGTAGCGAAATAGGCGGTGCGACGCATCTTCAAGTCCCCCCAGAATTGTTGCGGCGAGCTTAGGTCAAGGCCCCGCCTGTTTGCATTTCCCGATCGTAACATGGCGCCCCGGAACCCAGGCCACGCCGCGCCGTTTAGGCTGTCCTGACAACGCCGCGGGCCGGAGGCGGGTGTTCCGGCCCATTCGCCGAATGTGACCGAAGCTGCGGGAATCGGCTGCAAATTCTGCACTCAAGGCGGCATTGCGCGATTGTTAGGCCGTAACGGGAGCCTCGCGCAGCAGTGACCGTTTGAGACAACGCTGTTTGGCCCTATCCTTGCTTCAGCCGAGGCCTTGCTTCAGCCGAGGCCTTGTTTCAGCCTAGGCAAACCCTGCGCGACTGGACCGGCACATGGGCGGTATTGATCAGAGCGAACTACTGGACCTCATCTACGGGGCCGCCGTTGAGCCGAACCTGTGGACGTCGGTCATGGAACGCTATGCCGACGCGATCGGCGGCGAGAAGGGCTGGCTGTCGCTCCTGAACCTGGTGGACGGCAGCGGCGGCGGGATGATCTCGCGCATCGATCCGCTCGAGACGGCGCGTTACGAAACCTACTACGCTAACCGTAATCCGCTGCACCACGTCGACAATCCGGACCAGTTCCTGAAGGGCTGGGCGCCCCGAATCCTGACCGACGAGGATTGGATGCCGAAGGCCGAGCTGGTGGCGACGGAGTACTACAACGACTTCCTGAAGCCGCAGGACATCCACTCGTGCGTGATGGTGCGGCTGGCGCGGCGCGGGACCGAGACGGCTACCATCAACATCACCCGCAGCGCATCACGCGGGCAGTTTTCCAAGGCCGACCTCAAGGTCGCCCAGAGCCTGCACCGCCATCTGATTCGCGCCTTCGAATTGGGCCAGAAGCTGGCCCTGGATCGTGCGATGTCGAGTGGATTTGCGACCGTATTCGACGAGTCCGTCCACGGCCTGTTCCTGCTCGATGCCGACGGGTGCGTGCGCCACCTCAACCGCGTCGCGGAACAACTGGTGGCCGGACACAAGGGCCTGCGGGTCAGCGGCGGCCGGCTGCTGGCGCTTGAGGCCGGAGCGGGGCGAACGCTGCAGGCCCTGATCGCGCGCGCGGCCACCCGTGAGGCGGACAGCCGGACCGGAGGCTCCATGCCGTTGGCGGTGACGGCGGGCGCCGTCCCGCTGTCGGTCACTGTCGCGCCGATCCGGCTGCCGGCGGCGACATTGCTGGGCGGCGGACCGGCGGTGATCGTCTGCGTGACCGACACCGAGGCCGGCGTCCGCCTGCCCGAACAGAAGCTGCGCGATATCTTTGGGCTGACGCCGGCAGAAGCCCGTCTGGCGCTCGCCCTGTTCGAAGGCGCCAACCTCAGCGAGGCCGCCGAAACCCTGGGGATCAGCCGTTTTACAGCGCAGAATCACCTGTCGCGGACCTTCGAGAAGACCGGGACCAACCGCCAGGCCGTGCTGATCAAGCTGATGATGCAGACCGTCGGGCTGCAACTCGATTTCGGCGAAGACGCCTGATCGGCGCGCCGTTGTAATATTCCGGCGCGGCGGTAGCCTCGCGCCATGGTCCTAAATCCCCCGCCGTCCCTCGACCGGCCAAGTCCGGTGCAGACCGTGGCGCTGCTCGGCGGCGTGATAGTGTTTCTGTTGGCCACCGCGGGCCTTTCCAATCTGGTTCTCGCCCACCGGCCGATGCCGGACGCACTGCGTAGCGGCGTTGTCTGGGCGCATCTGGGATCGGTGATGCTGGCGCTGCCGATCGGCATTTCCCAGCTCCTGCTGCCGAAGGGCACGGTGCGGCACCGGACGCTGGGCTACATCTGGGTGGGCCTGATGATCTTCACCGCCCTGGTGAGCTTTGCGATCCACACCATCAATCCCGGGGGATTGAGCCCTATCCATCTCTTCTCGGTGCTGACGCTGATCATGGCCCCGAACCTTGTCTGGCAGGCAAGGCGTCACAACGTGGCCAGGCATCGGCGCGCCGTCCTGGGCCTGATGCTCGGCGCCCTGGCGATCGCCGGCCTTTTCACCTTCCTGCCCGGCCGGGCCTTGGGCCAGCTGGTCTTCGGCCTGTTCCGTTAGGGTTTGGCCTGCTCCGTCGCCTTGGCCTTGTTCGCCTGGCTGACGATGTAGTGGTAGATCGCCTCGGCCTGCCCTTCAGCCAGAACTTTCTTGAACGAAACCATTCCCTTATCGGCGCGCGCGCCATCCAGGACGATGCTGTTCCAGCTTCGCAGGCTATTCAGCGCCGGCGCGTAGCGCAGGTCCGGGATCGACTTGTCCGCCGTCCCGCCCTGGCCGTGACAGCCGGCGCAGTAGCGGCCGTAGGCGCCCTCCCCGTCGATCACCTGCTCGTTGGTGCCGGTCAGCAGCGGCGGGTCGAGCACCTTGCCGGCGACGGCGCCAGCAACGGCCGCTTGCGGAAGCTGCGCCGTTGCGCCCAGCTTGAAGACCAGCAGGCGTGAGTTGTTGGCGCTGAGCGGGTTGGTGCGGACCTGGCCGGGCGGCAGGCCGCGGGCGCCGACCAGCAGGGCCACATATTGCACGCCCTTGATCGTATAGGTGGACGGGGCGGCGACCACGTCGGCCTGGACCGGCGCGCTCCACAGCTTGGCGCCTGTCCGGGCGTCAAAGGCCGAGAAGCGCCCTGACCAGTCGCCGGAGAACACCAGATCGCTGGCGGTGACCATGGCGCCGTGCGCCCCATAGTCCTGGTCCGGCGCGCGCCAGACCACCTTCTGGGCCACCGGATCGTAGGCCTCGAGGTAGCTCCTGATATTGCCGCGTCCCAGCGCGCCGGGCTGGCCATAGAGGGCGGTGATCTTGTCGGAGAAGGCCACGGTACCCGTGTTGTAGACCCGATCCTTCGGCGCGAAATCCTTGGCGGCCATGCTCTGGAAGCCGGTCGAGCTCTCGGTGACCGGGATGTACACGAGACCGGTGCGCGGGCTGTAAGCCATCGGATGCCAGTTGTGGGCGCCAAGCGGCGCGGGCTGGACGATGGCCGCCTTGGTCTCGGTGTAGCGGACGGCGGGGTTCTCGACCGGCCGGCCAGTCTTGAGATCGATTTTCGAGGCCCAGTTGAGCGGCGCGAACTTGTCAGCCGAGATCAGCTTCCCGGTCTTGGCGTCCCAGACATAGAAGAAGCCGGTCTTGGGCGCTTGCATCAAGACATGGCGCACGGCCCCGTGGATCTTCAGGTCGGCGGTCATCAGCGGGTTGGTGACGTCGTAGTCCCACTCGTCGCCCGGCACCTCCTGGAAGTGCCAGGCGTATTTTCCGGTGTCGGCGTGGACCGCGATCACCGAGGCGACGAACAGGTTGTCGCCGCCGCCGGGACTGCGGATGTCCTGGCTCCATGACAGGCCGTTGCCGGTGCCGAAATAGACCAGGTCGGTCTTCGGATCGTAGAGGATGGTGTCCCAGGCGGTGCCGCCGCCGCCGTACTTCCAGAAGTCGCCGTGCCAGGTCTTGGCGGCGGCCTCGAGCATCGGGGTGTTGGTCGGATCGCCGGGCGCGGCGGGCACGGTATAGAAGCGCCACTTCATCTTGCCGGTGGCCGCGTCATAGGCCGAGACATAGCCACGGCAGGTGTATTCGGCGCCGGCGTTGCCGATGATCACCATGCCCTTCACGATCCGCGGGACCTGGGTGATCGTGTAGGGCTGCGTGGGGTCCGTCGTCTGGATCTGCCAGGCGACCTTGCCGGTCTTGCCGTCCACCGCGATCAGGCGGCCGTCCAGCGCGCCGAGATAGATCTTGCCCTTCCAGGCCGCGACGCCGCGGTTGACCACGTCGCAGCAGGCGACCTGGCCCGTGGCGCGATCGACCTTCGGATCGTAGGCCCAGAGCGGCTTGCCGGAGGCCGCGTCATAGGCCTTCACCATCGACCAGGCGGTGGTGATGTAGAGCACGCCGTCGACCACGACGGGCGTCGACTCCTGGCCGCGCTCGGTGTCGATGTCGCCGGACCAAGCCAAGCCTAGTTTCGAGACGTTGCCTTTGTTGATGCCGGTGAGCGGACTGTAGCGCTGTTCCGAATAGGTGCGGCCCGCGGCCATCCAGGTTCCGGGCTCGGCGTCGGCGGCCAGCAGGCGGGCCGAATCAACCGCCGCCGCGGCGTAGGGATGCGATGTGACCGTCCTGATGGTCGGCGCCTGGGCCGGCGTCTGGGCCGGCGTCTGGGCCGTGCCGGAGGTCGCCAGGACCAGCGACAGCGCCACGCCCGCGGCGATCGTCTTATAGCCCGTCTTGTTTTTCATCGTTTCGCTCCCCGTTGGCCGTTTCTCCCATCCGTTCGGGGCCGGTGGCAAGGCCGCGGCGCCGACAGCGTTGACCCCGGCCGGCAAACCGGGTTCGTTGACCCGCGAGCGTTGCCGCTCAGGGACTGGGAGTTCAAGCGATGACCTCGATCCGGACGCCGGTGGCGGCCTTACTGGCGGGAGTGTTCCTGACGCTGGCGGCGCCCTTGACAGCCATCGCCCAAGGCCACGACCCCGATGCGCCCAGCGCCGCCGAGACCGAGGGCGTGGCCAAGCGGTTCGTCTGCCAGGACGGCGGGGCGATCCTGACCCGGTTTTCCACCGAGCACGGCCGGCTGGTAGCCATTGTCGATACCTTCGACGGCGACGGGCCGCACACGTTGGCCGCGCGGCCGCCTGAGCTGGCGCCGGTCCAGCTGATCTGGAGCGACGGCAGGCGAACCCTCACCTGGAGCGCCGGCGTGCAGATCATGTTCATGGACACTGGCGTTCATCGGATGTGCGGCGGCGGGCACCACCATTGAGCGTGACACGCATCGACCGCCGACGGTGGCTGGCCGGCGCCGCGGCGGGCGGCGTGGCGCTGGCCGCGGCGCCCGCGTGGGCCCGGAAAGCCGCCAGGGCGGACGCCGCGCGCGACCTGACCGGCGTCTGGACCAATGCCTGGTACACCCGCCTGCAGCGGCCCAAGGCGTTCAAGGGCCCCACTATCACGCCGGCCGAGGCCGAGGCCTATGAGGCGCCCAGGCGCGCCCATAACGGCGAGCTGATCTCCAAGGAAGACGTTCTGGGGCAGAACGAGTCGGAGTTTCCGGACAATGGACCGGGGCTGGCGCGCATCCGGGGCGAAATCCGCGCCTCATGGATCACCGACCCGCCGGACGGCCGCATTCCTTGAAAGCCCGAGGCGAAAAAGCGGCTCTACATCGGCGAGGACGCGCCGGAGGTGTTCGACAACGTCGAGAACCGCGACACCGACGAGCGGTGCCTGACCGTGCCCGGGGCCGCCGCGCCGATCCTCAATTCGCATGACGGCAACGTGCTCGAGCTGGTGCAGACGCCGGGCTGGCTGGCGATCGTCGGCGAGAAGAACCACGACGTGCGCCTTGTGCGGATCATCGGCGCCGGCGAGCCTCGCCCCACGCCCGGCGCCGACCTGCGGCTGGCGGACTGGCACGGCGAGTCCATCGGCCACTGGGAGGGCGCGACCCTGGTGATCGAAACCCGGGGCCTGAAGCCTGGGGTCACCAAGATCGAGGACAGCCTCTACCTCACCGACAAATCCCGCGTGACTGAGCGCCTGACCCGCTCGGGTCCCGCCGAGATCACCTACGCCTTCGAGGTCGAGGACCCGACCCTGTTCACCCGTCCCTGGCGCGCCGAGATGATCTTCCGCCCCGAGCCGCGCGGCATCTTCGAATACGCCTGCCATGAGGGAAACTACTCCATCATCAGCATCCTGCAGGCCGGCCGGGTGGCCGACGCCGCGGCGGCCAAGGGCCGCAAATAGCGTACGCGGGCGGGTGGCGGCCACTCGCCCGACGCGGGAGGCCTACGACTTTAGTCCTAGGCCTTTGGTCCAATATCTTCTGAGAAATCCGTTCTTTATGTTTGGGCCCTGAGTTTGGGGGGACCGATCATGCGCATGCGAAGCGGGCTGACGCGAACGGCGGCAATGGCCGCGATGGTGGGGATGGCGGCGCTGGCGGCCGTAGCGCCGGCCTGGGCCATGCCGTCCCAGTCGCTGATTGTCAGCGCGGCCCCCTACACCCAGCAGCTCTCGGCCAGTGGCGGCAACCCGATCTCCCAGATCGCGGCGGCCCAGAGCTTCGCCCTGCCGGGGTTCAACACCGGGCTGGGCGTCCTGCAGTCGGCGACCCTGAACCTGACCACGACGCTGGACGTCACCGGCCTTGTGCACGCCAACGACTACCTAGGCCTCAGCACGGTCTTCGCGTCGACCGCCAGCCTCAGCGGCACGGGCTTCAACGTGCACAGCAACCTGGTCTCGACCACGGCGTCGTGCGCGCTCGCCGTCTGCACCGGCGCGTCTGGCCGGTCCGGGAGCCTGGCCGTCTCGCAGGCCTACGCCGACCCGGTGACGCTGCAGGCGCTGGCAACCGGGCAGGCGAAGGTGACGGAGCAGACCTCGACCACAATCACGCCGACGCCGGGCCGCTACGCCGGCAGGGGCTGCGGCGCGTTTGGCGCCTGCAACATCACCGCCGCGCAATCGCTCGACACCACCACCCTGTCGGTGGACGCGGGCTCCACGCTGACCTACGCCTATCTGCTGCATGCGCGGCCAGTGTTCGAGAGCGCCCCCGACCCCAACAACCGCAACGTCCTGACACTGGACTTCGGCCAGCTGTTTCAGGGCACGGGCCGCCAGACGCTGAGCAGCCAGCTGATGGCGTTGGGCGACGCCAACACCATCGGGCTGGACCTGACGTCCGTTCAGGGCCTGCTGTGGGCGCCGGCGATCAGCACCACGCTAGGGACCTTCTACAACCTGCCCGGCGGCGGCGCCGACCGGTTCTCCGTCTCGCTGGACACCACCTACCTGGGATCCTTCGAGCAGAACTATCTGATCACACTGTTCGACACGAACCAGGGGTACGGCCGGCTCCAGGACCAGATGTACCTGACTGTCCGGGGCCAGGTGCTGGCCGCGCCGTTACCGCCGCCGGTCCCGGGCGGCGTGCCGGAACCAGCGACCTGGGCGATGCTTCTGCTGGGCTTCGGCGGCTTGGGCGCAGCGCTCCGCGCGCAGCGCCGGTTGAGCGGACGCTCAGCCACGCTGCGGCCGTGATGACAAGACTGAAAGGACCCGGCGCCGGCTTCCGCGGAGGCTGGCCGCGTTAGACCGCCAGGGCTGCCCGGCGGCGGCGCAGGGCGGTTCCGGCGAGGCCAAACCCGCCGATCATCAAGGCCCAGCTCGCCGGTTCCGGCACGCCGCCGTTCGTCGGATCGTTGAACCTGACGGACGGATCCCCGAACTGGCCGCCGCTATAGCCGTTGAGCGTGCCCGGAGCGGCCGTGACCTCGAAGCGCGCGGCGAAAAACTGGTTGCTAGCCAGGGCGGCGTTCACGAAGGACGTCACGTCGAAGCTGGCGAGCTCGCCGCCGGAATAGGTCGCGGTGTTGATCGCCGTGCCCATGAACCGGTCAGACGTCGTGACGGCGCCGTCCGCGTCGCTGCCAACGTAGAGCGTGATCTGCGACGGCCCGGAATTGAACAGCGTGCCGAAGTTCCAGGTCAGGGTCGCGTTGTTGACCGAGGTGTTGGCGCCGAAGCTGAACGTCGCATAGGGGATGTCGATGAAGGCGGGGTGGTTCAGCGCGTAGTTGCCGCCACCGATATTGTCTTCCGCCCCGATGCTGTAAAATGGGCTGTTGTCGATAATCACCGCGTTGCTGACTAGGCTCGCCGTGTCGGCGGCGGCGATAGCCGGGACCAGCGCCATCGACGCAAAGGCGGCGACCGTGATCAGACGAGTGGATAGAGCGCGCATGGTGTTCCCCTGAGTTGTTGGAAACCATTGTTACACTGATCGAGGCGGCACAACCGTGTTCAACTGACAGGCGAATTGCTAGGCGCCGTCGCCTGGCAAACAGCCGCCTGAGGCTGAAGGCAGCGCGCTCAGCGACCACTGGGGTCGGCGCCCATACAAGGACCAAGTCATGACCGAGATCGAAGAGCTGCTGATCGAGCAGGCCTGCCTGAAGCTGATGACCGCCTACAACGTGCGGCTGGACGATGGCGATCACGCGGGGTTCGCCGCGGTGTTCACCGAGGACGGGGTCTGGAAACAGCTGAGCGCGCCGGTCATCGAGCTGACGGGCCACGAACGCATCCGCAAATTCGCCGAACGCATGCCCACCGACAAACTGAAGCGGCACATGCTGCAGAACGCGATCGTGACGGTTCACGGCCCCGACCATGCGGAGGGGTTCTGCATCGGGCTGGTCGTGGACGGGCCAACCGGCGACGGCGTGCTGCCCGCGCCGGTGTCGGCGGGCGGCGTCGAGCTTGTCGCCGAATACCGCGATGTCTACCGCAAGGGCCCGACCGGTTGGCGCATCGCGCGGCGCGAGATGACGCGCATTCTGGACCAGAAGTCCGTGGCCAATTCCGTTGGATCGTGAGGCGGCGCCCTTGCTCGAACAAACCCGCCCGGCATGGTTCATTTGAACCATGCGCCAGGGCCGCGGCCTGGATAGGGTCGCGGTGAAGGCTGCGCGGCGTTCGCGTCACGGGTGTGCGCGGTTGTGTTAGCTTGGAGCCGGGATGATGCTCGGCGCCGCAGTAAGGGACGAACGACCATGGCGAGACATCTGAGGGCTGGGCTTGCGGCGGGCGCGATGGCGCTGGCGGCGGTGTTGGCGGTTCCGGGGCTGGCGATGGCTTCGTCGGCGAATGTCAGCGTCTCGGGACAGGCCAATCCGTTCACGGCGGGCCAGACGGCGGGCTTTGCCTGCTGCGGCGGCGACGTGACGCCCGGGCAGAGCCCGACGCTGGTCCCGCTGGTCGTGGCCGGCGGCGACGTGCTGTCGTTCGCCGCCACCGGATTGACGGACGGCGCCGGCACCGGGGCGACCGGACCGGACGGAGCCTATGTGTTCGACATGGCCGACTACGGGACCGGCGTGGCCGGGGCCGATGGCGTGACGGTGCTGTCGCTGGTGGGCGTGTTCCTGGACGCCTCGACACCGAGCTTGGGGACGCAGCCCGGGCGGCTGAACTTCAACGTCCTGGGCCTTAATTTCGCGGCGCTGGCGCCGGGGCTCGGGCAGATCTTCTTCATCGGTGACGGGGTCAACTCGTCGAGCGTGACCCAGCTGTTCACCGCCCCGACCGGGGCCACGCGCCTGTTCCTGGGCACGGTTGACGGCTTCCAGTGGAACAATAACTCCGGCTCCTATGACGTGAAGGTGAACCTGACGGCGGGCGACGGCGGCGGCGGCGTGCCGGAACCGGCCGCCTGGGCCCTGATGATCGCGGGCTTCGGGATGGCCGGCGCGAGCCTGCGCCATCGTCGGGCGGTCGCGCCGGCCTGAGGCTGCCTGAGGCGCCCCTAGCGCGCCGCCGCTGCCTCCACTTTCCCGTCTCCCGACATCTTTTCGCGTGTCGGTTGCGGACGCTTGACGCGGCGTCGCCCCGGCGGTCAGCTCTTTGGTGAACCGCGCATCCTGGCGGTGAAACCAACTCACCTGGGTGGGGCGATATGAGAAAAACGACACTCCTTGCCGGCGTTGCGGTCCTCGTCGCGACCGCCGCCATGACCCTGCCCGCCGCCGCGAGCAATCTCTACGCCACCGGCTTCGAGGGCCCGACCTTCACCGCCGGCGCCATCGCCGGCCAGGGCGGCTGGCAGGTGTTCAGCGCCTCCAGCCAGCCGGGCCTCGCACAGGTCGAGAGCGGCGTGGCGCTCACCGGCAGCCAGGCGGCCTCCGTCAGCGGTTCGGCGACGGGCCAGACCGGCCCGTTCTACGCCCTGAACCTGGCTTCGCCGGGCGTGATCGACGTCTCGGGCGACATCATGCTGACCACGCCGACCAACGGCGGGTCGTCCTGGCAGTTCGGCGTCACCGGCCCGGGGCTCAGCCAGTTCGCCGGCGGCATCGACATCGGCGCCAACACCATCTTCGCGATCTCGGGCAGTTTCGGCAGCATCGGGACCTTCAGCTACGATGTCTGGCACCACGTCGACATCGTGCTCGACTATGCGAACCAGGTGTTCTCGGTGGGCCTTGACGGTTCGACCCTGGCCTCGGGCCTCAGCTTCTGCGGCGCCAACGGAGCCTGCAACGGCGCCCATGTCGGCGCCTTTGGTGACGCCATCTTCGACACCTTCGGCGGGTCATCCAACACCGGCTATCTCGACAACTTCAGCATCGACACCGTCCCCGGCGGCGTGCCGGAACCGGCGAGCTGGGCCCTGATGATCGCCGGCTTCGGCCTGGCGGGCGCGAACCTGCGCCGTCGGCGGGCGGTCACGACAGCGGCCTGAGGCGCGCTTTGCGGCCTGGCGAGATTCCGCTCTCCTTGCTCGCGAATTCGGAACCGGCGGGGCCGCAATCCTGCGGACATAGTCCATATGAGCCATGCGCGAGGTCGGCGATCTAGGCATGGTCTTCCGTGAACCCGGGGACGACGGCGTCTTCGGCAATGTGCCAGTCGCTTGGAGTGATCTCATGCCCGTCCGTTCGAGCTCCCCGCTTTCCCTTGGCGTGGTGGCCGCCGGCCTGTTGCTGACAGCCGGCGGAGCTGCGGCTTCTTCGCTGACCAACGCCGCGCTGTTCGACGCCAATGCGAGCGGCGGCAACGCGAGCGGCGGCGGCGGCAGCGTCACCAACGGCGCCTGGACCACGGTGCTCGACTATCAGAACGCGCCGGGCAACTACGCCGCCGAACTGTTCCTGGCCAGGATCGCGAACCCGGTCAGCGCGGACTTCATCAGCCCCAGCGCGGCGCTGAACGCGGCGCTGAGCGAGGGCGCGAACACCTTCTACTTCTGGGCGGACGGCGACGACCCGGCGGGCGGCACGGCCGGCTTCGGGCTGAACCTGTTCCTCGATGGCGCGACGACGACGGCGCCGTCGATCTCGGCCTTCGCGACGGTGGGCGGGGCGCCCGTGACCGACAATGCCGGCTGCACCTCGGGCTATTTCCTGAACTGCGTGACCGGCGCCGGAACCTTCACCTATGTGACCGGGCTGACGACGATCACCCTGACCAACTACGTGGTGCTCGGCCGCGGCGGCGGGGCCGGCGGCGAAGACCGGGTGGCCTCGACCAATACGGCGCCGTTCGCTTTTCCGACGGGCCCGAACGGGGTCAACGACACGTACGGCAGCTTCACCCTGACCGTGAGGACCGCCGAGCCAACCGGCGGCGTGCCGGAGCCGGCGAGCTGGGCCCTGATGATCGCCGGCTTCGGCCTGGCGGGCGCGAGCCTGCGCCGTCGGCGGGGCGTCGCGGCGGCCTGAGGCTGACGCGAGAATGACCGCCAGGATGAGGGGCTGCCCCTAGGGCGCCGTTTCCTTCCGGCGTGATCGGTGGCAGGTGCGGGGGCGAAACCCCCCGCCCGACCACGGAGCCCACTATGCCGGCCGATGCCCTGTTTCAGCCCTTCACCTTCAAGGGCCTCCACCTGCCGAACCGCATCGTCATGGCGCCGATGACGCGGTCGATGTCGCCGGGCGGTGTGCCGACGGCCGACGTGGCCGGCTACTACGCGCGGCGCGCCGGCGCCGAGGTGGGGCTGATCGTCTCTGAGGGCGTCGGCGTCGAGCGCGCGGTCTCGGTGAACAGCCCGAACATCCCGCGCTTCCACGGCGGGGCGGCGCTGGCCGGCTGGAAGACCGTGATCGACGGCGTCCACGCGGCCGGCGGCAAGATGGCCCCGCAGCTGTGGCACGTGGGGGCGGTGCCCGGGCGCGGCGACGACGAGGCCCACGCGGACGCGCACGACAGCCCCTCGGGCCTGCGGGCGCCGGGCGTGGCCCTGGGCGCGCCGATGAGCGACGCCGACGTGGCCGACACCATCGCGGCCTTCGCCACCGCCGCGGCGGACGCCCAACGCCTGGGCTTCGACGCCGTCGAGCTGCACGGCGCCCACGGCTACCTGATCGACCAGTTCTTCTGGGAAGGCACCAACCAGCGCGGTGACGCCTTCGGCGGCCCGACCATCGCCGAGCGCTCGAAGTTCGCCGCCGAGATCATCGCCGCCGTGCGCGCCGCGGTCGGCCCCGACTATCCGCTGATCATCCGCATCAGCCAATGGAAGCAGCAGGACTTCGCCGTCCGCATGGCGACCACGCCGCAGGAGATGGAGACCTGGCTCACCACCCTGACCGACGCCGGCGCCGACATCATCCACTGCTCGCAGCGCCGGTTCTGGGAGCCGGAATTCCCTGACGATTCTGGGGGCTCCGACCTCAACTTCGCCGGCTGGGCCAAGAAGCTGACCGGCGTCCCGACCATCGCGGTGGGCTCGGTGGGCCTGACCGGCGAATTCATCGCGTCCTACGGCGGCGAAGCCTCCAAGCCCGCCTCGCTGGACGAGCTGCTGCGTCGCCTCGACCGCGGCGACTTCGACCTGGTCGGCGTCGGCCGCGCCCTCCTCCAGGACCCACAGTGGGCGGTGAAGGTCCACCAGGGCCGGACGGATGAGCTGATGGACTTCGATCGCTCCGCAATGATGAGTTTGTCTTAGGCGGTTGGTCTCCAGCCGCTTGGTATGATAGTTTCATACCGTCAGCTCGCGCGAAGTGGAGACACCATGGCCGCCGTCACCAAGCGCACCGTCAGTCTTCCCGCCGAGCAAGCCGCCTATATCGACGCCAAGGTGGCGGGGGGCGACTATGCCTCCGCCAGCGAAGTGGTGCGCGCAGGCCTGCGGGCGCTGAGGGAGCGCGACGCGGCCATTGAGCGGTGGCTGGTTGAAGAGGTCGCGCCGACCTATGACGCGTACGTCGCCGATCCGGACCGCGTGATCCCGGCGGAAAAGGTCTGGGCCGCGGTCCAGGCGAGACACGCGGAGCGTACGAAGGCCCGCCGGTGATCAGACGGGCGGTCGTCTACAACCCCGAGGCGGAACGCGACCTTCTCGACCTGTACGAATACCTCGCCGACGCGGGCTCGCCTATGATCGCCACCGCCTACATGAGCCGAGTGAAAGCGTGGCTGGACGGATTCGACGTCGGCGCGGAGCGCGGAACGTTGCGCGGCGACCTCCGCCCGAGCCTGCGCATCATCGGGTTCGAGCGGCGGATCACCGTGGCCTTCATGGTCGACCACACGCAGGTGGTGATCCTGCGGCTGTTCTACGGCGGGCAGGATTGGGGGACGGCGTTGAGCGAAGGCTGAGGCGGGGACGCAGACGTGGTGCGTGTCCCCACCTTCTTAATGGCCGCCCCATGGACTACTGCCTTGGCGATGCGAGAGTTCTGAAGGTTTGAATCATCGATTGGTAACGTCGGATGACGTCTGCGTTTCCCAGACCTGATGCGATGGCGGCCTGGGTCAGGATCGCACAGATAATCGCATCGACGTCGTCGTCAGAATGATGGGTTGATCGCGCCGTCTCCATCGCACCTCTCCATGGGTCACCGCCCTGCATTTGGTCGGTCGAAATCTCGATATCAAGGCCGCCGCGATCCGGCGTTTTGCAAAGACCGCCCGGTCATTTCCAGACTCCGTGGCGGCTCGATCTGGTCCGCGATGATGGGTTTGTCCTAGGGGCGGGAGGCGCCGGAGCCCGCCGCCGCCCGCGCGTCGGCGCGCCGCGCGCCGGCCAGGATATCGGTGAGGGCGTAGTTGCCCTCGTGGCAGGCGAACTCGTAGATCGGGCCCGGGTCGGCGTTGAACGGGATCTGGGCGCGCCAGGGAACGGCGTAGGTGGCCGGATCATCCATCTCGACCTCGTAGAGGATCTGGCCCTTCGCCACGCGGGTAAAGCGTTCGGTGACGCGCGCGTCCGGCGACTTCAGCAGAAAGCCGTGCAACTGCTCCTGCTCATGGAAATTGGTGGTCTCCACCACCAGGCTCGCGCCCTCCCAGTGGCCGATCGAATCCCCCATCCACAGGCGCACATTGGCCGGCGGGTGACGCGCCGGATGGCCGGGTGTCCCCAGGCGCACGATGCGCACATCATGGTTCATCTCCGACAGGATCGCGACCTCCGTGCGGGTCTGGACGATCTGTTTCACCGCCGCGACCGCCGGCGGGATCATCGGCGGGCTGGACGAGCCGAAGCCGCCGATCAGGCAGCGGTCGCTCAGCGTGCGGGTCTCCGGCCCGTCCGCGCGCGCGAGCTGGGCGGCGTCCCAGCGCCGTGAACCGCGCCTGAGCCTCAGGCCGGTAGGGCAGCTGCCCGTCGGCGGGACTGACGATGAAGGAGGTGCGCAAGCGGCCTGCGATGCGCGCCATGCGGAACGCCGGATGCCACTCCGACGTCCCCTGCCCCAGCCCGCCGCTCTCGCCCCTCGCCTGGGCCTGCGCCGTGCGGGCCTCGTAGGCGGCCTCCTCGGCGGGCGTCGCCAGCGTCAGCGGCGTGGCGGGCGGCCGTTCCAGATGGGTGAGCGAGGCGTTGGTCCAGAACCCCTGCAGGTCCGGCTGGCCATAGACGGTTCGCAGTCCACCCCCGCTGGAGGTGGATCGCGAAGCGAAGGGGGCGTCTTGGCGCATCGCGGCGTGGTGGGGCTGGGCGGCGTGGGCGCTCGCCACGGCGAACACCGCCGCCAGGGCCATCGCCGCCACCAGGATCGCGCCGCGTTTCATGAAGTCCCCCTTGAGGTCATAGAGGGACGATCCGCCGGCGGGGGCAACCCGGAAGGTCAAGGGTCTGGCGTGGAGGGGGATCGGTATCCTGTCCCCGAATTCACTGTCCCGAACGCTCATCCCGGCGAAGGCCGGGATGAGCGGGAGCGTTAGGCCGCCATCGCCGCTTTGCGGCGGCGCAGGGTCGCGCCGGCGAGGCCGAAGCCGGAGAGCAGCAGGGCCCAGGTCGCTGGTTCGGGCACCCCGTTGGCGCCCGGCCCGTTGGCCGCGCCAGTGACCGAGATGTCGTCGACGTAGTTGAAGCCGTGGTCGGAGAAGCCCTGGACGGTCAGGGTGTCATGGCCGGCGCCGGTCACGGTGTAGAGCAGCTGGATGTAGCCATGCTCGGCGGCGCCGAAGATACCCGCCTGGTCGACGCCGTTCCACAGGACCTGGAGGGCCTGGCTGTTCACATCGTTGCTGTTGCTGGTCGCCCAGAACAGGCTGATCTGGTAGACGCCGTTGGCGACGGTGTTCAGCGCCTGAGAGACGCCGCCGAAGCCTTCTGTGGAGTAGTTGCCCTCTTCGATCGCGTGATTGCCGGCATACTGGACGCCGCCACCCGTGACCTGGGTGTAGCCGTGGGAATTGGCGCCCACCTGGGTCCAGCCGGTGAGATCGCCGGTCTCGAAACCGCCGTTGGTGACGAATTCAGCGGCCGCGGCGTGGCTGGCGCCCAGCAGCAGCGCGGCGGCGGCGGCGATGGCGAGATGGTTCTTCATACGCGGACCCCAAAAGATCATGACAACTGACGCGCCTTCATCACGATGGGCGGGGGCGGCGTCTATTGCCTAAACAGGCAGGTCCGGGGGAATTCTTGAGTTGAGATGACGGTTATATTGCCTTTTGCCAGTACTCGCTCGCCTCTGCGGGGAATTGTTCTACCTGCCAAGGAATAGGCGTCCGGCCACAGATCGGGAACCTCGGGGACTGGATATTCTGTCCCCGCAATTTCGTAATTCCGGGGAAGCCGAGCATAGGGAAATTGGTATCGTGTCCCTATATTCTCCCCTCGGTCGACCCAAGTGGCGACGAATATGGCAGCGACGCTGAAGACTGCCTGCACCCACGCAGCCGCAGCGGTCCAGTCGACGTCGGTCCAGGTCCAGGACATCAGCCCACGCTGGTCCGATTCTTGTTTCAGGGCTCGCCTAGGCGCCAACGGGTTGGGCCTAAGTCTGGGCGCGGAGCGTGCCCGCCCCCAGAGCTTCCTCAAGGATGCGCTGACGCGCACCGCCGGGCGGCCGGCCGGAAGGCCGGTCTTTGACCAGGCCCCGGCGCCGGGCCGTTGGCTGGCCGTAGACTTAAGGATGGGTGGCATCCGGGGGATGCACGCAGCATTGCGTTGCCACAGCGTCTCTGCCAAATCGTCGTCCGAACCACTTCATCCGCTAGAGTCATGCTGGACCGCCACGTCCCCAACGAAGACGACTACAAATCCATCGTTCTCAACGCATACCGACGCACGAACGCAGATTGGCGCAGCAGCGTCATCGCCAACGAATACCCCCTTGGCGCATCCTCGGTTCGTGTGGACTTGGCCATCCTCGGCCGAGAATTCATCGGCGTTGAGATTAAGAGCGAGCGCGACTCCCTGAAGCGGCTCCAAAATCAAGTGGCTAACTATTCGCACTATTTCGACCGCGTGGTCGTAGCTGTCTCAGATCGACATCTTCGAAATCTAGATTGGGCAATGGTTCGTGTGGCCGAGGTCTGGACTATAGATCGGTCGGGGCGGCTAAAGGCCGCTTCAAGTCCTTCAGAATTTGGCGAGATCAAATGCCTTTCAGATTTGATGCCTCATAAGGTGGCCGCTAGTTCCGCGTAACTCATTCCTCCTGGCACCAGGTGAAATAGCCGACCCTGCACGAGCAGCACGCCAGCCGCAGCGAACGCGCCTGAAATCACGCCGACGGCAACCGTTCGCAACATTCGTCATCTCCCCCAGCGCTCGATCTAAGCCCGAAATGCAACCTCGGCGCTACTCCTATGGAAAGACACGAGTCCTGCGGAGCAGCGGCGGTGGCCGGTGCTTCAGCTTCAAAGGCGGGCGCAGTGGCGGCGCGAAAATGCCCTACCTCGGCCTGAACCGCTTGCTCGCCGGGAAGCCCCTCGGCGCCACCTTCCCGGCCGCGGCGCGCTTGCCCACCCACTCGCGCCACTCCGGCCACCCGTGCGTGCGGCCCGCCGTGTCGATCCACGCCGCGCCATCCGCCTCGGCGAAGGCCGTGGCGTCGCGAAGGCCGCCTTCCCGGTAGGTCTGGAGTTTGACGCCCTTGCCTCTGGGCATCTCGGGCAGTTCGGCGGTGGGGAAGATCAGGATCTTGCCGTTGTCGCCGACGACGGCGAGCTGATCTGCGCTGCCGAGGAGCAGGCTGACGAGCGCGCCTTTGGGGCCGGGGTTCAGGACCTGTTTGCCGGCGCGGCGGAAGGCGATGGCCTCTTCTTCCGGCAGGATGAAGCCGTAGCCTTCGCGGCTCGCCAGGATGCGCTTGGCGCCGGGCTTGTGGACGAAGACGTCGACGATGCCGACGCGGTCGTCGAGGTCGATCATCAGGCGTAGCGGCTCGCCGTGGCCGCGCGCGCCGGGGAGCTTGTCGCAGGCGAGCGTGAAGAAGCGACCGTCGGAGGCGAAGACCAGCAGCTTGTCGGTGGTCTGCGCCTCAACCAGGAAGGCCAGCTTGTCGCCCTCCTTGAACTTCAGCTCCGAGGGGTCGCCCATTCCTGACGAACCCGGGCGGCCCCGGGCGGCGCGGATCCAGCCGCGGTCCGACAGGATGACGGTGATCGGCTCGCGGACGATCATCGCCTCGATGGCGGCCTCGGCATCGACCTGCGGCGCGTCGGCGAAGACGCTGCGGCGCGCGTTGAGTTTGTCGCCGAGGGCGGCCTTCACGCCGCGCAGGCCGGCGGCCACCAGCTTCCACTGGGCGCGGTCGTCGGCCAGCATGCCGACGATGCCGTCGCGTTCCTCGGCCAGGTCGGCGTGTTCGCGGCGGAGCTCCATCTCCTCCAGGCGCGCGAGCTGGCGCAGGCGGGTGTTGAGGATGGCGTCGGCCTGGATCTCGGTCAGGTCGAAGGCCTCGATCAGCCGGGCCTTGGGGTCTTCCTCATAGCGGACGATGCGGATCACCTCGTCGAGGTTGAGGTAGGCGATCAGCAGGCCGTCGAGGGTGTGCAGGCGCGCCTCGATCTTGCCCAGGCGGTGGCGGGCGCGGCGGACGAGGACCTCGCGGCGGTGGTCGAGGAAGGCCTTCAGCACCTGTTTCAGGCCCATGACGCCGGGGGTGCCGCGCGCGTCCAGGACGTTGAGGTTGACGCTGAAGCGGTTTTCCAGATCGGAGAGCTTGAACAGGCTCTCCATCAGCACCTCGGCCTCGACGTTGCGCGACTTGGGCTCGAGGACCAGGCGGACGTCCTCGGCGCTCTCGTCGCGGACGTCGCCCAGCAGGGGCAGGCGCTTGGCCTCGATCAGTTCGGCCAGCTGTTCGACCAGGTCGGCCTTCTTCACCTGATAGGGCACCTGGGTGACCACGATCTGATAGGCGCCGTTGCCCAGCATCTCCTTGGTCCAGAGCGCGCGCAGGCGGACCCCGCCGCGGCCGGTCTCGTAGGTCTCCAGCAGGGAGGCGTGGGGCTCGACGATGACCCCGCCGGTCGGGAAGTCCGGGCCTTTGACGTGCTGCATCAAGTCAGCGGTGGTGGCCTGGGGGTCTGCAAGTAAAGCCAGGCACGCGTCGATCAGCTCGGCGGC
>JANYET010000066.1 GCA_025359785.1 Alphaproteobacteria bacterium | reverse complement strand
TCCCGAGTTCGTCTCCGAACTCACTGGGAATCAGGAAGTCATGCATGCTTTCCTAATTTCGATGACAGGCCCGGGATCTTGTGGATCTCGAACTGTTCCATCGGGGTGATTGCGGGCGATTGCGCCATATTCTCAGCCGTCAGTCTTAATGATCATTGCCGGGATCGACGGGAGGAACCCCCACCTTCTCCGACTCGGTTTTGGACCACCTGGCGGCGCCTTTGACGGCGACGTAGATGGAGAACCCCGTGCCGATCAGCAGACCGCCGACCAGGCCCAGGGGCGTCGTGTGAGCGAAGCGGTCGATGAGCCAGCCAAAGCCGGCGCCCCCGAACACCCCGCCTATCACCTCCGCAAGGAAGCGATAGCCCTGCCCCATCGCCCGTTGAGTTGTGAAACTCGTCGGAGGCGCGCGTCCGGTTTCGAACGCGTCCAATCGCTTGTTGAGACTCCGGAGAGCCTCATCGCGCGATTCGTCCGGCTCCGGCATGGATCGTTCAGCCTCTATCGACCGCGACGTCCGCCGCCGCATCGGGGGCTTTTAGGTCGCGCGGAACCTATAGACCGTGTTGCGGCGCGTCAAGGCTGGCTAATCCTACTTTATCTAATTGTTTTTAAAAGAGATTTGTGAGGTCGCAACACAGGGTCCGCAACCTGGGCTCACACCTGGTCGCTTACCCCTGCGTCAGAGCCTGAGTCTCAGCCCCAGTCATTGGGCCGCCATGGCCTCGGCCTGGTGCAGGTCGACGCTGACCAGTTGGGAGACGCCACGCTCGGCCATGGTCACACCAAACAGTCGATCCATGCGCGCCATGGTCACCGGATTGTGGGTGATGGCGATGAAGCGGGTCTCGGTGCGCCGGCGCATCTCGTCGAGCATGTTGCAGAAGCGGTCGACGTTGGCGTCGTCGAGGGGCGCGTCCACCTCGTCCAGCACGCAGATCGGCGACGGCTGCGCCAGGAAGACGGCGAAGATCAGGGCCGTCGCGGTCAGCGCCTGCTCGCCGCCGCTCATCAGGCTCATGGTCGCCATGCGCTTGCCTGGAGGGCAGGCGTAGATCTCCAGCCCGGCCTCCAGCGGATCCTCGGACTCGACCAGCCGCAGTTCCGCCTGGCCACCTTGGAACAGAGCCTGGAAGAGCGTCTTGAAGTGCTCATTGATCACCTCGAACGCGGCCAGCAGGCGCTCGCGGCCCTCGGCGTTCAGTTCGGCGATCCCTTCGCGCAAGCGGGCGATGGCGCCGGTGAGGTCGGAGCGCTCTGACTGCATGATCTCAAGCCGCCCGCCGTGCTCGACGGCTTCTTCCTCGGCGCGCAGGTTGACCGGACCGATGGAGTCGCGCTGCCGTTCCAGATTGTAGAGATGAGCCTCGATGCCGCTGGCGTCGGCGGGGATGGCGACGGCTTCGTCGGCGAGCTTCTGGGCCAGGTCTTCCGGCTCGATTCTCGCGGTTTCGCGAATCTGGCCGGAGACCTCCGCCAGGCGCACAGCGGCGGCCTCGGCGTGGGCGGCGAGGCTTGCGCGGACCTCGCGGGCCTCGGATGCGGCGGCCTCGGCGGCGCGCAACGCCCGGTCGGCCTCGGCGCGTTCGTGTTCGGCGCCGGCGAGCGCATCGGAGGATTTCTCGCGGCGCGCCTCGGCGGCGCCGAGTTGGTCCAACAGCGCCGAACGGCGGGTTTCGAGGGTCTCCGGCGCGGCCTTCGCCTTGGCGAGTTCGGCCTGCGACTTGGCGCGGGCGGCGGCCAGGGTTTCCAGCCGCTTGCTGGCGGCCTGTGACCGTCGCGCCCAGTCGTCGCGGTCGCTAGTCAGCAGTTCGAGGCGCCGCGCGCGGCCATCGCGGTCGCGGACCTCGACATCCAGCGCGGCGCGGGCTTCGGCGGCGGCCTCCCGGGCGGGACCCGCCGCGCCGCGGGCGGCGGCCAGGCGAGCAGCGAGCGCCTCGCCACCGCCAGCGGACGCCGCCGCGACCTGGGCGATCGCCAGGCCCTGCTCATGGTCGGCGAATTCGACTTCGAAACGGCCGATGACGTCGTCCAGGGAGGCAGCGTGGGCTTCCTTGCGCGCGGCTTCGCGGTCGAAGCGTTCCACAGCGGTCCGGGCCGTCAGCGCAGTCTGCTCGGCGCCCGGCGTCGCGCGGCGCGCGACGCGCAGAGCCTCCTCGATGGCGGCCAGTTTCACGGACGCATCCCCAAGCGCCTGGCGCGCCGCCTCGGCCTTCGGCGTCAGCGCTTCGATCTCGGTCTCGACTTCGGTCAGCCGGGTCTTCTGCTCCAACCGCACGGCGGCGGGCTTCGGCGCATCGGCGCGTGAGGTGAAGCCATCCCACCGCCAGAGGTCGCCCTCCTTGGAGACCAGCCGGCAGCCGGGCGTGAGGCCGGCCTGCAGGGCGTCGCCCTCAGCGCGGTCGACGAGCGCGGTGAAGGTCAGGCGCGCTGCCAGCACGGCCGGCGCCTTGACCAGACCGGTCAACGGCGTCGCGCCCTTGGGCCAGATCGGGGCCTCGGCGTCGCGGCCGCCCCAGAACGACGGCGCGGCGCGGTCCAAGGCCGCATCCAGGTCGTCGCCCATCGCTGCGGCCAGCGCCTTCTCGTAGCCTCGGTCGGGCGAGACGGCGTCGAGCACCGGCGCGAAGCCGCCGCGTTTCGCCTGGGCCACCAGGGCGGCCAGGGCCCGCGCCTCGGCGGTCAGCCGGCCCAACTGCTCGTCGAGCTTGCGGGCCGCCTCGCGCGCGGTCGCTTCGACGGCCTGCGCGGCGGTGCGGTGTTCCTCGGCGGTCTCCACGGCGGCGCGCGCGGCGGCCAGGGCCACCTCGGCGGCCTCCAGGTCGGTCCTGGCCTGGGCCGCCTGCGGATTGGCGACAGCGCCCAGCGCCTCGCGCTCGCCCTTGGCCTGGTCGAGCGCCCTGCGCGTGCGGTTAAGCCGTGTCTGAGCGTCCTCGACCCGGGTCGCGGCGGCCTGACGCACGGCCTCTTCGGCCGCCACCTGACCGGCCAAGGCTTCCACCTCGGCGTCGGCCGCGGCGCGCGCCGCCTCGGCGGCCTTGGCGGCGGCTTCCAGCTCGGGCACGCGCTCCGGCGCCGTGCGGATGGCGTCCGCCAGCGCCGCGAGATCGTCGGCCAGCCGCGCCAGGGCGGTCGCGGCGTCCTCGACGATGTGATCCTCGCGGGCGCGGTCGGCGTCGATGCGCTCGATATCGCCGGTCAGGCGCTCCAGCTCGGCGGCGTGGGCCTCGTGCTCGCGGTCGAGGCGGTCCTTGTCGATGGCGAGCTTGTGCAGGATGGCCGCGGCGATCGTCTCAGCTTCACGCAATGGCTTGATCGCGTCGTCGGCGCCCGCCGCGCGGGTAGTGGCGGCCGCGGCGAGACCGGCCGTGTCCTCCACGGCGCGGATGGCGGCGGCGGCTTCGGCGCTCAGGCGCTCGGCGACGGTCTTGGCCTCATGCCAGCGGGCGTAGAGCACCGCGCCCTGCAGCGAGCGGATCTCGGCGGCCAGCTTCTTGTAGCGGTCCGCCTGGCGGGCCTCGCGCTTCAGCCGGCCAAGCGTCGCTTCAAGCTCGCGCGCCACGTCCTCCAGCCGCGCCAGATTAGCCTCGGCGGCGCGCAGGCGCAGCTCGGCCTCGTGGCGGCGGGAGTGCAGGCCAGAGACCCCGGCCGCCTCTTCCAGGATCATCCGCCGGTTCTGCGGCTTGGCGGCGATCAGCTCGGAGATCTGGCCCTGGCGCACTAGCGCCGGCGAGTTGGAGCCCGTCGAGGCGTCGGCGAACAACAGCTGCACGTCGCGGGCGCGGACCTCACGGCCGTTGACCCGGTAGGTCGATCCTTCGCCCCGATCGATCCGGCGGACGACCTCCAGCACCGGATGATCATTGAAGGCCGCCGGCGCGCGCCGGTCGGAATTGTCGATGGTCAGCGCGACCTCGGCGTGGTTGCGCATCGGGCGCTTGTCGGCCCCGGCGAAGATCACATCGTCCATGCCGCCGGCCCGCATGGCCTTGGCGGAATTGGCGCCCATCACCCAGCGCAGCGCCTCCAGCAGGTTCGACTTGCCGCAGCCGTTCGGCCCGACGATGCCCGTGACGCCGGGTTCGATCCGGAATTCGGTCGTATCGACGAAGGACTTGAAGCCCGTCAGGCGCAGCCGCTGGAATTGCACGGAGGTCTAATGGCCTCCTTTTTTGGCGGCGGGCTTCTTGGCGCCAGACCCCTTGGAGCCGGCTGCCTTGGGTCCGGGCCGCGTCGCCGCGGCGATGGCGGCGTCCAGCTCCTCCGGGCTCTTCGGCGTCTCGATCAGCTGGCCGTTGATGAACAGGGTCGGGGTCGAGTTGATGTGGTCCACCTCCGAGGCCCGCTGGGCGCGCTGGGCGATGGCGTCGACGCCGTCCTGGTCCTGCAGGCAGGTGTTGAAGTGCGCCTCGTCGACGCCGTTGGCCGCCGCGATCTCCTGGAAGATCGGCTTGATGTTGCCGCTGGTCCAGCGCGGCTGGCTGCGGAACACCTGATCCACCACCGCGAAATACTTCGCCGGACCCGCGCAGCGCGCCATCAGGAAGCCGGCGGCCGCCACCGTCGTGGGCTCGGTCAGCATCTCCTTCAGCGTGTAGCGCACCTTGCCGGTGTCGATGTACTTGGCCTTCAGCGCCGGGAAGATGGTCTCGTTGAAGTGGCCACAGTGCGGGCAGGCCAGCGAGGCGTATTCGATCACCTGGATCTTCGCTGTCGGGCTGCCCATCGACATGTCGTCGGGCAGGATCGCCGGACCTGCGGGCTTGGCGGCCGGCGCGGCTTTCGCGGCCTTCGTCGCCGGGGCGGGGGACGCGCCCGCCGCACTGGCGGCGACGGCAAGGGCGGCGGCGAGCACGGCGAGGCGGCGGGTCAGCATCGGCATTCCTATTTCGACGCCTTGGCGATGGCCGCGTCGAGTTCGGGGATGGTCATCTCCCCCTCCACCCGCTGGCCGTTGACGATGAAGGTGGGTGTCGCCGTCACCTTGTCGGCGTGCAGATGCCGGTCGGCGCGGGCGGCCAGCGCCTTTTCGGCGGCGGCATCGCGCATGCAGGCGTCGAGCTGGGCGTCGGTCAGGCCGCCGGGCGCCTTAGCGATCCGCGCCAGGACGCTACGGACGTCGCCGGTCTGGACCATTTCATCCTGGCTGCGGAACACCGCATCGAGCACCGGGAAATAGCGGTCCTTACCGGCGCAGCGGGCCAGCATGAAGCCGGCCGCGGCGATCGCCTGTGGCTCGGTCAGATATTCCTTCAGCGTGTAGCGCACCTTGCCGGTGTCGAGGTACTTGGCCCGGAAAACCGGGAATACCTCCGCGTTCCAGCGCGCGCAGTGCGGGCAGCTGGCCGAAGCGTATTCGATGACGTTGATCTTGGCGTCCGGGCTGCCCAGGCTCATGTCGTCGGCCTGCGGAACCGACGCGGAGTCCAGCGCGTGTTTCGCGCAGCCGCCCAGCGCCAGGGCAGCCACCAGGGCCACGGCGATGAAGGGTCGGCGAGCGCGCATCAAAGAACAGGTCTCCCAGGACAGCGGAGTAAAGCCCGATTCCATCCTGGCCCACCAACCACAGAAGGCCATCGGATCGCGGCTGTTGTTAGTCGATGCGCGACCGGCGCCGCAAAACCCCACGGCCGAGCGCCAGAAGCGCGCTCTTGAGTTTACCCGCGGGCGCTTGGGCGAGGTCGCGCGCCAGGCCTGCCTCCTCGGCGGCGTCCAGCGGTGGCAGGCGCCGGCGCGGCTTGGCGACGGCCTCGTACTTGTTCTGCAGCGGCCCCTGGACGATGCGCAGCTTCTGCACAGCCTCGGCGCCCAGGAACAGGTTCACGCGCGCCAGGATTTCGTGGGCCTGATGCTGGATGATCGCCGCCGCCGGCCCGGCGACGCGGATTTCCAGCGACGAGGGTCCGCCGTTGCGGCCTCGGGTCAGCTTGACCGGCTCGGTCCGCTTGGCGATCTCGACGCCGACCACTTCTCGCCAGCGGGCCTCCAGGGCGCCGGACCCCTGGCCGAACTTGGCGTCCAGCGCCTTCAGCGACTTGTTGAGCGACCGGCCGAGCGGCGGCGGCGGCCGGCGGGACGGCCGCGTGCGCTTGGCCGTCAGGATCGCGGCCGCCTCTTGCAGGCTGGGGAGTTCGCGGCGGGGCGCCATGCCGTCACCTTACCGACATCGCGTGACGAGGATAAGCCCGGGACGATAGAGAGGTCAGCGTGAACCCCGATCAACTCCGCGCCCAATTGCTCGCCTGGTATGACGCAGGCGCCCGCGATCTGCCGTGGAGGGTCGGACCGAAGGACCATGCCGCCGGCGTCAAGGCCGATCCCTACCGGGTCTGGCTCTCCGAAGTGATGCTGCAACAGACCACCGTGCCGCACGCGACGCCCTATTTCCTGAAGTTCACCGCCCGCTGGCCGACCGTCGAGGACCTGGCCGCCGAGGACGACGGCGAGGTGATGGCCGCCTGGGCCGGCCTCGGCTACTACGCCCGCGCCCGCAATCTGCTGGCCTGTGCGCGGGCCGTGGCGGGCGAGCACGGCGGGGTCTTTCCGGATACCGAGGCGGGCCTGCGCGCCCTGCCCGGCCTCGGCGCCTACACCGCCGCCGCCGTGGCCGCGATCGCCTTTGACGAGGCGACCAACGTGGTTGACGGCAATGTCGAGCGCGTAGCGGCGCGGCTGTTCGCGGTGGAGGCCCCGCTCCCCGACGCCAAGCCGGAGCTGAAGCGCCTCGCGGCCGGCCTGGTCCGCGACCACCGTCCCGGCGACTGGGCTCAGGCGCTGATGGACCTCGGCGCCACCGTCTGCCGGCCGAAACAGCCGCTCTGCGACCGCTGCCCGGTCTCCGCCCACTGCGCCGCGCTGAAGACCGGCGCGCCGGAAACCTACCCGCGCAAGACCGCCAAGGGCGAGCGGCCGCACCGCTACGGCGTCGCCTACATCCTGACCCGCGGCGACGCGGTGGCGCTGGTCCGCCGCCCGCCGAAGGGCCTGCTGGGCGGCATGCTGGCGCTCCCCACCAGCGAATGGCGAGCCGAGCGCTGGAGTGACGCCGAGGCGCTCGCCGCCGCGCCGACCGCCGCCGCCTGGCGCGGCGCGGGCGAGGTCGACCATGGCTTCACCCACTTCACCCTGACGTTGCGGCTGCTACGCGCCGAGGGGCTGGCCGAGGATGTCATCTGGACGCCGCGCCGAGGCCTCGACGCGCTGCCGAGCGTGTTCCTCAAGGCCGCGCGCGCCGGGCTTGCGAACCTGCTCTAGCCGCGCATCCAAGGGGTCAACACTTCATAGATGGGTGGCGCGGTCGGGCCGTCGTGGGTCACGCTGATCAGCTGGCGGCGCTGTTTGAGCTGGCGCACGGCGTTCTGCACCGAGGATTTCGACAGGCCGGTTTCCAGCGCGATGCCGGCGAGGCTGGCGGCGAACCGGCGCTTCCCACCCTCGGTTTTTCCCCAGAGCCACAGGTAGACCAGGAAGGCCGAGGGCGTGTGGTCGTGCCCGACCAGGTCGCGCATCAGGACATCGAAGACATAGCGATCGACGGCGATCTTCTGGGTCATGATCGTTGCTATAGCAAACGATGGACCGATTGTCTGGCCCGGCTCCACTGCGGCAAAAGCCGGTGGCAACGACGGAGACCGCCATGATCACCCACCTGAAGTTCGCCGGCCTGCCCTGCCGCGATCAGGACCTGCAACTGAAGTTCTGGACCGAAACGATGGGCTTTCGCGTCACCACCGACCAGCCGATGGGACCGCAGCGCTGGATCGAGCTGGCCATCGCCGGCAGCCCGACAAGCCTGGTGCTGTTCACGCCGGAGGGCCACGAGGACCGTGTCGGGACCTTCTTCAACGGCTCCTTCGCCTGCGATGACGTCGAGGCGACCCACCGCCAGCTCAGCGCGCGCGGCGTCGAATTCCGCGGCCCCCCCGAGAAGCAGCCCTGGGGAACCTTCGCGGTCTTCAAGGACCCCGAAGGCAACGAGTTCGTGCTGAGCTCGCGCTAAGGCGCAAACGCCTATTCCGCTCGTCATGGCCGGGCTTGTCCCGGCCACCCAGAAGCACCGCCTTTGCAGGTCGGCTTGCGGCGCCTGCCTATCTGGGTCCCCGGGACAAGCCCGGGGATGACGAGAAAAGAGAAGGGGCCGCGCTCGCCCTAAGCCGCCAGTTGCTGGCGCACCTTGGCCCGCAGCACGTCGATGGGCGCCAGGCCCTTGTCCGACTTGAAGTGCCAGTAGGTCCAGCCGTTGCAGGCCGGCTGCGCCTGGACCATGGCGCCGACCTTGTGGATCGAACCGGAAAGGTCGCCCACCACCAGGCTGCCGTCGGCCCGCACGCGGGCGGCGTGACGGCCCTTGTCGTCATAGAGCACGTCGCCGGCCCGCAGCAGGCCCGCCTCGACGATCTGGCCGAACGGTATACGAGGCTCGGACCGCTTGGAGCCGGTCACGACCATCTCCTCGGCTGTGGCCGGGATCACCTTGGCGATCCGGTCCTTGGCGAGCTTGGCGTAGGCCTCCTCGCGCTCGATGCCGATGTAGTGGCGGCCCAGGCGCTTGGCCGCCGCGCCCGTCGTGCCGGTGCCGAAGAACGGATCGAGGATCACGTCGCCGGGCCGGGTTGACGCCAGGATCAGGCGGCAAAGCAGGGCCTCGGGTTTCTGGGTTGGGTGGGCCTTCAGCCCCGCCGCGTCCTTCAGCCGCTCCTCGCCGGTGCACAGCGGCAGGCTCCAGTCGGAACGCATCTGCAGATCGTCATTGGCCATCTTCATGGCGTCGTAGTTGAAGGTATAGCGCTTGCCGCCCCGCGACTTGGTGGCCCAGATCATTGTCTCGTGGGCGTTGGTGAAGCGCGTGCCCTTGAAATTCGGCATCGGGTTCGACTTGCGCCAGACGATGTCGTTGAGAATCCAGAACCCCAGGTCCTGCAGCGTCGCGCCGACCCGGAAGATGTTGTGATAGCTGCCGATCACCCAAAGCGCGCCGTCGTCCTTCAGGATGCGCTGACATTCCGCCAGCCAGGCCTTGGTGAAGGCGTCATAGGCCGCGAAGCTCTCGAACTGGTCCCAGTGGTCGTCAACCGCATCGACCTTCGAATTGTCCGGGCGCAGCAGGTCGCCGCCAAGCTGCAGATTGTACGGCGGGTCGGCGAACACCAGGTCGACGGAGCGCGACGGGAGCTTCTTCAGCTCCTCGAGGCAATCGCCCAGGATGATAGTGTCGGCGGCAACGCCCATGACTGACCCTTGGAAAACACCAGAGTCAGAATCTCTGGGCGCACATGGTGAAGGACAGGTTTCCAGACGTGGTGAATGCGGTGTTA
Organism: Alphaproteobacteria bacterium; assembly: GCA_025359785.1. GTDB lineage: Bacteria > Pseudomonadota > Alphaproteobacteria > Caulobacterales > Caulobacteraceae > Phenylobacterium. Next base: position 255,645 of record JANYET010000066.1, on the reverse strand, counting down.
AGGCAAGATTGAACCCCATCATCTCCTCGCCCCCGAGACGAAGTCCGAGGGGAGAGGGTAGGGAGAGGGGCGGCTCGTACAGAGGCGATCCGCCGATTGTCCAGCCATGACCCATGACCGGCGCCGCCGCTGATCCTCGGGCCGCCACCAGGAGAGACCGACAGATCCCAGCCGCCCCTCACCCTACCCTCTCCCCTCGCGCGTTCCGCGTCGGGGAAGAGGAGTCGCGGCCGCACGGGCCTGCGAACCTTGGGCGCGGGATATCAGCCGTTCACGGCCTTGGCGGCCAGTTCCAGCTTTTTGCGGGTGACAATCACGCTCGCCTGCTGCTTGGGCATGCGGTTCCAGGCGTCCAGCGCGGCGATCTTGTAGGCCTCGGCGAGCGTCGGATAGTTGAAGGTGTTCTCGACGAAATAGTCGAGCGTGCCCTCGAGATTGAGCACCGCCTGGCCGATGTGGATCAGCTCCGTCGCGCCCTCGCCGACGATGTGGACGCCCAGCAGGCGGCGGGTCTCCAGCGCGAACAGCATCTTCAGGAAGCCCGAGCTGATGCCCATGATGTGGCCGCGCGAGGTCTCGCGGAACCGCGCCACGCCGCACTCGTAGGGGATGCCGCGCTCGCGGGCCTGCTCCTCGTTCATGCCGATCGTGGAGATTTCCGGCACCGAATAGATGCCATAGGGGAAGAACTCCGGCGCGGCGTGCGACGGCGCGTCGAAGGCGTGGCAGGCGGCGATCCGGCCCTGCTCCATCGAGGTCGACGCCAGGCTCGGGAAACCAATGATATCGCCCGCCGCATAGACGTGGGGGGCGGCGGTCTGGAAGCTCGCCTTGTCCACCGAAAGCCGGCCGCGCTCGTCGGTCGCCAGGCCGCAGGCGGCCAGGCCCAGGCCGTCGGTCGCGCCTTCGCGACCGGCCGAGAACAGCACCATGTCGGCGTGCAGTTCGCGGTCGTCGGAGAGCTTGAGGTGGCAGTGCTGCGGCCCGGTGACCTCGGCGGAAACCACCTTGGCGCCGAAGCGGATGATCACGCCGCGCTCGCGCAGGTCATGGACGAACTCGTCGGCCAGCTCCCGGTCGAGGAACGGCATCAGCACGCTGTTCGGCTCGACGATCGTCACCTTCACATCGAGCGCCGAGAAGATGGAGGCGTATTCGACGCCGATGACGCTCGCGCCCACCACCACCAGCTGGCGCGGGATGCGGGTCAGTTCGAGAATCTCGTCGCTGTCGACGATGTTCTCGCCGTCGAAGCCGATATGGCTCGGGCGATAAGGCTTGGTGCCGACGGCGATCAGGAATTTCTCGGCGGTGTAGTCGGCAAGGCCCGAGGCGCTCAGCACCGAGACGCCATGCGGGCCGGTGAAGGTGGCGACGCCTTCCACGGTGTCGACGCCATTGCGGGCGAACTGGTGTTCCAGCACGTCGACTTCATGGTCGAGGGTGATGGCGAGGCGGCGGCGCAGGTCCTCGGCGCCGATATGCTGCTTGGCGCGGTGCGAGCGGCCGTAGATGCCGCGCTCGCGCCAGCCCGAAAGGTTGAGCACCGTCTCGCGCAGGGTCTTCGACGGGATGGTGCCGGTATGAACCGAGACGCCGCCGACCCGCTTGCCGCGCTCCACCACCAGGACGCGCTTATTCAGCTTGGCCGCCTGAATCGCGCCTCGGCGGCCCGCCGGGCCGGAGCCGATGACGATCAGGTCGTAGTGGTTCTGTGACAAGGCGTCCCCTCCCGGCATTCTGCGGGTGCGGAAACCCTAGGCGATGTGGGTTAACCCTGAGCGAACGGCGCTAGGCGGGGGCCGGGCCTGCCCCCTTTCCCCTCGATGGGGAAAGGGCTGGGGATTGGGGTGTGCGCAATGCGTTTGGGCGAAGGGCGCCTTTGGCGCCGACGCCTTGCGGCGTCCGATGCCGCAACGCCGTAGCCTCACCCCATCCCAACCCTTCCCCATCGAGGGGAAGGGCTATTTCAACCGATTTCTCGCCCTACCCCGCCAACCACCGCACCCACGCCCCGTGCGGATGGGCCTCGGCCAGCAGGCGCTCTTCGCCGCCGGGCCACAGCGTCAGGCGGACCTCCATCTCGGCCATGTTGTCGGGCTTGGGCTCCATGCGCAGCCAAGCGAAGGGCGCGTTGGCCGTCGCGTGCGCCGCCTTGGCCTCGATCTCGGCCACCAGGGCGGCCTGGGTTTCCGGCGGCATGTAGGTCCAGAACACCGAGTGGTAGAGCACCGTCGCCGCATCGCCCAGCAGCGCCACCTCGCGCCGGGTCCAGTCGACCGCGTCGGCCGTCTCCACGGCCACCCCTTCGGCCAGGGCGACCTCGATGGCGGCCCGCAGCCGCGCCAGCCGCTCCGGCTGGTCGGCCCAGATATAGGACATCAGCCGCCGCCGCTGATCGGGGTCGCTGAGGTCCGTGGGCCTGCGGTCGCAGGCGGCCCGCTCGATCACCTTGACCACCGCGTCCACCGGCGGCGGCGCGCCGGTCCAGTCGGTGTCCATCTGCACGGCCGCGCGCGGATCGCCCCAGCTGTCCTCGCCGATCTGGTAGCCATAGCGGTCCCACGACAGGTTGAGCCCCGCGCTGGCCGCCAGCTCGAAACAGCGCAGCGGCAGGCCGGTCGCCTTGGCGATCTCCAGGAAGCCGCCCAGCAGGCAGATCGAGCGGCGCACCTCGTTGGTCTGCGGCTCGTGCGTCATGAACGCCGCCAGGCGCGCGCCCTGAACGGTCATGGCCGGATGCACGGCCGCCCAGATGGCATCGGCGTCGAGCCGCTCATAGGCTCGCGCCACAGCCGGATCATCGCCCGACAGCGCCAGTTCGTGCCAGGAGGCAATCAGGCGCAGGGGGACCGCCGCCTCGAACTGCGCCTTCAGGGCCAGGTCCGCCCACGGCTCCAGCAGAGCCCGCACCGGCCCACCCGCCTGCCAGTCCGCCGCCGCCCGGTCGAGCAGGTCGCCGTTCAGCGGTGAGCCCATGGCGCGGCAGATGGCGCCTTGCCGGGTCAGGGCCTTCGCCACATCGGGGATGTCTTCGCTCATGCCCGCTTGCGTCCGCCGGATCGCGGGCTCGGGTCAAGGTTGATTCCGCCGCTCAATCCCCGGAACCGGCGTGGGGAATTATATCGCAGTTTGATCCAATGCTGACGCAGCGCAAACCCAGCTAGCCTCACAAAACGGTGGGTAAATTGGCTGGCAGTTGTGTTGGGAAGGGAAATGCGAGACAACACTATCTTCTGAACAGGATTCGGGAGGCGGCCATGACTGATCTTGCTGCACTCAAGGCTGAAGTTGATGCGGTTGGGGCAGAGCTCTTGGCCGACCCCGCCACGCCGGTGAAGGTTCGCGGCTACCTCATGCTAGCGCAAGCAATCCGCCTACTAGAGGCACCCCTCGCATCGATCCAGCCGCCGGATCCGCCCCAACGGACCGCCTTTGTTCCGCCGAAAGTGCCCATGACCGACGCCTCCGGCGACGTGGTAGCGATCATGGGCCGGGGTTCTGGGAAGGGAAAGCGTTCAGTCGATCCGAACCGCGTAGCGATCCTTGAGGAAGCCGCCACGGTTCTGGAGTTGGTGGGTGATCAGACGCCCATGAAGACGGCGGAGGTCTACGCATATCTGCAGGCCGAGACGCGCGAGAAAATCGGAGGGACCGACCGCAAGGGCAATCTCTCCGCCATGATGCATCACAGCCCCCTTTTTGTTTCGCACGGACGCAAGGGCTGGACACTGGCGCCCCCGCAGGGAGTGGGCGTTGCGCCGGTCGTCAACGTCGAGGATGACGCTAGGCAGCAGACGGAGGCCTACACGTTCACAGCCTGACCGGCCTTAGCCGAGACCTGTAGCGCGACAGCAAAACGGCCCGGAACCTCATCACAGGTTCCGAGCCGTTCGTGCACCACTCCGGACGTCGGGATGGAGCCGCTCAAGGCGAGAATCCTCTCACGTCCGGCTTTCTTTTTCAAGCCAACAAAGAGGCTTCTACTCCGATGACAGACCCTAACTTCACCGTCCATGTGACGGAATATATCCGCATTTCAGAAGGCAGTCCGCAGCAGGTTCGCCGCCACAAGCGCCGCCCGCGCCGCTGGTTCCGTCGCCCTAAGTCGGCTTCGTTCGTCTAGGCTTTTGCGGGCCATCGGGGGCGGTGTCCTCGGTGGCCCAATCCTCCAAAGCCAACATCTCCTGGCTGGGGGCGCCGCCGGCCAGCGCCAGCTTCACCGGCGCCCAGCCCATGCGGTGAATCTCGCACGGCCCCAGCGTCCGCAAGGCCGTCACATGGATCTCGGCGTGATAGCCCTTGTGGCTGGCGAAGCCGTAGCCGGGATAGCGCGCGTCCATCTCGATCATCAGCCGGTCGCGGGCCACCTTGGCCAGGATCGAGGCCGCGGCGATCGACTTCGACTTGCCGTCGCCGCCCACCACCGTCTTCACCTCGCACGGCAGGTCAAAGCGGTAGTTGCCGTCAACCAGCGCATAGGCCGGCGCCACCGACAGCCCCTCGATAGCGCGCCGCATGGCCAGGCCGGCGGCGTGCAGGATGTTCAGGCTGGCGATCTCCTCGACGGAGGCGAACCCCACGCACCAGGCCACCGCATGGGCCTTGATCTCGAGCTCCAGCGCCTCGCGCGTCTTGGCCGACAGCTTCTTGGAGTCGTCGAGGCCCTTGGGGACCTTCCGCGGATTGAGGATCACCGCCGCCGCGCTCACCGGCCCGGCCCAGGGTCCGCGCCCAGCCTCGTCCACGCCACAGACCGGCCCGCCGACGAAGGCCTTCTCCAGCAGCATCGAAGGCCCCCTAGTCATGAGGCCGAGCCTCAGCTGGCGCCGCCCTCCTCCTCGATGGAGGAGGGGCAGGGGTGGTGGTGTAAGCGTGGAGATGCGGAAGGATCAAAGGTCGGCGCCGACTCCGGAGTCCACCTGATCGCCGTGCGCACACCACCACCCAACCCTCCTCCATCGAGGAGGAGGGCTTACCCTGAGCTGGCAGGCACGCCATCACCGGACTAACTCTCGTCGCTCAGCCTTCACCGCGTCATGCCGGAAACAGCCGGTCAGGTGGTCGTTGACGATGCCGGTGGCCTGCATCCAGGCGTAGACGATTACCGGCCCGACGAACTTGAAGCCCCTGGCCTTCAGGGCCGCGGCGACCTCTTCGGCCAGCGCCGTCTTGGCGGGAACCTGGCCGACATCATCCCAGCGGTTCTGCAGCGGCTTGCCGCCCGTGAAGCTCCAGCAGAAATCGGAGAAGTCCTCGCCGGCGTCGCGCATCGCCAGATAGATCCTGGCCGAGTTGATCGCCGCGTCGATCTTGGCGTTGGAGCGCACGATGCCGGCGTCGGCCATCAGCCGCGCCCGGTCGGCCTCGCCATAGGCCGCCACCTTTCCCGGATCGAAGTTGTCGAAGGCCGCGCGGAAGGCGTCGCGCTTTCTGAGGATCGTGATCCAGGCGAGCCCCGCCTGGAAGCCGTCCAGCACCAGCTTTTCCCAGAGCGCACGGGAATCGTATTCCGGCACGCCCCATTCCGTGTCGTGATAGGCCTCGTAAAGCGGGTCGCCGGCCATGCCGCGCCAGCCGCATCGGATCAGGGTGTCAGCCATGGCCGCAGTTTCGGCTGACCCGGCCCACCGACACAAGCGCGAGTTCCGGACATGAGCTTCGAAGGCTTCCAACTGTCGCAAGTCGATGTGGGGGAAGTGACCCTGCGCGTCCGTCACGGCGGCTCAGGCCCGCCAATGCTGCTGCTCCACGGCTATCCTGAGACCCACATGATGTGGGCGGGTATCGCGAGCGACCTGGCCAAGGATTTCACCGTCGTCGCCCCGGACCTGCGCGGCTATGGCAAGAGCACCGCGCCGGCCGATAGCGGCGATCACGAGACCTATTCCAAACGCGCCATGGCCCGCGACGCCATCGCGTTGATGAAGCACTTCGGGTTTGTGAGTTTCGACGTCGCCAGCCACGACCGCGGCGCCCGCGTCGGCTATCGCCTGGCGCTCGACCACCCAGAGGCTGTGCGCCGGCTGACCGTCATGGACGTCATCCCGACCGGCGAAGTCTGGGCCCGCGCCGACTACCGCTTCGCGCTCGGCTACTGGCACTGGTCGTTCCTGGTGCAGGCAAACGCCGAGGCGTTGATCCAGCCGGACCCGGAACTGTTCTTCTTCCACGCCCAGTTCCGCAGCATCCTGAAGACCTTCGGCACGGCCTACGCCGACTACCTGGCCTGCGCGCGGGACCCGTCCGTCATCCACGCCATGTGCGAGGACTACCGCGCCGGCGCCACCTACGACCGGCTGCTGGACGAGGCCGACCGCGCCGCCGGCCGGACCATCGCCTGCCCGGTGCAGGTACTGTGGGGCGCCCGGGGCGCGCTGGCGGCCTGGTACGACACGCTGGCCATCTGGAAGGAATGGGCGCCCGACGTGCGCGGCCAGTCGCTGGACTGCGGCCACTTCCTGCCGGAGGAAAAGCCGGCGGAGACGCTGGCGCTCTTACGTCGCTTCCACGCCGAGGGCGTCTAGGAACCAGGCAGGCCGCTCGACGCTGACCGGGCGGCCCTCGACCGTCAGGCCGCCAGCCTCGGCGCGGTCGAGACGCAACAGCGCCATCGCGCGCCCCGCAGCCCCGGACGTCACCACGCCGGCGCGAAGCTCACCGGCCAGCACCTCTGCGCCCGGCGCCGGCGCCGCGCCCTCAAAGGCGATCGGCAGCATGCGGCTCTTGATCTGGCCCCGGCGCTTCATGCGCGAGGTGGTCTCCTGGCCGACGAAGCAGCCCTTCTTGAAGTCGATGCCGTTCAGCAGATCGAAGTTGGCCTCGATGGGATAGGTCTTGTCCGAGCCCCAATCGGCCGGACCGGGCACGCCCAGCGCCAGCTTCTGCGCCTCGCGGTCAGCCTCGTCAGCCAGGTCCGCACCCGCCGGCCGCGACGCGCCGTAGCCGCGCCAGCCCAGCGCGGGCAAGCGCGGGTCCTCTACAAACCCGCTCATTCCCGCGGAGGCGGGAACCCAAGCTGACTCCGCGGACCCGGCAAGGCCGCCTGGGTCCCCGCCTTCGCGGTGATGAGCGGAAGGGAAAAGCACTGAAACCGCCGTCTCGTCCGCCGAAAGCTCCACCTTGGCCCGCAGGCGGTACATGGCCAGCCGCTGCAGGATCGCCGCGCGGTGCTCGGCCAGCACATCCAGCCAGCAACCCTCATCACGCCCCACCACGAACAGGTCATGGAGCAGACGCCCTTGCGGGGTCAGCAACGCCCCGAACCGCGCCTCGCCAGGCTGCAGCGTCTCCACGTCCTGGGTGATCAGGCCTTGCAGGAAATCCCGCCAGTCCGGGCCCACCACCGCGATCAGCGCGCGGCTCGGTAACGGTGCAAAGGTCAGGGCTTGGCTCATACAGTGCAATTTGGGGCGTCCGGCTGTGGAGCGCCAGTGTGCTAGACTTGAAGTTCGCCTAAGCGTGGCGGCGAGCGCCGAGCGAACTTCAAGTCCTAAAAGCATACCGGAAATATATGCTTTCTGGCGTGGCTAAGGTTGGGAAATTCGCTCCGGGCCAATCCAAGCTCAGGCGAATTTCCCAATGCCACGCCAGCGTTGAGCGTCCTATAGAGGGACGATGTCGCGCGGCGCCTTCCCGATCCTGTTCGTCACCTCCAACCGGATTGGCGACGCCGTGCTGTCGTCGGGGCTGATCAAGCGGTTGTCGGACGAGATCCCCAACGCGCGGTTCACGGTGGTCGCCGGACCGGTCGCGGCGCCGCTCTTTGAAGAGGTCCCGAACCTCGACCGCATTATCCCGTTCGCCAAGTCCAAGAGCGGCGGCCATTGGTTCGATCTGTGGCGGCAGGTGCGCAACACCCGCTGGGGCCTGGTGGTCGATCTGCGCGGCTCGGGCCTGTCGCGGTTCATTTCGACGCGACGGCGCGCTATCTGGCGCAAGGCCGCCGGCCCGCCGGTGCACAAGGTCATCGAGGCCGCCCGCATCCTGAAGATCGAAGACGATCCGGCGCCACCCCACATCTTCATCTCGCCGGAGACGCAGGCCCGCGCCGAGGAATTGACCGCCGGCTTCGGTCCGATCCTGGCGCTGGCGCCCGCCGCCAACTGGCTGGGCAAGACCTGGCCCCTGGAGCGCTTTTCCCGCGTCGCCATGCGGCTGCTCGACGCCGACGGCCCCATGAAGGGCGGCCGGCTGATGGTGATCGGCGGCCCCGACGACGCCCCGCTCGCCAAGGGCCTGCGCGACGTGGTCATGCGCAGCCAGTTCATCAACCTGACCGAAGACACCGACCTGCTCACAGCCTACGCCTGCCTGAAGCACGCCCGGCTGTTTATCGGCAACGACTCCGGCGCCATGCACCTGGCCGCCGCCGCCGGCGTGCCCACGCTCGGCCTGTTCGGGCCCTCCGACGAGCGGCTCTATGGCCCCTGGGGACCCGACACCCGGGTGGCGCGCGGACCCCGCAGCTACGAACAGATCCGCGCCGTTGACCCCGGCTTCGGCCAGGCGTTGTGTCACATGATGGACCTGACCGTCGAGACGGTGGTCGACGCCGCCGCCGACCTGCTGACATCTACTGACAGAGATTCCACCCCCTCCATGGTCGAGACCCCCGATGCCTGAGATTTACGACCTGATCGTGCGCGGCGGCGAGGTGGTGAACCATGCGGGGCGCGGCTTGGCCGACGTCGGCGTGCGCGGCGGCAAGATCGTCGCGGTCGGTGACCTCGGCCAGGCGTCGGCCGGTGAGGTGTTCAACGCCACGGGCCTCACCGTCATGCCAGGTGTCATCGACACCCAGGTTCATTTCCGCGAGCCCGGCCTGGAGTGGAAGGAAGACCTGGAGACCGGCTCCCGCGCCGCGGTGCTGGGCGGCGTCGTCGGCGTGTTCGAGATGCCGAACACCGAGCCCACCACCACCGACCCCGACGCGCTGGCTGACAAGCTGGCCCGCGCCAGGGGCCGGATGCATTGCGACCACGCCTTCTACGTCGGCGGCACGCACGAGAACGCGCGCTGGCTGGGCGAGCTGGAACGCCTGCCCGGCTGCTGCGGGATCAAGGTGTTCATGGGCGCCTCCACGGGCTCGCTGCTGGTGCAGGACGATGAGGGCATCGAGCAGGTGCTGCGGCACGTGAACCGCCGCGCGGCCTTCCACTCCGAGGACGAATACCGCCTGGCCGAGCGCCGGCCGCTGGCCCGCGCCGGCGACTGGACCAGCCACTACGAGGTCCGCGACGCGCAGTCGGCCATCCAGTCCACCGAGCGGCTGGTGCGGATCGCCACGGCGCTCGGCAAGCGCATCCACGTCCTGCACGTCACCACCGCCCAGGAGGTCGCCTACCTCGCCGACCACAAGGATGTGGCCAGCGTCGAGTTCACCCCGCAGCACCTGACCCTGGAGGGGCCCGAGGCCTACGAGCGGCTGAAAGGCTACGCCCAGATGAACCCGCCGATCCGGACGGCCGAGCACCGCGCCGCCCTGTGGGCCGCGCTGGCGAACGGCATCCCCGACGTCCTGGGCTCCGACCACGCGCCGCATACGTCCGAGGAGAAGGCCCGGCCCTATCCGGGCTCGCCCTCCGGCATGCCCGGTGTGCAGACCCTGCTGCCGGTTATGCTGACCCACGTCGCCGAGGGCCGCCTGACGCTGGAGCACCTTGTCGACCTGACCAGCCATGGCGCGAACCGCCTGTTCCAGCTCGCCGACAAGGGCCGCATGGCCGAGGGCTATGACGCCGACCTGACCATTGTCGATCTGAAGGCCCGCCGGACCATCCGCCACGACATGATGGCCAGCCGCGTCGGCTGGACGCCCTTCGACGGGATGGAAGCCAAGGGCTGGCCCATGGCCACCATCATCCGCGGAACGGTCGTGATGCGCGACGGCGAGGTGACCGCGCCGCATGCCGGCGAGCCGATGCGGTTCCAGGAGACCCTGGTCAGCTGACGAGGCCCAATTCCAACTTCGCGCGTCGGGTCAGCTTGGCGGCGATCAGCGAATGGGCGGTGGCGAGCCAGTCGGCCAGGTCCGCGTCCGGCGCGCCGTCCAGGGCCACGTTCACCCAGTGGCCCTTGGCGCAATAGTGCGCCTGGCGGCCCGGCCCGTCCTCGGTCAGCACGACGAACCCGATCGGCGACACCTTGAACGAGATCCCGCCCGCAAGGCCGCAGATCGCGAAGACCTTGCCGCCCACCTTGTAGACGTCGGACCCACCCCACTGGACGACAGAGGTCACCGCCGGCAGCGCCATGCAGTGCGCCTCGACGTCCTCCCGGGTCATTGGGGGCGGTTCACGCCGGCCCGCTCAGGCCTCGACGCCGACGCCGATCGGGCAGGTCACGCCGGTACCGCCGATCCCGCAGTAGCCGGCCGGATTCTTGGCGAGGTATTGCTGGTGGTAGTCCTCGGCGAAGTAGAACTCGCCCGCCGGAACGATCTCCGTCGTGATCCGGCCGAACCCCTTGGCCGACAGCGCCTGCTGGTAGGCGACCTTGGAAGACTCGGCGGCCGCGCTCTGAGCGTCGTTGGTCGGATAGACGCCCGAGCGATACTGCGTGCCGACGTCGTTGCCCTGACGCATGCCCTGCGTCGGATCATGGCTCTCCCAGAACACTTTCAGCAACGCCGCGTAGGTGATCGCCTTCGGATCATAGACCACCAGCACCGCCTCGGTATGGCCGGTTCGCCCGGAGCAGACCTCCTCGTAGGTCGGGTTGGGCGTGATGCCGTTCACATAGCCCACCGCCGTGACCCAGACACCGGGCAGGCTCCAGAATTTCTTCTCCTCGCCCCAGAAGCAACCCATGGCGAAAACGGCGGTCTCCAGGTCGTCCGGGTAAGGTCCCTTAAGCGGGTGGCTATTGATGAAGCTCTCCCGCGCGGTCGGAATGGGGTGCGCGCGGCCCGGCAGGGCGGTTTCCTCAGTGGGCAGTTCCAGCGTCTTGCGTCCGAACATGGGGCCTCCTTGCGGTCGGAACAGAAGATAGTCACCCGGCGACGATTTTGCACCTGCCGGGACAGATGACGCAGCGTCAGTTCCATGTCAGTCTCTGCCGCAAGAACGACGTTAGCGGAGATGCTGCCATGCGACGCGCTTTCAGGGCCACATTGATCGGTGGCTGCTTCATCGTCCTGGCTGGCGGCGGAATGGCCTTTGCGAGCGGCGGCGGGTCCGCCCCGTCGGCGGGCGGCGGCGGCTCGATGGCCGGCTCGGGGCCGACCTACGACCCGGCCGCCGAATACGCCAAGGCGATCGCCGCGCTGAAGGCCAACGACTACCGGGCCGCGGCCCGCGCCGCCGGTCACGTCACCGACGCGGTGCCGACCAGCCCGGACGGCTGGCGCGTTCTGGGCGTCGCCAAGGCCGGCGACAACGACTGGAAGGGTTCGCGCCGCGCGTACGAAAAGCTCGTGAAGCTGGCGCCGGACGATCCGACCTCGCACGCCGGCTTGGCCGTCGCGCTCGCCAACCTCAAAGACCCCAAGGCGCAAATGGAGGCCGAGTGGCTGAAGTCCAAGGCCCAGGCCTGCGGCGACACCTGCCCGGACGCCGCGCGGTTGAAGACGCTGAACGACACCGTGCAAAGCGCGCTCGCGCCCACGCCGGCCGGCGCGCCAAAGCCCAGCGCCATGCTGGATCGCTCGATCCTGTTCGCCCCTTCGATGTTGCTCGGAGGCGCCAAGGCCGGTGATGGCGCCTATGTCCAGGCCGTCAGCCTGATCAACGAGCGGCGCTATGACGACGCCCTGGCTTCGCTGGCCGCCGCGGAGACTGCGTTCGGGCCGCACCCCGACATCCTCACCTACGAGGGCTACGCCTGGCGCAAGAAGGGCGACTACGCCAAGGCCGAGGCCTACTACCGCCTGGCGCTGGCCATCGCCCCCGACCACGTCGGCGCCACCGAATACTACGGCGAGCTGAAGGTCGCCCGAGGCGACGTGGCCGGCGCGCGGCTGATGCTAGCGCGGCTCGACAAGATTTGCGCCTACGGGTGCGCCGATGCTGAGGAGCTGCGCCGTTGGATCGACGCCGGCGGCGACCCGCAACGGAACTAGCGGGGCTTTTTCTCTGCGGGCTGGTTCTGGCGAGCACGGTGGGCGCGTTCCCCGCCCATGGCTTGACGAGCCTGGGCGACGCCCCGATCCGCGGTATGCTGTGGGTCGCCAAGGGCGCTGATCCCGTCCGCGCGCTCGCCTCGGCCCCGACCGAGTGCCTGCGCCGCGCCGCCGACCCGGCGCTCGCCGCCTCAGTGGAAATCGGCCGCGCCGCCTTTCGCTCGACCACCCTGCTGGGCGGCCAGGCCGGACGCGCGGGAATCACCTGCGAGACCTGCCATCGCGGCGGGCGAAGCAATCCGGACTTCCTGTTCCCCGGCGTCTCCGGCGCGCCGGGCACGGCGGACGTGACCAGTTCGCTGTTCTCCAGCCATCGCGGCAATGGCGTCGTCGACCCCAAACCGATCCCCGACCTATCTGGTCCAAAGGCCAGGCTGAAGGTCAGCCAGGCCCCCGCCGAGCAGGCGCTCGAGCCCTTCATTCATGGCTTGATCACCGAGGAGTTCGACGGGCCGGAGCCTTCACCGGCCGTGCGGCAGGGCCTGGCCGACTATGTCCGCGCGCTCAGCCCCGCCGCGTGCCCCGCCAAACCCCGCGAACGTCTCGGCGTCACCCTGCTGATGGCCGACACCCGCCGCGCGCTGACTGCGGCGCGGCGCTCAGCCGACATCGGCGACAGCGCTACCGCCATCGCCATGATCGGCGGCGCCCGGAGCCGCCTGGGCCTGATCGACGAGCGCTATGCCGCGCCTCGCCTCGCCCGGGCCCGCGCGGACCTGCGCGCCGCCGACCGCCGCCTGGCCGCAGCCCAGACCGCGCTGCACGACCACCGGCCCGACGCCACCGCTCAGATCGCCGCCTGGCTCACAGCCTCCAGGGCCCTCGAGGCCGAGCTCGCCGCCCGCCAGTCGGCCTCGCTGTTCGACCCGGCCCGCCTGGCCGCCTCGGTCAAGCGCCGCTTGCCCGGTTAGCGCGCAATCTATATGACCCGCCTTCCGCCGGGAGGCCCGCCTCCACGAGCGTTAAGGTGCGGTGGCCGAGTGGTTGAAGGCGCACGCTTGGAAAGCGTGTTTAGGTGAAAGCCTAACGTGGGTTCGAATCCCACTCGCACCGCCAATTCCCAGGTTCCCTGGGCATTTCCAATCGCCTAGGGCTCTTGGGTTCGGGCTCGATAGGCTAAGCGCCTCGACAGTCGATGATCTTCTGTCTGGCTTCGCGCGCACACCTGCGGAGCAGCAGCAGCGTTACCTTCATCGATTTACCAGTCTACCGCCTTCAGGGCCTCGCGTCCCGCGGGCGAGGTGAAGTAGTTGAGGTAGTAGCAGGCGACATCGATGCGTTTGCGGCCGCCACCGATGCTGTCGACGCTTGCCGCGAGATCGTTCTGCTTGTCTGCGAAGAGCAGCTTGAAGAGCTCGGCCTTGCCTAGCCTGTTGAGCAGGTCCGGGAAATGCGCATCGCTTGGCTCCTGGTAGGCGTCGATGTTGCCCGCCAGGATGGTGTAGGAGACGCCAGGGTCCGGGGCCTTGCTCAGCGCCTTGAGCAGCGCGGAGTCCGGCTTCATCTCGGCCAGCGTCTGGGTCATGTCGGCCGAGGCCTTGAGCACCGTCAGCACCGGAAGGAGGTAGGCCCCGGCGCCGGGGATGTAGTTCTGGGCCAGCGTCAGCATGAAGGTGAGAAGCTTGCGTGCGGCATCCACCTCCCCGAAGGGCGAGCCCTGGTTGGGTGTCCCGCACATCACCAGATGGTCGACCACGTCCTTGCCCTCGCCCAGCTCGACGAAGTGGCGCGCCACGAGCCCTCCCATGCCGTGCGCCAGGACCGTCAGCCTCTTGCCGTCGCTCGGTCCGATGCCCGCGCCGGCGAGCGCCGCCTGCAGCTTGCCCGAGGTGTCCTCGATCGGGGTCTTCAGGCTCTCGTAGGTATAGACCAGGACGAGGTCGAACTCGGCCGCGAGGCCGGTCGCCTGGACGCCGGCGATCATGTCCGAGGAGCTGTCGACCAGGCCGTGGAGGAGCAACAGCACGGTCTTGGCCGGACCGGTCTTTGCACCCATCATCGAATCCGAAAGCACGGGCGGCTTACTGGCGTCGCCAAAGTCGACCCACTGCAGTCTGTTCACGTCGGCCTGTTTCAGGAGCGCCTTGAAGAGGTAAAGCTTCAGCGTCCCGCCGAGGCCACGCTGCGTGACCTCGGCGGCGGGGAGCTGATCGATCTCGACAAGCGTCGAGCCGTCGTCCTGGGGACCGAAGAGGCCGGCCACCTGGACATGCGTCCCGTCGAACACCAGAGGCACGATGGCCTCGTTGGGTCCGAGCGGCGTCCTGATCTCGATTCGCAGCGGCGTCTGAGCGAGCGCATCGGCGTTCCGGATGTCGCTGAACTCCAGGATGCTGAGATCGTTGAACGGCTCCGTCGAGCGCTGCGCGTCGCCGTACGCCGCGGAGAAGTCGATAAGCCGCAGCCCGGTCCGTTCGAGCGTCCGGTAGAAATCCGAGGCGTCCGCCTCGCCGCGGGTCGCCTGGCGCGCGGCCCCGAGCTTGACGTCCGCCGTGACCGTCGGATGCGGCAGGATGCGGATCTGGTTCTCAGCCAGGTTGACCACGCTGGCCCCCACGCCGCCGAGCCGCCGGACCACGCTGACCCGGAAGTCCTTGGTGAACCACTCCTGGGCGAAGAGCTTGTCGGCCTGGGGCGCATCGAACGCGCCGAACCCCCGGGTCGGCTCGAGGACGGCCCCGATATCCAGACCCTTCTGTTCGAGCAGATAGCTGTCGACCGGCTCGGTCGAGACGACCAGCTTGAACCGCTCCAGGGCGGTGTTCTCGCCGTTGCCAAGCCAAAAACCGGTGGTGGCGGCGTCCCCCCAAAGCGTGACGGGCGGGCCGTTCGGGACCCGATCCGTGTAGACTTGGTCGATCCCGTACTGCTGGGAAAAATGCAGCAGGGTGACATAGAGCGGCTGGTCCGTGCGGTTCACCACCTGGAAGCGGGCCCGGAGCAACAGCCGCTCGTCGCCCGCGGGCGCGTAGTCCAGGCTGACGTCGTTCCCCGCCATCGGCCTGAGCTCGCCGGTTGGCGATTGTTGCAGCAGGGTGAACTCGACCTTGGCCGGGTCCATGGTCGTACTGCGGTTTTCCAGGGCCAGCGTCCGCTCCCAGGCGGCGATGGCGAAGACCGCCGGCCGCAATCGTTCCGCCGCCCCGGCGAGGCCGTCGGCCCCCAGGCGCGCGATCTGGATCAGCGTCCCAGTCTCGTGCTGCCGGAGCGACAGGCCGTCGCCGCCCATCGACAGGCTGTAGGTCATCCCGTCCAGCGCCGCGGTCAGGGACACGTCGATCGCGCCGCCTTTCAGCGCCGCCTCGACGGTCGCGCGGTCCTCGGCCGCGCCATCAAACCCGATGAACAGCGGCGGCGAGGCTAGGCTGGTGATCTCGGCCCAGTATTGCCCGGCCGGGTCGGGCTGGAAGCCGTCCGCCAGTTGCAGCGTGCACTGTTGCGGTCCCACTCGGGTGGCCCTCGCGGTTCCCGCGGGGATATCGAGAGCGCCCGCCGCGTAGAGGTTGAACGTGGCGGGCGTCTGCGCGTCGGTGGGCAGGCCGTCGATGGCCCCGCAGTCCGCCAGCCAGCCGGGATCGGGGGTCGGCGTCGCGCCCGGCGCCGGCGTCGGGGCTTCCTGGTAGTGGACGAAATAGGGCGCCTTGCTGGCGCCGACCTCGCAGCCCAGGAAGCCGGAGCTCGCCGCAAAACCGCCCACCGGCTCGAATTGGGGATCCTGGGTGGTGGAAATGGCGCGCACGGCGGCCCGGCACCGGACGAAGAGGTCGGAATAGGAGATCGGGGCGCCCGCGTCGCCCAGCGCCTCGACCAGCGCGGTGGTGAAATAACCCTTGTGGGTCACCTGGCTTTCGCCGGCGGTCTGCAGCCGGTCGCAGGCCGCCAGCAGCATGTGGGGAGACCTGGGAATGGAGAAGTTCCCCTTCTCCAGTTTGGCGTAATAGCCGTCGATGTAGCTCTCCAGCGGCCGCGGCGGGTCGTCGGTCGCGGGCAGGGATCGGCAGACGGTTCCCTGGAAACTGTCGGCGTCGCGCGTACCGGACCCGGAGTGGCAACAGTCAAGGATCACGCAGACGTGCATCTGCTTGGCCGCGAGCTCGGCGATGAGCACCGCCAGCTCCTTGTCGGCGAGCAGATACCGGCCCTCGTCGCGGGAGTCGTAGCAGACGAGGCCTTCGTTCTGGGGCTCGCCGGAGAAGTCCAGGAATTCCGCCGCCGCCGCCTCGCGCGAGCCATGGCCGCAGTAGTGGAAGACCGCAACGTCGCCCGCCTCGCCCTTGCCGAGATGTTCGCGGAACATCTTGATCACAT
The DNA here is from genome assembly GCA_025359785.1 of Alphaproteobacteria bacterium. Lineage (GTDB taxonomy): Bacteria > Pseudomonadota > Alphaproteobacteria > Caulobacterales > Caulobacteraceae > Phenylobacterium. The sequence continues at coordinate 239,216 of JANYET010000066.1, read as the reverse complement.
TCTCATAGGTGGCCTCGGACTCCGTCAGGGCCTTTCGGTCCAGGTTATTCGGGAAGCGGGACTTCAGCTGCTCGTGGAAATTCTCGACATCGTTGAGGCAGCCGGCCAGGGGCACGCGCTTGTAGGAGTTGATGCCCACCTGAAGTGCGCGGATCACGGCCATGGCGTTCTCGTCCCAACGGGCCCGACCGGCCCACCCCGACGTTAGGCCGCCGGACTCCGCCACCGCAAGGCGCCCTTGACCATCCTTCGCGGCGCGGTTGAGGATGACAGCGGGGCCGGCGCCTGAATGGGGCGCGCCGTGACCTGGGGAGCTGGCAAGCGATGGCGACCGGGCAGTCAGCCGCCGACCGGCCCGTAGTCTACGTGACGTTCGCCAACGACCAGAACGAATTCCTCGAGACCTTGAAGGCCGAGCGGGACGGCATCGCGGCCGCTCTGCAGCCCTACGACGACAGCGCCGTCATCCAGTACTCGCTGCAGACGGCCGCTTCGATTGACCTCATCTTCCAGCGTCTTGGCGAGATTCCGGACCGACTGGCGATCTTCCACTACGCCGGGCATGCGAGCGGCGAGAGTCTTCATCTCGATGGCGGCGATGCAAAGGGCGCGGGGCTGGCGGACCGGTTCGGCCTGTTCAAGTCCTCGCTGAAGCTGGTGTTCCTGAATGGCTGCGCCACCCGCGGCCAGGTGGCGGCCCTGATCGCGCGTGGCGTCAAGGCGGTGATCGCCACCGCCGCACCGATCAACGACGCCATGGCTAAGGACTTCTCGGTCGGGTTCTACAACGCGCTGGCCGATGGCATGACGATCGGCGACGCCTTCGAGACAGCGACCGCGTTGGTGAAGACCAAGGGGGATTCCCGCGCGCCGCAAGCCTCGCGCGGGTTCTCCTGGGGCGGCATGCCCGAAACCCCGACGGAGGCTTTGCCCTGGGGCCTCTACCTCGGAGAGGGCGGCGAGGCGGTGCTGGGCTGGACGTTGCCCCCGCTGCGCGATGTCGGGCCGGAACTGTCGCCGCCAACCGAGGTCAACGCCGTGAACGAGGCGCTGCGCAATGCGCTGTCGGAGGGGCTCAGCAGCGCAAACCCCGGCTTCGCGGCGGTCGTGCAGGATCTTTCCAATCCCTGGAGCCCCAATCCCGGCGCGGTGCAGGAGGCAATCGTCGACAAGCTGCCGGCCCCCATCGCCGAGCAGGTTCGCAAGCTCTTCAACCAGGAGGTGGAGGACGAGGCGCGCCTGCGCCAGCTGCTCCAGACCTACGATGTGACCCTTCGTCTGTTCTGCTTCACGGCGCTGGCGCAACTCTGGAATGAAATGGATTCCAGTCCCGGCCTGCGGATCACGCAGGATCAGCGCGATCGCCTGCGCAAACGGCTGGAACTGACGGCTGACGACGCCAAATGCTACGACGACTTCGGGCTCATCGTGACGGTCATGCAGATCTTCCAGGCCAACGGCGTGCAGCCCTTCATGCCCGAGTGCGTCAAGCTGGCGGCGGAGCTGACCAACGATAGGCCGGACGATCCGGTGGAGCTCGCCCATGCTTTCATGGAGGACCTGCGCGCGAGGCTGCCGGCCTCGCCGGCTCCCCCCAACGTCGAGCCGGCGCCGTCGTTGCCCCCGGACCAGGTCAAGGCCCTTTGCGCCGAGGCCTATGGGCGCCTGGGCGTCGTGCTGGCCGACCTGGGATTCGTCACACGCTACTTCCCGGTGACGGTCAAAAGGATCGAGGTGCGCAAGGCGCGCAACGAGGACGCGAAATATCTCTATACCGAGTTCGCCCTGGACCGCCTCACGCGGGGCAGCACGGCGGCGCGCTACCTTCGCACAATGATCTCCGACAGCGGCTGCGTGCTCCTCCGGCTCGGACGGATCCCGCCAGGAACTCCCCTTGAAAAGACCTACCTGAACCTGACGCCCTTCGTCATCGACCAGAGTTCGATCTACGACGACCGGGTTTCCAGCCTCTATTTCTTGACCTCCTACGACCCGGACGAAAAGGCCTATCGCTACGTCAGCGTGGTGGATCCGCGGGTCGACCTGACGGCCCGGCAGGTCCCCGAAGACATCAATACGCCGGACTCGGTCCGCACCCTGAATGACCTGACGGTATCCCTCGATGCCTTCAAGGCGAGCCTGACCCCATGAGTCCGGGCCTCAAGCTTCTCGAGTCCTACGCCAAGGGCGACAAAGAGGCCTTCTTCGGGCGCGAGCGCGAGACCGACGACATCTACCGTCTGTTCCTGCAGGCGCCGGTGGTCGTGGTTTATGGGCCGTCGGGCACGGGCAAGACCAGCCTGCTCCAGTGCGGCCTGGCGAACCGGCTGCCGGACACCGACTGGACGACCGTGTTCCTGCGCCGACGCCGCAACTTTCCGGCCTCGACCCTGGAGGCGCTGACCCGCCGTCCGGCCCGCGATCCGGTCGAACCGGACCGGGTCGTGGGCGCCGTTGAAGCACTCTACAGCGCCTACCTGCGCCCGGTCTGCCTGGTGTTCGACCAGTTGGAGGAGCTTTTCGTCCTGGGCGACGAGGCAGAGGTCGCGCGGTTCGTGGAGATGTTGCGCGCGCTGCTGGCGGCGAAGGCGCAATGCCGGATCGTTCTCAGCCTGCGCGAGGACTACCTCGGCCAGATGGACCGATTGGAGCGCGAACTCCCCGGGCTGATGGCCCACCGGCTGCGGGTGGAGCCGATGCGCCGCGAAAGCCTTCGCGAGGTGATCGAGGGCACGGCCAGGCAGCTTCAGCTGGACCTGCAAGACGGCGAACAGACGGCCGACGCCATCATCGACAAGCTCAAGGATTCGCGCGGCGTCGTACAGCTCACCTATCTGCAGGTCTATCTCGATGAACTGGTCACCAAGGCCAGGGCGGAAAGCGCCGGCCGGACCCGGCCGACGATCACCGGCGACATGGTCGCCAACATGCCCCTGGGCGATGTGCTTGGGCGGTTTCTCGACCGCCAGACCGTGCTGATCCAGGCGGGTCTGCAGGCCGATCATCCCGGCGCCCCGGACGACGCGGTCCGCCGGGTTCTGGATGAACTGGTAAGCGGCGACGCCACCAAGGCGCCCAGGACACGGGCGCAGCTGGCGACCGTCCTGGCCGACCCGCTTCTGGCGGCGGTTCTGGACGGGTTGCAGGCCGCCCGGATCGTCAAGCGGTCGCAAAACGACTTCGAACTGGTTCACGACGCCCTGGCCCAGCGGATCGACGACAGCCGAAGCGCGGTGGAAAAGTACCGCCGCCGGCTCGAGAAGATGGTTTCCGACCGGCGGGTGCTGTTCGAGATGCGCGCGGCGGGCAGGTCGCGCGGCGAGCGGGGCTATCTGACCGCCGACGACCTCGAATTCCTGAAACCCTACGAGACCACGCTGCACCTGACGCCGCCGGATGTCGACTTCGTCCGCCGCAGTCGCGCCGCGCTGGCGCGCGCCCGGATCAAGCAGGCCCTGCGGTATGCCGCCGTGGCCGCGCCGCTGGTCCTGGCGGTCGTGCTTGGCGGCGTCATCTACGAGCCGGGAGCCTCGGAGGACGTCGCCAAGTTCCTGAGCAGTCATCAACTGCCGCAGCTCGCGGCGCCCTTGCTTTCGCCGGCCCTGGCTGTCCATCCGGACAACACCAACCTGCTGTTCGCGCGGGCCGATGCCTACCTGCTGATGAACAGCAAGGATCCCCGCGCCGAGCGCGACTTCGACAGGATCCGCGACCTATCGGACTATAAGAGCGCCCAGCTCAACGATCTCTGCTGGTTCCGGACCGTCCGAAACGGCGATCTCGACAAGGCGCTCGTCGCCTGCAAGGCCGCCATGGAGCTTCCCGATGCGATCGACAGCCTCGCGCTCACGCTGTTCAAGCGTCACGACTATGCGGAGGCGCTTGCGGCCTACGACAAGGCGATGGCCAAGCGCCCGAACGATCCGTCGACGCTGTTCGGGCGATCTCTGACCTTGCGCGCCCTGGCGGCAAGGTCGCCGCAAGCCTACGGCGCCCGACTGCCGGAAGCCCTCGAGAACCGCGGCCGTGCGCTTGCGCGCGATCCAAATATCTGCGTGCTCTACGCGGGCGACATGGGTGTGGATCCGCCCGACGGGGTCAGCGAACCTTGCCTGAAATAGACCGGATCCACCAAATTCGGTCCCGGACGCCAAAAATGGGGAGCAACGACAATGAGATATGCATTTGCGGCCGCCGCCGCAGCGGCGGGAGCCCTCGGCTTGGCGGCGTTTGCCGTACCCGCGGGCGCGCAGTCTGGCCGCCCGCAGTATAGTGACACCTGCGAACTCCCGGATGGGCGCACCTTTGACATGGACGAGGAGGTCCAGGTGGGATCCGCCTGCTTCTATGAGGAGGACAACGGGCGCATGACCCGGGGCGTGGTGGTGCCGCCCCCCGCCGCGTCGATCGACAGCGCGAGCGGACGTCACGCCGTCCCGGCGCAGAACGCGCGCCGCGCGCCGCGGGGGCAATAGCGTCGCGACAAGGATACGCGCCGCGTCCTGAGCATACGGCGGGCCGGGCGCGGGACGAGCTCAGAGGCGGGGCGCCGTCCGCCATCCCATCGACAGGAGAAAGCCATGAATTTCATAAGCGTATCGGCCCTCGCTTTGGCGCTGGCACTCATGGCCTACGTCGGGCCCGATGAAGCCCAAAACCCCCCGAGCGCCCCGATCGCCCAGAACACCAGCCCGGTCTACAGCGACGTCTGCGAGCTTCCCGGCGGCCGCCATCCCCAGATGGCGGAATGGGTCGAGGTGGGTTCGGACTGCGCCTTCCAGGAAGGCAACGGCGAATGGACCAAGGGCCGGGTCGTGCCCGCTCCGCGCGCGCGGGCCTACAGCTACAGCGGCGCACACGCCGCGCCAGCGTCAAACGCCGTGCCGGCGCCAAACGCCCGCCGGCGGCCGCCCCGGAATTAGCGGCGGCGTCTCAGACGGGCACGGTCACGTATTTGCCCCCGAACACCGACTGCCACCGCTCGATCTCGGTCACCACGATCTCGTCAGCCTCATGGGCCAGTTCTGAGACCGCCGCGTAGTCGAGGTCACCCTCCGCGCCTGCGAGCAGCTGGCCGATGCGAACCCTGACGGCGGCGAGCTTCTCGGCGGTCACCTCGGAGATGGCGGCAAAGCGCTCGAAATCGCCGAAATAGCGCACGCCGGCGGCGGCGGCGCCGAGCGTCGGAAGCGCCGCGCCCAGCAGGGTGAGCCATCGCGATCCCACGCTCATCACCGCCGACGTGGCCAGGCCGAACGCCTCGGCGGCGTACAGGGCCAGGAAGCCGGCGACAACGGCCACCGCCGCGACGAAGGCGGCCTGCGAAAACTGGTCGAGGTTGTGGTGCACCGCGCTCAGCCTTGCCGCCTTGGCCACATGATAGGCGTGCTGGCGCCCGACGTGCGGCGCCAGCAGACCCGCGAGCACGGCCCGAAGGTAGCCGGTGGTCACCACGGCGCGCGGCAGACCCACCTCGCGCAGCGCCTGGCGCGCATAGGCCTCTGGCCAGGCCGTGTCGGCGCCGCGCACCCATCGGCCAGGCGGACGGGCGACGCCAAGCGCCAGCAGGATCGGGCTGTGCCGCAGGTATTCCGCCACGCGGCGGGTCTGGAACCATCGGCTGTGCCATCGCCGCTGGCGCCCCACCGTGGTTACGGTCAGGATGCAGATTAGGAACGCGAACTCCACGATCGTCGAGACCGCTTTTCGGTCGGGACCCACGACCGGAAGATAGACCACCCCGGACAGAATGGCCGCCGCCGACAGCAGAAAGTTCGCCGTCATGCCGCCGCGATAGACATCGGACAGGCGGGCGGAGATGGCGTCCGTCCAGGCGAAGCGGCGAAGCACCAGCGTCTCGATCGCCTCGGGCAGCGCCGGATCACCGCCCGGCAGTCCCCGCAGGGCGGCCAGCATCGTCGCCCCCGAACCTCGCGCCGCCGCCTCCGGCGTCTCGTACGTCTGGCGCAGGCGGCGGAGCGGACGTCCGTCTCCGCCAAACAGGGCCTCAACCCTGCGGTAGGCATGGGAAAGCCCGTGGCTGTGGTCCCGCCAGCGCTCCGACGACAGGGGGGTGACATCCGTTGCGGGGCCTTCCTCCTTCGGCGCGACGAGGGCATGGCCCACCAACGCGGCCACCTGGGCCCGACGGGCCTCGGGATCGGGTGCGGGCGACGGCCCCGACAGGGCTTCCGGCGTCAGCAGGATACGCCATGCCTGCGGAGCCCTGGCGTCGATCCAGATGACGGGGCAACCCCGATCCAGGGCTGTCGAGATCGTGTGCCCGGTACCGCCCACCATGTTGCGGCTCAGTCCATCCCAGACCGCGATCAGCAGATCGGACTGCTCCACCACGATGCGGGCGGCCAGGGCCACGCGGCCGGCGACCTCCGCGGCGAATCTCTGCGACCTCAGATGATCGCCCGGGCGCGCCAGCGTGGCCAGATAGACCTCGAGGATCTCGGCGTCGCGGTCCGCCAGCTCAAACAGCCGGGCCCGCTCGCCCAGCGCCAGCACCGCGCGCGCCCGGGCCCGGGCCAGCGGCTCGGGACCGCGGCGGTCCATGACGATGGCGCGGGCGGCGGCGACCGATTGCGGCCTCGCATTGATCGCGGCGTTCAGCCGTCGGCCGAACGGCAGAGGGACCACCAGGTCCCAACCCCGGCCCAAGGTCGATTGCGCCGCGAGCTGGTCGACGCCATCGGCAAGCAGGGTATGCAGGCGCGGGGGCGCGCCTCCGGCGCGGGCGGCGTCAACGGTGTCAAGCACGTCGCGAAAAGCGGCTTCGATCTTTTCCCGGTTCTGTTGAAGAGCCGGATTTGCCTCCCGATGTCCGGTCACCCCAAGCGTCAGCCGCAGGACCGGCGCTTCCGGCGCGACGGGATCGGTCCGGGAGCTCATGCTTCAGATCGATCGGGAAGGAACCCGCTAGCCGCGGCGATTGACGGTGTCGTCGCGGTTGACGGTGTCGTCACGGTTCACCGTGTCGTCGCGGTTGACGGTATCATCACGGTTGACGGTGTCGTCGCGGTTCGCAGTGCCGTGACGGTTGACGGTATCGTCGCGGTTCACCGTGTCGTCGCGGTTGACGGTATCATCACGGTTGACGGTATCGTCGCGGTTCACGGTATCGTCGCGCGGATTGGTCCCGTCGGAGCGATCGACGGTGTTCTTCGGCCCTGAGCCGCCTGATCCCTGTCCCATACACGATCCCCTAAAAGCCTTGCGGACCCTAGCTGAAGCCAAGTCCTCGGATCAAACTCAAAAAGGCCGGCGTCTTGCGGACCGGATCGATCAAGGGATCCTGACCCGCCAGGATGAGGCCGGGGTCACCCGAAGCGCGCGCCCGCGCTAGAGCCGAAACGGCGCCGTCGATGTCGCCCCATTGGGCTCTGACCTGGGCCTGTTGGTAGAGACCGTTGTCGCCCCGTTCGCGCACGATCTGGTCGAAAGCCGCTTGAGCCTCGTCCATACGGCCGGCGCGCTTTGCGACGATCGCCAGACCGACCAGCCGGGTCAGCAGATCCGGCTCAGCGCGCAAGGCCGCCTCCGCCTCGGCGACCTGGCCTTGCAGCAGCAGGCAGTAGCCGATGTAGCCATGCGCGCTCGACATCTTGGGATTTAGGGAAAGCGCTTTCTCCAGGGGCGGGATCGCCTCGCTGAACCGATGCGCGGCGAAGCGCAGGTAGCCCTTGTTGTAGAAGCTGCGCGGGTTCAGCGGGTCGAGCGTGTTGGCGCGGCCGATCGCGGTGTCCGCCACGTCGAGGTGGCCGGTCTGGCCGATGAACATCGCATAGCGGCTGAGCACGTCGGGATCGCCCTGGCCGAGCTGGTACGACCGCTCATAGGGCGCACGCGCGCCGCGGATATCGAGCCGGCCGCTGACCAGGATGAAGCCCAGCGCGGAATGGGCTTCCGCGAGATCCGGCCCCAGGGCCACGGCCTGGCGCGCCGCGGCGATCGCCTGATCGTACATCGCCTGGCGCTGGGCTCCGCCTTGCGCATAGCCGTTGGCCAGCGCCGCGAGGGTCCGCGCCCGGCCCGCATGCGCCGCCGCGAATCGCGCATCGGCGGCGATGGCCTCTTCGAAATCGGCCAGCGCCTGGCGGTCCGTGTCCGCGCCTCCCGCCAGCGCATAGGCCGCCTTGCCGCGCAGAAAGGCATCGAACGCCGCAACGTTGGAGGTGGCGCCCGTTTTCAGGGTCTGGGTGGGACGCGCGACCTCGCGAGTGAGCGCCGCGGTGACCGCCGCGGCGATCTCGGACTGCACTGTGAAAATGTCGTCCAGCGCCCGGTCGTATGACTGCGACCACCGGCTGAACCCCGTACGCCCGTCGATGAGTTCGGCCTCCACCCGGGCGCGGCCGGGCGCCAGCCGTACATTTCCGTCCAGCAGATAGGCGACCCCCAGGCGGCGCGCGATGGTCTGCGCATCCTCAGAGCGGTTTTTGAAGACATTGGAAGACGTCTGACCCATCACATGCAGCACGGCGTTGCGAGCGAGTGTCGCGCGGATCTCGGCCGCCAGCCCGTCGGCGAAATAGGCTTGGCCACCGTCCGCGCCGACGTTCGCGAACGGCAGGACCGCAACGGTATTGGCCGGTGGCTGGGGCGGACCTAAGACGCCCGCGCGCCACAGGCCGAAACCCGCCGCGCCCACCGCCAGTACGCCGCCGGCCGCAAACAGGACAGCGCGTCGGCCGGCCGAAGGAGGGGACGCTGTCAACGGCCGCAGCGTACGCTCGCTCGTCGTCGAATCGTGGAGCGCCGCCACGGCCTCGAGCATCTGGCGCATTCCTGGCCCCCCGCGCACAGGGCGCGAAGCGTCGATGACCTGGAACTGGCGAAACCCGAGCGGCGGAGGGACGCCATCGAGCGAGAGGGGCACAAGACGGTCCCGGTCGCGGCCCACCGTCGCTTCGTCGTGGACCCAATGTGACTCGACAGAGGTCTTCGACCAGAGCACGACCACGGCGCGGGCCCGCTCAAGGGCTTCGGCGGTGGTCCGCGCAAATCGCTCGCCACCACCCAGGACGCCGTCCCACCATACTGCGTAACCCGCCTGCTCGAGTGTCTCGATGATGGGACGTGCGCGCCGATCGTCGGTGCGCGAGTAGCTCACGAAGACCGTGCTTAAGGTCGCGCTTGGCGCGTCCGACTTGTCGACCTCGCCCATGACTTTGCGTACACCCCCAACGCAGCGTCGCCCAATGACGGCCATTGAGCCGTTCGGCGGATTGGCAAGTCCAGTCAGCTTTCTTGCCCGGAGCCACTTTTCCCTGGCCTGCTCTACGCCCGGCGCAGGTCCGCCGATAGAGAGGCCGGCAATCGACCGATCTGAAGGCGTCCGGAAACCCGAAAAGGGTCGCGGCCAAAACGTAGAGTTGATCGTTCGGCCCTGAATCTACGACGGGCCCTATTGAAACGAATGAATTGTGAGCGGCGGGCGGCGGATCGCATGCGCGAGCAACCCCTGGCGCTTGCAGCAACTCGGGACGCCGACGACCGCATCTCAGCCCTGTAGCCGTGTCCGGAGACGACTTGCCGTTAGACTGCGAGCACCGCCACACCGTCTGGCGTGGAGGTCTCTTCCTCACCGGGCCAGCGGCATTCACACATCTCACCATCGAGGCTGGGGGTTCGCCCTACTAGCCGAAAAATGCTCGATTTTTTCAATCCACCACACACGAGGCGAGCACTCCGTATACTGACTGGTGAGAGTCCGATAAGCCACTGGAATTGCTGAGTATTGTTAGATGTATGAAGGCGGTGGTTCATCCGGCTCAGAGAATGTCGCGGAGTCGCCGCAACGCCCGGCCAAACCGCCACGCCGTCCTCCAATCCGCGCGACAGGCCGCGCGGACGTTGGTGCAGCGGGCTCTTAGATTTCCTGGCGATCGGCAGGGGCAGGAGGCCTGAGCTGTCGTCGACGACGGCAGGCGTCAGAGCAATAGCGCACCTCGCTCCAGACCTTGCTCCACGTCTTTCGCCAGGCGAACGGCCGTTGGCAGACGACGCAGATCTTGGTCGGCAGGTCGGACTTGGCGACCCGCTTGCCCTTCACAGGCGGCCCTCGCGCAGGGCGACAACGTGCGCTTGCGCCTGGTCTCGCAAGGCCGCCTGCCGGTCCGCGCCCATCCTGTCCCAGTTGGCGTAGACATAGGGCATCCGCGCATTGCGGCTGAATCGGTCCCGGTGACGCGCCATGAAGTCCCAGTAGAGCGCGTTGAACGGACAGGCTCGGTCCCCGACCGCGATGGTGGGATCGTAGGCGCAACCCTGGCAGAAATCGCTCATCCGACGGATATAGGCGCCGCTGGCCGCATAGGGCTTGGAGGCGAGCAGCCCGCCGTCGGCGTGCAGCGCCATGCCCATGGTGTTTGGCAGCTCGACCCACTCGTAGGCGTCGGCGTAGACGGCCAGATACCACTCGTGGACGGCCTTGGGATCCAGGCCAGCCAGCAGCGCGAAATTGCCGGTGATCATCAACCGCTGGATATGATGCGAGTAGGCGTGATCGTAGGTATGAGAGAGAGCCTCGCGCATGCAAGCCATCCGCGTCTCGCCGCTCCAGTAGAACCACGGTAGCGGCTCGTGGGCGTCGAGTGCGTTGCGCTCGGCGTAGTCCGGCATGAAGCGCCAGTAGACGCCCCGCACATACTCGCGCCAACCCAGGATTTGGCGGATGAAGCCTTCGGCGGCGTTCAGCGGCGCATGGCCGTCCCGAAAGGCGGCTTCCGCCCTGTGGCAGACCTCCAACGGGTAGAGCAGGCCGGCGTTGATGTAGGCCGCCAGTAACGAGTGACGCAGGTAGGGCTCGCCGCTGACCATCGCGTCTTGGTAGTCGCCGAAGCCAGGCAGGATATGCGCGATGAAGTGGTCGAGTTCGCGCAGCGCCTGGCGGCGTGTGACCGCGAAATGAAACGGCTCGAGCCGGCCGTAGCCGTCGGGAAAGCGCCGCCTCACCAGATCAAGCACGTCCAGCGTGATCGCATCTTTCCGGAAGCTCAGCCGGGGCGGCGAATCGAGGCCGGCTTTCGGCGGCTTGCGGTTTTCCGCATCGAAGTTCCAGCGCCCCCCGACGGGCTTGCCGTCGGGCTGCATGAGGATGTCATATCGGCGGCGCATATCCCGGTAGAAAAACTCCATCCGCAGCTCGCGCCGATCCTCCGCCCAGGCGTCGAACTCCGCGTGCGAGCATAGGAATCGGGTGTCCGGCAGGATGTCGAGCGGCGCCGGCAACGCGAGACGCAGCGCCTCGAAGCCTTCGCGCAGCCGCCATTCGCCCGGCTCGGTGACGGCCACCCGATCGGGCGCCAGAGCGTCGACCGCGCGCAGGATTTCCCCATCCAGGCTCTGGGTGTTGCCATCGTCCTCCAGCGCGACGTAGCGGACGGTGTATCCGGCCGAGCGAAGCGCCTGCGCATAGTGACGCATCGCGGAGAACAGGAAGGCGATCTTCTTGACGTGATGGCGGACATAGGACGCCTCGGCCATCACCTCGGCCAGTAGAAAGACGTCGTTCGCCTTGTCGGCGCCGTCCACGATATCGAGCCGCGTCGACAGCTGGTCGCCCAGGATCACGCGCAACACAGGACCGGCCAAGCGCCCCTCACATGGTTTGCCACAATCGGGGGTTCATACAGTGTCGCCGCCGCGGCGTCGTGCATTGCAGCGGTCAAATGCGGCCGACGGCTAGATGCCTTCCGCGCCGCCACTCAGGCGACAAACCGACCAATCCCGCAACCCATGCGATTGTGCGGGCGTCGGAAGTGGGCTTAGCTTTATCCGGAGAATCCGGGGGGAGCATCAGGTGGCGGGACGATGGTGGGCTACCCCCCCGGGGCGCAGCGTGCTCCGCATCATCGCCGCGGCGATGCTCGAGACAGCGGGTGTAATGCTGCTGGCTTGGCTCAACCCCTTCCAGATCGACCAGTGGGCCTATGACCGCAACCTCGCCGTCTGGCAGCGGATCATGGCCGACGACTACGATTGCCAGTCGGCGAAGGCGCCCGGGAACGCGGTGGGTCAGCACCCATCGTGCGGCTTTGGCCGTCGCCGCGTCGGCCCGCCTCCGATCAGCATCCTCTACATGGACGAGGTGTCGGAGCGTGGGCAACCGCCACCGTCGCTGGATCATCGGGACGCGCCTGCATCGACCAGTCGGGCCAAGCTCCTTAGCTTGGACGACCAAGCCGATGCGTTGCAGGACATTGCCCAGGGTCAGGTGAGAAGCGGCGTAAAGCCCAGACCTCAAGCCGTCTTCATCGATTTTCTCTTCGACGACGCCGATCCTGAACTCTTAGATCCAGAAAAGGCCGTACCGCCGCTTGATGAGGTCGACACGACTCTTTCGGGTTGCGCCAAAGCGAGGGCTGTGGACCATCGGGACGCTTTCAAGTGCTACGTTGCTCGCGTGGCTGCGGTAACCAATTTCAAGGCTTGGGGAGACAAGAAGCTCTGCTACGCCAGCGAATTGGCCAAGCTTGACTGCATAATCCAGTACGGCGGCACGCCTGTGGTTTTCGCCACCTCTCAATCCTTGAGAGCTCCGCGCGACCCGCAATCACAGAACCCGGCGAGCGATGGCCCGCTGCCGAGTGCGGCGGTACAGGCCCTTGATCGCGTTGCGGTGACGTCACCCGCCTATCTCGAGGGCCCTGGCTACGAACTGGTGCCGAAGCGTGACGCAATCCAGCCTATCGATCCGCAGAATACCCCCCAAGGTGACTATGCCTTGTCTCCCGCCGCGCTGCTCTACGCTTCGCAATGTATGACGCAGTACAGGTCAAAACGTGACGTCGGCAACTGCGAGATGCTAGCCGTAAGCGGCCCATCGCTCGACATTGAATCCTGCAACGCAGAAATCGCCAAGGCGACCGACTCGTTTGAGGTCGCGCGCATTCGGCTTCGATGCAGACTGCGTTGGAACTCGGACTTCCGCGAGCCTCTGGCAGTACGATGGGGTGTTGGCCTAAAGCGGTCGAAGCAGCCCAGCGTGCCAGACGAGCATGTTGCATTCGAAGCGATGCTAAAGCGTCTGCACGGAGAGAGTATTTCACGCTGCCGATCCGCTCAGCCGGGTTCACTACCTCGGCTTATTCGCCTCGTGCGCGAGGCCGTACCGCCGTTGGCCCGGGGGAACGAGGATCCGCTCTGTCGATATGTCCAGGCCGTCCCTTATCTCGACTTCGAACGCGCGATCACAGACGACGACCGGCGACTGATGGTGGGCGACAGGATCGTGATGTTCGGCGGACAGTATTTGACAACCGGCGACTGGGTCCCGGGGCCAGCCGAAAATGTACCCGGAATTCACTACAACGCGATGGCGCTTGCTAACCTGATTGACCGTGGCTCCCATTATTGGAAGTCCGAATTGCCGGTCCAGTCTGGGTCTGCTTTTAGCCTGCAAGCTTGGCCAAGTTTCGTCGCGATTCTCCTCATCAACCTCTTGGGTGGGTTCGCAGTGATGACGCTGAACGAGCCATCAGATGATCCGGAAATCGCGCTGCGGAACCCGCAGGATCAGCGGACGCATGGACGGCTGCCCCGATCAAGCCGGCGCTACCGGCGATGGCTCGTTCGCGTCATCATTGTGACCCTGCCATTTGCGCTGCTTGGATTGGCATTCAGCACGCTGATGGAGCCGGTACTTGCTCTGAACTTGACGGTCATAATGGCCGTCTTAGCGATAGTCGGACTGAAGCTCTTTTTTCAAGTCTTGAGACCTTGGCTAAAGTGGATGGGCCCTATCTGTAATTTCGTTGAAGTTTCCAAAGGTCGATTGATGGGTCCCGATATCGATCAACCGAACGAATGCACCCCAGATCCGAGGTCGGTCTCGACGCCTGCCGCAAGTCCGGAGAACCAATGACCCAGGAATTATTGAAGCTCATCGGAGCCCTATCACTATCACTAGCACTTGCCTCCGCCGCCCCAGTGCTCGCCTCGCAAAATTTGAAGGGCTACGTCGGGGCGACCGTCCGCACCTACACCGCTCAGGGCGAGCCGGACGGTGAGGTAGACTGGAAGAAGGCCAAGCTGCCCGAAAGTGCTCCAGTGGTGGCGTACGACCTCAAAGGGCACCCAGGTATCGATGTCAGTGGCAAAACCATCTACCTCAAAGCCTCTGACATCTATTTGGCGGACGACAAGACAGTCTGTGTGGACCTCGCGGTCGCTGGAAAGAAGCCAGGTTCCGGACTCACCGCCCTTGGCGTTCGCCACGGCGCATCCAAAACCGAAGTAACTTGTATCCCCAGCATCCCCAAATGACATCGCCGTCGCGCTGGCGCCGCTCTGCTCTGGCGACGCTGGCCGTCGGGGCGGCGGTGGGGTTCGCACCGGCGCCGGCTGGGGCGGTGTCGCTGCCGTGTTTCGGGTCGTGCTTTTCGGTCAGCGGCAAGAAGGGCCCCTATGTGCCTACGGTCGAGGCGGCCAAGCTGGCCGAGGCCCGCAAGCTCCAGGTCGGCGCATCGGCGACGGGCAAGGGCGTGGGCGAGCATGCGCTGAACAAGGGCGAATACGCCGGCTACGGCCTGTCGATGCCGGAAACGGAGAAGGCTCTGCAAGGTCTTCTGCAGGAAATCCACCAGGCCGCCGAGACGTTTGAAAACCTGAAGCCTCTGCCGCAGCATATCAGGCTGCACATCGTGGCGACGACCTTCTACGCGCCGACCGCACAGCCTGACGGCTCGATCATCATCCCGCTGGGTATGCTGAAGCGCGCCAAATCCAAGGACGAGGTCACCTGGCTGCTCGGCCACGAGTACAGCCACCTCGCCCTGGCGCACTTCGCCAACGACGCGGCCCAGGAGCGCCGCAAACAGTTCATCGACACGGTGGTGGACGCGGTCACCATCAGCCTGGAAGCCTCGCGTCTGCGGACGCAGAACGCCTCCGCCGGCGTCCACCTCTACATGGTCCGCGACCCGGCCGAGGCCAAGCGGGTGAAGACCATCGAGGGCTATCAGCAGAACCTGCGCCTGATGGTGAAGCTGTATGGCCAGGCGTTTTCCCGCGACCAGGAAGACCGCGCCGACGCGGCGGGCATCGACTTCGCCAACGCCGCGAAGGGCGACGGCGATGATGGGTCGCACGACGCCCTGGCGCAGATCGCCGAGGACGACGCCCGGGCGGCAAAGGCGATGCAGTCGCTGGGTGACAAGTTGAAGGACGTGGCGGTAGGCTCGGTGACCTCCAAAACGGTCGATGCCGTGCGGAATGGCGATTTCAGCGGGGCGGTCAGCGGCGCCGTGAGCAACTTCGGGCGCAATGCCGAGGCCGTGCTGATGCAACAGGCCGTCCAGGCGCTTTCGGCCTCTCACCGGCCGACTGCGCAGCGTCAGGTCGGCGTTCACGCCTATGTTGTAGCACTCCCTGATAAGACCGACCGCGATCCAGACCGATCGTGGATCGCAGCGGTCAAGGCGACGACCGAGTACCAGGTCGCCGAGGCTGCGGTGATCGCCCACGACACGGCCGAAAATCTGCTGAACGCCGACAAGCCGGACGAGGCGCTTGCGGCCCTCGGACCCGCCGAAGGGGGCAAATACGCCAATGCCCCGTTCATCGCCAACATGGCCGCAAAGATCTACACCGCCATGGGCAACGTCAGCCTCGCCGACCAGCTCTATGAGCGGGCCGAGGCGCCCCTGGCCGGCGCCCGCGCGCCCGTCGCGGCGTCACGCAGCAAGGCGACACCACCTGCCGGCCGTCGCCGTGGGCCCGCGCCGGCGCCGCAGCGCGTGGCGACACCCGCCCCGCCGCCGCCGCCGCTGGTCGAGGACGACCCCTTCATGCGCCAAAGCCTGGAGGGCTACCTTGAGCACGTCAGCCTGCTGACGGCCCACGGGTCCTATCCCAAAGCCAAGCTGAAGATTGCAGAGGCCGAGCGCCGCTTCGGCGACCATGAACCCTTCCTGCCCGACCTGATCTTCATGGCCCTCAAGGGCGGCAAGGAGGAGGAAATGCAGGCCTATCTCGATGAGTGCCGCAAGGTACAGGACGATGGACTTTGGGAACGGTGCCGGATCGCAATCCTCGACGAGTCCCACAAGGCGCAGCTCGAAAAGCTCTCCCCCGAACAGCGGGCGAAGCTGGATCGGTCCCTTGAACGACAGCATAACGAAGGAGGCCGCACCCTGATGTGGAAGAAGCTCCTGGACGGCTTCAACAAGGCTCAGACCGGCGGGAACTGAGTTCGGGCGCGTTTCGCGTGCTCCTGGCGACGGCCCGTCTGCTCATGCCCCGCGCCTCACGGCCCCGCAGACAGCGGCCAGCAGGCTCGGCAGCAGGGTCTCGGTCGCGGGCTCCTGGCCCTGGCGGATGACCACGAGATCCAGCGACGGCACGACCATCACCGCCTGGCCACCGGCGCCCAGCGCGGCGAAGGTATCTGGCGGCGAGCCTTCGAATCGCAGGCCGGCGCGCCCCCCGGCCCCCGCCGCGCCGAACCCCGGCCTGGCGTTTTCCCACCACAGGAAGCCGTAGGCGCCGTTCAGATCCTGCGACGGCGAAATCGCCCGCTTGAGATAGCCGGCGCTGACCAATTGCCGGCCGGCCCAGCGGCCGCCGCGCTGAGCGAACAGGCCGAACCGCGCCAGGTCACGGGCGCTGCAACTGGCGGTGTAGTAGTTGGTCACGGGGCCGTGGGCGCCCTGTCCTGTGTTGGTCACCCAGGTGGTGTCCTTCATGCCCAGCGGGCCGGTCAGGTTGCGGGTGGCGAAGGCCTCGAATGGCTCGCCCGCCGCGCGTTCGATCACATGATAGAGCAGGTGGAACATGGCGGTCTGGTAGGCCCATCGCGCGCCCGGCGGGGCCCGCACCGGCGCCGCGGCATTGATCTCGAACTGGTCGCCGACGATTCCGCGCAGGGCCAGGCCCCTGTCGTCCAGCCCGCTGGTCATGCTGAGCAGGTGGCGGACGGTGATCCCCGCCTTGGGCGTCCCGCGCCACTGCGGGATGAAATCGGAGGCGCTCTGGTCGATACCCTTGATCCTGCCCTGGTCAATGCAGATCCCGACCAGCACCGAGATCATGCTCTTGGCCGCCGAGGCGATCTGATAGGTCTTCTCCGGGCCGGACCCCGCCGCATAGCGCTCGGCGACGATGCGGCCGCCGCGGAGCACCAGCACATCGACGCTGCGGTCGGCGAGACCAACGTCCACCGCCGCGCCCAGCCTCGCCGCATCGAACCCCGCCGCGGCCGGATCGACCGACGCCCAGGCCGCGCCCCGCGGCCAATAGTCGGCGGCCGCCACCGCTCGCCCGGCCCACCCCGTCAGACCGAGACCGAGCGATGTCTTTAGAGCTGTCCGTCGCGTGATCATGTCCATTGCCCTCGTCCGAAAAGGTTCGTGACCGACGTGGGGGTCGGCGCCCCTATCATCAGACCGCACGACCGAACGCGCCCGCGTCCCGCTCAAGCCGCGTTGAGAGCTTCGCCGATTTGCCGCGTCAGATTGTGCAGCGGCGACGACGCGGCGGGCGGCTCAAGGGTGGTCAGCAGGAGGGCGATGGATGGCATCGGCTCGCGCACCTTCACCTCGGCCAGCGATCCGGCGGCGAGTTCCTCGGCGATCGCGTAGTTGGGCAACACGCCAATGGCGTCGCTGTCCTTCACCCCGCGTTTGACGCCGTCGATGCTGCCGGCCGACTCCAGCCGGGGGCCGCGCGCCAGGTCGCCGAGCCAGGCCGCGAGCAGTGCGTTGAAGGCCCCATCCGGATCGGCCAGCAGGAAGCGGTGCGGACCGAGGTCGGCGCGGCCGATCTCGGCGCCGGCCAGCGAATGGTCGGGCGAGACCACGAGCTGAAGCCGAGCGGGGGCGAGCTTGCGGGTCCAGCCGCCCTCGCGCCCGCCTTCGCGCGCGCCCCCTTCGATGGTGATCGCGGCATCGAGTTCGAATCGGCCGACGCGACGGCGCAGGTCTTCGCAAAGGCCGATGGTGACCCTGAGGTCGGTGCGCGGCCAGCGCTGGCGAAAGGCGGTAAGCGGCCTTGGCAGCAGGAAGGAGCTGATCGATTCCACGGTGCCCAGGCGGATGACCCCCGCGCTTTGCCGGGATACGGCGGCGAGCGCCGTCTCGGAGGCGGCGATCAGGGCGCGGGCGTGCGGCAGAAGCGCCTCGGCGGCCGCCGTCAGCGTCGCCTCGCGGCCGGCCCGGCGCAGCATCACCTGGGTCTCCAGCACGCGCTCCAGCGACAGCAGGGTCTCGGAGACCGTCGACTGCGCCAGGCCCAGGGCGCGGGCCGCGGCGGCGACGCCGCCGCTGTCATGGACGGCCACCAGCACGCGGCAGTGGCGAACCTCAAGGTCTTTGCTCATGACCATCCTATCGGATTTTCCGATGCCTCCATCGCCGTTTTGGACCGCCGGGGCGCGCGGAGCAAGTCTGACGCTCAGCTTGCAAAGGCGAGACCCTTGAAGACGCTCAGTCAGAATACGGCCTTGCTGGTGATCGACATGCAGGTGGGCTTCGACGACCCCGCCTGGGGCGCGCGCAACAACCCGATGGCGGAAGCCAATGTGGCGACCCTGATCGCGGCCTGGCGCACGGCCGGGGCGCCGGTCGTCCATGTGCATCATGACTCGCCCGGCCCCGGCGGGCGAATGCGGCCCGGCACGCCGGGCAACGCGCCTAAGCCGCAGGCGCAGCCCCTGCCCGATGAGCCGGTCTACCGAAAGCGCGTCAACAGCGCCTTCATCGGAACAAAGCTCGAAGGCGACCTTCGCGACGCCGGTGTCGAGGCTCTGTTCATCGTCGGCCTGACCACCAACCACTGTATTTCCACGACGGCGCGCATGGCCGGAAACCTGGGGTTCGAGACCTTCGTCCTGGCCGACGCCACCGCCGCCTTCGACAGCGCCGACCTGACCGGCGATCTCAGGGCCGCTCAGCAGGTTCATACCGCCGCGCTCAGCGACCTGCAGGGCGAATTCGCCGAAGTCGTCGAGACCGCCGCCGTGCTGGCCGCGCTGTTTCCAGCCGCCACGCCCATCGCGGTCCAGGCCGCGCTCTCACCTTCGGCGACAGCCGTGCCCGGCCCGCGCCGCGCGGGCGGCCGCATCGCGACCCTGATCGCGCTCGCCGCGGCGGGCGCGGTGTTCGCGACGCCCCGCGCGGCTTGGGCTGGGACTGGGGCTGGGGCCGCGGTTCGGCCAGGCGACGACTTCAACGCCTATGCCAACGCCGAGTGGGTCAAGGAAACGCCCCTTCCGCCGGGCCTGGCGACCTACGGTCCATCATCCATGCTGCGGGCGGAGAGCGCCAAGCGGGTCCGCGCTCTGATCGAGGCGGCCGCGACCCTGAAATCGGCCACCGGGGCCGCGCGGAAGATCGGCGACTACTACGCCAGCTGGATGGACACCGACAGCATCGAGGCCAAGGGCTTAGCCCCGGTCGCCGCTGATCTGGCCGCCATCGCGGCCCTGCGCGACCGCAAGGCGCTATCGAGCTACCTGGGCTCCACCCTGCGCCCGGACGACGGGACCAACACCGAGACCGAGGGCCTGTTCGGGGTCTGGGCGCACCAGGGCTTCCACGATCCTGACCACTATATCCCGCACCTGGTGCAAAGCGGCCTTAGCCTGGATCGCGAGGACTATCTCGACAACACCCCCGCCAAGGCCGATCGCCGAAAGGCCTATCGTAGCCACGTCGCCGCGGTCCTGACGCTGGCGGGGATCGACCAGGGCGACGCGCGCGCCGAGCGCGTTCTGGCTCTGGAAGCCGCCATCGCCAGGACCCACGCCTCGGCGGCCGACACCGCCGACGTCTTCAAAACCGACAACCTGTGGCGCCGCGCCGACTTCCAGGCCAAAGCGCCGGGCCTGGACTGGGACGCCTACTTCAAGGCCGCGCGGCTGAAGCGCCAGAGCCGACTCCAGGTCTGGCAGCCGTCAGCCGTGATCGGAGCCGCATCCCTTGTCGCCAGCCAGCCGCTCGAAGCGTGGCGGGACTATCTGACCTTCCACCGCCTGCAGCATGACACGCCAGTGCTTCCGAACGCCTTCCGCCAGGAAGCGGCGGCCTTCGCCGGCGCGCCCGGGCCGGACCGCGCGCAGCAGGCCCGGGCCGCGGCCGACACAGCCCTCGGCGAGGCGATCGGCAAGCTCTACGTCGACCGCTATTTCCCGCCCGAGGCCAAGGCCGCCGCCGTCGCCATGGCGGAGACTATCCGCGCCGCCTTTCGCGTACGGATCGAGGCCGCGGCCTGGATGGCTCCGGAGACCAAGGCCAAGGCGCTGACCAAGCTCGCCGCGGTCAAGGTGGGCCTGGGCTATCCCGACAGCTGGACCGACTATGCCGGCCTCAGGGTCGTGCGGGGCGAGGCGTTCGCCAACTTGCGGCGCGCCGAGGCCTTCGCCTATCGGCGCGAGATCGACAGGCTCAGCCAGCCGGTCGATCCAGCCGAATGGGGGGGTATCCTTCCCCACACGGTCAACGCCCTTATCGTTTTGTCACCGAACGCCCTGCAGTTCTCCGCAGGCCTGCTGCAGCCGCCCTATTTCGACGCCGCTGGCGATGCCGCCGCGAACTATGGTTCGGCCGGCGCCGGCATGGCCCACGAAATCAGCCACAGCTTCGATGAACTCGGCGCTATCTATGATGACCAGGGTCGCCTCGGGAACTGGTGGACCGCCGACGACCTGGCGCGCTATCGGGCCGCCGGCGTGGCCCTGGCCAAGCAATATGACGCCTATTGCCCGGAAGCCGGTCTCTGTCTGCACGGCGCCCAGATCGTCGGTGAAAACAGCGCCGACCTCATTGGCCTCGCGGTGGCGCACGACGCCTACCGGCTTTCGCTCCAGGGGCGGGTGGACGTGGTCAAGAACGGCCTGACGGGCGAGCAGCGCTTCTTCCTGGCCTTCGCCCAGCGGTGGCGGACCGTGCGGACGCCGGCGGCGCTACGCCGGCAGGTCATGACCGACACCCATGCACCCTGGGAATATCGCGCCGACACGGTGCGCAACCTCGACGCCTGGTACCAGGCCTTCGACATCCAGCCCGGCGACAGACTCTATCTCAGACCCGATGAGCGGGTGCGGATTTGGTAGCAGCTCTTCAGTAGGAGTCATCAGATGAAGCTTTGTGGTCAGATATCGATCGAGCTGCCGGCCGGCGATTATTTCTCGGCGGCGGAACATCGCAAGCGGCTGGAGGATATCCTCAGCTACATCCGCGACAGTTATCCCGAGGCGACGCTATCTGTGCGCGAGCGGCGCGAGCGGCGGGCGCTGCAACTGACGCCGGCCGCCCCGAGGGCCTCGACCGGCGCTCTCAACAGCTACGCCCAGGACTGACCGGCGAGTGCGTCAGCGTGATTGTATTCTGGAGGCGATGCTGGCGTTCCGGGCGCTCAGCCCGCGCGTCAGCGTCAGCGAAATCATCGCCTTCCTCTATACCTGCGAGAATGAGGGCCTGAGCGTCCAGGAACTGGCCTTCATCACCGGCATGTCCCAGTCGGCGGCCTCGCGGAACCTCCGGGCTCTGGGCCACGCGGACACGGCCTGGGCCAAGCCACCGGCGCTCGGCCTTGTCGAGCCATACCTGCGGCCGAGCGATGGCCGAAGCCACGTCCTGCACCTGTCTCCCGAAGGCGCGAAGTTGCGCGACCGCCTGGACGGCATCATCCGCCGCGGCGTGCTGATCAAGGAGGACTAGGACCGGGGTCCCGGAGCCGGAGCCGGCTGAGGCCGCCGCCCCAGGGGAGCTGCGACGGCGGCCTCGTACGACAACAGGGCGCGACCGTCCCCTGCCGCGCCCCAGCGTCCCTCCAATTGGCGCGAGGCTCGGCGATTCGCGCGACGTCTAAGGCCAAGCTTTGCGAAGTTCTTCGCAGCTGCATGCCTCGCGGGCGTTGCGCCTCACTTATGGGCGCCTGGGCATCGCGGACCACGACCAGCGACGGTTTGGCGCGGCGGCCATCGTCTGCGTGACTCGAACGGAAAATCTGTCGATCAATGCGCCGTGCCTCGAAGCTCCACCTTGGATCTGCGGTTCCGACCGGCCGCGCGACCGCTGTTGATCTGCGGCATGCTCGCGCCTGTCCTGGCGCTCGCCGCGACGCTCGCCGCAATGGCCGCCTATCCCGGCTTCAATCCGGCCCGGCAGTACCTCAGCGAGCTGGGCGGCGCGGCGGCCGGGCTGCCGCTGATCTTCAACGGCGGGCTGTTCGCGGCCGGCGTGCTGGCGGCGTTCGGCGGCGTCGGCTTCGGCCTGGCCATCGTCGCCCTGACCAATGCGCGCGTAGCCGCCGGCCTGACCGCAGCGCTGTTCATCCTGGCCGGCTGGGGCCTGACCCAGGCGGCGGTCTACCACTGGCCCGACAAGCGGCACCTGGCGGTGAACCTGGCGCTCGGCATCCAGCTTGCGCCCGTGCTGCTCCTCTGGGGCCTTTGGCGGCGTCGAGACCTGCCGCGGTTGAAGCTCTTCCTGGTGGCGGTTTTTGTGGCGATGGCGGTGCTGATGGTGCTCACCAAACATCTGCTGTTTCCTCACCTGGTGAACGACGACAACGTCGGCTGGTGGGAGCGCGCCTACGCCCTGATCCTGGTCGGCTGGGTCGGGGTGGCGGCCTTCGGCGTCGAAGGCTGCCTGCGGAAGGCCGGAAGTGCGGCAGATGCCGCCCAGACAGCGCCCAACTGCATCTGATTTGGACAAATTCACGAGTTCGTGATTGAAGGACGTCAAATCGGCGTGATGCTGCATCGCACCATCATTGGCGAGCGCCTCGATTCGCGGGGCTTGGGACGTGGATGTCATGAACGATCTGGCGGCGCGCTACGATAGATCGAGCTACTGGGCCGACGCCGAGGCGGCGCCCGAGCCATTGCTGACCCACACAACCCTGCCCTGGATGCCGCCGGAATCGCCCCTGGCCATGCCGCGCCAGACCCTCGACGGCGCGGATCGGCTACCGGCTCCGAGTCCAGCCACCTCGCCGCGCGGCATACGCAGCCGCCGCCTTGCGGTTTTTGGCGGCGCCTTCGCACTCACCGTGCTCGTCGCTATCGGTCCCTACGTCCTCTATGGCCGCCGAGGCTTCGACGGACTGGAGGCCCTGGGCTTCGGAGTCTTTGTCGTCCTGGCCGCCGCCATCGCCTGCTGGTTTTGCACCGCGGTCGCCGGCCTCGTCGTACTGCATGGCGGCCGTGAGCAGGACGATCTGGCCTTTGCGCCACATCCGCCGCTGCCGACGACGCGCACCGCCATCCTGATGCCGCTCTACAACGAAGATGCCTCGGCCGCCTTCGGCCGGCTGGCGGCGCTGGACGCCTCGCTGGCGCGCCTCGGCGCCGCGGCCGCCTTCGACCTCTTCGTCCTCAGCGACTCCACCCGCGAAGACTGCGCCGCCGCGGAGCGCGCGGCCTTCCAGGCGCTGCGGCCCCTGGCCCACAGCCGTCTGTTCCTGCGCCGCCGCACCCGGAACACCGAACGCAAGGCCGGCAACATCAACGACTGGGTCAGCCGGTTCGGCGGCGCCTATGAGTGCATGGTGGTTCTCGACGCCGACTCGACCATGGCCGGCGACACCCTGCTGCGCATGACGGACGCCATGGAGCGCCATCTGGGCGTCGGCCTTATCCAGACCGCGCCGACCATCACCAACGCGGCCACGCCCTTCGCGCGCATGTCGCAGTTCGGGGTACGGATGTACGGTCGGGTCGCCGCCGCCGGCCTAGCCTGGTGGGCCGGCGCCGAGGCCAGCTATTGGGGTCACAACGCCATCGTGCGCACGCGGGCCTTCGCCGCCAGCGCCGCCTTGCCGATCCTGGAGGGTGTGAAGCCCTTCGGCGGTCACATCCTCAGTCACGATGTTGTCGAAGCTGCCCTGCTGCGCCGCGCCGGCTGGGCGGTTCACGTGACGGCCGCGCTGGACGGCAGCTGCGAAGAGACGCCGCCGACGCTGCTCGACTTCATCCAGCGCGACCATCGCTGGTGCCAGGGTAACCTGCAGCATCTGCGCCTGCTGGGCGGCCAGGGTCTTCATCCCTTAAGCCGGACGCAGCTGGTCATGGGGGCCATGGCCTATCTGTCCTCGCCCTTGTGGTTCGCCGGTCTGACCATCGGGCTGGCGCTGCAGCTGCGCTATCCGGTCGACTGGTCGTCGTTCTGGTACTTCCTGCATCCGAGCTTCACGCCCTTCATGCTGACCTCGCTGCTGTCCGGAATCCTGCTGATCGGCCCCAAGCTTCTGGGCTGCGCCCTGGTGTTGAGCCGGCCGGGCGAACGCCGGGCGTTTGGCGGCGCGCACGTGGTGCTGAAGGGCATGTCGATGGAAATCCTGCTGTCGGCCCTGCTCGCGCCGGTGCTGATGGTGGCCAACACCCGGTCGGTGTTTCTGACCCTCCGGGGCCGCGACGTGGGCTGGCGGCCGCAGCAGCGGGACGCCGACGGCGTGAGCTGGGCCGACGCGTTCCGCGGCATGGCCTGGCAGATGACCGCGGGCGTCGGCTTCGCGGCGTGCCTGTGGTTCCGGCCCGACCTGAGCGTGTGCTTCGCCCCGATCGTGCTGCCGCTGCTGCTGGCCGCGCCGCTCGCGGTCCTGACCTCGCGCCGCAGCGCCGGCGAGCGTCTGGCCCGCGCGGGCTACCTGACGACCCCGGACGACCACGGTGCCACCGCCATGCCGGTCGTTTTCCGCGCCGGTGGCCGCGCGGCGCCGGCGATCCAGACCCTGGCTGAACAGCGCCCCTAAGGTCCGAATTCGGCGCGGCCGGAACCCAGGCGACGCAGCCGGTCGATCCGGCGGCTCAAGCGCCACAGGCGCCTGACATCGCTCGGCAACGATTGCCAGGCGCCTGCGGGAAGCCAATTCTTTACGGGAGGCGTATTCTAATAGGGACCGCGGGCTGGGCGCCTCCATGTCTTGGCCTGGGTTGAGGACCGTCTATGTCGCCTGAGGGCTCGAAGGCCGACTCCATCCGCGCGGCGTTGGCGCGTGGCGACCTCTTGGCCGCCTACGATGAGGTGACCCAGGGCCGCGAGCCTGGCGATCGCGAGCTGCACTATCTTGAGGTGCTGACCCTCGCGCGGCTTGGCGACACCGACCAGGCGCTTCGTCTCTATGCCGACTATCGGATTGACGCCCTGGGCGATGTCGACGCGCTCTCGCTGAAGGCGCGGCTTCTGAAGGATCAGGCCTTCGCCGGCCCCGAGCCTAACCGCGCGCGCCTGCTGGAAGCCTGTGCCCTCTATTCCGGGGTCTATCGCCAGACCCGCTCGACCTATCCCGCCATCAACGCCGCGACCCTGGCCAAGATCGCTGGCCGCTGGCGCCTGGCGATCAGCATGGCCCGCGCCGTGGTCGCGCAGTGCGAGGCCGACGCGCGCACCGACTATTTCTCGATGGCCACCCTGGCCGAGGCCCTGGTGGTGCTGGGTGACATCGAGGGTGCGAGTCTAGCCCTGAACCAGGCCCTGCGGGCGCCCGACGCCGACGCCGGCGCCCGCTCGACCACCGTTCTGCAGCTGCAGCGCCTGGCCCGCGCCACCGGCGATCCGGACGGCATCCAGCGCCTGCTCGATCTGGTGCGTCCGCCGAAGGTCGCTATGTTCTGCGGCAACATTTTCGTCGAGGACCCCGAAATCGAGGCGCGGCTGGCCTCGGAAGTGGCGCGGCTCATCGCCGAGGAGGACATCGGCGTCGCCTACGGCGCCCTGGCCGCCGGCAGCGACATCCTGATCGCCGAGGAACTGCTCGACCACGGCGTCGAGCTGCACGTGGTGCTGCCGTTCGCGGAAGCGGACTTCCTGGAGCAGTCCGTGGCGCCGGCGGGCGGACACTGGCTTAGCCGTTACGCGGCAGTGAAGGCGCGGGCGGCCTCGATCGCCTTCGCCAGCCACATGCGCTACGTCGATGGCGCGGCCCAGTTCGGCTACGGCTCGAAGGTGACCATGGGCCTGGCGCGGCTGCGCGCGCGTCACCTCAACAGCGCCGTCCTGCAGCTCGCCATCGTCGAGTCGGTGGGCGCCGTGACACTGAGCGGCTCAGACATCGGCGACTGGCGGGCGACCGGCGGACGCTCCGCCGTGGTGACCGCCGGCCCGCTGCAACGGCCGAAGATGCCGCCGGCCCCGCCGCCCCGATCGCGCGTCGAGCGCAGCACGTCGGGCCTGATGTTCATGGACTATCCGGGGTTCGCGGCTCTCGACGAACAGGTGCTGCCGATCTTCTACGATGAGGTGATGGTGCGGGTCGCCAAGGTGTTGAAACGCTACGAAGGCGCGATTCGCGAGAGCAACAGCTGGGGCGACGCCGTCTTCGTCGTGTTCGACGACGCGACGAGCGCCGCCGCCGCCGCCCTGGACATCTGCGAGCGATTCACCGAGGTCGACTGTGCGGCCATGGGCGTGCCGGAGGGAACGGCCATGCGCGTCGCCCTTCACTACGGGCCGACCTACGTGGGCTACGATCCGGTGCGCCGGGAGACCGCGCACTTCGGAACCGAGGTGTCACGCGCCGCGCGGATCGAGCCTGTGACTCCGTCGGGCAGCGTCTATGTCACAGAGTCCTTCGCCGCTGTGCTCGAGATGGAGGCCGCCGGCCGGTTCCTCTGCAACTATGTGGGCAAGGTGTCGCTGGCCAAGGGCTATGGGGTCTTCCCGCTCTATGGCCTGACCCGTGCGCCGGCCGAGGCTGAGCAGCCGGCCGAGCCCGCCGAACGCGCCCAGCGAGCGCCGCGACGCGACGCCGCTTCTCGCGCCATCGCCGCCGCCCGCCGGGCCTGAACGGCGCAGACCCTCAGCTGGCGGGCGCAACCTTGCGGCAGGAGTCGGCTGACGACTTGGTGAAGCTGGCCTCGGCGCCGAGGGTTTTCTGCAGGATATCCACGCCGGCCGCACAGTCCGCCCGCGCCTCTTTCATGCGCCCAGCCTTGGCGAGCACCATCGCGCGGTTGACCAACAGGTCGCCATGGTTCGGGTGCACCTTGCCGTACCCCACATCGTAGTTGTGCTTGGCGTCAGCCAGGGTGGCGAGCGCACCGGCCGTGTCGCCGCGTTTGGATTGAATCAGCCCCAGATACACCTCGGCAATGCCGATTGAGAAATGGGGCCTTCCGAAGGCCTTGCGATAGATGTCGATCGCCTCGCGCAAGGACTTCTCGGCCTCAAGGAGCTTCGCGTCGGCTTCGAGGATTTGGCCCTGCATCGACAGCGCGTCGGCGATGATCGAGTTGTCAGGATCCAGAACGATCCGCTCGATTCTCAGGGCGTTGGCGATCTCGACCTCGGCGGTCCGGGTCTTTCCCGCATTGAATGAGTTTTGGGCGAGAGCGAACCAACTCCGACCGGTGGAAAGGTGGTTTTCTCCGACCGAGCGCCGGTAGATCGCGAGAGCCTCCTTCAGAGACTTGTCAGCCGCTTCGAACTGCCCGTCATCGGAGAGCAGAAGTCCGCGATTGTTCAGGGCGCGCGCCAGGTCCTTGGGCGGCACATTGTCTGTTGCGCGGTAGAAGGCGAGCGCTCTGTCGAACGCCGCGACGCCAGCCCGCACATTGGATTGCGCCGTCAGGGTGCGCCCTTCGGCCATCGCGACTTCCGCCCGTAGCGCCGTGTGTTGCTTCGGATCCGGCCCCAGGAGAGCGTTGGCCCGACGCACCGTCGCCATGGCCTTTTCCAGGGACCCTTGTTTGAGATAGGTCGTCGCCAAGGTGATCAGCGCCTCAGCCCCGTCAGGTCCGGATTTTTCGATTTCCGGGAGCGATGACTCGATGGCCACGCGCGCTTCGTTCGTCAGACCGAGATTGTTGTAGGCCCTTCCAAGAGTGCCGATCAGTCGCGCCTCGATCGCGGGCTGATCGGACAACTCCGTCCGGGCACGATCGGCGCTTCGGCCCAGGATGGTCAGGGCGGTAACTGTGCGTGGGTTCTCAGTGGCGGGATTGGAGAGCTCGAACGTGCCGACGAGGTAGTCAGAGGCCGCCCGGGCGGCAGCCGCCTCCTTCTGGGCGATCACCCGCTGCTGGTTTGCCTCGATCCGACGCTCGTTGGCGTAGAAGGCCAGCCCCCCCGTAACGACCATGCCGCACATCGCGCCGGTCGCCACCATCGCCAGCCGCTGCATCCGGCGCTGGGTCTCGCGCTGGACCAGATCGGCAAGCTTCACGCCCGTCAGCCCGGCGATCAGCTTCAGATAGGCGAGCCGGCGGCCGTCGCCGTCGGTGCGGATGTCGGCGGCGATCGGCTCGGCCGGCGTATCGGAAATCTCGCCGTCCGCCCCGAGCTTGAAGCGCAGGCTCCGCGGGAAACACTCCTGGTCCTCCCGTCCGGGCATGTCCGTGCCATAGGGCGTGCCGCCGACGATCAGGGCGAGCACCCGGGTATCGCCGTGCATCCGCTTGAACTGCAGGATTTCCTGGTCGACCCAGTGCGACTTGGCCGAGGCGGGTGAGCAGATGACGATGAGGAACATCGACTTCTGCAGGGCGGCGGTCAGTTCACCGCCTAGATCGGCGGAGGCCGGCAGTTCGTCGCGGTCGCGGAACACCGGCGCCAGCCGTCTGGGCACCTGGCCGACCGGGGTGGTCGTTCCGACCAGCTTGGCCGGAATGCGGTACGACTCCACCGTCCGGTGGAGTCGCGTCGCCGCCGTCTTGTCGCGGTGGCTGTAGCTGATGAACGCGCGGTAAGCGTAGGCCCGGGTCGTCGGGGCCTCAGGTTGCGCGGGTTCGATCATTCATCAGGTGTAGGCGAGAACCCGCCGCCGCCGCAATGCCGCACCCAGCAGACCGAAGCCCAGGATCATACTCGTCCAGGTCGCCGGCTCCGGCACACCCCCGTTGGCGCCCCCGAAGGTCACGGTCGGCGCGGTGACGGTGCTCGGACCCAAGCCAACGCCGTTGATGAAGCGAATTCCGTCCTCGCTACCGAAGAAGGGATTCAGCGAAGCCATGAGGTTCGTGGCCTGGAGCCCTGCGCCGTCCGCGGACTCGATGCCGCCGCCCCGACCGATGGGGTCGCCAAAGGACGAATAGGCGATCAGGCAGGTGAAGCCGTCGGCCAGACAGGCCCCTCGGGAGAAGGTGCTGACACTGACCTGGTAGTTAATGTACTCATTCTCGCCGGCGGGTATGCCCGCGAGCGAGAACTGCGGCACGTTCGTCGCATCCCAGGCGTAGCCCAAAGCCGAGCCAGCGTTGCCGAGGCGCACGTCGGTGAACCCGGCGAGCTTAGCCCGCGCATCAGCGAGGTCCGTGTTCAGCGTGACGAAGCCGTCAGAGTTGGTGGTCAGCGTCATCCCGCCGTGGACAGAATAGAGAATCTGATCGTTGGCGACGATCGAGAAGTCGAAATCGACGCCGGCCAGTGTCGAATTCGCCGCCCCGCGCAGATCGGAAAGTGTCGCGAAGCCCTGGCTCTGCATGCAGCTCGACGGGCCGCCCTCGCTGCTCGCGCAGGTGCGGGTGTCCGCCATGTAGAAGCCCATCCCCGCCGCGGTGATCTGCGAGTGCAGGACCGGCGTCACAGCGCTGTTGCCGTTGTTCACCAGGGCCAGATTGACGAAGGTATTTGACTCCGCCTGGATCGATGGACCCGTCACCGCGTTGCCGCTCTCGAAGCTCACTGTGACCGGATTGACCGCCGTCGGCAGGATCGAAATGGTCGAAGCGTAGTTGGCGAAGCCTGAGCCACGCCCGGCGTTGACCACGCCCTTGCCGGTGAGCGCATCGCCATTATTGACGAAGCTCTGCTCAGTGCCCGTAACCAGGGTGGTCTGGGCCTCAGCCGCCGTCCCAACGGCCAGCACGCAACACGCTACTGCCAAAGCCAAGCGAACCATCAGCCCCACCTCGTTCCAAATGCGCAAAAACGCGCAGGCCAAAAACCGACCGTTATTAACTAACCTTAAGATACGTTAGCATATTAGTACGTCACCGCGAAGATAGCAAAGCTTGTGCCAAAGCACGGCCGTTAACTATACGGGTGAGCTTGCGCTAAGGATGCAGTCCCCGAGATCTGGCGATCAGATTTCGATTCAGCACACGGATCAACCATCTCGGCGAGCTTGGCTGTAAGACCCCCTTAGCCATTCAGAGACTCTGCCTTTGCTTGGGCGATGTCGTTCGCTCTGGGAATTTCTCCTTTTCTTTGAATAACCGCTCGCCCCACACGCGAAGTGAACGCCAAGCCGCGAGGCGGGTGACCGGGAGCCATCGCCGCCGGCTGCGAAATTTAGCGGCGCGGTCGCCGACGACGGCCGCGTGCCATTGCGGGACAGGCGGTCGAGCTCACCGACAAATCGCGGACCGACGCTTGACTGCGGTGGCGGGAAGACCACCACCTTCAAAGCAGAAACGCTGACTCGCGCTCAAGACGGCGAGCGGTCTTTGGGGGGACGTGACGATGCACATGGGCGCCGTCGACTGGGGCATCCTCGCCCTCTATCTGATCTTCGTCCTGGGGATAGGCATCGTCTCGGCGCGGCGCGCCAAGAGTGGCGCCGACTTCTTCCTGGCCGGCCGGGCGATCCCGGCCTGGGTCTGTGGCCTGGCCTTCATCTCAGCGAACCTCGGCGCGCAGGAGGTGATCGGCATGGGCGCCTCGGGCGCCAAGTACGGCATCGCCACCGCCCATTTCTATTGGATCGGCGCGATCCCCGCGATGGTGTTCATTGGCGTGTTCATGATGCCGTTCTACTATGGCTCCAAGGCCCGCTCCGCGCCCGAGTACCTGCGCATGCGCTTCGACGAGAAGACCCGGGCGCTGAATGCCGTGACCTTCGCCCTGATGACGATCCTGAACTCCGGGATCTCGATGTACGCGCTCGCCAAGCTGATCCAGACGCTGCACGTCTTCGACGCGCCCTTCGCGCACCTGGGCCTGCCGCAGAGCTGGATCTTCCACGGCGCGATCCTGACCGCCGCCGCCGTTGTGCTGGTCTATATCTACATGGGCGGCCTCCGCGGCGCGATCTACAACGAGGTCCTGCAGTTCTTCCTGATCGTCGCGGGTTTCGCGCCGCTGGTCTGGCTGGGCCTCAAGCAGGTCGGCGGCTGGGAGGGCCTGCAGACCAGCCTCGGCCCCGGCTACACCCACGCCTGGGCCGGCATGGCGCACGCAACGACCAACAAGCTGGGGGTCGACTGGTTCGGCCTGACCATGGGGCTCGGGTTCGTGCTGTCGTTCGGCTACTGGTGCACCGACTTCCTGGTGGTCCAGCGCGCGATGGCCGCCAACTCCATGTCGGCGGCCCGCCGCACCCCGCTGATCGCGGCCGGCGTGAAGATGTTCATCCCGTTCATCGTGATCCTGCCCGGCCTGATCGCCATCGCGCTTACCTCGGCGCCCGATCACCCGGGCAAGGCCCCGGTCCCGGCGGTGCGAGCCGGCGAAATCGTCCAGCACGAGCCCGGCGTGATCCCGATCAAGATCGATTCGGCTACCGGCAAGCCTATGCTCAACGCCCGAGGCCAACCGCAGCTCGACTACGACCTGGCGACGCCGAACCTGCTGCTGCGCTATTTCCCGATCGGCATGGTGGGCGTGGGCCTGACCGCCCTGCTCGCGAGCTTCATGTCGGGCATGGCCGGCGGCGTCACCGCGTTCAACACGGTCTTCACCTACGACATCTATCAGGCCTACATCCGACGAGAGGCGCCGGACGCGCACTACCTGCTGGTGGGGCGACTCACGACGCTGTTCGGGATCGCGGCCTCGGTGGCGGCGGCCTACCTCTGCAGCCAGTTCAACAACATCAACGACTTCCTGCAACTGGTCATGGCCTTCGTGAATGCGCCGGTGTTCGCCACCTTCCTGCTGGGCATGTTCTGGAAGCGCACCACCGGGCACGGCGCCTTCATCGGCTTGGCGGCCGGCACGCTGACCGCCGCCATCCACCACGGTCTCACCCTGCCGGTCGATGATCTCGTGGGCCTGAAGGGCGGCTGGATCGCGGTGAAACACACCTACGTCAGCGAGATGGCCCAGAACTTCTGGATCGCCATCTGGGCCTGGAGCGCCTGTTTCCTGACGACCATCGCGGTCAGTCTGATGACTCGACCCAAGGCCGACACGGAACTGGCCGGCCTGGTCTATTCCCTGACGCCGAAGATCGCGGTCGCGAAGGGCGCCTGGTATATGAACCCGGTGCTGCTGGGGGTGATCCTGTTGATCGCCACCATCGGCCTCAACCTGCTGTTCCGCTAGGAGCGAAGCGCCATGCTGTTCGACGTGCGCCTGCCCATCGGCCTGCTGTTCCTGGCCATCGGTCTGCTGGTCATGGGTGTGGGGCTGACCGGCGATCCCAAGATGCTCGACGCCCATGGCGCGGGCCTGAACATTGACCTGGTCTGGGGCGCGGTGATGGCGGTCTTCGGCGCGATCATGCTGGTCCTGACGTTGCGGGCCCGGCGCGCCGGCGCGCCGCCACCGTCTGACGAGGATTAGCCGCTAGCAAGCGGCGCCGGGGCCTGGACTCAGTCCCGCAGCTTCGCGCGCCAAAGGGTCAGGGCCAGCACCAGCGAGACCACCGAAGTTCCAATCCAGAACAGGATTGCCGGACCGAAGTCGTAGTGGCGCACGCCGCCGACCAGGGTGGAGCCCTTGCCGATCAGCAGGCCGGAGATCTGTTCCTGCGCCGCGGCCCCCAGATAGCTGAACACCCCGATCAGCCCCAGGGCCGCACCCGCCACCCGTTTCGGGCAGATGTCCGTTGCGAAAAGGCCCGCCGAGGTGATCAGGCCGGTCATCCCGAGGCCGAAGAGCACGAGACCAACCATCAGAACGGCTGTGTTGATCGGTCCGAAGAAGATCAGGCCGAGTCCCGCCAGCTCCAGCAAACCGAAGATCAGATTGGCCGGCGGCCGTCGGGCCCCGAACACCCGGTCGGAGATGTAGCCATAAGCCACCGCGCCGATGACACCCGCGACGGTCGATGCGAACAGCAGACCGCCGGCGGCGGGCAGGGAATAGCCCCGCGCCTCCTGCAGATAGAGCACGCCCCAGCTGTTGATGGCGTAGCGGGTGACGTAGGTCATTGCGCTCGACAGAGCCAAAATCCAGACGGCGGGCAGCTTCAGGATGGACAGCTGGGTCGCCAGGACAGGCGTCTCCGTCCTGGGCCTGGCCGCGCCTTCCCACCGATCGTCGCGCCACTCGGCGACGGGGGGCAGGCCCATCGTCCTTGGGGGCTCACGAACCCATAGATAGACCGCCGCCGCCACGCCGGTGCAGAGCACCGCCGGAACCAGGTAGCCGAACCGCCAGCCGAAGGCGGCGACGATCCCGCCGACCACCAGGAAGTTCAGACCCTCGCCGATGGAATGCGAGGTGCTCCAGACGCCGTACATCCCGCCCCGCTCGCGGTTGGAGAACCAGGCGGTCATCGCGACCACGCAGGCCGGGGCGCCGAAACTCTGAAACCAGCCGTTCAGACCCCAGAATACCGCTGCGGGCAGGAGGTGGGTGGAGGCGCCCATGCCGAAGTTGCAGAGCGCCGAGGCGAAGATCCCGAACGCCAGAAAGCGCCGCACGTTGGCGTGGTCGGCCAGGAAGCCGTTGAACAGCTTGCCGAACGCGTAGGCGTAGAACAGCGCCGAGCCGATCGTGCCCAGTTCGGCTGCCGTGAAAATGCCCTGGTCGATCAGCGGCTTCTTCACCACCCCGATCGTCAGCCGGCAGGTGTAGGAAAGCCCATAGCCCAGGGTGATCGCCACCATGATGCGGAAGCGGTGGCGCCGGTAGAGCGTGTCGATGCGCCCGCCCTCGACCATCGGCGGCGCAGCCCCGCTCGGTCCGAACAGGGCCGCGACGGCGTTCACGCCGGCGCCTTGCGGACGATCCAGTCGTGAGCGGGGTCGTTGCGGAAAATCCACTGCCGCTTCGGGCCAGCCATGACGTTCAGATAGTAGAGGTCGTAGCCGTGCGGCGCGCCCACCGGGTGGTAGCCTCGGGGCACCATGACGACGTCGCCGTCCTCCACCGCCATGGTCTCATCGAGGCTGCGGTCGTCGGTATAGACGCGCTGGAAGGCGAAGCCCTGCGGCGGGTTCAGGCGATGGTAGTAGGTCTCCTCCAGCGCGGTCTCTTCGCCGGCCGCAGCGGTGTCGTGCTTGTGCGGCGGATAGCTCGACCAGCTGCCGCCCGGCGTGATCACCTCGACCACCAGCAGGCTTTCGGCGGGCTCGGTCTCCGGCAGGATGTTGCGGACGTGGCGGGTGTTGGTCCCGGACCCGCGCACCTCGCGGCTCATGGCGTCAGCGGCGATCTCGCGCGGTGTCCCGGCTCCGGTCGCCGGCGCGGTGCAGACCGCCAGCTCGACCGCCGTCGTCGCCGTCACCGTCCAGGCCACGCCGCCCGGCGCATAGACCGCGCCCGGCGCTTGGTCCTCGAAGACGCTGGCCCGGCCGCCGAGACCCGCGAAAATCTGGCCGCCGGCCGCGATGTGCGCGGTCCCGCTAAGCACGACCAGACAGGCCTCGCGTCCGGCCTCGCCGCCGGTCGCCGTCTGGCCGGCGGCCAGCGCCACGACCTTGAACCCCACGTGGTCCCAGCCGGCGCTTTGCGGCGTCACCTCGATCACCACGCCGGCGGCGTCCGGCGCGTGCTTGCGGACCAGCAGGTCGGTCATCGGGAGGCAGCCTTCTTCAAACCGGCGGTCGCGGCTTCTCGCTCGAGGGTGCGCAAGCCGAGCTCGCCATATTGCCGCGGATCGGCGATGGCCGGGTCCTGCTCGGCCTCCACCACGATCCAGCCGGCATAGCCGATGTCGGCGAGCGCCCGCATGACGGCGGCATAGTCCAGGCCCCCGTCGCCCGGGACCGTGAACATCCCCGCCAGCACGCCCTCCAGGAAGCTCGTATCCTTAGTCTGGACCTCGGCGAAGACCGCGCGGCGCACATCCTTGCAATGGACGTGGGCGATCCGCTCGGGATGCGCCCGGATGGCGGCCACGGGATCGATACCACCCAGGGCCGCATGGCCGGTGTCCAGCGTCAGGCCTACCGAGCCGCCGGTCACTCTCACGAAGGCCGCCAGATCGTCTGGCCGCTCCACCACCGTGCCCAGGTGATGGTGATAGGCGAAGCGCAGACCCTGGCCCTGGATGTAGTCCGCAAAGCTGGTCATCCGCGCGCCGAAGGCCTTCCAGCCGGCCTCATCCAGGCGTGGCGTCGCGCTGAGCGGCGTACTCCTCTGACCGTGGATGGCGTTGCTGGTCTCAGCATGGACGAAGACGGTCGCGCCCATCGCCTTGAGCAGAGCGAGGTGGCTTTGCGCCGCCGCGATCTCGGCATCGACATCGCGGGCGAGAAGTTCGCCTGAGTACCAGCCACCGATCAGGTCGAGGCCGTAGCTGTCCAGCAGTGGCTTCAGCACGGCGGCGTCTTTGGGAAACTTTCCGCCCAGCTCGACGCCGACGAAGCCGATGTCGCGGGCGTCGGCCAGGATAGTCTCCAGCGGCGTCTCGCCGCCGAGCTCCGGCATGTCGTCGTTGACCCAGGCGATCGGGCTGACCCCGAAACGAACCGACACGCTCAGTCTCCCAATCGCTGATCGTTGCGGGCGGCCTCATAGGCTTCGCGAGCTACCCGCACCTGAGGCCGTTCCGACACTTCCGGAACCGCCACGTCCCACCAGGCGCCGCCGGCCTCGGTGGAAATAGCCGGATCGGTGTCGATGACGATGACGTAGGTCCGGTCGCTGGCCCTGGCGCGTTCCAGCGCGGCCTCCAGGGCGGCGATCCCCAGCACCTTTTCCGACCGCGCGCCAAGGCTCGCGGCATGGGCGGCGAAGTCGATGGCCGGCGCGGCGTCGTCCAGCAGGGTGTTGAAGGGCGCGCCGCCAGTCTCTTGCTGCAGCCGGCTGATGCAGCCGAACCCGCGGTTGTCGAGCACGGTGATGATCAGCTTCGCGCCCATCGCCACCGAGGTCGCGATCTCGGAGTTCAGCATCAGGTAGGAACCGTCGCCGACCATCACCACGACCTCACGGTCAGGCGCCGCCAGCTTCACGCCCAGCCCGCCGGCGATCTCGTAGCCCATGCAGCTGTAGCCGTACTCCACATGATAGCCGCCCGGTCGGCGGGTCCGCCAAAGCTTGTGCAGCTCGCCCGGCAGGCCGCCGGCGGCGCACACCACCACCGCGTCCTCGTCCATGGCTCTCCAGACCGCGCCGATCACCTGCGCGTCGGACGGTAATGAGGCGTCAGTCTCGGCCAGGAAGGCTTCGAGCTCGACCAGCGTGATCCCAGGATCGGCGGCGTTGCGATCCGTCCAGTCCGGCGGAGCCCGCCAGGCGCCGAGCGCCGCCGACAGCGCCTCGAGCACCGCGCCCGCGTCGCCGACGACGGGTTCGGCGCCGTGCTTGTAGGCGTCGAAGGCGCCGACATTCACCTGCACCAGCGCGCGGTCAGGGTTGGCGAACAAGGCCCGCGAGCCGGTGGTGAAATCCTGCAGCCGGGTGCCGACCCCAATCACCAGGTCGGCGGCGGCGGCCGCGGCGTTGGCGGCGCGAGTTCCGCTCACCCCGATGGCGCCCAGGGCCTGCGGATGGTCCCAGGCGAGCGCGCCCTTCCCGGCTTGGGTCTCGGCGACCGGCACGCCGGTCCGCGCGGCGAACGCGGCGAGGGCCGCCTCGGCGCGGGCGTAGAGCACGCCGCCGCCGGCGACGATCAGCGGCGACGCGGCGTCCCGCAAGCGACGGGCCAGGGCCTGGATCTCGCGCGGGTCCGCCGGCTGGCGGCGCTGGGTCCAAAGGCGACGTCGGAAGAAGGCCTCCGGCCAGTCATAGGCCTCGGCCTGGACATCCTGGCAGAAAGCCAGGGTCACCGGTCCGCAGTCCGCCGGATCGGTCAGGACCGCCATGGCGCGCGGCAGGGCCGCCAGCAGTTGCTCGGGTCGGGTGATGCGGTCGAAGTAGCGGGAGACGGGCTTGAAGCAGTCGTTGGCGCTTACCGTCCCATCGCCGAAGTCCTCGATCTGCTGCAACACCGGGTCGGGCCGGCGGCTTGCATAGACGTCGCCGGGCAGCAGCAGGACCGGCAGACGGTTCACATGAGCCAGGGCGGCCGCCGTGACCATGTTGGTGGCGCCCGGCCCGACGGAGGTGGTGCAGACCATGGCGCGGGACCGCCGCATCTGCTTGGCGTAGGCGATGGCCGCGTGGGCCATGGCCTGCTCGTTGTGCGCTCGGAACGTCGGCAAAACCTCACGGGCGGCGTACAGCGCCTCGCCCAGCCCCGCGACATTGCCATGGCCGAAGATCGCCCAGACACCGGCGAAGAACGGGACCGTCGCGCCCTCGATCTCGACGTCCTGCGCCGCCAGATAGCGCACCGCGGCCTGGGCCGCCGTCAGCCGGACCGGGTTCATGCCGCCTGCCCCACGGCCGCCCGCGCGCCGCGCCAGGCCTCGACGAGCCGTGAAAGATTGGCCGCCAGCCCGCGGACCGCCTCGGCGTCATCGATCTCCTGAGCCAGCCAGGCGCGCGCGGCATCATGAAAGATCGTCCGGCCGACCGCGAAGCCCTTGACCACCGGAACCCGGGCGGTTGCCTCGAAGGCCGCGACCAGGGTCTCCACCGGTTGCGACAGGCCCAGCAGCACGACACCGCGACAGAACGGATCGCGCGCCTCGATCACCTGCGCGACGTTGCGCCAGGCGGCGGGGTCATCCATCGGCTCCAGCTTCCACCAGTCCGGCTTCACCCCCAGGTCATAGAGGCGGTCGAGGGCGCGCGCGATCGTGCTCGCGTCAGTGCTCATGGCGGCCGGGGCAATGATCTCCACCAGCAGTTCATGGCGGGTCTTGCGGCAGGCGTCGAACAGCCGGGCGAGCTGCCGCTCCTGGCGCTCGCGCAGGTCGGCCTCGTCGTCCGGATGATAGAAGCAGAGCACCTTGACCACCTGGTTCAACGGCCACTCGGCGATTTCGGTCGCCACGTCGGCCGAGCCTTCGAATTCCAGCGGCCGGGACTTCGGGACCTCAATGGGCCGGCCGATCCAATAGGGATGGTCCGCCGCCGCGGCCAGGGCATCGAAGCCGAACCGGCCATCGAGCAGGATGCCGAACCGCGGGTCGCCCTGGGCCACCGCGTCCAGGGCCTGCAGCGCCAGGGCTTTGAACGCCGGGACGCGGGCGATATCCGCGCCCAGCTCGCGGGCCATGTCCTCGAACTGGCTGCGGTGATCGATGGCCAGCACCATCAGCTGATCGTAGCGCCCGATCCGCGTCGTGGCCCAATGGATGTGCTCAAGCTCGGCGTCTTCGCGCAGGCGGAAGGGCCAGTCCCGCTTGGCGAGGAACGCCTGTATCTCCGTCCAGGTCGGCATGGCCGGGGCGCAGCCGTGGCGGGAGACGACAATCGCGCCGGCGGCGTTGGCCAGTTCGCAGCAGCGATCCAAGGGCAGATCTCTGAGCCAGCCCCGCAGGAAGCCGCTCATGAAGGCGTCGCCCGCGCCCAGCACGTTGAACACCTCGACGTTGAAGCCCGGCCCGACCACACCGGCATCGAGGCTGTCTGGGATCGCTTCCGCGAAGGCCGAGCACCCGCCCGGCCCCCGCTTGCAGACCAGCAGCGCATCGGTCCGTTCACGGACAGCCCTCAAGGCCGCGATGGTGTCCGGGGAACCGCCGAGGATGTGGAATTCCTCCTCCGTACCGACCACCAGATCGCAGACCGGCAGCACCTGCTGCAGGATCTCCGTCACCGCCTCGTGCGCGACGAACCGGTTCTCGCCCAGATCGCGGGCGGTCAGGCCCCAGAGCACTGGGCGGTAGTCCACGTCGAACACCACCTTGCCGCCGGATGCACGGGCGAGCTCGGCGGCCTTCATCGAGCATCCGCGCACGCCGGGTTGCGACAGGTGCGTACCGTTGATCAGAACGGCGCGGGCGGCCCGCACCTGGGCCTCGTCCACGTCTGCGGCGCTCAGCGCCATGTCGGCGCAGTCCTCGCGGTAGAAGATCAGCGGGAAGCTCTCGCGATCACGGATGCCGAGGACCACCAGGGCCGTCAGCCGCGCCGTGTCGGTCAGCACCGAGGCTGGGTCCACGCCCTCGCGCGCCAGTTGCTCACGGATGAAGCGGCCCATGTGATCGCCGCCGACGCGGGTCAGCAACGCGGTCTTCAGGCCCAGGCGCGCGGCGCCGATCGCCGTGTTGGTCGGGCTGCCGCCGACGTACTTGGCGAAGGACCCCATATCCTCGAGCCGGCCACCGACCTGCTGGCCATAGAGATCGACGCTGGCGCGGCCGATCGCCAGGAGATCCAGGGATTTGCCGTCGTGCGCCAAACTCTAAAGCCCCCGCGCCACCCCGCGCTGGCGGATTTTGTAGGCCACGCCGCGCCGGCGAGCCACGGCTTCTTGTGCCGGCCATCCTTGTCTTGCGCGGCTTTTGCTCCCTAGAAGGTGGCCATGCTCAAGATCGCCCTGCTCGGCGCCGGCCGCATCGGCAAGATCCACGCCGCCAACGCCGTCGCCCACCCGGACCTGACGCTCAGCCACGTGGTCGATCCGGTCGAGGCTGCCGCGGAAGCCCTGGCTCGCGAGACCGGCGCGGCGGTCGCCACCCTTGAGGCCGTCCTGGCCGACGAGAGCGTGGCCGCCGTGATCGTCGCCAGCACCACGGACACTCATCTGGACTACTGTCTGGCGGCGCACGCCGCGGGCAAGGCGATCTTCTGCGAAAAGCCCCTCGATATGGATCTCGCCCGCGCCAGCGCCGCCGCCGGCCCACTCGCCGGCGCGCGGCTTTTGCTGGGCTTCAACCGCCGCTTCGACCCCAACTTCCAGGCGTTGAAGGCGCGGCTGGACGCCGGCGCGGTCGGCGGTATCGAGACCCTGCAGATCACCTCCAACGATCCGGCCCCACCGCCGGTCGCCTACGTGAAGGTCTCCGGCGGGCTCTTCAAGGACATGGCGATCCACGACTTCGACATGGCCCGCTGGCTACTGGACGAGGAGGCCTGCGAGGTGTTCGCCTGGGGCAGCGCGCTGGTCGACCCGGCCATTGGCGCGGCCGGCGACATCGACACCGCGCGCACGCTGCTCAGGACGGCATCGGGCAAGCTCTGCGTCATCGCCAACAGCCGCCGCTCCGGCTTCGGCTATGACCAGCGGATCGAAGCCTATGCCTCGGCCGGCATGGTCCGCGCCGACAACGTCCTCGAAAGCAGCGTCCAGCTCTGGACCGAGACCGGCGCCCAGGCCGACCGCTTCCAGAACTTCTTCCTCGAGCGCTACGCGGCGGCCTATCGCGCCGAGATGGCCCACTTCGCCGACATCCTGGCCGGCCGGGCCCAGTCCAGCATCGGCTATGCGGATGGCCTCGCCGCGCTGTCGCTGGCGGAGGCGGCTGGGGAGTCGCTACGGAGCGGGAAACCGGTCAAGCTCTAGGCTGGCGACGAGGAGGGGCGCGGCATGACCACCAAAGAGATGACCATCCTGGCCCTGCTGGGCTTCGGCGTCTGGGTCTCCGGAGCCGTCACATTCAAGTTCGGTGGCGGGGCGTTGTTCGAGAACGGCCCATGGGTGCTGGCGGCCAGCGCCGTCGCGATCGCGCTCGCCGTCTGCCTGGTCCTGCGCAGCATCATGGACTGGCGAAAGGCGCCGATCTCGCAGTCCGTCACCGTCGCGGTGATCATGACGCTGGGCGGCCTGTTCGGCGACGTGGCCTATATCCTGGGTTTCCACCGGATCACCGGCCTGTCGCAGGTGACCGCCGGGGCCTACGCCGCCGTGGTGATATTCGCCACGGCCGTCCTCTTCACCTACGCGCTGGTCCGCCAGACCCGCGCTGGCGTGTCCGGGTCTTGACGGCTGCCGTTGTGACCCGACCCGAGCGGTCGCGTCATGTGTGACACCCTTGTCGCCTTGGCGGCCTCGACAGCGCGGGGTGCGACGCTGTTCGCCAAGAACAGCGACCGTGAACGCAACGAGGCCCAGGGCCTGGAGATGTCGCCGCGACGAACCGGCGGCGGTCCGCTGAAGCTTACCTACCTGACGATCCCCGACGCGGAGACCACGCACGCCTGTCTGCTCAGCCGGCCTTTCTGGATGTGGGGCGCGGAGATGGGCGCCAACGCGTGCGGCGTGATCATCGGCAACGAGGCGGTGCACGCCAAGACGCCGGCCCAGCGCACACCCGCCTTGACCGGCATGGACCTGGTGCGGCTGGGGCTGGAGCGGGCGGCGAGCGCGGCCGAGGCCGTGGAGGTCATCACCAGCCTGCTCAAGCAATACGGCCAGGGCGGCGATTGCGGGCACCTGGGCCGATTCTACTACAACAACGGCTTCATCGTCGCCGATCCGGCGGAGGCCTTCGTGCTGGAGACCGCCGGGCGCTGGTGGGCGGTCGAGCGGGTGGCCGACCATCGGGCGCTTTCCAACGCCTATTCCATAGGCCGCACCTATGACGCCGTTAGCGACGACCTGGCGACCCATGCCCGCGAGGCGGGCTGGGCCGACGCCCGGGGCCGCTTCGACGTGGCCGGGCAGTTGCTCGATCCGGACCGCGACGCGGTCAGCTTCGGGCGGGGCCGCTGTGCGCGCGGCACGGCGCTGCTGGCCCATGCGGCTCCGGCGCTGACGCCGCGGGGTATGATGGCGATCCTGCGCGATCACGGCGATGACCCCGACTGGACGCCGGCCAACACGCGGGGCCGGACGATCTGCATGCACGCCGCCGAAGGTCCGCGCCGCAGCCAGTCCGTCGCCTCGATGGTCAGCGAGCTGCGGCCCGGCGGCGCGGTCCATTGGGTGACCGGGACCTCGGCGCCCTGCACGAGCCTCTTCAAGCCCCTGATCTTCGAGACTGGGCTGTTCGAGACCGGTCTGCCCTCGCAAGGGCCCGCTCTCAGCGACCGGTTCGACGACACGGCCCTGTGGTGGCGCCACGAGCGGCTGCATCGGGCGATGCTGCGCGATTTCACGGCAGGCCTCGCTACGATCCAAGGCGAACGCGACAGCGTCGAGGCGGGATTCTCGGCGCGGATCGACGCGGCGTCCGACGGCGGTCCAGCCGTGCTGAAGACCGCCATCGCCGAGTGCTGGCGGGAGGCCGAAGCGGTCGAGGCGCGCTGGTGCGCGGCGTTGCACGGGGCCGGTCGCGCCGGCCACGGCGCGCATGGCCGCAGCTGGGCCAGGCTCAATCAGGTGGCGGGCCTGCCGCGAACCTGATTTCGTAGGCCGACGCAGCGCAGGGGTCACGCCATGAACGACATCTCCGATCGCCTCAACCGGCCGAGCCTGGACGCCTTCTGGATGCCGTTCACCGCCAACCGGCAGTTCAAGGCCGATCCGCGGCTGCTGGTTTCCGCCAGCGGCGTCCACTACCGCACCGAGGACGGGCGCCAGGTGATCGACGGCTCCGCGGGGCTGTGGTGCGTCAACGCCGGCCACGGACGGCCGGAGATCGCCGCGGCGGTCAGCCAGCAACTTCTGACACTCGACTACGCACCGTCGTTCCAGATGAGTCATCCGCTGGTTTTCGACCTGGCGACGGAGCTGGCGGCGCTGGCGCCCGAGGGGCTCGATCGGATCTTCTTCACCAACTCCGGATCGGAGTCGGTGGACACCGCGCTGAAGATCGCGCTGGCCTACCACCGCGCGCGGGGCGACGGACAACGCACCCGGCTGATCGGCCGTGAGAAGGGCTATCATGGGGTGGGCTTCGGCGGCATCTCGGTGGGCGGGCTGGTCAACAACCGCCGCGCCTTCCTGACCCTGCCGGGCGCCGACCACCTGCGTCACACCCATGATCTGGAACGCAACGCCTTCTCCAAGGGCCAGCCGGCGCATGGCGCCGAGCGGGCCGACGACCTGGAGCGGCTGATCGCGCTGCACGGCGCCGAGACCATCGCGGCGGTGATCGTCGAGCCGGTGGCCGGGTCGGCGGGCGTGCTGCCGCCGCCGGTCGGCTATCTGGAGCGGCTGCGCGCGCTCTGCACCCAACACGGCATACTGCTAATCTTCGACGAGGTGATCACCGGCTTCGGCCGCCTCGG
Organism: Alphaproteobacteria bacterium; assembly: GCA_025359785.1. Classification (GTDB taxonomy): domain Bacteria; phylum Pseudomonadota; class Alphaproteobacteria; order Caulobacterales; family Caulobacteraceae; genus Phenylobacterium. The sequence goes on along the minus strand of JANYET010000066.1, from coordinate 196,263 downwards.
CGCGCCGTTTGCCGCCCAGGCCTTCGGCGTGACGCCGGACATGATGACCACCGCCAAGGGCATCACCAACGGCGCCTTCCCGATGGGCGCGGTATTCGCGCACCGCGACATCCACGACGCCCTGATGCGGGGGCCCGAGAACGCCATCGAGCTGTTCCACGGCTACACCTATTCCGGCCATCCGGCGGCGTGCGCGGCGGCCTTGGCGACGCTCGACATCTACCGCCGCGAGGGCCTGCTGACCCGCGCCGCGGCCCTGGCGCCGGTGTGGGAGGCCGCGATCCACGGCCTGCGCGATTGCCCGCACGTCATCGACATCCGCAACCTCGGCCTGATGGGCGCCATCGAGCTCAGTCCCCGTCCCGACGCCCCCGGGAGGCGCGGCTACGAGGTCATGCTCGGCGCGCTGAAGGCCGGCGCCGCGATCCGCTTCACCGGCGACATCCTAGCCTTCTCACCGCCGCTGATCATCACGCAGGCTGAGATCGGTGAGCTGTTCACCATCGTGCGCGGCGTGCTGGAGACCCTCGCTTGAGCAACTTCTCACGGCGTCGCCTCCTGGGGGCGATCGGCGCGGGCCTCGCCGCCAGCGCCAGGCCAGCGTGGGCGCAGAAACAGATCTTCGACCCGCAGGGCGGCGCCACCGGGCTGAAGCTCACCGAGGCGCAGATGGCGGCGGGTCAGGCGTTCTTACTGAAGCACCCTAGCGTCGACATCCACGCCCATCCGGGCCGGTTCTTCCTGCGCGGCCTGGCCAAACAGAACGCCACCACGCGGGCCATGGGCGCGCCGTTCGAGGCCAAGGCGCTGGCCGACATGGCCGTGGGTCACGTCACCGCCGCGCTCTTCAACTGCGTCTCGGACGCGGTGCTGCTGGAGGCGTCGCGGACCGGCGGTCTCGCGGCCGCCCGCGAGTTTGAGCCGGGCGAGGCCTGGGCCGATTATCAGCGCCAGATCGGCGTTCTGAAGGCCCTCGTCGCCAAGGGTGACGCCGCACCCGGCCGGACCGCGCACGATATCGCCAACGCCCTGGCTGTCGGGCGCACCGCGGCGGTGTTCGCCGTGGAGGGCGGCGACTTCATCGAAGACCGGCTGGACCGCATCCGAACGGCCTATGCAGACGGGGTCCGCGCGGTGACCATCGTCCACTACCACCCCAACCAGATCGGCGACCCGCAGACCCAGGCGCCGCGCTATCCCGGTCTGACGCCGCTCGGCCGCGACATCGTCAGGCAGCTGAACAAGACCGGGATCATCGTCGACCTGGCGCACGCCTCGCTCGGCGTCACCCGCGATGCGGTCGAGGTCGCCACCCGGCCGATGATGCTGTCGCACACCAACCTGAAACGTCCCGACGTCGATCACCCGCGGCTGGTCAGCGTCGAGCACGCCCGGCTGGTCTCCACCCACGGCGGTATCGTGGGCTCCGTTCCCTCCGGCATCGGCCAGAAGACCGTCGCCGAATGGATCGAGTCGATCCTGCGCCTGGTGGACGCGGTCGGCGTCGACCACGTGGCCATCGGCACCGACATGGACGCCAATTTCATGCCGGTCTTCGCCGACTACGCCGACTGGCCGCTGATCCCCGCGGCCCTGCTGGCGCACGGGATGGGCGAGCCCGAGGTCGCCAAGATCATGGGCGGCAACTTCCTGCGGGTGCTGGCCGCGCAGCGTTAGCGCCCCTTTTTTTTGCTAGGATTGGGGCGGGATCGCCAGCAGGGCCTGGACGCTGGCCAGGTCCTGCACGATGTGGCCGATGGATTTGTAGACGGTGATCTGGTCCGGCGACTGGCGGCCGGGCAGGGCGCCAGACAGCACCTGGCCGATCTCGCCCACCACATGGTCGTCGCCCACCAGGCCCGCGGCCTTGGCGTGCAGGAACTCGGCGCCCTGCTTCAGGATCCCCTCGCGGTAGTCGGCGATGAACCGTGAGCCGGCGACCAGGTCGTTGTCAGCCTCGGCCGGCCCCGGAAAGCTGGAGCCCACCAGGTTGACGTGCGTCCCGGCCTGCACCCAGGCGCCCTGCAGCACCGGCTCGGCGGACGCGGTGACCGTGCAGACGATGTCGGCCTCGGCGACGCAGGCCTCAGCCGTCGCGGCGACGCGCACCGGGACGCTCGCGTGGGGCTGGACCCGAGCGGCGAAGGCCCGGGCCCGGTCGGCCGAGCGGCCCCAGACGGTCACGCTCTCCAGGTCGCGAACCTCTGCGATCGCGGCCAGGTGCGTTTCGGCCTGTTCGCCATAGCCCAGCAGCGCCAGCCGCCGCGCGTCGGGGCGAGCCAGCGCGTCGGTCGCGACAGCGCTGGCGGCCGCCGTGCGGATGCCGGTGATGGTGCGGGCCTCGGCGACGCAGGACAGCTCCCCGGTGACGGGATCGAACAGCAGGACGACGCCCTGGTGCGACGGGCGGCCGACCTCGAAGTTCTGCGGAAAGACGCTCAACACCTTGGCGCCGAAGGCCGCCGCCTCGCCCATGGCGCCGGGCATCACCCCGAACATGCGGCCGTCGTCGAAGTGCAGGATCGAGCGCAGCAGCTGGCGTGTCTCGCCGGCCGACAGCGCGATCATCGCGGCGCGCACCGCCGGAATACAGACCGCGTAAGTGAGGTTCGCGCGGACCTCGGCGGCGTCGATCAGGCGCATGGGCGGATACCTTCGTGACCTTCGAGTCAATGGCGGGTGGCTGTGGATGGCCGGGCGCACTATCTGACAGCCTTGCCATTGGAGAAACGCCCTTGTCCCTTTCGCTCTACGACGCCTCGATCGCCGTCTACATCCGCATGCTGGGCAATCTCAGCCATTTCATGAACAAGGCCGAGACCTACGCCACCGACCAGAAGGCGCCGCTCTCGACGTTCGTCGAGGCGAGCCTGGGCCACGGCATGGCCAACTTCGCCCGCCAGATTCAGCTGGCCAGCGACGGCGCCAAGTCCGGCGGCGCGCGGCTGGCGGGCGTCGAGCCGCCGCCGATGCCCGACACCGAGACCACCTTCCCGGAGCTGAAGGAACGGATCGCCAAGACCATCGCCTTCCTGGAGACCATCGATCGCAAACAGGTGGACGGCCAGGAAGAGCGCGCCATCGTGCTGACCTTCCCGGGCCGCACGATGGAATTCATCGGGCAGACCTTCCTGCTGACCTTCTCGATGCCCAACTTCCTGTTCCACGTGACCACTGCCTATGCCCTGCTGCGCAACCAAGGCGTTCCGCTAGGCAAGATGGATTTCCTGGCTGGCGCGCAGACCGCCGCCTGATGTGACCACCACCCCCGGCGGCCGGCCCTGACCGGGGCCGCGCCGCCGGGGCGATCGGCGCCGATCTCGCCTCGGTTGCATCGCTTTCGTGCGCGGCTTAGCGTTGCTCGCGCGGGGGAGCACAGGCCATGGCCAGCTACATGATCACCATGCGGACGCAGGACGGCGGCGATACGCCGAGCCCAACCGCCCGCTATCTGAAGCTCGACGATACCGGCGCGGAGACGGAGCTCGCCAAGACCCTCTGGGAAGCCCAGATCATCGCGCAGTTCCCGAAGGCCGAGGACGACACGCGCCACGGGGACATCATCGTCTTCGTCCATGGGTTCAACGTCGACTTCCAGTCAGCGGTGGCGGCCCACCACAAGATGGCCAAGGCGGCGGCCGACAACGGCTTCCTGGGGCAGTTCATCAGCTTCGACTGGCCGTCGAAGGGGCTGGTCTTCGCCTACCTGTCGGACCGCGAGCACGCACGGCTCGCGGCCAACGCGTTGGTCACCTCCGGCATCTCGCTGCTGCGCGACGCCCAGACCCAGAACTGCCGGATCAACCTGCATGTCATGGCCCACTCCATGGGCTGTTTCGTGGTCCAGCAGGCGTTCATCTGGTCCTATCAGGACGTGCCGCCGGATTGGCGGGTGGGCCAGCTGATCCTGGTGGCCGCCGACGTCGACGCCACGGTGTTCTCCGCCGACACGCCCACCGCCAAGGCCTTCGCGGCGCACGCGGGACGGTTGACCGCCTACTGCAACCGCTACGACAAGGCGCTGGCCGTTTCCAACGCCAAGCGGCTGGAACTGGCGGCGCGGATGGGTCGGGTCGGCCTGCCGGACGATGCGCCGGCCAGCATGTGCGAGGTCGACTGCAGCGAGCTGTTCGACAAGGCCCTGCCGTCGGTCGCCGACCATCTGGCGATCGCCAAGACCCACGGCTTCTATTTCAACCAGCCGGTGTTCTGGCAGGACGTGGTTCTGACCCTGGCCGGCGGTATCGACCGCGGCTTCATGCCGACCCGCCAGGTCAACGCGCCTAACACCCCGGACAACCGCTTCCGGATCCGCACGGCGGCGATCCCCGCGCCGGACTACGCAGGGGCGCTGGCCAAGGCGGCGCAATCGCCGTCATTCGGTTAGGCACAGCCGCCGCCGCGTCACGCTCCCATCCGCCCCTCAAACACAAAGCGCCCCACCGGCTCGCGTCCGCTCGGAACCTCCCGCGCCCGGTAGGCCTCCGGCAGCGTTTCCGCGCCGGCCGGTCGGCCGATGGCGATAGCGGCTTCAACCCGGTAGTCGGCCTCGCTCGCGCCCAGCGCCAGATGGGCCTTGTCGCCGTGGAAGCCACCCATGGCGTGGGCGGCCCAGCCTAGGTGGTGGGCCTGCAGGGCGAGGCAGGCCCAGGCGGCGCCGGCGTCGAAGCTGTGGCTGCGGTTGGCGGTAGGCTCCGCGCCCGGCTTGCGGCGGAAGCGGTCGGAGAGGCAGAAGGCCAGGACCGAAGCCTTGGCGACCCAGGCCTGGTTCATCTCCATCAGGGCGTCGAACAGCGGCGTCCATTCGGGCGTCCCGCGGTGGGCGTAGACGAACCGCCAGGGCTGGATGTTGAGCGCCGAGGGCGCCCAGCGGGCCGCCTCGAACAGGCGCATCAGCACCGCGTCCGGCATCGCCTCGCCGGTGAAGGCCCGCGGCGACCAGCGGTTCAGGAAGACCGGGTCGATGTCGTGGTCGGCGGTGCGGTTGTTTTGGGTTGGCGCCACGGATCTAGCGCTTGCCGATGTGGGCGATGGAGGCGATCTCGACCAGGAAGTCAGGGCGCACGAGGCCGCACTGGATGCAGAAGCGGGCCGGCTTATCGCCCGGGAAATACTCCGCATAGACCTTGTTGAGCGCGGCGTAGTCGGCCCAGTCCTTCAGGAAGATGTGGTTCATGGTGACGTCATCCATCGTCCCGCCGGCCGTCTCGATCACCGACTTGATGGTCTCCAAGACCGCCCGCGTCTGGCCCTCGGCATCGCCGACGTGGGCGACGTTGTTGTCCTTATCGAAGGCCAGCGTACCGGAGACGTAGACGACTCCGTCGGCCAGCGTGCCGGGCGAGAATGGCGCGATCGGCTTCTGCGTGCCGGGCGGCAGGACGATGGTCTTGGGCATGGGGCAATTCCTTGGTTATGAGCCCGGCGGGGCCTGGCTGATCGTGCCGCAGAAGTCGGCGGTGTTCGACACCCAGCCGAAGAACCTCTCCACATTGTAGACAGAGGCTTCCTGTAGAAAGGCTGGCCCCGCCTGGTGGGTGGCGTCCTCCAGCAGGACCCCGAAATATTCCAGGTGGTAGCCGTCGCGCAGGGTCGATTCCACGCAGACGTTGGTGGCGATGCCGCAAAAGGCCAACGTCCGGATGTTCCGTGCCCGGAGCATGGAATCGAGAGCGGTGTTGAAGAAGGCGGAATAGCGCGGCTTGGGGATGACGATGTCGCCGGGCTGGGGCGTCAGTTGGTCGACCAGGGCGTAGTCCCAGCCTCCCTTGGCGAGCAGGGTCCCGTCCAGCTCCGGCTTCTCGCGCATGGTCTTCAGCGCATTGGACTTCCACCAGTTGGGCGAGCCGGGGCCGCCGGCCTCGGCGTACTCCGCGTCCCAACCGTTCTGGAAGAACACCACCTGGACGCCCGCCTTGCGCGCCGCCGCGATCGCCAGCGCGATGCGGTCAATGACGGCTGCAGAGCCTTCGATGTCGAAGCCCGCCAGGTCCAGATAGCCGCCTGGCGAGGCATAGGCGTTCTGCATGTCGACGACGATCAGCGCGGTCTCGTGCGGGTTGATCGGCAGGTTCTCGGGGCGGGCCGGCAAGGTGACAGCGCCGTGTCTTGGAACTGTTGGGCGCGGGACGGTGGGATGCGTCATCCTTCACCTCCCCGTGAAACGGCGGGAGGTTAGGCTAAGCACTGACATTGGCGCGGCTCTTCATCTTAGGCTGGATACGGGTTCCGAAGTCCTCGACGCCCTTTACGAAGTCGTCGAAGACCAGCAGGACGCCGGCCGTGTCGGGAACGCCCGCGACCTCGTCCAGCATGCGGGCCACGCTGTCATATGACCCGACCAGCGTGCCCATGTTGAGGTTCACCGCCGATTCCGGAGCGGCGAGCTGGGTGGTGTTGGTGTTGCTGGTCCCGCCCTGGGCGTTGGGCGCGGCCTGGCTTGTTAGCCAAGATAGCGCGTCCTGGTCCGCGCCCTCGCGGTAGAGCCGCCACTTGGCCATGGCCGCCTCGTCCGTCTCGTCGGCGATGATCATGAACAGGATGTAGGAGCCTACGTCGCGGCCGGTCTTGGCCTTGGCGGCGGCCAGTCGGGCGTTGACCGGAGCGAACGCGGTCGGTGTGTTGGTTCCCTTGCCGAGCGCGAAGGAATAGTCCGCATACTGAGCGGTGAACGCCAGGCCCTCGTCGCTCGAGCCGGCGCAGATGATCTTGACGTCGGTCGGCCGGGGGCTGACCCGACAGTCGTCCATCCGCAGGTACTGGCCTTTGAAGTCGCTGCGGCCGGTTTCCATCAGGCCCTTCAGCACGGTCGCGTATTCGGCCAGGTAGTTATAGCGATCCTTGTAGTGGCTCTCGCCGGGCCACAGGCCCATCTGGTCGTACTCGGCCTTCTGCCAGCCGGTGATCAGGTTGATGCCGAAGCGCCCCGGGCCGGCGATGGAATCGATGGTCGACGCCATGCGCGCGACGATCGGCGCCGGCATGGTCAGGGTCGCGGCGGTAGCGAAGATCTTGATCTTACTGGTGACGGCGGCGAGCCCCGCCATGAGGGTGAAGCTCTCAAGGTTGTGCTCCCAGAACTCGGTCTTGCCGCCAAAGCCGCGCAGCTTGATCATCGAGAGCGCGAAGTCGAAGCCGTACCTCTCCGCCGCCTGGACGACGGTCTTGTTGAGCGCGAACGACGGCATGTACTGCGGCGCGGTCTCGGAGATCAGCCAGCCGTTGTTGCCGATCGGGATGAAGACGCCGATGTCCATGGGCTGCGGACCCTCTTGAGCGGCGCCGACAAGGACGGGGGCGCGGCCGGCCATCTGGCCCGCCGCCCCGCCGCATGGCAACCGACAAATCGCGAGGTCAACCGCCGCGGGCCGCGTCTAGACCCTTCGCCGTTTCGATCGAATCGAAACGGGGCTCCAGACTTCTGCTGGCCGCTCTTGCCGACCGCCCGACTTGATCCGAGTCAGGCGGCAAACGCTCTAGCCGGCCGGCAGCATCGCGGTGACCGAGTTGGTCTTGCCGATGAACTTCACACCCTTCAGGTGGTCGGCGGGATAGGGCGACCAGGCGCCCTTCACCGCGATCGGCGTGGCGGCGGCAGCCCCGGCGGTGGCCGGTTTTTCGGCGACGACGTCCACCTCATAGACGCCGTCCTTCGGCGGGCCGGCATTGATGCGCGGCAGGAAGCCCGACTTGGTGTAGCCGGCCGATGTCACGGACCCCGCGGCCTGCATGTCGAGCACGCCGGCCTTGCCGACCTTGATGCTGGCGCTATCGACCTTGTCGACCATCTCCTCGCCCGCATACATGGTCTGCGAACGGCCGGCATACTTCGGCGCGGCCGGGGCCGCGGGCGCGGCGGCGGTGTCGGTCTTGGACTCGCCACAGGCTGAAAGGCCGAGAGCGGCGAACAGACCGGCGGCCAGGATCACAGTACGCATCGATACCTCCCCTATTTCCCTATTGCCGGAGAGGGTGCGCCCGGTCGGGCCTACGCCGCAAGACCTTCACTCTAGACCGGATTTCGGCGGCGGGCTGTCAGGCCCGCCGGGCTTGGTCTAGCGTGACGCCAACAAGAGATGCGGAGGGTGCGATGGTGGGGCGGAATCTGAAGGCGGGCGTCTGCGCGGCGGCGCTGGTGCTGGCGTTGCCGGGGCTGGCGAGCGCGGCGCCAAAGGCGGTGGCGGTCCAGCCGTGGGCGAACCCCAGGCTCGGCCCAGACCGGCGCGCGGACCTGGTGCTGGACAGGCTCAGCCTCGACCAGCAGATCGCCCTGCTGCATGGGTCGATGCCGGTGTTCATGGGACCGAGGAAGCCCGCCCATGTGCTGATCTCGGCGGGCTATTTTCCAGGCATCCCCGAGCTCGGCATCCCCGAGCTGACCGAGAGCGACGCCAGCCTCGGCGTCGCCAACGCCGGCCGCAAGGACGATGACGCCACCGCGCTGCCCTCCGGCGTGGCCCTGGCCGCGACCTGGGACGCGAAGGCTGCCTTCGCCGCCGGCGCGATGATCGGCAAGCAGGCACGCCAGAAGGGCTTCAACGTCCTGCTGGCCGGCGGGGTGAACCTGCTGCGCGATCCGCGTAACGGACGGAATTTTGAATATTTCGGCGAGGACCCGCTGCTGGCCGGCACGCTGGACGGGGCGGCGATCGCCGGCGTCCAGTCGAACCACATCGTCTCCACGGTGAAGCATTTCGCGCTGAACGATCAGGAGACCGGCCGCATGGTGCTGGACGGCCAGATCGACGAGGCGGCGTTCCGCGAGAGCGACCTGCTGGCCTTCGAGATCGCCATTGAGACCGGCCATCCAGGCTCGGTGATGTGCGCCTACAACCGGGTCGGCGGGGTCTATGCCTGCGAGAACCGGTTCCTGCTGACCGAGGTGCTGCGGAACGACTGGAAATATCCGGGCTGGGTGATGAGCGACTGGGGCGCCGTGCACGGCGTGGCCGCGGCCAAGGCGGGGCTCGATCAGGAGAGCGGGCAACAGCTCGACAAGCAGGTGTTTTTCGACGCGCCGCTGAAGGCGGCGGTGGCGAGCGGCGAGATCGCGGCGGCGCGGGTCCGCGAGATGGCGCATCGCTATCTGCGGAGCCTGTTCGCGGCGGGCGTGGTGGACCATCCGGTCGTCGCCGGCGGCCTCGACACCGCCTCCGACAGCCGGGTCGCCGGCCGGACGGCGGAGCAGGCGATCGTACTGCTGAAGAACGATAGCGGGCTGCTGCCGCTGATGAAGACGGCGAAGCGGATCGTGGTGATCGGCGGGCATGCCGATGTCGGCGTGATCTCCGGCGGTGGATCCTCGCAGGTGATCCCGCTGGGCTCCGTGGCGTTCCCGAAGCCGAAGGGCGCCCCGCAATGGGGCGGCGGGCAGGTCTATCATCCGTCCGCGCCATTGGCCGCGATCAAGGCGCGCGCGCCAGGGGCCGTGGTGACCTTCAACGATGGGTCGGACCTGGCGACGGCGGTGGCGCTAGCCAGGTCCGCCGACGTGGTGGTGGTCTTCGCGACCCAGTGGTCGACGGAAGGCATGGACATCGCCGCCAGGCTTGATGGAGCGCAGGACACCCTGATCGCCCAGGTGGCGGCGGCCAATCCGAAGACCGTGGTGGTGCTGGAAACCGCCGGGCCGGTCGCCATGCCCTGGCAGGGCGGCGTCGGCGCGATCCTGGAGGCCTGGTATTCCGGCGGACGCGGCGGTGAGGCGATCGGTAAGTTGTTGTTCGGCGAGGTGGGGCCGCAGGGCCGCCTGCCGATGACCTTCCCGGCCAGCGAGAAACAGTTTGCGCGCGCGGTGCTGCCGGGCTCGGATCAGAACATCGTGGAGACCCTGACGCCGTCGGCGGCCAAGCCGTTCGATGTAACGTACACGGAGGGCTCCGACGTCGGCTATCGCGCCTTCGCCAAATCCGGGGCGACGCCGCTTTTTCCGTTCGGCTATGGACTGTCCTACACCGCCTTCCGCTACTCCGGCCTGACGGTCACCGGCGGCAAGACCCTGACAGCGCGCTTCACCGTCACCAACACGGGTAAGCGCCCTGGGACCGACACGCCGCAGCTCTATCTGACCGCCGCGCCCAGGCGGTCGCAGCAGCGGCTGATCGGCTGGTCGAAGGTGAGCCTCAGGCCCGGCGAGGCGCGCGTCGTGAGCGTGACCGCGCCGCGGCGGATGCTGGCCGACTGGCGCGGCCACGGCTGGACGCTCGACGCCGGCGCCTACCGGGTGGCGGTCGGACCGGACGCCGCCACGCCGACGCTGAAGGGCTCAGCGAAGGTCGCGGCGGCGTGGCTAAAGCCGTAGCTACTTTTTGGCCAGGGCGTCGTCGTAGAACCTGGCGACGTCGGCCTTCATCTGCTTCAGGGCGTCCTGGTTCAGATAGACCATGTGGCCCGAGGCGTAGTAGCCGAAGCGTACGTTGCCCTTGATCGACGGGTCCAGGTAGAGGTGGCTGATGTCGTACTCCGTCCCGAAGAACGGCGTGGCCATGTCGTAGTAGCCGTTCAGCGCATAGACCATCAGGTGCGGGTTCTGACGCATGGCGACGCCCATGTCGGCCGCGGTGTTGGCCACCGCCTCCTTGCGCCCACCGCCGCCGAAGCCGCCGCCCGGCGGACGGTGACGCCAGTCCCAGGCCTGGTTGATGTTCGGACCCGAGGGCCAGTAGTTGAGATCCGTCGTGTAGCCGAGCTGCTCCACCCAGTCGTGCAGGGCCGCGACATAGGCCCCGTTGATGCCGGTATCCGACGGATCGTATTCGGCGTTCTCGCCGACGTTGTCGGTGTTGATACCGGTGAAGCGGGTGTCATAGCGGCCGAGGATGCGGTTCTGGTCGCGCAGCAGCTCGACCCGGAAATGGTTCAGGTCGACCCGCAGATTGGCGCGTTTGATGAACTCGGCGGGGATTCCGATGTAGGCTGAGAGCTGCTTGGCGGTGGCGTCGAATTCCTGTGGCGAGATATTGCCGCCCTTGGTCAGGGCCGTCAGGTACGGACCCGCGGCCCAGGCGCGGACCTCGTCGAGATAGGCGTTGAGGTCCTTGGGCTGGATGGCCGACCGCTTCCAGTAGACGGCGGTGGCGGCGAAGCTCGGGACATAACTCACGTAGCTGTGGTCGAAGCCGGAATCGTGGGCGCCGTAGTTCAGCACCGACGACAGCAGGAGCACGCCGTTGAACTGCAGGCCGCGCTGCTGCAGCGCGTAGACCAGGCCCGCCGAGCGGGTGGTGCCGTAGCTTTCGCCGAACAGGAACTTCGGCGAGTTCCAGCGGTGGTTGATGGTCACATAGCGCTGAATACCGCGCGCGAAGGCGTCGATATCCTGGTCCACGCCCCAGAACTCGGCGCCCTTGGTGTCGCCGAGCGGGCGAGAGTAGCCGGCGCCGATGGCGTCGAGGAACACCATGTCCGACTTGTCCAGCAGGCTCTCGTGGTTCTCGGTGATGTTGAAGGGGGGGCCATGGGTCGCGCCCGGTGAGTCGGTGTTCACATGCACCGGACCGGCCAGGCCCATGTGCACGAACAGCGAGGCCGAGCCCGGACCACCATTGTAGCTGAAGGTCACCGGCCGGTTCTTGCCGCCGTCGGCGGTGTAGGCCACGTAGAACATCGAGGCGATCGGCTTGCCGTCGTCGGAACGCAGGGTAAGCGTGCCGGCAGTGGCCGTGTAGCCGATGGTCTGGCCGTTGATGACCACGGTGTGGTGCGAGGACTTGGCCTGCTCCATCAACGGCGCGGTGGCGATATCGGCGTCGGTGATCCTATGCTCTCCGGCCATGGCGCCGCGGTCGGTACGGCGCTCCACGACCGGGCCGGCGGCGGCTGGCTCGTCGGAGCCCGTACGGGCGGCGCGGGCGGCGGCGGCCGGCCGTTCGGAGGGCGCGGAGGGCTGGGCCATCGCCGCGGTCGCGGACAGGCCAAGCGCGATCAGCGCGGCGAGACTCTTCTGGATCATCGGGTGAAGCCCCTTGAAGTTGTGCATCGACGGCGCGGGCTTGGCGCCTGCGCGGCTCATGACGGGCGACAACTGGCTTGTGCGCCCTGGCGGCGCAAACTGGAGGGCCCGTGTTGCGGGCGCATTGCGACGGCGCCTTATTCCGGCGCCTTGCGGCGCGCAGGCTCTGGGCATGTCTCGATCACGCCACCTGCTGCCCCTGCTGCTCCTGGCCCTCGCCACCGTCGGATCGGCGCGGGCGGCGGAACCAGAGGCCGTGGCGACCGCGCCAGGGGTCGGGGTCGGGGTCGGGGCCGGGGCGCCGCCGATCAGCATCGCCGACCAGATCGACACCTACCTGAAGACCTCCCCGGGCGCGCAGATTCCCAAGGACAGGGCGCTCGGCGTCACCCCCGGCGGCGAGGAGCCGCGCGCGATCCACGGCGTGGTCGATGTGGCGGTGGGCACGAGCGGCTACCGCAGCGCGTATGTGCGCAGCGACATACCGGTCGGCCAGACCGGCACGCTGAGCATCGCGGCCAGCGAGACGCAATTCAACGGGCGCGGCGGCCGAGGCGTCTGGGGCCGAGGCTTCGGGGCCCCCTACGGCGGCGGCGATCACCAAAGCCTGAGTATCGGCCTCGCCTTGGGCGGCGCTGGCGATTCAGCCCTGGATCCGCACGATCCGCGCTGCCGCCAGGTCCGGGCGGATGGCTCCGACCCGACCACCGATCCGCGGTTCGAAGACAGCCGTTCGCGCGGCTGCCGGACAGCAGCCTCGCGAACCGGCCCCTAGAGCCTTCTCCGTTTCGATTGAATCGAAACGCGGCTCTGGGTTTTTGCTGGTCGTTCTTGCTGATCGCCCGACTTGATCCAAATCCGGCGGCAAACGCTCTAGTAGCTGTAGCGGAAGCCCAGCAGGAACTCCCGGCCGGTGTGGTGGTAGAAGCTCACGCGGTTTGAGCTGTCGTTGAACTGATCCTGGAACTGGTCGGTCAGGTTGATGCCTTCCAGGGTGAATTTCAGGTGCTGGTTCCAGGTGTATTGGAACGAGGCGTCGAGGTTGAAAGTCCCGTTCGTGCCGTCGACGTCGGTGCCGGCCTCCTGGCCGGGCACGCGGGTCAGGTACTTCGATCGATGGGCGGCCGAAACGCGGGTCGAGATCCTGTCGTCCTCATAATAGACCGTGGCGTTGTAGGAGCTGCGCGACAGGCCAGTGAGGTCGTTGGTCGCCACGACCACGCCGGCCCCGTTCACGTAGTCGATCGAGGATTTGACGTGGGTGTAGTTCAACAGCACCCCGGTATGGGCGAGCAGGCCCGGCAGGGCGGTGAAGGCCTGCTGGTAGTTGATCTCGAAGCCGTCGACCGGGCCACCGGGCGTGTTGACCGGCACGGTGAAGGTCCACTGGGTCGAGGTGGTGTCGCAGCCGACCAGGGTTCCGCAGGCGGCCACGGCCACGCTGTCGGGGATCCCGAAGGCGTTGTTGTGGAAGACCGCGCTCTGCTGCTTGGTCTGCACGAAGCTGTCGATGTCCTTGCGGAACAGCGCCAGCGAGATCAGCGAGCCACGCTGGAAGTACCACTCGAAGGAGAGGTCGTAGGCCTTCGCCCGGAACGGATCGAGGTTCGGGTTGCCGGCGGTCACTGTGTGGCTGGCGCCGGAGACGCTGACCGTGACGCTGGGGGTCAGGCCGCCAAGGTTCGGGCGCGCCATGACCTTGGCCGCGGCGAAGCGGATCAGGAAGTTCTCGACCGGCTCCAGCACCATGTTGATCGACGGCAGGGTGTCGGAATATTTCCGGCTGGCGGTGATCGCCACCGGCGCGCCGGCGAGGAAGCTGAAGCCTGAGGCGGTCTCGTCGGTCTTGATGTAGCGGACGCCGACATTGCCGCGGAACGGGATGTTCCCGATCTGGGTATGCCAGTCGGCCTGGAGGTAGCCGCCGGTATCCTTTTCGCGGACCGAATTGTTGTTGCCGAGCGCCGGCTCGGGACCCAGGCGGAAGGCTCCGTTGAAGGCGGTCGGATCGTAGAGGCTGAGCAGGCTGTTGGCCAGGTTGAGGTTCGGCGCGAGCCAGTTGACCGCCGTGCCGGCCGGTGCGTCGAGGCCCTGGGTATTGAGCGTCGTGACCGTGGAATAGCTGGACAGCGGAATGGCCGCGACGCCGGCCGGGATGACCGCTTCCTGGTTGGCCGTCGTCCCGATCGTGCGGCGGCGCTCGGTGGTGACATATTCGTATTTCTTGAAGTCCAGGCCGCCCGAGACCCTCACCGCCTCGAAGGGGGTGAAATAGAGGTTCACCTGGCCGTTATCGTAGGTGTTGAGCGCGGTCTGCGGCCGCTCGCGGATCTGGGTGAGGGTCCAGGCCGCCGGGCTCGTCAGGTTGGCGCTGCCGTAGCTCAGGAGCGGAACGCGGCCTTGGGTGTAGTCGTAGGCGTAGCCCTGCACATTATACTGGTCGAAGGTCAGCGTGGTCTGGATCGGGTTGGTGAAATCCGACTTGGCGTGACCGACCACGAAGTCGGCTTTCCACCGGTCGTTGAAGGTGTGCTCGCCGGCCAGCGTGAACTGGGTGAACTTGGTGTCCAGCTTGTCGAAGCGGTCTTCGACGCGCAGGTCGACGTTGTTGAACGCGCCCTTGCTCAGGGTGTTCGCCGGATCGATGGTCGCGGAGACCACGTCGGTCTGAGCGATACCGCAGGCGCCGCTGGCGGTGGTAGCCGCGGTGCAGGCGCCGGAGACACTGAACGACGGCGCCTCGAGGTAGCGCTCCTCACGGGTCGCCTTGAAGTCCGCGTAGAGCGCGTCGAAGGTGACGACCGTGTTCTTGTCCGGCGACCACTGGATCGAACCGGTGGCCCCCAGACGCTCGGCATGGTCGGTGTAGTCGTCGAAGCGCGGGAAGCGCGGGTGGTAGGCGGCGTTGGCCTGGGCGAGCGTGACGCCGGCGGTCGGCAGGACCGAGCGGAAGCCTGGCGCGAACGCGCTGCCTGTCGCCCAGCGCACGGTCGAGGTCCCGACATCCTTGGTGTCGCGCCGGCTGTAGGCCACCGAGACGAGGCCGCCCCAGGTTCCGTCCGCCGTCTGGTTGGCGAACAGGATGGCGCCGCGCGGATTATATTTCTTGGAGAGGTCGTTGTAGCCTTCCTGGCCAGAGACCACGAAGGTCAAGCCCTTGTAGTCGAAGGGATGCGCGGTCTTCAGGTCGACGGTCGCGCCCAGCGAGCCTTCTTCGGTGGAGGCCTGCGCGGTCTTGTTGACGGTGATCGAGTTGAAGAGGTCCGAGGCGAAGACGTTGAAGTCGAAGGCCCGGCCGCGGTTGACGCCGCCGTTGGCGTCGGAGGTCCCGGTCGTGGAGAGCGCCTCCATCCCGTTGATCCGGACGCGGGTGAATTGGGGGCCGAGACCGCGGATCGAGATTTCGCGCCCTTCGCCGGCGTCGCGCTGCAGGGCGACGCCGGGGATGCGCTGGATCGATTCGGAGAGGTTCAGGTCGGGGAACTTGCCGATGTCCTCGGCCAGGATCGAGTCGGCGGAGACCGGCGAGGTCTTCTTGAGCTGCAGGGCCTGTTCGAGGCTGCCGCGGAAGCCGGTGACGACGATCTCCTCGACCTGCTTCGGCGCGTCAGCCGCGGGGGCGGCGGCGGCCCAGAGCGCGACGCCCGTGGCAGTGGCGCAGGCGATCGCGGCGAGCGAGGCGCTGTTCAGCAGCCGGTGGCCGGACGCGTTGGTTCCTTGGCGAAACATGGTCTTTCCCTCCCTCGCGAGCCGCAGCCAGTCGATACGAAGCCGACCGGTCCGCGAAGCTTGACGCTGCTCGCATCCTATATATGACACCGGTGTCAAAACAAGGCATGACACCGGTAGCAACGGCGAATAAGCCATGGTTTAGTGGGGCCCGCAAGCCCCCGCC
The DNA here is from genome assembly GCA_025359785.1 of Alphaproteobacteria bacterium. GTDB lineage: Bacteria > Pseudomonadota > Alphaproteobacteria > Caulobacterales > Caulobacteraceae > Phenylobacterium. The sequence goes on along the minus strand of JANYET010000066.1, from coordinate 180,418 downwards.
GGACACTGCGCGGAATTTATTGCCACCGGTGTCATAAGGGAATTCGTGGCCGCAACCGACGCTCGGAGTAGGGTCGCCGTATCAGGAAGGGTCGGATCGTGCGCCAGGACCGCCATCGTCGTTTCGTGCTGCTCGCGGCCACCGCGGGCCTGGTTCTGGCCGGCGCCGGACAAGCGGCCGAACCGGGTCTGCTGTTCCGGATGTCGGCCGACAGGGGGCTCACCGCCGAGGTGGCCGGTGGCGATCCGGTCCCCAACTTCGCCGACAAGGTCGCAATGGTGGCGGATGGCCGCCAGGGCGGCGCGCTGTCGGCCGCCGACGACGTCGTGCTGTCCTGGAAGGCGGCCGGCAACATCTACGCCCAGAGCGGGACGCTCTCCTTCTTCTGGCGCAGCCGCTATCCGGTCGGCGAGGCGCCCTTTCCGCTGTTCCGGGTGGGCTATGCCGACCACTCGAGCTGGGACATGGCCTGGCTCCGGATCGACTGGAATGGCGCGGGCTTCGACGCCTTTGTCACCGACAACAACCTGGCCCGCACCCGCGTCTCGTTCAAAGTCCCGAGGCGTCCTGGGCCGGACGCCTGGACTCACCTCGCCTTCACCTGGGACGAGACGCGCGGCGTCGCGCTCTATGTGGACGGCAAGCTGGCGGCCAAGCAGGCTGCGGTGGCGGTCTACGATTCGGGCCTCGACCAGTTCGGTCCGACCAGCCGGGCGGTCTCGCCGCACCAGGTGCAGAGCCGCTACAACTTCCTGCGCGGTGGCGACTATGACGAACTGCGCATCTACGACCATTCGCTCCCCGCGCCGGCCATCGCCGCGCTCGCCAGGGCCGAGCAGACCGCGGCCTCAGCCGAGCCCCGCGACCTCGCCGCTCAGAGCGTCCGCGACGAATGGTGGCTGCGCTACGGCTGGAACCGGCCGGGCGAAGCGCCGCCGCTGCTGACCGCGCCGGTCACCCGCATCCGCAAGGTCGAGTTCGCCGATGCGCGCGACCTGAAGCAATGGATGTGGAAGGCAACCGACGGGATCGCCGAGACCACCTGGCCCGGCGTCTACAACCGCTCCCGCCTGCCCGGCCGCGACGACTATTTCGAGCTGCCGGACTGGAACACCTATGTCGAGGGCGGCAAGCAGTTGGTGCTGACGTTGCCGAAGGAGCCGTGGAACCACATCGAGATTCAGGGCGCGGCCTATGGCGACCTGAGCTGGAGGGCGGCGGACGGCCCGGAGGCCAAGCTCGCCACGCGCGCCCAGGGCCAGGAGCGCACCGTTCATCAGTTCACGGAGGACCGCACTGGCGGGACGCTCACCTTCACCAACCTCGCCCAGGAAACGCCGATCCAGGAAATCGCCGCCTATAACCTGGGCGCGGGCGCGGAGCCCCGCGGGACCGCGAAGCTCAGCTACGTGATCCATGCCGCCGCGGCGCCGGACTCACCCGACATCGCCGACCTCAACAGCTTCATCGCCGGCCGCTATCCGCCGGAGGAGCGCAGCACGGTCACCGCGCTTCCGGATGGCGCGCCGATGCGCCCGCGCACGCCCGACAAGAGCGCGAAGCTGCCCCTGGTACACATCCTCATCCCCTACGAGGTCGGGGCCTCGCCGCCGGCCGAGCCGCTCTATCGGTCCTTCGGCTATGGCTGGGAGAACATGCACGATGCGCTGGACGGCATCGCCATCGACATCCCGGCCCTGAGGGTGAAGCCCACCCACGGCGAAACCTTCCCGCTGAACATCCAGGTCAAGGACCCGACCTGGCCGATGCGGAACCTGCTGGACGTCTCCATCGCCGTGAAGCCGGGCGAGGCGCGCACCGTCTGGCTCGACACCCGCGACCGCATCCTGCCCAACAAGAGCCTCTACCTGACCATCGCCGGCGCCGGCGCGGACTTCGATGCCGGCCAGCTCGATGGGGCGAAGATCAGGCTGGTGTTCAAGGACCGCGCGGCGGGCTTGCCGGAGCACGTCGCCGACCGGCTGAACCAGGTGAAGGACAACTGGGGCTTCCTGGTGGAGGAGCACACCGCGTCCAAGCGCGAGGCGCTCTACGAGCGCGTGGTCGCCGACGCCACCGACCTGCTGCGGGTCGATCCGGACAACCGGATCGGCCGCGAGTACTGGGCCGATATCGCGTTCAACAGCCAAGGCGCCCTGCCCTTCACGCAGGCCGAGCCGCCGGCCGGCACGCCGCTCTGGGCCTTCCGCCAGCTGGAGGACCTGAAGCTGGTCCACCGCTTCGTCGGCTGGTGGATCGACAATCGCCAGGTGGCCTATGGCGACTTCGGCGGCGGCATCTCCGACGACACCGACCTGCTCGAGCAATGGCCCGGTCTGGCGCTGATGGGCGTGGAGCCGGACCGCATCCGCGTCTCGCACACCGCGCTCGCCGACGCGGCCTACAAGAACGGCATGTTCACGAACGGCCTGTCGACCATCATGACCGACGAGTTGCACTCCTATGAGGAGGGCATCAACTCCAACTCGGAAGCCATGTACATCGGCTGGGGCGACCCAAAGGTCGTCGAGCGGCTGATGAGCACCGTGGCCGCCTACGGGCGGATCATCCAGCCAAACGCCGCCGGCCATCTGCACTTCAAGACCAACTGGTTTTCGGGCGCCAGGCTGTTCAGCGAAGGGCCGTGGGAATGGCAGAAGGACCAGTCGGTCCTGGTGCTGCATCCAGGCCTGCTGATGGCCGATTTCAATGGCGATCCGACGGCGAAGAAATACGTCGTGGGCCTGGCCGATGGCCTGCTGGCGCACGCCAAGGCCGACATGAGCCTGCCTGACGAGATCAACTGGCGAACGGATGCGACCAAGGGTGTCCTGCCAATCAACACGCCGGCCATGCAGTTGATCTGGGGCGCCTGGCGGCTCACCGGGGACGCCAGATATCTGGCGCCGATCCTGGCTGGCGAGGCCAGGGGCGGCACCCGGGCGATCGCCGAGTTCAACGAGAACCTGCTGGACGGGCTTGGCAAGCGCGAGGCCTGGGCCGACGAGGCGGTGAAGCGCGGCTCGGGGGCTGGCGCGTCGAACTTCGACCGCTACCTCGCCTGGCAGGCAGACGGCGACAAGGCGCATCTGGAGGCGCTCTACGGCGACGAAATCCGCACCGCCAACCAGCACATGTACATGATGACCGAGGGCCACTGGTGGAGCGACCGGGTGGAGATTGCCTCCGAGCTCCTGCAACGCTCGCGGCTCGGTGGCGTGGCCCTCAAGCGCAACTGGATCTGGCCGGGCGCGACGGTCTCCTGGCGGTTCGACCGGCCGGAGGCCCCCGAGCAGGTGGCGATCCTGATGCCGGGCGCGACGCCGACCCACTTCAAGGTGATCGCCTACAACACCGCCGACCGGCCGGTGCGCGCGGCCATGACCGGTTGGAATATCACCGCCGGCGACTGGAGGATGACCTCGGGCGTCTCGGCGCGTGGCGGCGACGTGGCGGACGCCCCGGTCGCCAGCACCGTGCCACTGGAGAAGAGTTCATCCGTGGACGTCGAGTTCGCCGCACACGGGACGACGGTGCTGACCTTCGACCTCGCCAAGGCCGGGCCGCCGACCGAGCTGCGGGCCGACCTGGGCATCGGTCCTGGCGACGTGAAGGTCGTGGGGCGGACAGTGTCGGTGACCGTCCACAGCCTCGGCGCCCTCGACGCGCCAGCCGGCAAGGTCTGGGTGGAAAGCGCGGCCGGCAAGGTGGCGGTCAGCGCGCCGGCGCCGGCTCTCAAGGCGCCTCGCGACCTGAAGCCGAAGACGGTCGTCGTGAAGATGACCCTGCCGGTCGGATTCGCGGCCAAGGGCGCGCGGGTTCGAGTGGCTCTGCCGGACGGCGTGCGCGAGATCACGCAGCTAAACAACGCGGTCCCTCTGCCCTAGGCGGGGTTCCGAACCCGCTGCTCCAGCTCCCCGAACGGCCACGGCCCGTCAGCCAGGACCGCGCGATGGAACGCCGGCCACTGGGTACGATCGGCAGGCCGCCAGGCGGCCAGCGCCAGGGCGCCCAACCCTTCGGCGGCGTACTTTCCCGGGGTCGCGGCGATCCGGTCGACATCGGCCTCGATGGTGATGAAGGCGACGGACTGGCCCTGCAGGTCGGTCATCGCGGCGATGGCCTGGTCGCGGCTCCAACCCAGGGCGTGCAGCCCGGTGTCGGCGACGATGCGGCCGAGGCGGAAGAGGCACCATTGCAGGTAGCCGATCTCGCCACGGGGATCTTGCGCATAGGCGCCGAGGTCGGCTGCGAGCTGTTCGGCGTAGATCCCCCAGGCCTCGAAATAGGCGCCCGACGCCTTGACTCGATCGGGCGGAGGACTGGCGGCGGCCTGCAGGGGAAGCTGCAGCAGATGGCCGGGGGTGACCTCGTGGAAGGCGGCGCTGGGCAGCGTCCAGATCGGGCGTTCGCGGATGGCGTGGAGGTCGAGATAGTAGGCGCCGGGCTTGTAGCCGCCCTGATCGCGGATTTGAGGCGCCTCGCGGTAGCCGCCCCGCCCGGCCGTGACGTCGGCGAGCGGCATTCTCTGGACCGCGGCGGGCGCGATCGCCACCCCAGCGAAGACCCGATCAAGCCGGGGCCGCAGCGCGGCGATGCGGCCGTTCATGTCGGCGACGGCGCGGTCACGGCCGGCTTCATCGGCCGGGTAGAGCCAGCGCGGATCCTTGGCGAGGCGCCGCAGCCGCTCCGCGACGCTACCGGTCCTTAGGCCCTGGCCGTGCAGCAGGACGCCGGCCCGCGCTTGCAGCGTGGCGGTCGCGCTGAGCGCGCGCCGATGCGCCGCCAGGGGATCGAGCGGCGCGCCATAGGCCCCGCTCAGCACCGCTCGATACTCGGCGCCGGAGGCCGCGAGCGCCGGTGCGGCAAGCGCGCTCAGGCCGGTCGTCAGGAAGGTTCTGCGGCTGGGCATCACGCCACGCTAGCGAGCCGAAATGTCGAATGCTACCGGTGTCATACTGTCCTCCAGGGAATTCCAGGTCATGTCGCTGGATCGCCGCGCCCTCTTCGGCCTCGCCGCGGCCGCCGCCGCGACCCCCGCGATCGCCGCGCCGCCGCCCGACCCGACCGAGATCGTCGCGCTCTGGCCGGGCAAGCCGCCGGGCGCCCAGCGGATCGTCCCGCGCGAACAGATCGTCGACCGGCGCGCGACCTCCGGCTTCCAGGACCGGTTCGTGACCGGCATCGGCGCGCCGCTGATGACTGTGTTCCGGCCGGCCAAACCCAATGGCGCGGCCGTGCTGATCGCACACGGCGGCGGCTATATCCGCGTGGTGATCGACAAGGAGGGCTTCGAGGTCGGCCACCGGCTGGCGGCCGTGGGCGTCACCGCGTTCGTCCTGCGCTACCGCCTGCCCGCCGAGGGCTGGGACCGCCAGGCCGACGTGCCGTTGCAGGACGCGCAGCGGGCCATCCGCCTGATCCGCGCCCGCGCCGGCGACTGGGGCGTCGATCCCAAGCGGATCTGCGCTATGGGCTTTTCGGCGGGCGGGCACGTCGCGGCCTCGCTCGCCACGCGCTACGGCGCGACGGTCTACGACGCCATCGACGCCGCCGACCGGCTGGAGGCGCGGCCGGACCTCTCCGCCCTGATGTATCCGGTGATCGACATGGCCCGACCGTTCGCGCACCTGGGCAGCCGCGAGGCCCTGCTTGGCAAGCCGCCGGAGCCGGGCGCCGAGGCCGCCTATTCGCCGCATCGGCATGTGGACGGGCGCACGCCGCCGACCTTCCTGGTCCATGCCTGGGATGACGGCTCGGCGCCGACGGAGAACAGCCTGAACTACCTGGCCGCGCTGAGAGCCGCGAAGGTCCCGGCCGAGGCGCACCTCTTTGAAGAGGGCGGGCACGGCTTCGGCATCGGCCTGGCGCGCGGCAAACCGGCCGCCGTATGGCCGGACCTGTTCCTGGCCTGGGCGGCGCGACGCGGCTTCATGGGGCGGTCGGCATGAGCGGTTTCGAGCGGCGATCCGTGCTGGCGGGCCTCGGTGTGGGCTTGGGCGCGGGCCTGCTGCTCTCGGCCGGACGCGCGGGCGCGGCGACGTCGCCGGTCGCCCAGACGCGGCACGGCCCGGTGCGCGGCACGACCGAGGCGGGGATCAACGTCTTCAAGGGCGTGCCCTACGGCGCCGACACCGGTGCTCGGCGTTTCCAGGCGCCGGTTCCGCCTGAACCCTGGACCGAGGCGCGCGAGGCTCTGGCCTATGGCCCCGCCTCGCCACAGAGCCGCGGCGGCGGCGAGGCAACCAGCGAGGATTGCCTACATCTCAACCTCTGGACGCCGGGCCTGCGGGACGGCGCCCGGCGCCCGGTGATGGTCTACATCCACGGCGGCGCCTATTCGACCGGCTCGGGCTCGTCGCCGCTCTGTGACGGGGCGCGGCTGGCGCGGCGCGGCGACGTGGTGGTGGTCACCCTGAACCACCGGCTGAACGCCTTCGGCTACGCCTATCTGGCGCGCCTGGTCCCGGAGCTGGCGGACAGCGGCAACGCAGGCCAGCTCGACCTGATCCTCGCGCTCCGCTGGGTGGCCGACAATATCGCCGCGTTCGGCGGCGACCCGGGCAAGGTCATGGTCTTCGGCCAATCCGGCGGCGGCGCGAAGGTCGCCACCCTGATGGCGACGCCGGCCGCCAAGGGGCTCTTCCAGCGCGCCGCGACCATGAGCGGCCAGCAGGTCACGGCGTCTGGTCCCGGCAACGCGACACGGCGGACCCTGGCCTGGCTCGACGCGCTGAAGCTGAAGCCCGAACAGGCGTCGCTCGTGCGTACGCTGCCGATCGACCGGCTGGTGGAGGCGCAGACCGCGCTGGACCCGGTGCTGGGCTTCGGCGGCCTCTACTTCGGTCCGGTGCTGGACGAACGCAGCCTGACCCGTCACCCGTTCTATCCGGACGCGCCCTCCCAGTCGGCGAAGATTCCGATGATCATCGGCAACACTCACGACGAGACCCGCGCCTTCCTGGGGGTCGACGCGAGCAACTTCACCGTCGACTGGGCAGGGCTGCCGGCCAAGCTCACCCAGGCCAATATGCGTGTCGACATCGATCCGGCCACGGTGATTGCCGAGTACCGGCGGCTATACCCGGCCTATGGCGCCAGCGACGTGCTGTTCGCCGCGACCACGGCCGCGCGGTCCTGGCGCGCGGCGATCATCGAAGCGGAAGAACGCGCCAGGGCCGGAACGCCCGCCTGGGTCTACCAGGTCGACTGGGTGAGCCCGCGCGAGGCCGGCCGGTTCGGCGCGCCGCACATGGCCGACATCCCGTTGGCGTTCGACAACGTCGCCGCCTCGGGCTCCAACGCAATCGGGCCGACCGCCCAACCCATGGCCGACGCCATGAGCGAGGCCTTCCTCGCCTTCGCCCGCACCGGTGATCCCAATTGCAAGGCGATCCCGCGCTGGGAGCCCTATGGCCTGGCGCGCCGGCAGACGATGATCTTCGACGCCCCGCCGCGCCTCGTCGACGATCCCCGCGGCGCCGAGCGCCGGCTCTTCGAGAAGGTCCCGTTCGTTCAGGCGGGGACCTAGACGCGACCGGAGCGCCGAGCTTCGCCTTGTCATCGGCTGTCCGCGCCCCGACACTGTGGCCATGAGCGAGCGCGTCAGCCTGCTGATCGTCGACGACCACCCGCTGTTCAGCGACGGGTTCGCCACGATGTTGCGGGTCCAACGGCCGGATTGGCGGCTGATCCGCGCCTATAATTCCGCCGAGGGATGCGCCGCGCTCGCCGACAATCCCGGCCTGGACATGATCATCGTCGATATCGAACTGCCGGACCGCGACGGGTTCGAGACTATCGCGGCGATGGCGCTGATCAACGCCGCGGCGCCGCGGGTGATTATTTCGGGACGCGAGGATGCGGCGGCCCGCGCCCGGGCGCGGCAGGCTGGCGCCAGCGGCTTTATCTTCAAGCGTCTGCCGTCGGAGCGCGTGGTGGCGCTGATCGAGCAGGTGCTGGCCGGTGAATCGGGGTTTTCCGACGGTGGCGCGGCTGGCGCCCTGCCCGTGCTTTCCGCCCGCCAGTCCGAGGTGCTGGGCCTGCTCGCCGAAGGGCATGGGAACAAGGAAATCCGCTACCGGCTGAATATCGCCGAGCGCACCGTGCGCGCCCACCTGACCGAAATCTTTCAGGCGCTTGGCGTCCAGACCCGGGTCCAGGCCATCCTGCGCGCGCGGCAGATGGGGCTGATCCGCTAGTGGCAGCGCTCGCGGCGTCGGACCGGGTCCACGCCGAGATGATCCAGAGCCAGTACCGCCAGGCGCGCGGGGCGATCCTTTCGGAGAACGTCTGCCTGCTGTTGATGACGGTGAGCGCGGCATTCCATACCGACTGGCGGATCGTCGCCGGCTGGACGCTTTGCGAACTGGCGACCCAGGCCTACCGCACCGCCTTCATGATGATCCCCTATTCGAAGGGCGTGCCGCCGGAGAACTTCGCGGCCTACTGGGCGCGGCGCCACGCGATCTACCAGACCGCCATCGCCTTCGTCTGGGGCGCCACCATGTTCCTCTTCGCCCATCAGCAGAGCCCGATCTCGGTGGCGCTCACGCTCTGCACCTTGGTGATCATCGTCAGCGGCGCGGTCCCGGGCCTGGCCTACAACCCACCGGCCATGGTGGGGTTCTTCTCGGTGATCTTCCTCTTCATCGTCGCGCGCCTGCTGCAGTTCCAGACCGTCGACTACAATGTGCTGGCCGGCGCGGCTCTGGCCTACGCCGGCGTGCTCGCCCTGATGGGCCGGCTGCAGACCGCGCTCAGCGCCGAGAGCATCCGTATCCGGTTCGAGAACATCGAGCTACTCGACACGCTGACCGTCCGCACGGCCGACGCCGTGGCCGCGCGAGCGACGGCGGAGTCGGCGAGCCTGGCCAAGTCGCAGTTCCTGGCCGCGGCCAGCCACGACCTGCGCCAGCCGCTCTATGCGCTCAGCCTGTCGTCCGGATCCCTGCAGGCCCTGGATCTCGGCGACGACGCCAAGGCTATAGTCGGCCAGATGCAGGACAATTTCGGCGCGCTGGAAGGCCTGTTCAACGGCCTGCTGGACATCTCGCGGCTCGAGGCCGGCGCCATCGTGGTGAAGCGCGAGGCGATCGCCACCGACGAACTTTTCGACCGCCTCGATCACTATCTGCGGCCGCTGGCGGTCGAGCTGGGCCTGGACCTGCGATACCGTTCCGACGGGACCGCGATCGATAGCGACCCGGCGCTGATCGAGCAGATCCTGATCAACCTGGGATCCAACGGACTTCGCAACACCCACAAGGGCGGTGTCCTGATCGCGGCGCGACGGCGCGGTGGAAGGGTGCGGCTGGAGGTCTGGGACACCGGCGTCGGCATCGCCGCGCCAGACCTCGCGCGTATCTTCGAAGAGTTCGTGCAGGTGGGCAATCCGGAGCGGAACCGCCGCAAGGGAATGGGCCTGGGTCTGGCGATCTCGCGGCGCTCGGCGGGGCTCCTGGATAGCGAAATCGAGGTGGCGTCCAGACCTGGGCGCGGCTCGGTGTTCCACCTGACGCAACCTATCGCGACCCGCGCCGCCCTGCGCCCGGCCGCCCGGGCAGAGGCCAATGATCCCATTGCAGGCTTGCGCGTGCTGGTGATCGACGACGACCCGGATGTGCGGCGCGCGCTGTCGGCGCTGATGTCCCAATGGGGCGTGGCGGCGGATATCGTCAGCGACGCTCCCAGCGGCCTGGCCAAGGTCGCCGAAGGCGCCCGCTACGCCGCCGTGATGTCAGACTTCCGGCTGCCGGGAACGATGGACGGGTTACAGCTGATCGAACAGCTGGCCCGGGCGGGCGTCATGCGGACGGCCTGCTGCCTGGTCACCGGCGACCTTGATCCCGAGATCATCGCCGCGGCCGCCAAGGCCAAGGTGGCGCTGGTCCACAAACCGGTCGGGCCGGCGCGCCTGCGGGCGCTGATCAGCCACCTCGCCGCCGAGACGCAGCCGCCACGGCCGGTGAGCCTGTGACGCAAGCCCGGGAGACGGCGGTGAACGACCTTGTGATGCTGGACGCCATCGCCCTCGCCACGGCGATCCGTACAAGGACGGTGTCCTGCGTGGAGGTGATGACCGCCTATCTGGATCACATCGAGGCGATCAATCCGGCGGTGAACGCCATCGTGGCCCTGCAGGACCGCGAGGGTTTGCTGGCCCAGGCGCGCGATCGCGATGGGCAGCTGGCGGCGGGCGAGACGGTGGGCGTGCTGCACGGCCTGCCACACGCGGTGAAGGACCTGCAGCCGGTCGCGGGCCTGCCGTTCACGATGGGCTCGCCGATCTTCCGCGGCGCCGCCGCCACCGCCGACAGCATCATGGTCGAGCGGCTGCGGGCCGCGGGCGTGATCTTCATCGGCAAGACCAACACGCCGGAGTTCGGCTTCGGCTCGCATACCTTCAATCCGGTCTATGGGGTGACCCGCAATCCCTACGACCTGAGCCGCTCAGCGGGCGGGTCCAGCGGCGGGGCGGCGGTGGCGCTGGCCACACGGATGCTGCCGCTGGCCGATGGCGGCGACTATGGCGGCAGTCTGCGCTACCCGGCGGGCTGGAACAACGTCTTCGGCTTCCGGCCCAGCGCCGGCCGCGTACCGAACCATGGCCTCGATGACTGGCTGCCGACCATGAGCACGCTGGGGCCCATGGCGCGCAACGTGGCGGACCTGGCGCTGCTGCTCTCGGTGCAGGCCGGCCACGACCCGCGCGCGCCGATGTCGCTGGAGGGCGATGGGGCCCAGTTTCGCGGCGCCCTGACCGGCGATGTGCGGGGAAAGCGTATCGGCTGGCTCGGCGACTACGGCGGCGTCACGCCGTGCGAGCCCGGTGTCCTGGACGTCTGCCGAACCGCCCTGAGGACTTTCGAAGCTCTGGGCTGCGTCCTTGAGGAGGTGGCGCTCGACCATCCGTTGGAGGAGGTCTGGCAGGCCTTCCTGCGCCTGCGCGGCTGGCAGACGGGCCGCGAGATCGCCGGGCACTATGACGATCCCGCGCGCCGCGTGATGCTGAAGCCCGAGGCGGTGTTGGAGATCGAGACCGGCCGCCGGCTTTCGGCCTTCGAGGTCACGGCGGCGTCCATCGTGCGGACCGAGTGGAGCCAGGCGGTCCGCCGGCTGTTCGACCGCTACGACTACCTCGTCGCGCCGACCGCCCAGGTCTTCCCATTCCCGGTGGAGCAGATGTGGCCACGGGACATCGCTGGCCAACCGATGCGCACCTACCATGAGTGGATGAAGGGCGTTTGCCTCGTCACGATGGCCGGTTGCCCGTCGCTGGCCGTGCCTGCGGGCCTCAACACGGACGGTCTCCCCATGGGCCTGCAGATCATCGCGCCCGTTCACGCAGATATGGCCTGCCTGACCCTGGCGGCGGCCTATGAGGCGGCGGACCCGATGGCGGCGCACCGGCGACCACTGATCCTCACCCGGACCTGAGGGTCAGCGCGCCAGCCAGCCGCCGTCCACCGGAACAATGGCGCCGTGCATGTAGTCGGAAGCCCGGCTGGCCAGGAAGACGGCGACCCCGGCAAGGTCGTCGGGCGTGCCCCAGCGGCCGGCCGGGATGCGCTCCATGATCTGGCGGCTGCGGGTCTCGTCGGCGCGTAGCGCGGTGGTGTTGTTGGTTACGAAATAGCCGGGCGCGATGGCGTTGACGTTGATCCCCTTGCCCGCCCATTCGTTGGCCAGCGCCTTGGTGAGGCCGGCGAGCCCGCTCTTCGAGGCGGTATAGGAGGGCACCCTGACGCCACCCTGGAAGGACAGCATCGAGGCGACCTGGATGATCTTGCCGCCGCGGCCGGCGCCGATCCAGGCCTTGGCGACGGCCTGGCTGAGGAAGAAGGCCACCTTCAGGTTGGTGTCCATCACCGCGTCCCAGTCGTCCTCGCTGAACGCGGTGGAATCGTCCCGGCGGATGATGCCGGCGTTGTTGACCAGGATATCGATGGACCCAGCTTCCGCCATTACGCGGGCGATCGGCTCGGTCGAGCCCAGGTCGGCGGCGATGGCGGTGAGCTTGCGGCCCAAGGCGGACACCATCGCGGCGGTCTCGTCCGGGGCGCTGCGACCGACGGCCACGATGTCGGCCCCGGCGCCGGCCAGGCCGACGGCGATGGCCTGGCCCAGCCCCGTGTTGGCCCCGGTGACCAGCGCGGTCTTGCCGGTAAGGTCGAAGAGGCCGTTCATTTGAGCTGGCAGATGTCGAGGACGGTCATGTCGGTGTAGTCGAGGTTCTCGCCGCCCATGGCCCAGATGAAGGCGTAGTTGGACGTCCCCGAGCCCATGTGGATCGACCAGGGCGGCGACATCACCGCCTCTTCGTTGGCCATCACGATGTGCCGCTGCGCGTCGGGCTCGCCCATGAAGTGGAAGACCCGCTCGTCCTCTTTCAGGCCGAAGTAGAAATAGACCTCCGAGCGCCGGTCATGCAGGTGCGGCGGCATGGTGTTCCAGACACTGCCGGTGTTGAGGATGGTCAGACCAAGGAGAAGTTGGGCCGACTTGCAGGTGGCCGGCACCACGAGCTGATAGATCGTCCGCTCGTTGGACTGCTCCAGCGACCCGCGCTCCAACGGCACGGCCTGGGCGATGGATATCTGCTTCACCTCAAAGGCCGCGTGAGCCGGCGTCGAGACCAGATAGAACCGCGCGCCCTCGCCTTCGAAGATCACCGCCTTGGAGCCCATCGGCACATAGAGGCAGTCGCGGGACGCCAGCGTGTAGGCCGTACCATCGACAGTGACCTTTCCGGGGCCGTCGGAGACATTGACGATCCCCAGTTCGCGGCGTTCCAGGAATGGATGGCCGGCGGCCGAGGCAGGCTCGGTCTGGTCGGGCAGCTTCAGCGGGGTCTTGCCGGGCGCGGCCCCGCCGACCACGAAACGTTCATTGTGCGAGTAGTTCAGCACCACCTCGCCCGCCACGAACAGGCCGCCGATCAGGTGGCGGTCGCGGAGCTGGTCGTTGGTGGCGCCGTCCATCATGTCCGGATGGGTGGCGTGATAGGTCTTCTTGAACACCGGCTTTCCTCCCGCGGTTACGCGCTCGCCCACGAGGGCAAGGGCGTGTCCGCATCCAGTTTGTAGGCCCGCTTGGGCAGGTTGTACGCAAGGTCGACCGCCACCTCGGCGGCCTCGGTTTCGTCCAGGCGATGCTCGGCGACGAGGCGCGCGAGGAAGCCGCAATCCACCCGCCTGGCAACGTCATGGCGCGCGGGGATCGACAGAAAGGCCCGAGTGTCATCGTTGAAGCCGACGGTGTTGTAGAAGCCCGCGGTCTCCGTGGTCTGTTCGCGGAACCGGCGCATCCCCTCGGGGCTGTCGTGGAACCACCAGGCGGGGCCGAGCTTCAGCGCCGGATAGTGGCCGGCCAGGGGCGCGAGCTCACGGCTGTAGGCGGTTTCGTCGAGGGTGAAGAGGATGATCGTCAGGTCCGGCTCGCCGCCAAAGCGGTCGAGCAGCGGCTTCAATGCGCGGACATAGTCCGTCGGCTGAGGAATGTCGGCGCCCTTGTCGCGGCCGAAGGTCCGGAACAGGCGAGCGTTGTGGTTGCGGAACGAGCCCGGGTGAATCTGCATGACGAGGCCGTCGTCCAGGCTCATCCGCGCCATCTCGGTCAGCATCTGGGCGCGGAACAGTTCGGCGTCTTCCTTGGAGCGTACGCCATCCAGGATGCGGTGATAGAGCGCCTCGGCGTCGGCAGGCGCCAGGTCGGCGGTGGCCGCGCTCGGGTGGCCGTGGTCGGTGGACGTGGCGCCGGCCGCGATGAAGGCGCGGCGGCGAACGCGGTGGGCCTCCAGGTAGCCGGACCAGAAGGAGACGTCCTGGCCGCTCAGGTTGGCGAACGTCTCCAGCGAGACCCAGAAGTCCTCGTGCTCCGGATCGATCACCGGGTCCGGGCGATAGGCGGTGACCACGCGACCTTTGGAGGTCTTCGCCCAGCCGCTCTCGCGGATCGCCTTGTGATGGGCGAGGTCGTCGGTGGGGCTCTCCGTGGTGGCTAGCAGCTCGATGTTGAACCGATCAAACAGGGCGCGGGGCCGGAAGTCCGGCGTCGCCAGCCTCTCGCCGATGCGGTCGAAATAGAGATCGGCGGTCGACGCCTCCAGGACCACCTCAAAGGCGAAGACCGCCGCGAAGACGTGGTTCAGCCACAGGGCCGACGGCGTGCCGCGGAACAGGTGCTGGTGGCTGGCGAACAGCCGCCACGCCGCGCGCGGATCGGCGGCGCTCGCGCCCTTGCGGGTGGGCACCCCCAGCGCCTCCATCGGCACGCCGGCGCTGTAGAGCATGCGGTAGAGATAGTGGTCAGGGGCCAGCAGCAGGCTGGTCGCGTCGGCGAACGGCGCGTCGGTCGCGAACCACTCCGGATCGGTGTGGCCGTGCGGACTGATGATCGGCAGGCCGGCCACCTCGGCGTACAGCCGACGCGCCACGCCGCGGACGCTCGCGTCCGCCGGGAACAGCCGATCGGCATTGAGGCTAAGCGGTCGCGACATGGGCTCTTGCGGGGCTCGCAGGGCTGGTTTCAGTCTGGGCTCAGGTAACCGGTGTCATGATAGGCTGGCAAGTCTTGTCGGCGAACGTATCGGGCAAATTGACACCGGTTACCTAATCGCCCAATGTCCGGCCATCGTGACCTCGATTTATACCGAAACCAACCTCTGGATGACCGCTTGCGACGCCCGCGAGGCGGCGTCCGGGTGAGCGAAATCCGGCCGGATACCGCGACGGCCCTGGCCCCATCCGAGGTGGCGCGCCGCTTCGTGAGCGCGCGCCGGGCGGCGCGTTCGCTCGCCGGGTTTCCAGGCGCGATCCCAGCCGACATGGCCACCGGCTACCGCATCCAGGAGGCCGCCATCGGCCTGTGGCCCGATCAGGTCGCGGGGTGGAAGGTGGGTCGCATCTCGACCGAACTGCAGGCCAGCCTCGCCGCCGAGCGGGTGATGGGTCCGGTGTTCGCCGCCAATGTTGTCCAGGCGGGACCTGAGCCCACGCCGGTCTTCGCGATCGCCGGCGGTTTCGCCGCCGTGGAAGCGGAGTACATCTACCGCATGGGCGAGGACGCACCGCCAAGCAAGACCGACTGGACGGCGGCCGACGCATTGGCCCTGGTCGAGGATGAGCTGGTGGGCGTCGAGTTCGCCGGAAGCCCGCTGGCCAGCATCAATATCCTGGGTCCCCGGGTGGTGGCCGCCGACTTCGGCAACAACGCCGGCCTGATCCTGGGGCGGACGATTCCCGACTGGCGCCGCCGCACCGACGACTGGCCGCCCTGCGCATCCTACGTGAACGGCCAGCTGGTGGGGCGCGGCGCGCCCTCGTCGCTGCCCGGCGGGCCGGCGGCGTCGCTGGCCTTCCTGATGAACGCCGTCGCCGCGCGCGGCCGGCCCCTGAAACGCGGCCAGCTGGTGACCACCGGCGCGGCCAGCGGCATCCACGACATCGAGGCCGGACAAACGGCCCGCATCACCTTCGGCGACCTGGACGAGATCCGCTGTATCGCGCGGCCCGCCCAGCCGGCGGAGGGCCCGGGAGGATCGGACCATGACCAACGCGGCAATTCCGCCTAAGCGGGACTTGGCTGACGCGCTGAAGCCAGCCGCCATGGGCCGTTACCGCTGGGTCGTCGTGGCCCTGCTGTTTACCGCCATGGTCTTCAACTACGTCGACCGTCAGACGATCAGCTTTCTGAAGGGCGACCTGTCCAAGGCGTTCGGCTGGGACGAGACCAACTATGCCGACCTGGTCTTCTGGTTCCAAGCGACCTACGCGGTCTCCTACCTGGCCTTCGGGCGGATCGTGGACCGGATCGGCGCCCGCTGGGGCTTCGGCGTCGCCTATCTGATCTGGCAGGTCGCCCACATGTCGCATGCACTGGCCTCATCGCTGGCGGGCTTCATCGGCGGGCGGTTGCTGCTGGGGGTCGGCGAAGGCGGGGCGTTCCCTGGCGGTATCAAGGCCATGGCCCAGTGGTTCCCCAAGAAGGAGCGCGCCTTCGCCACCGGCCTGTTCAATGCCGGCACCAATATCGGCGCCATCGTCACCCCGCTGGTGATCCCGATGATCACGCTGGCCTGGGGCTGGCGGGCGGCCTTCGTGGTGACCGGCGCGGTGGGACTGCTCTGGCTGCCGATCTGGCTCATTGTCTACCGCACGCCACGCGAGCACCAGAAGCTAGGCGCCGCCGAACTGGCGCATATCGAGAGCGATCCCGCCGACACGGTCGTCAAGGTGCCGTGGTCGGTGCTGCTGAAGACGCGGGAGACCTGGGCCTACGCGATCGCCAAGTTCCTGATCGATCCGGTCTGGTGGATGTGGCTGTTCTGGCTGCCGGACTTCTTCGGCAAGCGCTACCACCTGGACCTCAAGACCTTCGGCCCGCCGGTGGTGGCGGTCTATCTGCTGAGCGACGTGGGCAGCATCGGCGGCGGCTGGCTGTCGTCGCGGTTCATCAAGATGGGCTGGTCGATCAACCGGGCGCGCAAGACCACCATGCTGATCTGCGCCCTGCTGGCCTTGCCGGTGGCCTTCGCGGCGCACGCCTCGAACCTGTGGCTGGCGGTCGGCATCATCGGCGTCGCGACGGCCGCGCACCAGGGCTTCTCCGCCACGCTCTACACCCTGCCCGGCGACGTCTTTCCCCGCTCGGCGGTGGGCTCGGTGGTCGGCATCGGCGGGATGATCGGGGCCATCGGCGGCATGGCGATGGCCAAGTACGCCGGCTACGTCCTCGACAAGATCGGCGTCTACACCCCCATCTTCGTGGTGGCGGCCTCGGTCTATCTGCTGGCGCTGCTGGCGGTACACCTGCTGTCGCCGAAGATGGAACCGGTGAAGGTCTAGCTCTTGGGCGCCGGCCCGGTCGACTCGCGGACCACCAGAACCGGCAACCGGTCATTGGGCTCGCGGCCCTCGTCGGAGAGACCCATCAGGCGCTCGACGGCGAGGCGGCCGATCTCGCGGGTGGGCGTGCGCAGCGTGGTGAGGCTGGGCCACAGGCGTCTCGCGATCTCGAAGTCGTCGAAGCCGACCACCGACAGGTCCCGCGGCACGGCCACACCGAGCTGGCGGGCGGCCTGCAGGACGCCGGCGGCCATCTCGTCGTTACCAGCGAAGATGGCGGTCGGCCGCGGCGAGAGTTTCAGCAGGGCCGCGGCGCACTCGATGCCGGACTCGAAGGTATAGGCGCCTTCCTGGCTGTAACGGGCCTCGAGCGTCAGGCCGCGCGTCGCCAGGCCCGTCTCGAACCCTTCACGGCGTTCGCGCGACGAGCGGAAGCTGGGCGGGCCGGAGATGAAGGCCACGCGGGCATGGCCGAGGTCGGCCAGATGCTGCGCCGCCGCCTCGCCGCCAGCCCGGTCGCGGGTCTCGATCATGTGGGCCGGCGCATCGAGAGAGACCGAGGCGACGCGGACATATTCGCAGCCGATGTCGCCCATCAGCGCCGCGACCCGCTCGTCCTCGGAGACCGACGGCGTCAGCACCACGCCGAACAGTTTCTGCCGCTCGATGAAGCCGCGCAGGTCGGCCAGGAAGGTCGGACTCGCGCGATCGCAGGGGTGCACCACCAGCTCGAAGCCGGAGCCCTTCATGCCGTCCAGCAGGCCCAGCTGCATGTTCACGACGTACTGCGGATTGGGATTGTCGTAGACGAGGCCGATCAGGAATGACCGGCGGAAGGCGAGGCCACGCGCCTGCGGGTCCGGCGCATAGCCGTGCTCGGCGATCACCGCCTCGATGCGCTCGCGGGTGTCTTTCTGGACGTAAGGGCTCGCGTTGATGACCCGGCTGACGGTCTTTTTGGAAACCCCGGCCAGACGGGCGATGTCGTTGATCGTCGGGCGGCGGCGCGGGCCTTCGCCCGTCCCCTGCGCTTCGCTCCCCCGCTCGTCGCTACCGGCCGCCCCGCGCTTCGGCATTCCGATCCTGTCCTGTTTGGCTCAGGGCTTCATAGCCGCAGGCATGGCGAAGGGTATAGGCCGAATGCATGACACCGGTTACCTTTACAAGATGTCCTTGGTCCTGAAGATCGACCCGCGCGACGACGTGGCGGTGACCCTGGCGCCGCTCGCCAAGGGCGAGCCGGTGGCCGAGGGGGTGATGGCGGCAACCGACATTCCGGCCGGCCACAAGGTCGCGCTGCGGGCGATCACGGCGGGCCAGGATGTGCGCAAGTACGGCTGGCCGATCGGCCATGCGACCTCCGATATCGTGGCCGGTGAGCACATCCACAGCCACAACCTGGCGACCAGCCTGTCGGGTCTGGAGACCTACGCCTACGCACCCGCCGCGCCCGAGCCGATGCCGGCGACCGCCGCGACGTTCGAAGGCTATCGCCGCGCCAACGGCCGGGTCGGCGCCCGCAACGAGATCTGGATCCTCTGCACCGTGGGCTGCGTGGCGCGCACGGCCCAGAAGATCGCCGCGGTGGCGAACGAGCGGTTCCAGGGCCGGGTGGACGGCGTTTACGCGCTGACCCATCCCTTCGGCTGTTCGCAGCTTGGCGGCGACCTCGCGGCGACGCGGACGATGATCGGTGCGCTGGCCGCGCACCCCAATGCAGGCGGCGCGTTGATCCTGGGCCTGGGCTGCGAGAGCAACCAGCTCGACGCGCTGCTCGCGGCCGCGCCCGACGTCGATCCGGCCCGGCTGCGCGCCTTCACGGCGCAGTCGACGGAGGACGAGATGGAGGCCGGGCTGGCGGCCGTGGAGGCCCTGGTGGCCGTCGCCGAACACGATCGGCGCGAAACCTGCCCGGTCTCCGATCTGGTGATCGGCCTGAAGTGTGGCGGCTCGGACGGCTTCTCGGGGCTGACCGCCAATCCCGCGGTGGGCCGGATCGCCGACGCGGTGGCCGGCGCCGGCGGGACCGCGATCCTGACCGAGATCCCGGAAATCTTCGGCGCCGAGCAACTGCTGATGGCGCGGGCCACCGACCGCGCGGTGTTCGACGACATCGTCGCCGTCGTGAACGACTTCAAATCCTATTTCATCAGCCACGGAGAGCCGGTCAGCGAGAACCCCTCGCCTGGCAATATCGAGGGCGGCGTCACGACCCTGGAAGAGAAGTCGCTTGGCGCGGTGCAGAAGGCCGGGCGCGGGCAGATCACCCAGGTGCTGCGCTACGGCGAACGGAGCGATCGGCGCGGCGTGGTGCTGCTGGAAGCGCCCGGCAACGACGCGGTGTCGTCCACGGCGCTCACCGCCGCGGGCGCGACGGTGATCCTCTTCACAACCGGGCGCGGCACGCCGCTGGGCTTTCCGGCGCCGACCTTGAAGATCGCCACCAACTCCGGCCTCGCCCAGCGCAAGCCGCACTGGATCGACTTCGACGCCGGCCGGGTCGCCGCCGGCCATGACCTTGACGACACCGCCGCGGCCCTGATGCGGCTGGTGCTCGACACGGCTTCGGGCCAGCCGACCCGGGCCGAGGAGAACGGCGAACGCGAGATCGCCCTTTGGAAGCGCGGCGTCACGCTGTGAGTAGCGGCCGGCTGAGCGACGCGACCCTTGCCGTCCTGCCGCCGCAGGTGATCCGCCCGGCCTATGACCGGGGCCGCACGGAAATCGGCGTCGTCCACTTCGGGCCGGGCGCGTTCCACCGGGCGCACCAGGCCTGCTATTTCGATGCGATGCTGGCGCGCGATGCGAGCCTGGCGATCAGCGCGGTGTCGCTTCGCAGCGACACGGTCCGCGCAGCGCTGGTCCCGCAGGACGGGCTCTACAGCCTGACAGAGCGCGAGGCCGAGCCCACGATCCGGGTCATCGGCGCGATCGCGGAGGTGCTGACCGCACCTGCCGGCCCCGACGCGGTCTTCGCGCGGCTGGCCGATCCGCGGGTGCGCTTCGTCACCGCGACCGTGACCGAGAAGGGCTATGGCCTGACGCCCGCAGGCGATCTCGACCTGGACCATATGGGCGTGCGCGCTGACCTGGCCGGGCGCTGTGCGCCGAGCACCCTGATCGGCTGGCTGGTCGAGGGCCTGGGCAGGCGCCACGCGGCGGGCGCTCCCGGCCTCACCGCGCTCAGCTGCGACAACCTTTCGGGCAACGGCCAGCGCTGGCGGCGCGCCACGCTGCAGTTCGCTGAAGCGCACGGGCAGGCCGAACTGGCGCGCTGGATCGCGGGCGAGGTCGGCTTTCCCGACAGCATGGTCGACTCCATCACCCCGGCGACCGACGAGCCCCTTCGCGCCCAGGCCGCCCTGCGCCTGGGGGTCACCGACGCCTGGCCAATCCAGCGGGAGCGGTTCGTGCAGTGGGTGATCGGCGGCGACCTGGGCGTGGACGCCGCGACTTTCGCGAACGCTGGCGTCACCCTGACCGGCGACGTGGCGGCCTTCGAGCGCGCGAAGCTCAGGCTGCTGAATGGCGCCCACTCGACCCTGGCCTATGTCGGTCTGCGGCTGGGTCACGAGACGGTCGCCGAAGCCATGAGCGATCCGGACCTGGCGGCCTTCGTCGAAGCCCTCATGCGCCACGATATTGCGGCCAGCCTGACGCCCACGGCCGGGCTCGATGTCGGCGCTTACATCACCCAGGTCCTGGCGCGTTTCCGCAATCCGGCCATCGTCCACCAGCTGTCGCAGATCGCCTGGGACGGATCGCAGAAGCTGCCCTACCGGCTGCTGGAAACCATCACCGAAGCCCTGACCGCTGGACGGTCCGTGGCGCGCCTCGCGGTGGGCGTCGTGGCCTGGATGCTGTTCGTCCGCGACAGCGCGCGCGGGGCGGTGGCGATCACCGATCCCCTGGCCGACCGACTGACCGAGATCGGGCTCGCCTGCGATGGCGACCCGGCGCGGGACATCGCGATGTTCCTCGGCCTGAGAGGCGTTTTTCCGCCGGCGGTGGCGGCATCCGCCTGCCTGGCGGCCGCGCTGCGGGACGCCTACGCCGCGCTACAGGCCGATCCGGCGACCGCCCTTCGGAAATATATGAGCTAGAACCGCGCGAAGGCCATCGCCGTAGAGGCTCTGGCGTTGTGGCCGGCCGAGCGTCACGGTCACGCCGCATCGTCAAACTGAGGAGTCGGGTCTTGCGATTAAGCCCTGCAGTCATCGCCGCGGCGATCTTCAGCCTAACGCTCAGCGCGGGCGCCATCGCCGCGCCGCCGGGCGCCAGCCCCACGCCCAACCCAGGTGAGGGCGCGGCCCAGGCCGAGCGCGGCAACGGCGTCATGGGTCAGTTCACCGGCCTGGGTGGCGACCCGGCCTTGGGCGAAGCGCTCTATCAGACGAAGTGCGCCAGCTGTCACGACAATCCGACCGGCCGCACGCCACCCAAGGAAACCATCGCCAACAACGCCCCGACCTTCATCGTCTCGGCCATGCTGGAAGGCGTCATGCGGCCGATGGCTTCCGGTCTGTCGCCGCATGATATGGCCTCGGTGGCGGCCTATCTGTCCAAACGCCAGGATGGCGGCCTCGGCGCGGGCGCGTTGGAGGCGCCGGCCTGCACCGACAAGCCGGCGGCGATGCGCCTGACCGGCCCGACCTGGAACGGCTGGGGAAACGCCGCGACGCAAGCCCGTTTCCAGCCCGATCCGGGCCTGGCCGTCGCCGACATTCCGAAGCTGAAACTCAAGTGGGCCATGGCCTACGCCGGCAGCCGCAACGGCCAGGCGAGCGTGGTCGGCGGACGTCTGTTTCTGACCTCCACCTCCGGAGCGATCTACGCGTTGAGCGCTCGGACCGGGTGCGCATACTGGCGCTACGACATCCCCGGCGGGTCGCGCAGCAGCATCACGATTGGCAAGATTTCGGGCGGCAGGGCCGGTGCGCGCTACGCCGCCTACTTCACCGGCTGGACCGAGCGCACCGCCTATGCGCTCGACGCGGAGACCGGCCAGCTGATCTGGAAGCGCCAGGTCACCGACCAGCAGGAAGTGCAGATGACCGGCTCGCCGGTGCTGCACGCTGGCCGCCTTTACATCCCGGTCTCGTCCGCCGAGGAGGCCATCGCGACCGACGACAAATACCAATGCTGCAAGTTCCGCGGCGAGGTGGTGGCCGTCGACGCCGCCACCGGCAAGGTCATCTGGCGCAGCTACATGGCCGACCCGCCGAAGACCTTCAAGACGAACCTCAAGGGCGCGCGGATGTACGGACCCGCGGGCGCGGCGATCTGGGGTGCGCCGACAGTCGACGCCAAGCGCGGCCTGATCTACGTAGCCACCGGCGACAGCTACACCGACATCGATGTGCCCCTCGCCGAGGCGGTCGTGGCGCTGGACATCAGAACCGGCGCGATTCGCTGGGCGAACCAGCTGACCAAGGGCGACAACTACATCATCGGCTGCTACCCGCCGAACGTGCGGGCCAACTGCCCCTCGCCGGCCGGTCCAGACTACGACTTCGGAGTCTCGCCGATCCTGCACACCCTGAAGAGCGGCCAGCAGCTGATCCTGGTTGGCCAGAAGTCGAGCCAGGTCTATGCCCTCGACCCCGACGCCAAGGGCAAGGTCGTCTGGCAGCGGCGCCTGAGCCGCGGCGGCCCGCTGGGCGGTGTCGAGTTCGGCCCGGCGGCGGATGGCGACAACTACTATGTGGGCATCGCCGACATCTTCATCCCCGCGCCGAAGCCTGGCCTCTACGCCTTCCGCATCGCCGACGGCGCGCTGTTGTGGTCGACGCCCAGCGAGGCGCTGGCTTGCGCCTGGAAGGCCCCCTACTGCAACGGCGCGATCTCCCAGGCCGTGACGGCCATCCCTGGCGCGGTGTTCGCCGGCGCCATGAACGGCCGCTTTCGCGCCTATGACAGCCAGACCGGCAAGGTGCTGTGGGCCTATGACACGGCCGCCGCCCCGGTCACCACCGTCTCCGGCCGAAGCGCGACGGGCGGCGTGATCGACGGCGCGGGACCGACGGTGGCCGGCGGGATCGTCTACGTCACCTCCGGCTATCAGGGCCGCTCCGGCCAGCCGGGGATGGTGCTGATGGCCTTCTCAGTGGATGGCCGGTAGGCGCCGGAAGCGAGGGTGGAGCGCGGCGAGGCGCTCCACCCGGAGCGCTTAGCGGGGACGATAATACCCATCTTGGGCTCGGCCGTAGGCATTGGGGCCATAGCCGTAGGAATTATAGCCGTAGCTGTTGGAGCGGTAGCCGCTGTTCCAGTCGTCCTGGCGGGCGTGGCCGTCATCGTGGGCCTGGTGCATCACTTCATGCAGGCGCTCCAGCCTGATCTTGATGTCCTGGGCTTCCCAACGGCTCAACACGCCATCGCGCGAGCGGTAATCGTATTCGCGCTGGCGGATACCGCGTAGCTGCGACAGGAAATACTGCGCCTCGCGGCGGGTGTAGGCGCCGTCGCCGACGCTGTGCTGGATGCCTTCCAGGTCATGCTGGTACAGCGCCTCGAAGTTCTGATAGCCGCCGAAATTCTGGCTGTAGCCGGGGTTTTCATCCCCATCGTCGGGGTGAGCCAGAGCCTGGCCGGCCACGGCGCCGATCGCGGCCGCCGCAAGCAGAGCGCCAAGTAGCTTGTTCATTTGCGTCTCCTTTTTGAAGCGCTGTAGCGCGCCTTGCCACTGGAACGCACCAGCTGTGAGCCGACCCTGAGCAGGGCGGTTAGCCGCCATTCATGTCGGCGATGAAATTTTCAAGGCGCCGGCTTGAAGGAAATCTTTGGGCGGACCAAATTACCCCAGTGGGGTATATGGTGGGAATGCGGGCGGGAGTACCGAATGGAACGCGAGAACAAGACGAAACTGCTCAACCGCCTCAACCGAATAGCGGGTCAGGTGCGCGGCGTGGCCAAGATGGTCGAGGACGGCCGCTACTGCATCGATGTCCTGACTCAGCTTCAGGCCGTGCGTGCGGCGGTCGCGAAGGTCGAGACCGAAATGCTGAAAGGACACCTCGGCCATTGCATCGAGGGCGCCATCGTCAGCGGCGACAAGGCCGAGCAGCGACGGAAGTCCGCCGAATTGATTCAGCTGCTGGAGCGCGCCACGCGATGAAGACCCTGCTTTTCGCCGTCAGCGCCGTCGCCTTGCTGATCGCCGCCCCAGCGATGGCTCAGGACATGCCCGCCATGCCGGGCATGGATCATTCGAAAATGAACCACGGGAAGGCCACCACCAACCCCGCCGCGCCCGCCGATGCCCACGCCAGACACGACATGGCCGGCATGCCCGGCATGGATCATGGGATGCCCGACGCTGCGCCGGCGTCTGTGGATCCGCACGCCGGTCACGACATGGCCGGCATGGATATGAGCGAACCCATGACCGGCGCGCTCGGCGCCTACGCTATGAGCCGTGAAGCGTCGGGGACCTCGTGGCAGCCGGACGCTTCGGAGCACCAGGGCCTGCACATCATGCGCGGCCCTTGGCGGATCATGGTCCACGGCATCCTGAACGGGGTTTACGACCACCAGGATGGGCGGCGCGGCGACGACAAAGGCTTCGTCTCCGGCATGCTCATGGTCATGGCGCAGCGGCCGGTGGGCGATGTGGGCACGCTGCAGCTGCGCGCCATGCTGAGCCCCGATCCGCTGATGGGGCCGAAGGGCTATCCCCTGTTGCTGGCGACCGGCGAGACCGCGGATGGCAAGACGCCGCTGGTCGATCGCCAACATCCGCACGACCTGTTCATGGAGCTGTCGGCCTCCTATGCCGTTAAGCTGTCGGCGCAGGATAGCATCTTCGTCTATGCGGGCCTGCCGGGGGAACCCGCCTTCGGGCCGCCGGCTTTCATGCATCGGGCATCGGTGATGGACAGCCCCGAGGCCCCAATCAGCCACCATTGGCTGGACTCGACGCATATATCTTTTGGCGTGCTGACCGGCGGCTTCGTCCACAACGACTGGAAACTCGAAGCCTCGGCCTACAACGGCCGCGAACCGGATCAGCACCGCTACGACATCGAAACAGGGGCGCTGGATTCCACCGCCGTCCGCCTGTCCTGGAACCCGACGGCCAACCTATCGCTACAGACCTCCTGGGCACAGGAGAACGGACCGGAGCAGCTCGACCCGGACGTGAACCAGCGCAAGCTGTCGGCCAGCGCCATCTATACAGCACCGGTCGGCGACCACGGCTGGTGGTCGAGCACGGCAGCCTGGGGCCGACGGTCCAGCCAGGGCGTGGACCTCGACGCCTGGGTGCTGGAAAGCGCAGTGAAGCCCAATCCGTCCTGGACGATCTTCGGCCGCGCCGAGCGCGTGGAAAACGACGAACTGACGACCGTGGCGGGCCACCGAGGGCCGACCTTTACCATCGGCAAGGTCTCGCTAGGCGCCATCCGCGACTGGGCGGTCTCGGACCATGTCAGCTTCGGGGTCGGCGGCCTCTACGCGGTGAACTTTGTCCCGAGCGGCCTGCAGGCGGCCTACGGCGCCTCCGATCCGAGCGGCGCCATGGCCTTCGTCAGGCTGAAACTGCATTAGAGCGAGCCCGGTGATGCTGAAGTTTTCACTACAGATTCACAAGTGGATCGCCCTCGTTGTCGGGATACAAGTTCTGGGCTGGGTGCTGGGCGGGCTGATAATGACCGCCATCCCGATCAGCAGGGTTCATGGCGATCAGCACATCGCCGCGCCGGTCCTCGCCCCGATCGACCTCAAGCGTTTGATCCCGCTCGAACGGCAGTTGACGCTGGCGGACAATACCGACGTCGGTTCGGCAACCCTGAAGAACACGCCACGTGGTCCGATCTGGGTGCTGAAGTCGGCAGCCGGCAGCGAGGGCTGGTGGAACGCCTACACCGGCGAGAACGTCGATGAGATGGTCGCGGCCGACGCAAGACGATTTGCGGCGTCCAGCTACAAGGGCTCGGGCAAGCTCCTGGACGTGGACTACGAAGAGCCCGCACCCAAGGAAGCCCAGGTTTCCGGCCCTCTTTGGCGGGCCCGGTTCTCCGACCCTGAGCACACTCGCATTTACCTCGACAGTTTCACGGGCGAAGTCCTGAGCCGTCGGTCAGATATTTGGGTGCTCTATGATTTCTTCTATCAAATCCACATCATGAACTTTGGCGCCACCCGCACGTACAACCATCCCGCAATCATCGGCGCAACCGTCGCTACGCTGTTTGTAGTCGTCACCGGGTTCATCCTGTTGTGGATTCGGCTGAGCCGCGATCTTGCTACCGCGTTGCAGCGACGAGCGAGGCAATAGGGATCATCGCCTGGGCGCTGGCATGGATGACCGGCTTCAAATCCAGCACATCAGGCGCTGGCCGCCACGCTGGGCCGGGCTTTCACGCGGGCGAACCAGTCGTTGATCTTGGCGAACTTCGGGTCGAGCGGCTGGCCCACCGTGCCGCCGAAATCCAGGAAGCAGAACAGCAGCACATCGGCGAGGGTGAACCGGTCGCCGGCGATCCAGGGGCCTTTGAACTGGGCCTCCAACCACGCCACCCCATCCTGCGCGACAGCCTTGAGGCCGGCCGACGCCTCCGGCAGGCAGCGCAGGCGGCTCTCAAACAGGGCGAGGCCCTCGCCATAGCGGAAGCCGTTGGCCATCGGCTCGCAGATCTTGATGTCCACCCGACGCGTCCACATGCGGGTCGCGCCCCGCTCCTCGGCCGTGGTTCCGATCAACGGCGGCGAAGGCTGGCGCTCTTCGAGATACTCGCAGATGGCGGTGATCTCGGTGATGCAGGCGCCGTCATCCAGTTCCAGCGCCGGGGTCTGGCCGGCCGGATTGACGCTGCTGGTGTAATGCGCCTGACGGTTCTCGCCGGCCATGAGGTCGACCGTGACGAAGGGGATATCCAGGCCCTTCTCGGCCAGGAACATCTTCACCACCCGAGGATTGGGGCCGATCGAGGTATGCAGCTTCATGGCGTTTTCCCTGTTGTGGCTCTGACCCTAGGAGGGCGCCCCAGGGGCCGTCAACGCGGCCGTCAACGTGGTCATCGATTCGGGTATCGATGCCGGCATCGGGCCTCCTGTCGCCCAGTCGAGCAGTTCGACCGGGTGGACGACCGGCGCGCTCACGGCGGGTGCGATCTGGGCGATGCAGCCGACATTGCCCGCCGCCACGACCTGCGCGCCGGTGCGCGCGATATTCGCCGCCTTGCGGTCGCGCAGCCGCGTGGCCAGCGCCGGTTGCAGGATGTTGTAGACGCCGGCCGAGCCGCAGCAGAGGTGACCCTCGGCGATGGGGCGGACCTCGAACCCGGCCTGGGCCAACAGCGCGGCGGGTCCGGCCTTGATCTGCTGGCCGTGCTGCAGCGAGCAGGGCGCGTGATAGGCGACGCTGAGCCCGGTGGCCCGCGTCACCGGCGGCAGGCCGACCTCGCCGATGAACTCCAGGACGTCGCGGGCTGAAGCGGCCGCCGTGACCGCGTCCGGATCGCCGTCCAGCCGGCGGCCGTAGGCCTTCAGCGTCGTGCCGCAACCGGCGGCCGTGGTGACGATCGCGTCGAACGGCCCCGCCTTGGCCCAGGCCCGCACATTGGCCGCCGCGAAGCCCCGCGCCTCGTCGGTGCGGCCCAGGTGCTCCGACAGCGCGCCGCAGCAGCCCTCGCCGTCCGCCAGCACCACTTCATATCCCGCCCGCGTGATCAGCCGGATCGCCGCCGCCCGGACCTGTGGCGCCATGGCCGGCTCGACGCAGCCTTGCAGCAGGGCGACCCGGCCGCGCGCGGCGCCTTCGGCGGGATAGGTCCCGCGCTTGTCCGGCGCGGCGACTTGAGCCGGGACGAGACGGAGCAGGGCGGCCAGCGTCGTGAGCCGGATGGCCGTGAAGACCGGCTCCAGGGGCCGCGCCAGCCGGCCGAGCCCCAGCGCGAACCTCAGATGCCGAGGCCGGGTCATCACGTGCGGGATGGCCCAACGCAGGAACCGCGCGATCAACGGCCGGCGGTAATTCGCCTCGATATGCGCGCGACCGTGGTCGATCAGCTGGGCGTAGTCGACGCCGGAGGGACAGGCGGTGACGCAGGCCAGGCACGACAGGCAGCGGTCGACGTGCCTGACCGTTTCCTGGCTCGGCGCACCGCCGGCTTCCAACATCGCTTTTATCAGCTCGATCCGGCCGCGCGGGCTGTCGCGCTCGTCGCCCAGCAGGACGTAGGTCGGGCAGGTCGCGGTGCAGAAGCCACAGTGCACGCACTTGCGGATCTCCGCGTGGCTGGCGGCGGTTTCCGGATCGGTGAGCTGGGCGGGCGTGAAGGTGGTCTGCATCAGACGGTGGCCCCACCTGGCCCCATCCGACCAGGATTGAGCACCCCCTTCGGATCGAACGCGGCCTTGACCCGAGCCGTGAGCGCCGCGAGCGGTCCTGCCAGCGGCTCGAAGGTGGGGCCGTCGCCGCGATACAGCGTGGCGTGGCCGCCCAGCGCCCGGATCGCGGAGCGCACCGCGGCCGGCTCGGCGTCGGACGCCAGCCAGACCAGGCCGCCACCCCAGTCGTAGATCGCCTCCCCGGCCAGGGCCTGGCCGACCTTCCAGCCGACGGACGGCGGCACGCAGAGGCGCCAGAGCCGGCGCGGGTTGTTGTGGAACGCCTCGACCTCGCGGACCTGCAGCCAGAAGTCGCGGCTCCGGCGCCCGTCGAGGGTTTCGCTCGGGCCAAAACCCTTCAGCGCGGCGGCGAGATGGTCAGCCCGCGCCGCCACGGAGGCCTCGAAGCCCTCCAGCCTGAGCGCCGTCACCGCCATCCGCCCGTTCAGCGGCGCCCGGGCGGCAACCGCGTGGGGCAGATGCGCCGCGCCGGAAACCTCGGCCGGCGCGTTCATCGCCTGAACCATGGCCGCGTTGGCGCGGCCGTCATCGAGGCCGAAGAACAGCAGCGTCCGCTCGGCCCGCGCCGCCGGCAGCACCTTGATCGTCACCTCGGTCAGCACCGCCAGCGTGCCCCACGATCCGGCGATCAGCTTGCAGAGATCATAGCCGGTGACGTTCTTCACTACCCTGCCGCCGGCCTTCACCAGCTCGCCGCGACCGGTCACCGCCTGCAGGCCGAGGAAGTGATCGCGCGCCGCACCCGCCCGGATGCGCCTGGGACCGGAGAGGTTGGCCGCCAGCGCGCCACCCAGGGTCGGCTCGCCCTTGGTCTTCAGCAGGCGGTTCAGGTGCGGCGGCTCGAACGGCAGCATCTGGCCCTGCGCGGCCACGAGCGTCTCCAGCGACGCCAGGGTGACGCCGGCCTGGGCGGTCAGCACCAGTTCCTCCGGCGCATAGTCGATGACCTGGTCCAGGCCTGCGAGGCTCAGGACGCTGTCGGCCTCGACCGCGCCCACCCCACGCTTGGTCCCGCCGCCGATGATCTCCAGCGGCCGGCCCATGGCGCCTGCGTCCGCCACCAGTTCAACCACCTCCGCGGCGGTCTTCGGCGTCTGGGTCCTGGCGGTAAGGTCGAGCATCAGAACCGCGGCAGCTCAGGGAAGGCCACCGCGCCGCGATGGACATGCACGCGGCCCAGTTCGGCGCAGCGGTGCAGGCGCGGGAACACCTTGCCGGGATTGAGCAGCAGGTCCGGGTCGAAGGCGCACTTCACCCGCTGCTGGCAGGCGAGGTCGGTCTCGTTGAACATCTCGCCCATCAGATCGCGCTTCTCGACGCCCACGCCATGTTCGCCGGTCAGCACGCCGCCCACCGCCACACAAAGCTTCAGGATGTCGGCGCCGAAGGCCTCGGCCGCCTCCAGCTGACCCGGCTGGTCGGCGTCGTAGAGGATCAGCGGATGCAGATTGCCGTCGCCGGCGTGGAAGACATTGGCGACGCCCAGGCCATACTGGACGCTCATTTCGGTGATCCGCGTCAACACGTGCGGCAGCTGCTTTCGCGGGATCGTCCCGTCCATGCAGAAATAGTCCGGCGCGATCCGGCCCACCGCCGGGAAGGCCGCCTTGCGGCCGGCCCAGAAGCTCAGGCGCTCGGCTTCACTGGTCGAAACCTGGATGCTGGTCGCGCCCCGCGCCCGCGCCAGGGCCACCACCTGAGCCGAGAGCTCGGCGCACTCCGCCTCCGGCCCGTCCAGCTCGACGATCAGCAAGGCGGCGGCCTCGGTGGGATAGCCCGCGTGGACGAAGGCCTCGGCGGCGCGGATCGCAGGGCTGTCCATCATCTCCATCCCCGCCGGGATGACGCCCGCGGCGATGATGTCGGCCACCGCCGCGCCGGCGCCCTCCACCGAGGCGAACCCCAGCAGCAGAGCCCGCGCCGTCTGCGGCTTCGTCAGTAGACGGACGGTCACTTCGGTGACCACGCCCAGCAGGCCCTCCGAGCCGGTCACCACGCCCAGCAGGTCGTAGCCCGCGGCGTCGAACCCCTTGCCGCCGAGCCGCACCACCTCGCCGCTCATCAGCACGATCTCGCAGCCCAGCAGATTGTTGGTGGTGAGGCCGTACTTCAGACAGTGCACCCCGCCCGCGTTCTCCGCGACGTTGCCGCCGATGGTGCAGGCGATCTGGCTCGACGGATCGGGCGCGTAATAGAACCCGTCGGCCTCCACCGCTCCGGTGATCGCCAAGTTGGTGACACCCGGCTGCACCACCGCGCAACGATTGGGGTAGTCGACCTCCAGGATGGCGTTGAACTTGGCCATGCCGAGCACGATGCCGTCTGTGAGCGGCAAGGCGCCGCCCGACAGCGAGGTGCCGGCGCCGCGCGGCACCACCTTGACGCCGTTTGCCTGACACCAGGCCAGCACGGCGGAGACCTGGGCGACCGTTTCCGGCAGCACGACCGCCAGCGGCGTCTGGCGGTAGGCCGACAGTCCATCCGACTGGAACGGCACCAGCCCCGCCGGGTCGCCGATCACGCCCTCGCCCGGAACCAGCCGTTGCAGGGCGCGCACGATCTCGGCCTTGCGGGCGATCACGGCGGCGTCGGGCAGCGGCATCTTCATGAGTCGGCCACGAACCAAAGTTCGCTGGCCGGGTCCAGCGGTTAGGACGCCGCGATGATCGCTTGCAGGCCGCGCGCCACCGGCTCCAGCATGGCCGGACCCGTTACGTCGGCCAGATCGAGGCGGGTGTGGTGTAGCGGATGGCTCGCCACCAGCCCGACCAGCGGCCGGTAGCCCAACGCCCGGAAGTGGCCGAGTTCGCCCGGCGCGGTCTGGGCGTCGAGGTCGATGGGCTTCTCATAGCCGCGCTGGCCGGCGAACGCCTTGGCGGCGACGCCCAGCAGGGGCCCGCTGCAGCCGAGCGTCCGCATCGCCGGCGGCCCGGCCTGGCGCACGATCTGGCCGTCCTTCAGCGCAAAGTCGTAGGCCGCGACATTGGCCCCGATGGCCACCCACAGCCTGGTGTCGGCCGGCCCGGGCGCCCGGTGCTCGGTGAACTGGTCGCCCCCATAGCCGTCGAACTCATGGCCCGAAGCCGCCACGACGGTGACGTTGTGCTCGCTCGAGGCCGCCAGCCAACGCGCGAGGCCCAGCCAGATGGCGATCCCCGAACCGCGCTCGCCGGCGCAGTGCAGCCAGCCGCTCTTGGGCGTGGAGACCACCAGGTGCTTCCCCGGTCGGGCGCGGCGCCCGATCACGTTCTCGGCCCTGCGCAGGGTGGTGGTCCCGACCAGCCGCACGGTGGCGATCTCGCCGGCCGTGGCGGCGGCCTTCAGCGCCGCGGCCTCGCCA
The DNA here is from genome assembly GCA_025359785.1 of Alphaproteobacteria bacterium. Classification (GTDB taxonomy): domain Bacteria; phylum Pseudomonadota; class Alphaproteobacteria; order Caulobacterales; family Caulobacteraceae; genus Phenylobacterium. The sequence continues at coordinate 148,879 of JANYET010000066.1, read as the reverse complement.
CCCGCGACCAGCAGGATCGGCACGGGCCAGGGCGGCGCCTTCGGATTGCGGTTCAGCGCCGCCATGACCCCCAGCGCCGACTCGGTGATCGCCACCACCGCCGCCGGCTTCGTCGCCACAGCCTGGGAAATCAGCTTGGGCGGCGGCGCGTCGAGCCCGCCACCCGAACCGATAGGCAGGTCGACCAGCATGATCGTCCCGGGTCCGCCGGTCAGCGACAGAGGGCCGGAGACCCCGCCGGACGGCGTCGTCGCGGGCGTCCAGTAGGGAAAGCCGTCGAGGGTCCGGCCGGCCAGGGTCACGTCGGACCGGACCAGGTCGAACACCGGATAGTCGAAACCCTGCCGCTCGACCGCATAGCCGGCCGCCTTGAGCGCGCGCTCCAGCCAGACGGTGGTCGCGTCATCGCCGGCCGTGCCGGTGCGGTGTTCGCCCAGACCCGCATAGGTCTTCACGTCGGCATAGAGCGCTGCCCCGGCCAGCGGATCGGCGGCGGCGGCCCGCGCGCTGACCGCGGTCCCGGCCCAGGCGCCGAGCCCGACCGCGAGCGCGTGGCGTCTATCGATCGCTAAATCCATGCGCCCAGTCTGCAATGGCGCCCCGCCCGGCGCTATCGGCAATCCGGCCTATCCCGCCCACAGGAACTCGCGGCGGGGAACTACCGCCGCGCGGGTTGCCCCTGGGCCTGAGCCGCTCGGCGCTCCTCGACCTCTTTCTTGTGCGCCAGATGGTGGCCCACCGCACAGCCCGCCGCGGCGCCCAGCACAGTATGGCGGTGGGCGAAGTGGCCGGCGACGCCGCCCACCACCGCGCCCTTCAGGCAACCCTTGGCCTGGGCCGGACCGGCGGCGGGAAGGGCGAGCGCCAGCATGAGGGCGGCGGCGGCTGTGATCTTCGTCGGGGTGTTCATGGGGAAGATGTCCTCAAAGGCTTGGCGCAGAGCCTATTCCGCGCCCAAGCTGGCTCCAAATTAAGGAACGCCCATGTCCGACATTCTGTTGCTCGACGACCCCGCGCCGATGGTCCGGCGTCTGACGCTGAACAGGCCGGAGAAGCGCAACGCGCTCTCCAACGACCTCCGCGCCCAGGTGTTCGCGGCCCTTGAAGCCGCCGATGCCGACCCAGAGGTCCGGGTGACGATCCTGCGCGGCGCCGGCTCGTGCTTCTCGGCCGGCTACGACCTGGGCGGCGGCGCGGCGGCGCCCTATCCATTTCACACTGCCGCCGGCGCCGGCCATTGGTCGCGGCATGTGGTCGAGGGCTGCTTCCGGGTCTGGGACCTCGCCAAGCCGGTGATCGCCCAGGTGCACGGCTGGTGCCTGGCTGGCGGCTCGGAACTGGCGACCGCCTGCGACCTGGTCTACGTCGCCGAGGACGCCCAGATCGGCTACCCGCCGGTCCGCATGATGAGCCCGCCGGACAACCAGTTTCACCCCTGGCTCTGCGGCCTGCGCCCGGCCATGGAGATGATGCTGACCGGCGACGCCATAGACGGGGTCGAGGCCGTGCGCGTCGGTTTCGCCAACCGCGCCTTCCCGGCCGACCAGCTCGATGCGCAGGTGTTGGCGATGGCTGAGCGCGTCGCCAAGATTCCCACCGATGTCCAGCAGATGAACAAGCGCTCCGTGCACCGCGCCATGGAGATCATGGGCCTGCGCGCCGCGATCCGCGCCGGCGCCGAGATCCAGGCGCTGGCGCTCACCACCAAGAGCTCGCGGGAGACCTTCGCGAAATTCAGCGAAGGCGTCTCCCAGGCGCTGGATGCCCGCGACGGAGCGTTCGGAGACTACCGGACCTCATCACCAGCCGCTCATCCCCGCGGAGGCGGGGACCCAAGCTGAGTCAGACGCGTCGGCCGCGCCCGGGCCGCACACCAAGGTCAAAAGGGTCCTCGCCTTCGCGGGGAGGAGCGGGTTCTATTTTCCCTCAAACCTGGGGGTCCGCTTCTCGTTGAAGCTGGCGACGCCCTCGCGGCGGTCGGCGGTCTTGAAGAGGCGGTTGTAGGCCGACAGCTCCATCTCCATCGCCGCCGCCAGGTCCAGCGAATGGGCCTCGCGCACCACGTGCTTGAGCGCGCGGACCGACAACGGTGCCTTGGCCGCGATCTCGGCGGCGACAGCCAGCACGGTGTCCATCAGGGCGTCCGGCGCGGTAACCCCGCTGACCACGCCGTACTCCAGGGCCTGGGCCGCGGTGAACGGCCGCCCGGTCGTCAAAAGCTCGATGGCCCGGCGCTCGCCGGCGCAGCGGCGCAGCAGTTGCGTGCCGCCCAGGCCCGGCATGATCCCCAGACCCACCTCCGGCAGACCGAACCGGGCCGTCTCGGAGGCATAGGCGAAATCGCACGCCAGCGTCATCTCGCAACCGCCGCCCATGGCCGCGCCGTTGACCGCGGCGATGATCGGAACCGGCACCGAAAGCTGTGCGCGCACCATGGTCTCGAAGACCTTGTGCTGCAGGGCCCAGGTCTCGTCCGTCATGCCGTTGCGCTCTTTCAGATCGGCGCCGGCCTGGAAGTGGCGGCCCTGGCCGGTCAGGATCACGCAGCGCAGGTCCGCCCCCTCTCCGGAAGCCCTGGCGGCCAAGCCCATCCAGGCTTCGGCCAGCTCCTCGCCCATCTGCGTGGACAGCGCATTGGCGACCTCGGGCCGGTTGAAGGCCACGACGGCGACGCCCGGCGCAGGCTCGGTGAGCAGAATCGTCGTGTAGGCGTCCTGGGGCATCAGAAGCTCTTGGGCAGGTCCAGCACGTGGGTGGCCACGTGAGAGAGGATGAGGTTCGTGGAGATCGGCGCCACCTGGTAGAGGCGGGTTTCTCGGAACTTGCGTTCGATGTCGTACTCTTCTGCGAAACCGAAGCCGCCGTGGGTCTGAACGCACATGTCGGCGGCGTACCAGGAGGCCTCGGAGGCCGTGAGCTTGGCCATGTTGGCCTCGGTCCCGCAGGGTTGGCCCGCCTCGAACAGAGCCGCGGCGTGATCGACCATGTGCGCCGCCGCCGTCATCTGGACGAAGGCGCGGGCGATGGGGAACTGGACGCCCTGGTTCTCGCCGATCGCCCGGCCGAACACCTGCCGCTCGCGCGCATAGGCGCTGGCGCGGTCGATGAAGAACTTGGCGTCGCCGATACACTCCGCCGCGATCAGGATCCGCTCGGCGTTCATGCCATCGAGGATGTAGCGGAAGCCCTTGCCCTCCTCGCCGATCCGGTTGGCGACGGGCACCCGCAGGTCTTCGAAGAACAGCTCCGTGGTCGCATGGTTCAACATGGTGCGGACCGGGCGGATGGTCAGACCGTTCCCGACCGCCTCGCGCATATCGACCAGCAGCACGCTCATCCCATCCGACGGCTTGGCGGCGTCGGCCCGCGCCGTGGTGCGGCAGAGCAGGACCATCAGGTCGGAATGCTCCGCGCGGCTGATCCACAGCTTCTTGCCGCTGACCACATAGTGATCGCCGTCGCGCCGGGCGAAAGTGGTGATGCGCGTGGTGTCGGTGCCGGCGTCGGGCTCGGTGACGCCGAAGGCCTGCAGCCGCAGCTCGCCGGACGCGATCTTCGGAAGATAGGCCTGCTTCTGGACCGGCGAGCCGTGCCGCAGCACAACGCCCATGGTGTACATCTGCGCATGGCAGGCGCCGCCGTTCGCGCCCGAGCGATGAATCTCCTCCAGCACCGCCGCGCCGGCCCCCAGGCCCAGGCCCGAGCCGCCATATTCCTCGGGGATCAGCACCGACAGGAACCCGGCCTCGGTCAGCGCCGCGACGAACGCGGTCGGATACTGCCGCTCGCGGTCGAGCGCCCGCCAGTAGGCGCCGGGGAACCGCGCGCACAGCCGGCGCACCGCCTCGCGGATTTCGGGAAAGGTCTGGTCGGGATCGTTGGGCACGGAACTTCCTTGCCATGCAGGGCGCGCGAGATCGACCCTCCGATTCTCAAACCACGAACCCACGCGAACAAACACCAACGCGCGCTGCCCTTTCGGCCCGCCGCGCCTTGATCGCCATGGACCTGTTCGTGTTTTTCGTGTGGGTTCGTGGTTCAAAAAAAAGCACGCCATGGGGGAGACCGTGACCGACCTGAGCTACGTAAGCGGCGCAAGCGCGAAGCCTCTGCTGGGCCAGACCATCGGCGCGGCGTTCGACGCCATCTGTGCGGCGCACCCAGACCAGATGGCGCTGATCTCACGCCATCAGCACATCCGCTGGACCTATGGAGAGATGCAGACCCGCGTCGATGCGCTGGCCGCGGGCCTGCTGGCGCTGGGCCTGGAGCCCGGCGACCGGATCGGGGTCTGGGCGCCCAACTGCGCGGAGTGGGCGCTGACCCAGTTCGCCACCGCCAAGGCAGGCCTGGTCCTGGTCAACATCAATCCGGCCTATCGCCTGAGCGAGGCGGAATACGCGCTGAACAAGGTGGGCTGCAAGGCGCTGGTCACCGCTATCGCCCACAAGACCAGCGAATACCTCGCCATGCTGCGCGAGCTGGCGCCGGAACTGTCCTCGGCGCGGCCCGGCGACCTCCAGGCCCCGCGCCTGCCGGCGCTGCGGCTGGTCATCACCCTGGGTGAGATCGAGCATGCCGGGTGCCTCGCCTTCCACCAGGCCTGCGACGCTGGCGCCCCCGCCGACGTGGCGCGGCTGGCCGAGATCGGGGCCACCCTGCAGTTCGACGACCCGATCAATATCCAGTTCACCAGCGGCACCACCGGCTTTCCGAAAGGCGCGACGCTGTCGCACCACAATATCCTCAACAACGGCTATTTCACGGGCGAGGCCATGCGGCTGGCGGCCGGGGAGCGGGTGTGCATTCCGGTGCCGCTCTATCACTGCTTCGGCATGGTGATCGGCAACCTGGGCTGCATCACCCACGCCGCGACCATGGTCTATCCCTCGGAGGGCTTCGAGCCCCTGGCGGTGTTCGAGGCCGTACAGGCCGAGGGCTGTTCGGCGCTCTACGGCGTGCCGACCATGTTCATCGCCCTGCTTGGCCATGCAGAGTTCGCCCGCTTTGACCTCAGTTCGCTGCGGACCGGTATCATGGCGGGATCGCCCTGCCCGATCGAAGTGATGCGCCAGGTGATCGAGCGCATGCACATGCCGCAGGTGACCATCGCCTATGGCATGACGGAGACTTCGCCCGTCAGCTTCCAGTCCGGCGTCGACGACAGTCTCGAAGTCCGGGTCGCCACCATCGGCCACATCCACCCGCACCTTGAGGTCAAGATCGTCGATGAGGCCGGCCGCATCGTCGCGAGGGGCGAAGCCGGCGAGTTCTGCACCCGGGGCTATTCGGTGATGATCGGCTACTGGGACGACCCGGAACGCACCGCCGAGGCCATCGACGCCTCAGGCTGGATGCACACCGGCGACCTGGCGACCCTGGATGCCCAGGGCTGCGGCAATATCGTTGGCCGCATCAAGGACATGGTCATTCGCGGCGGCGAGAACGTCTATCCGCGCGAGATCGAGGAGTTCCTCTACCGCCATCCGGCGGTGCAGGACGTCCAGGTGATCGGTATCCCGGATGCGAAATACGGCGAGGAGCTCTGCGCCTGGATGGTGCTGAAGCCCGGTGAGTCCCTGACAGCGGAGGCCGTGCGCGCCTTCTGCCAGGGCCAGATCGCTCACTATAAGATTCCACGCCATATCCGTTTCGTGGACGGTTTTCCCACAACCGTCACCGGCAAGGTGCAAAAGTTCGCCATGCGCGAGGCGATGATTGCGGAATTGGACCTGGCGGCGGAAAAGACCGCATGAGGAAACTCAAGAGCGCCGTCGATCCTGCGTCCGCAGCCTTTGCCGCCAACGCCAAGGCCAACAAGGCTCTGGCCGCCGCGCTGCACAGCCGCGCGGCCACCGCCGCGCTGGGCGGGCCGGAGGAAAGCCGCAAACGCCACGTGGGGCGCGGCAAGCTGCTGCCCCGCGATCGGGTCATGCGCCTGATCGATCCAGGCTCGCCGTTCCTGGAGGTGGGCCAGCTCACCGCCTACGGCCTCTATAACGATGAAGCCCCTGGCGCGGGCCTGATCACCGGCATCGGCCGGGTCAGCGGCCGCGAGGTGATGATCGTCGCCAACGACGCGACGGTGAAGGGCGGCGTCTACTATCCGCTGACCGTCAAGAAGCACCTGCGGGCCCAGGAGATCGCGCTCCAGAACAGGCTGCCGAGTGTCTACCTCGTCGATTCAGGCGGCGCGAACCTGCCCTACCAGTCCGACGTCTTCCCCGACCGCGACCATTTCGGCCGCATCTTCTTCAATCAGGCGCGGATGAGCGCCGAGGGCCTGGCGCAGATCGCCTGTGTCATGGGCTCGTGCACGGCCGGCGGCGCCTATGTGCCGGCCATGAGCGACGAGACGGTCATCGTCCGCGGCCAGGGGACGATCTTCCTGGGCGGCCCGCCGCTGGTGAAGGCCGCCACCGGCGAGGTGATCTCGGCCGAGGAACTGGGCGGCGCCGACACCCACGGCCGCCGCTCCGGCGTGGTCGACCACGTGGCCGCCGACGACGAGGACGCGCTGGGGATCGTTCGCGACATCGTGGCCCGGCTGAACACCACCAGGCACATCGACATGGACGTCGCCGAGCCGCGGCCGCCCGCCTTCGATCCGGAGGAGCTCTACGGCATCGTGCCGACCGACGTGCGCGCGCCCTACGACGTCCGCGAGGTGATCGCCCGCATCGTCGACGATAGCGGGTTCGATGAGTTCAAGGCGCTCTATGGCACGACCCTGGTCTGTGGCTTCGCGCGCATCTGGGGCTATCCGGTGGCGATCCTGGCCAACAACGGGGTGCTGTTCTCGGAGAGCGCGCTCAAGGGCGCCCACTTCATCGAGCTCGCCTGCAAACGGAAAATCCCGCTGATCTTCCTGCAGAATATCTCGGGCTTCATGGTCGGCGGGAAGTACGAGGCCGGCGGCATCGCCAAGGATGGCGCCAAGCTGGTGACCGCTGTCGCCTGCGCCGAAGTGCCCAAGTTCACCGTCCTGATCGGCGGCTCCTTCGGGGCCGGCAACTACGGCATGTGCGGCCGGGCCTATTCGCCGCGCTTCCTGTGGACCTGGCCCAACAGCCGCATCTCGGTCATGGGCGGCGAACAGGCGGCAAGCGTCCTGGCCACCGTCCACCGCGACGCCGACAAGTGGACGCCCGCGCAGGAAGAGGCCTTCAAGGCGCCGGTCCGTCAGACCTACGAGGACGAGGGCAACCCCTATTTCGCCACCGCGCGCCTGTGGGACGACGGGATCATCGACCCGGTCCAGACCCGCGACGTCCTGGGCCTTTCGATCGGCGCGGCTCTCAACGCGCCGATCCCTGAGACGCGCTTCGGCGTGTTCCGGATGTGAGCTGAACCATGGCGAACGGCGACAACATCTTCGAGGCGGTCACGGCGGACACCATCGCCCACGAGACCGCGCGAGCGTCCAAGCACAGCCTGCCGATCGGCGCGCCCTGTGCGAACTGCCACACCGCGCTGGCCGGCCCCTGGTGCTACGCCTGCGGCCAGCGGGGCGCGCAATATCACCGCTCCATCTGGCGTTTGGGCCTGGAAGCCCTCGAGGGGATCACCGATCTCGACGGGCGTCTTTGGAAGACGCTGCCCCGGCTAATCGCACGGCCCGGGAAGCTTACCCGAGAGTATCTGGACGGCCACCGCGCCGCCCAGGTGCCGCCGTTACGAGTGTTCCTGATCGTCCTGCTGATCGTCTTCTTCGCCGGCGGCCTGAGCGTCAGCCGATCAGCCAACGACTTCAATCTGCTGTCGCCAAAAAACGACAAATTGAATGCCATGTCGGACAAGGATCGGGCGGCTTTCAGCAACACGATGAGCCATATCGGCGACTCCAACTCGAAGGTGAATATTTCGGTCTTGGGCTCGGACAAGGAGAATATGTTCTGGAAGGCTCAGCTGAAGCGCGCGCTGGCCAACCCACAGAATTTCTTCCAGGAAATTCAGGAGTGGGGCCCGAAGGTGGCTGTGCTCATGCTGCCGATCGCGGCCCTGATGCTCAGCCTGCTGTTCGTGTTCAAGAAGGACACTTTCGTCTTCGATCACCTGATTTTCTCGATGCATTCCCTGTCATTCCAAGGACTCCTGCTGTCAGGGGTATTCCTGGCCGGCATCTGGCTTGACGGCGTCGGGTGGGCGCTCTGGCTCGCGCCAACGCATCTCTTCGTCCACATGCGCGGGACCTATCGGTCGAGCATCTTCGGCACGCTGTTGCGGATGTTCGTTCTCTTCATAGGGTCGAGCGTCGCCTTCGGTCTGCTGGTCGCGGCTCTGTTCCTCATCGGTCTGGCGACGGTGCGTTGATGTTCAAATCCGTCCTGGTCGCCAATCGCGGCGAGATCGCCCGCCGGGTGTTCGCCACCGCCCGCCGCATGGGCCTGGAGACCGTCGCCGTCTATTCCGAGGCCGACGCCGGCGCCGCCCACGTGGCCGACGCCGACCAGGCCGTGCTGATCGGCCCGGCCGCGGCGCGCGAAAGCTACCTCGTCCCGGAGAAGATCATCGCGGCCGCCAAGGCGACCGGCGCCGAGGCCATCCACCCGGGCTACGGTTTCCTTTCCGAGAACGCCGACTTCGCCGACGCGGTCATGGCCGCCGGCCTGATCTGGATCGGCCCACCCAGCTCAGCGATCCGCGCCATGGGCCTGAAGGACGCGGCCAAGGCGCTGATGCAGAAAGCCGGCGTGCCGGTGACGCCGGGCTATCTGGGCGAGGACCAGGCGGAAGCCACGCTGGCCAAGGAAGCCGCGCGGATCGGCTTTCCCGTACTGATCAAGGCCGTGGCCGGCGGCGGCGGCAAGGGTATGCGCAAGGTCGACAGGGCCGCCGACTTCAGCGCCGCGCTCGCTTCCTGCAAGCGCGAAGCCGCCGCCGCGTTCGGCGACGACCGCGTGCTGCTGGAGACCTACGTCACCCGGCCACGGCACATCGAGGTGCAGGTGTTCGGCGACACCCAGGGCAACGTCGTCCACCTCTACGAGCGGGACTGCTCCCTGCAGCGCCGCCACCAGAAGGTGATCGAGGAAGCGCCGGCGCCCGGCATGGACGCCGCGACCCGGGCGGCCATCACTGACGCCGCCGTGAAGGCCGCCAAGGCCGTGAACTACGTCGGCGCCGGCACCATCGAATTCATCGCCGACGCCTCGGCTGGCCTGCGGCCGGACCGCGTCTGGTTCATGGAGATGAACACCCGCCTGCAGGTGGAGCACCCGGTCACCGAAATGGTCACTGGCCTCGACCTGGTCGAATGGCAGCTGCGCGTCGCGGCCGGTGAACCCCTGCCGTTGACGCAAGGTCAGATCGGCCTGGCCGGCCACGCTGTCGAGGCCCGACTCTATGCCGAGAGCCCGACCACCGGCTTCCTGCCCTCGACCGGCGTGCTGGAGCATTTCGCGCTACCGCTCACCGTGCGCGCCGACACCGGGGTCGAGGAGGGTGGCGAGGTCACCGCCTTCTACGACCCGATGATCGCCAAGCTGATCGCCCACGCCGAGACCCGCGAAGCGGCGCTGGCGGAACTGGCCGAGGCCTGTGACGCCGTCGAGGTCTGGCCGGTGAAGACCAACGCCGGCTTCCTCGCCCGCTGCCTGGAGGCGCCGGATTTTATCGCCGGCGATCTCGACACCGGCTTCATCGCGCGCAACCTCGAAAGCCTCGCCGCCCCGCCGGAGCCCTCGCCCGCCGCGCTCTCCGCCGCCGCCGAGGCGGCCATGGCGGTAGACGAGACGCTGTCGCCCGATCCCTCGCCCTGGCGCGACCTGGCGGGCTTCCGCCTGAACGCGGCGCCCGAGCATACGGTGCGCCTGTTCCTGGCCGGCAATCCGGTGATCGCCACCGTCCGCGAGATGGCCGCGCCGCGCTCCGTCCTGCTCACCGACGACGACCAGATCGTGGTCTTTGAGTCCGGCGAGGCCTTCGTCTTCGCCAGCCATCCGCCCGCCGCCGACGACGCCGGCGGCGCCTCCGACGGCGCCATCCGCTCACCCATGCCGGGCAAGGTCACCGGCCTGTCGGTCAAACCCGGCGACGCCGTGGCCAAGGGTCAGGCCCTGCTTACCCTCGAAGCCATGAAGATGGAGCACGCGCTCACCGCGCCGTTCGACGGCGTGGTGGAGACCGTGTCGGTGACCCTCGGCGCTCAGGTCAGCGAAGGCGCGGTGCTGGTGAAGCTGACGGCGGCCTGACCTCGTCGGCGTCCGTCAAGGCAAGCCTTGCGCCGACCGATCCCGCTCCGCCCGCCGCGCGCCTCCCAGGATATTCGGCAGGGAATAATTGCCCTCGTGGCAGGCGAATTCGTAGAGCGGCTTCGGCGTCGCAAAGAGCGAATATTCCGCGAGCCAGGGGCCGGAATAGATCGCCGGATCGACCACCGTGTACTGGTAGAGCAGCTCGGTCTTCGAGACCCGCGTATAGCGCTCGATCACCTTGGCCGACGCCGGCACGAAGAGAATCGGAAAGGCGCGCATGGCGTCCTTCGCGGGCATGCCGACGGTCTCGATGACCAGCGTCTCACCCTCCCAATGGGCGATCGCGTCGCCCAGGGCCGAGGCTTGCAGCGCCGGGCCATGCTGGTCGGTGAAGGGGATGATCCGCAGGTCCGGGCCGTACTCCGTCAGGATCACCACCGCGTCACGGGTCTGGACGATCTGGCGCGGATTGATGTCGCTGGTGCTGACGATCGGCGGCTGGCCCCAGCCCACGACGCAACGCTCCCAGTTTGGCCGTCCTTCGGGCCCGTCGTTCGGGAACGGCGGTTCGCTCTGGGTGCGCAGGGCCTGCTCGATGAAGCGCATCTGGCCGCGCGCGCCGCGGGTCAGCGGCAGCAGGCCATCGGCTGGCTGCACCACCTGGCGGGTGCGCCGCTGGCCGCGCACGATGGCCAGGTCGGACCGGCTGGCGTCGCCGCGGATTTCGGCCACTTCGGGGTCCTGGGAGAAGATTGCCAGCTTGCCGGCATCCTCGTTCAGCTTGCGGGCGTAGGCCTTGGCCTCCGCCTCCGGCAAGGTCAGGCTCGGCATGCCGGGTTGCGCTTCCATCGGCAAGAGGAAGTGGGTGTTCCAGACGCCCTGCAGGTCGGGCTGGCCCAGCGCATTGCGCGGCGCGCGATAGTCGGCCGCCGCAACCGGCGCGGCCATGAGAATGGCCGAGGCCAGCAGTACAAACCCCAGACTCTTCATTTTCGGCGTCGTCTTCATCGTCCGTCGGCTCCCGCGACCACACCGGCATCATGTAGGCGCCCGATCTCGGTTCCGCCCATCCCCAACAGATCGGCCAGCACCTCGTCGGTGTGCTGGCCGAGCCTTGGCGCCGGTTGCACCGGCCCCCGCCTGTCCTGCGGGATCGTCGCCATGGCGCCCGGCGCGGGGTAGCTGAGCCCGCTGGGGTGGCGGATGGTCTCGAAGGCCGGGTTGTCTTTGTAGAGCCGCCGATCGTTCAGCGCGGCCTCCAGCGGCTGATAGGCGCCCCAGGTCACGCCGCCGGCGTCGAACGCCGGCCCCAGGTCCGCCGCCGTGCGTCCCGCGAAGGCCCGCTCGAACAGCGGATAGAGCCGGGCGCGGTGCGTGAACCGCAGCCCCTCGTCGGTGGCGAACGAGACGCCGAGTTCGGCCTCCAGCACCGCGACCGCCGCCGCCAGGCCCAGCACCTCCAGCGCCTTGCTCCACTGCTTGGGCGTGATCGCCAGCAGCATCAGGGTCTGGCCGTCCTTCGTCGTGAAGTCGCGGCCGAAGGCGCCGAAGATGTCGTTCCCCAGGCGCGGCCGTTGATGGCCGGCCAGCGCCGTCTCGGCGGTAAAGCCCAGGTTGGCCATGGTCGCCGCCCCGATGTCGGACAGGGGCGCGCGGATCTCCCGGCCCTGGCCGTCGCGGGTCCGCGCCAGCAGCGCCGAAACCAGGCCAAAGGCGCAGTAGGCGCCGGTCAGCAGGTCCCAGGCGGCCAGCACATGGTTCACCGGCCGGGGGTCATCCGCCGGCCCGGTCATCTGCGGCAGGCCCAGCGCCGCGTTGATCGTATAGTCCATGCCCTGCGCGCCATCGGCCCAGCCCATGACCCGGACGCAAATCAGGTCGTCGCGCAGGGCTTTCAGGGTCTTGTAGGACAGGAACCCGTCCACCGGGAAGTTGGTGACGAAGAGCCCGGCCTCGGGGCCCGGCGCCGTCGCCAGCCGCTGGGCGATCTCCCGGCCCGCCGGCGCGGCCAGGTCGATCGCCACCGACTTCTTGCCCTTGTTCAGCCCCTCCCAATAGAGGCTCGACCCGTCCTCCGCGAGCGGCCAGCGGCGGAAGTCCGGCCCGCCACCGATGTTGTCGAAGCGGATCACCTCGGCGCCCATCTGCGCCAGATAGAGCCCACAGGTCGGCGCCGCCACGAACGCCGAGCCCTCGACTACGCGGAGGCCTTTCAGGAGGTCGTACATTTCAAGTTCCGCGGGGATGAAGAGTCACGAAATCAGCTTTCCGACCTCGTCGACCTCTTCCGGGGTCAGCGCCCAGGCGGCGGTCGCGGCGTTGGTCCTCACCTGTTCGGGCGTGGTGGCGCCGGCGATCACCGAGGATACAACCGGGTGGCCGAGCAGCCAGGCGAAAGCCAGTTCCAGGATCGTGTGGCCACGCGCCTCGGCCCAGGCCGCGAGCGCTTCGACCTTGTCGAAGTTCTTGTCGCTCATGGCCGCCGCGCCCCGCGCGCCCCAGGCGGCCAGGCGGCTGTCGTTCGGCGGCGGCTCGCCGCGCCGGTACTTGCCGCTCAGCAGGCCCGAGGCCAAGGGGAAGAACGGCAGGAAGCCCAGGCCAAAGTGCTCGCAGGCCGGCAGGACCTCGAACTCCACCTTCCTTTCCAGCAGGGAATAGAGGTTCTGGGCCGAGACGAACCGCGAGCCACCGGCCGAGGTCCAGTCAGCGTCGGCGATCTGCCATCCACTGAAGTTGGAATTGCCGAGGTAGCGGACCTTGCCCTGGCTCACCAGGTCGTCGAGGGCGCGCAGGGTCTCGTCGATCGGCGTGTCGGCGTCCGGCGCGTGCAATTGGTAAAGGTCGATGTAGTCGGTTCCGAGCCGCGTCAGGCTGTCCTCGACCGCCCGCATGATCCAGCGCCGCGAGCCACCCCTCCTGCGCTCGTCGTCGCCGATCCGCATGCCGAACTTGGTGGCCAGCACGATGTCGCCCCGCCGCTTGCCCAGCGCCTTGCCGAGGAATTCCTCGGATTTGGTTCCACCATAGATGTCGGCGGTGTCGAACAGGGTGATCCCGGCCTCGATCGCGGCGTCGACGACGCCCTGCGTCGCGGCCTGGTCGATGCGCATACCGAAATTGTTACAGCCCAGACCGACCTCGCTGACCTTCAGGCCCGAGGTCCCCAGCCGCCGCATCTTCATGATCGCACCCTCCGAAATCCCGTGTTGCTGGCCGTTGCGGCGACGCTGCCGCGCGAGGCGGAGGCGACCCTAACCGCATCCTCGGCGGGGGCGAAGCGGCAAGCCACGGCGCTTATGGTCAAGCTGCTTCACCGTTCATCAAGCTTGACGGCGCATTCACTAGGTTTGTTGGGGATATCGCAAGTCTCCGCTCCCTAAGGTCACGATCTCAAAAGGCTTTTCGGCGAACGGTTTCCCTCATGCGTGTAGTCACCATCGTCAGTCTCGGGGCCTGCGCCCTGTTCGGTCTCGGAGCCCTCGTGGTCGCCAAGACCATGATGCCGTCCTCCGCCGCCGTGGCCAAGGTCGCCCCGGCCGTGGGCGTGCCGGTCGTGGTCGCCAAGTCGACGCTGAAGTTCGGCGACCGGCTGGAGGCGGGCAAGCTCGATATCCTGAAGCTGCCGGCCAACGCCGTGCCGGACGGCGCCTTTTCCACCGTGGCCCAGGTGCTGGCCCAGGATCATGGCGGCGCGCCCGTCGCCCTGACCCAGATCGCCAGCCGCGAGCCGATCCTGCCCGCCAAGCTCTCCGGGCCCGGCGCGCGCGCCTCGATCGCCGCGGAGATCTCCGACGGCATGCGCGCCTACACGATCAAGGTGACCGACGTCACCGGCGTCGGCGGCCACGCCTTGCCGGGCGACCGGGTCGACGTGGTGCTGATGCGCGACCTGACCCCCGAAGGCCAGAGCCGCAGCTTTGTCTCCGAGGTGGTGACCCAGAACATCCGCGTCCTCGGCGTCGACCTGAACGAGGACCCGGCCTCCAACAAGCCGGCCACGCCCAGCACCGCCACCCTGGAAGTCTCGGTGCCCGACGCCCAGAAGCTGGCGGTCGCCGCCGACCTCGGCAAGCTGTCGCTGGCGCTGCGCAAGAGCGGCTCGGTCGAGGTGGCCCAGACCGCGCCGATGCATACCGCCAACTTCGTGGGCGGCGGCCGGCCCCCGGCGCCGCGCAACCGCGCCCCGATCCGCCGGTTCAGCGGCCCCGCCCTGGCCGGCCCGCCGGCTGAACCCAAGATGATCGTCGTCGTGGAAGCCGGTAGCGGCGCGGCCCACAAGCCGCGCATGCCGAAGGCGGCCCCCGCCGCGCCGGCTGCGCCCGCCGCGTTGCCGGAGCCCACCGCCAGCCCCTCGTCATCGTCGAAGCCCGCGTGAGCCGCCTGGAGCCCATGACCATGCCGCGTAATCTCATCGCCGCCGGCGTCGCCGCGCTCGCCCTCATCGGCGCGACCGCCGTCGCCACGCCCGCCTTCGCCGACGCCATGGTCAGCGAACAGGCCCCCAGCCGCGTGATCTCCGTGCCGAAGGACAAGTCGCTGTCCTATCGCCTGGATGAACCCGCGACCAAGATCGTCGTCTCGCAGCCCGACATCGCCGAGGTGATCGCCACCACCGACCGCAGCTTCTACGTCCGCGGCATCGAGACCGGCGCCACCAACCTGCTGGTCTACGGGCCGGGCGGACGGCTGCTGCAGGTGATCGACATCCGTGTCGGCCTGGATGCCCAGGCCTTGCAGAACGACCTCGATCAGGCCCTGCCCGCCGAGCATATCAAGGTGCAGTCGATGGGCGACAGCGTGCTGCTGACCGGCAACGTGTCCAGTCCCGGCGCGGCGATCCGCGCCACCGCCATCGCTCAGAAGTTCGCCCCGGACGCGGTCACCTCGATGCTGCACGTCAGCGGCACGCAGGTGATGCTGGAGGTGCGCATCCTGGAGGCCACGCGATCGACGTCGCGCGATCTCGGGGTCGGCACGGAGCTCGGCAATCAATCCTTCGCCTTTCAGCAGGGCGCCAATATCGTCGGGCACCCGATCGTGCCGGTCGGCGGCCAGTTTCCCCTGGTGGGTCTGGTCGGCTCGAGTCCGGCGATCGGGGCGCTCGGTATCGTCGGACGCATCGGCCATACGGCGATCAACGCGCAATTGGCGGCTCTCGAAGCCAACGGCTCGATCCGCACTCTGGCGCGGCCCGACCTCGTGGCGATGTCCGGCGAGAAGGCGAGCTTCCTGGCCGGCGGCGAGTTCCCGTTCCCGGTGCCCAGCGGCGTCAACCTGATCACCATCGAGTTCCGCCAGTACGGGGTGAAGCTCGACTTCACGCCGACGGTTCAGGAAGATGGCAAGATCAAGCTGCAGGTCGTGCCTGAAGTCAGCGCGCTCGACCCCACCAACACCGTGCGCATCGACAACGTGACGATCCCGGCGCTGACGGTGCGGCGCGCCAACACCACCGTCGAAATGCGCGACGGCGAGTCCCTGGTGATCGGCGGCCTGTTCCAGCACTCCGCGCAGAACGACGTGAGCCAGATTCCCGGCCTGGGCTCGGTTCCGATCCTTTCGGCCCTGTTCCGCTCGACGCGCTTCAAGCGCAACGAGACCGAGCTGCTGATCATCGTCACCCCGCACATCGTGACCCAGACCGACATCGACGGCGCCAAGGACAAGACCCTGGCCGGCGCCGAACCCTCGACCACGGATCTGCTGCTGTTCGGCAAGGCGCTGGACAAGCCGATGGCCCACGACCTGCGCGGTCCGGTCCAGCCGCGGGCGGTCGGGCCGTTAGCCGCCGCCACCCCCGCGCCGCGCCTTCAGCTGCGCGGTGAAATCGTTCCCATCCCCACGGCGCCGGCCTCCGGAAAGTAAGCGTTCCTATGAGTACCCAGTCTCTCCACGGCCGCCGCGTTCTGGTGCTAGGCGGCGCGTTTCAGGCCCTCACCCAGGGGCCGCTGGAGGGCGCACATCTGGAGGCTTGTGGGCTGGAGCGCCTGCTGGGCGTCAGCCAGGCCGACGCGGATCTGATCCTCATCGACGCCGACGCCTGGGGCGAACCCCAGCTGGCCGCCGGTATCCAGGCGCTGACGCTGGCGTCGGCCCCGCCGCCGGTCCTGCTGGTCGGCACCCGCCTGCCCACCAGCGTGGTGCGCAACCTGCTGCGGCTCGAACGGTCCGACGTGCTCGACGCCCCCTACAGCGCCCAGAACATCGAAGCGGCGATCGGCGGCCTGATGGCGCTCCGGACACCCGCGACGATCGCCGTCCCGGTCACGGGCGGCCATGTGGCCCGCTGCTGGGCGGTGACCGGCGCGGTCGGCGGCTCGGGCGCCACGACGCTGGCCATCGAGATCGCCAACCAGCTCTGCGCGCGCCAGGACAAGCTGAAGAGCGTCTGCCTGATCGACCTGAACCTCGCCGACGGCTCGGCGGCCGCCTACCTGGGCGCGAGCCCGTCCATGCGCCTGGGCGACCTGACCGCCGCGGCCGACCGGCTCGACGTCGCCATGCTGCAGGCCTTCGTCAGCCCGGTGAACGACAAGCTCGACCTCCTGGCCGCGGCCCGCGATCCCACGGCCTTCGATGCGGCCCCCCGTGAGGCGATCCTGCGGATGCTGGAGGTCGCCTGCGAAAGCTACGACTGGGTGATCCTCGACATGCCGCGCCACCGCCGCGCCTGGAGCCTCGAAGCGCTCTGCGGCTGCGACGAGATGCTGGTGGTCTCCGAACTGACCGTCCCGGCCCTGCTCGCCGCCCGCGCGCTGTCCGACGAGATCGAGCGCGACCTGGGCTCGGGCGAGAAGCCGAAGATCGTGCTGAACCGCCTGGCCGCGCGGATGTTCGGGCCCGCGCCCTCCATGGCCGAGGCCGAGAAGTGCCTGCAGCGCAAGGCCGAGGCGGGCATCAGCTCCGATTGGGAGGCCGCCGCGGCCTCCGTCAACCTGGGCGGCCCCATCGCCACGCACCGGCCGAAGTCAAAGATCGTCAAGGATGTCCAAACCCTGGTCGACCGGCTGGCCGCCCAGCCGGCCCGCGCCGCCACGAAGGCCGCCTGATGAGCTGGCTTCGCCAAGGCTTCGCAGCCTGCATCCACAAGCCTTCGAAGCTCCTGAAGGGAGCGAAGTAGCATGAGCCGCTTCGGTCTTCCCGGCCTCCGTCCCGCCAGCGAACCGGCCGCCGCCGCGGCGTCCGCGCTACTGGCCGCGCCACTGGCCGCGCCACTGGCCGGCCAGGCCGTCGCGGCGCCGGTCGCGCCGGCGCAGACGCTGGCCTCCCCGCAGCCGCCCCTGCCACCCAAGCCGCAGCCGCAGGCCAAGGGCGCGCCGCCCTCGCAGCTCGACGTCCGGCTTCGCCTGCACTCGCGCCTGATCGAGGAGCTCGACCTCGCCAAGCTCGACCAGCTCGACGAGAAGGACATGCGCCGCGAGGTCATGAGCCTGACCGCCGACTTCGCGCGCTCCGAACGGATGGCGCTGAACACCGCCGACCTCGCCGACCTGGGCGCGTCGATCTACGACGAGATGGTGGGGCTGGGCCCCCTTGAGCCGCTGCTCAAGGACGACAGCATCAACGACATCCTGATCAACGGCCCCTACCAGGTCTATGTGGAGCGGCGCGGCGAGCTGGAACTGACCGCCGTCCGCTTCCGCGACAACGACCACCTGCTGCGCATCGTCAACCGCATCGTGGCCGGTGTCGGCCGCCGGATCGACGAGAGCCAGCCGATGGTCGACGCCCGTCTGCCTGACGGCTCCCGCGTCAACGCCGCCATCTCGCCCATCGCCATCGACGGCGCGGCGGTCTCGATCCGGAAATTCTCCAAGAAGCCGCTGACGCTGGAACGGCTCGTCGAGTTCAACGCCATGCCCATGGCGGTCGCCGACTTCATCCACGGCGCGGTGAAAGCCCGCATCTCCACCGTGATCTCCGGCGGCACCGGCTCCGGCAAGACCACGCTGCTGAACGCCCTGTCGGCCGCCATCAGCCACGGCGAGCGCCTGATCACCATCGAGGACGCCGCGGAGCTGCAGCTGCAGCAGCCGCATGTCGTGCGCCTGGAAACCCGTCCGCCGAACATCGAGGGCAAGGGCGAGATCCGCCAGCGCGAGCTGGTGAAGAACGCTCTGCGGATGCGTCCCGACCGGGTGATCCTGGGCGAGGTCCGGGCCGACGAGGCCTTCGACATGCTGCAGGCGATGAACACCGGCCACGAAGGCTCCATGGCCACCATCCACGCCAACAATCCGCGCGAGGCGATCGGACGCCTGGAGCAGATGATCGCCATGGGCGGCCTCGCCATCAGCCCTGACGCCATGCGCCAGCAGATCGCCTCGGCGATCGGCCTGATCATCCAGGTGATGCGCCTGTCGGACGGCAAGCGGAAGATCACCCACGTCACCGAGATCACCGGCATGGAGGGTCAGGTGGTGCAGATGCAGGACATCTTCACCTTCAACCGCACCCACACCGATCCGGACGGCACGGTGCATGGCGAGTTCCGCGCCACGGGCCTGCGTCCGCGCTGCATCGACGAGATGACCCGCCGCGGCGTCAACTATGACATGGCCAACTTCGACCCCAGCCGCGCCCTGGGGGCCTCATGAGCGTCGACCCGCATATCGTCTTCCTGATCCTGGTCTTCGCCGCGGTGTTCACCGCCGGCCAGGCGATCATCGGCCTGGTGTCGGTGGCCACCCAGAAGCGCAAGGTGAACAAGCGCCTGAAGGTCGCCGAGAAGGTGGACGGGGTCTCGGCCCTGGTCATGGAACTGCGCAAGCAGCGCGGCCTCAACGCCGAGGGCGAGCGCGGCCGGCGGCTGAAGTGGCTGTCGAACCTGATCGTCGCTTCCGGCCTGGCCTATGATCCGAAGAAGTGGGCGATCTACGCCATCACCGCGGGCCTGGCGGGCGGCATGGCCGCGGCCGTGCTGAGCAAGAACCCGCTGCTGTTTCCGGTGGGCGCGCTGGTGATGGGGATCGGCGGACCAATATTCTATCTGAAGCACATGGTCGGCAAACGCGCCAAGGCGCTGGGGTTCCAGCTGCCGCAAGCGCTGGAGATCATCGTGCGCTCGCTCGAGGCCGGCCATCCGGTGCCCACCGCGATCAATCTGGTGGGCCGTGAAATGGCCGATCCGGTCGGCACTGAATTCGGGATGGTCGCCGACGAGATCGCCTATGGCTCCACCATGGAGCACGCGATCGCGCGCATGGCCGAGCGCTGCCAGCATGCCGACGTCGACCTCTTCGCCGCCACCGTGCGCCTGCAGGCCGGCACCGGGGGTAACCTCACCGGCCTTCTGAAGCTCAACGCCAACACGGTGCGCGAGCGCCACAAGATGCGCCTGAAGATCAAGGCCGCGTCCTCGGAGGGCCGCGCTTCGGCGATGATCCTGACGTCGGCGCCGCTGCTGGCCATGGGCTTCATCATGATCTCCTCGCCGCACTTCTACGGCGACGTCATCGATGAGCCGATGGTGAAGTACGGGCTCGGCGGGCTGGGGGTGTGGATGTTCCTCGGCAACATGGTCATGCGCCGCATGATCGACCTTCGGCTCTAGGCGGGCGGCGTCATGGACCCGGCTCAACTCCAGTACGTCATCACGCTCGCGGGCGGCGCCTTCATGCTGGCCGGCGTGGGCGGGGTCGCCTGGCTGACAGCCGGCGAGCTTCGCCTGCGCGCCATCCGCCGGGGCCGGATGCAGAACGCCGGCGGCCAGACCGGGCTTGCCCGCACCGCGGAAAAGCGCCGCGGCGGGGTCGGCGCCTCGCTGGTCGGTCAGTTGCGGACGCTGGGCCAGAAGAGCGCGGTGCGCGACCCGGCGAAGCTGTCGGTGCTGCGCTCGCGGCTGATGCAGGCGGGATTCTACAACCGCGAGGCGCCGATGGTCTATCTGGGCGTCCGGGCGGCCGCGCTCGGCGTCGCGACCATCGGCGTGGTCACCCTCCTGCCGCTGATCGCCGGCGGCAGGGCCGGCATGGGCGGCCTGGCGGTCGCGAGCGCCCTCGCCGGCCTGGCCATCCTCGGCCCCGATCAGGTGCTGAAGGTGCGCCGCACCAAGCGCGAACGCGAATACGGCGACGGCTTCCCCGACCTGCTCGACCTGTTGGTGGCCTCGGTCGAGGCCGGCCTGAGCCTGGACGCCGCCGTCAGCCGGGTGACCGAGGAACTGGCCCGGCGCTATCCGAGCCTGACGGTCCACCTGCGTTTCCTGGTGCTGGAACTGCGGGCCGGCAAGTCGCGCAAGGACGCCTGGTCCGCCTTCGCCGACCGCCTGGGCATCGACGACGCCCGCCAGCTCGCGACCATGCTGCGCCAGGCCGAAGAGATGGGCACCAGCCTTGGCGAAACCCTGACGGTGTTCTCTCAGGATATGCGCGCCAAGCGCATGCTGCGCGCCGAGGAAAAGGCGCTGGCGCTCTCAGCCAAGCTGACCGTGCCGCTGGTGATTTTCATCTTCCCGTGCCTGCTGGGCGCCCTGATGCTACCCGCCGCCGCCCGCCTGGCCCACGTCTTCAGCCACCAGTAGCGACCCCGCTGTGAGGCGGTTAGCCGGGCAGACGGGCAGACGGGCAGACGGGCAGACGGACAGACGGACAGACGGACAGACGGGCAGGCCAGACGTCAGCTCAGCCCATACGGCCGGTAAGGCCCCGCGATCAGCTGCTCGAAGATGCCGACCCCTTGGCGCGTCGGCTCGCCCGGGGTCTGCATCACCACCGTCGAGATCGCCTGGATATGCAGGTTCTCTGGCGCGCCCATGTCGGTCTTGGCCAGGTCGATGTCTTCACGGGCCACGGCCAGATCGCCCTTCAGCGCGCCGTGCCGCCACTCGCCGCTGTAGCCGATGCCGCGCATCAGGAAGACCGACCTGGGCGTGATCGCGATGCTCGCCTCACCCTGCAGCAGCGGGATTTTCAGCGTTCCGCTCGCCGCGTGGCGCGTGCCGGGCTGCATCGAGACGTCCTCCATGCGCGGCGCGTCGGAATGCCAGCCGCCTTCGGGACCCGCCCCATCCGGCAGGATCACCGCGCGGGTGTTCCAGGGCTTGCCTTCGGTGTCGGCGTTGACGTGGAAAAAGACCGACACATCCGCGAAATTGAGCGGCGTCCACTGCCAGAAGAACCCGGCCAGGCCGGCCCCCGGCGTCGGTTGCGGGTCCGGCGCGCCGACCGGCCGGATGCCCCAGGATCGGTCGCGCGTGCCCGTCCAGCCCGCGCCGCAGTCGCGGCGGTCGCCGTCGATCTCGGTCCAGCCGGAGACCCGGACGTTCTGCGTCAGCCGCGTGTAGTCCATGAACATGCGCGGCCCGTTGCGGCGGGTGAAGCGCGGCTCCTCGATGGGGAAGGCGCGGCCCGTGAAGGTCAGCGCGCAGGCCAGGCCCTCGGCCTTGTCCAGGGTCACCTTCAAAGTCTGCAGAGGTTCGATCACCTCGATCCGCACGGGCCCGACCGTCAGGTCCATCCGCTCCATGCCCAGGACGCGGGAGGCATGCAGGCAGCGCTGCACTCCGTCGCGGATGATCGAGACGTGGGCGTCGGCGACGTTCAGCGCCGGATAGACTCCGAAGGCCACCGCGACGAATTCCGAGCCGTCCGCCGAATAACCGTTGAAGAAATAGCGGTCGTAGAAATTCCGGTCGGAGCCGGAATAGGCGATCGGCTCCGGCGTCTGGTGGATCGGGAAGTCGTCGCCTTTGGTCAGCATGGTCGGTTCCCTTAAGCCCTTGACGCTTCGTCACGCTTGCGACGCACGCCCCTACGCTATCAAGTGGGCGGCGTATCAAGTGGCGACGACAACAAGAACACAAGCGCTTAGGGAGAGCCGCCGATGGGCGTCATGACCGCGACCGACCACCGCATCCCGCCGGATGTGGCGAGCCAGCTCGTCGATCCCGCGGCCTACGCCGACGAGCGCCTGCAGGCGGCCTACGCCTGGCTGCGCGAGAACGAGCCGCTGGGCGTCGCCGACGTCGAGGGCGTGGACCCCTTCTGGGTCGTCACCCGGCACGAGGACATCCTGGAGATCAGCCGCCAGAACGACCTGTTCCACAACGGCGACCGCTCGCCCACGCTGACCAGCCAGGCGGTGGACGCCAAGGTCCGCGCCATGATGGGCGGCAGCCCGCACCTGCTGCGCACCCTGATCCACATGGATGCGCCGGACCACCCGAAGTATCGCGCGCTGACCCAGGGCTGGTTCATGCCGCAGAACCTGCGCCGCCTGGAGGACCAGATCCGGGTGATCGCCAAGGCGTCGGTGGCCAAGATGGCGGCCCAGGTCGGGCCGGACGGCGTCGGCCGCTGCGACTTCGTCAATGAGGTCGCCCTGCACTTCCCGCTGCATGTGATCATGAGCATCATGGGCGTGCCGGAGGAAGACGAGCCCCGGATGCTGAAGCTCACCCAGGAGCTGTTCGGCGCGGCGGACCCCGAGCTTAGCCGCGAGGGCGGCGAACCCACCCAGGCGCAGGACATCGACTTCGGCGTGATCGTCGACTTCTCGAACTATTTCCGGGCGCTCTCGGAGGCCAAACGGGCGCACCCCACCGAGGACCTGGCTAGCCTGATCGCCAACTCGACTGTCGACGGCCAGCCGATCAGCGACCTGGAGGCGATGAGCTACTACATCATCGTCGCCACCGCCGGGCACGACACCACCTCGTCGTCCACGGCCGGCGCCATGTGGGCGCTGGCCCAGAACCCGGCGGAGCTCGCCAAGGTCAAGGCCGACCCGGCGCTGATCCCCGGTCTGGTGGACGAGAGCATACGCTGGACGACGCCGGTGAAGACCTTCATGCGCACCGTCACCGCCGATACCGAGTTCGCCGGCCGCCAGATGAAGGCCGGGGACTGGATGATGCTCTGCTACGCGTCGGGCAACCGCGACGAGGCGGTCTTCGACGCGCCCCAGGAATTCCACGTCGACCGCAAGCCCAACAAGCATCTGGCCTTCGGCTATGGCGCCCACCTGTGCCTGGGCCAGCACCTGGCCAAGATGGAGATGCGCATTCTCTGGGAAGAGCTGCTGCCGCGCCTGTCCGATCTCGCCCTCGACGGCGAGCCGGCCATGAGCGAGAGCGTCTTCGTCAACGGCCCCAAGCGCCTGCCGATCCGCTTTCGGATGAGCTGACGTTGGGCTTTCGCTCCAAACACCTCCCCCGATTTCGGGGGAGGGGGACCGCGAAGCGGTGGAGGGGGCGCTGCCCCCCAACGGAGTCACAGCACGGCCCCAACGCCCCCTCCGTCAGCTTCGCTGACACCTCCCCCGAAATCGGGGGAGGTTTTTAGACGATGACCCACGCTCTCGAACCGCAACTCGCCGCCTATATCGCGACGCGGCTGACGGACGCCTCCGACGTCGCGGTGAGCGGCCTTGAGCGCATCTCCGGCGGGGCCTCGCGGGAGACCTATCGGTTCCGGCTGAGCTTCGTCCAGGGCGGCCAGACGCGGACCCGTAAGCTGATCCTGCGGCGCGATCCCCCGGCCAGCCTGATCGACACCGAACGCCGGATCGAGTTCGCCGCGTACCGCGCCTTCCACGGCTCGGCGGTGCCGGTGCCGGAGATGCTGTGGCTGGAGGAGGGGAGCGCGGCGCTGGGACACCCCTTCTTCATCGCCGAGGAGTTGAGCGGTTATCAGGCCGCGCCCGCCCTGCTGTTCGGCGGCGGCTACGACGCGGTGCTCGGTCGTGTCGCGCAGCGCAAGTGGACCATCCTGGGCGAGATCGCCCGCGCCGATCCCGCCGCGCTGGGCCTTACATCGGTGATGGCCGTCCCGGCGCTGGACGCCTGCTGGCGTCGCGAACTGGACCACTGGGAACACATCTTCGACACCGACGAGGCCGAGCCGCAGCCGATCGCGCGCGCCGCCATCCGCTGGCTTCGCGCCAACCCGCCGCCGCCGGCCCAGATGCTCAGCGTCGTGCACGGCGACTATCGCACCGGCAATTTCCTCTACGACGAGGCCGGCGACATCCATGGCGTCCTCGACTGGGAGATGGCCCACCTGGGCGACCCGCTGGAGGATCTGGCCTGGGGCCTGAATCCGGTCTGGGAATTTGGCCGGGGACTCGCCGGCGGCCTGATCGCGCGCGAGGACGCCATCGCGATCTGGGCGCGCGCCAGCGGCCTCGCCATCGATCCGGCGGCGCTTCACTGGTGGCTGCTGTTCAACTGCGTCAAGGGCCAGGGCATCTGGGTCGGCTCGGCGCGGGCCTTCATCGACGGCGGCAACCGCGACCCGGTGCTGGCCTACGCCGCCTGGTGGTTGCTGAACGCCCAGGACCGCGCGATCCTCAAGGTGATGGGTAAGCTATGACCCCGCAGATCCCCCTGGTGCTGGGCGAACTGGCCGAACTGGCGATACGCAACGCCGCCCCCGACGTGGCCGACGGCGAGCGGCAGACCGCACTGGGGCTCACCGCCATGCTGCTGGGGGTGGTCGCCGAGGTCTGGGATGGCGCGGCGCACAAGCTGGTCGAGGAAAACCGGGCGATCGCCGCCCTGCTGGACGACGGCGCGGCGGAAGCCGACCTGCGCCTCTCGGCCCTGCGCGCCGAGAACGCCCGCCTGCGCGCGGCGCTGATCGCCGCCCACATCGCGGCGGAAACGGCCGGCGACACGCCGCGTCAGGCCGCCATCTGGGCCGAGCTCGCAGCCTCTACCGAGCGGCGCAAGCTCTCGATCTCGTCGATCTGACCCATGGTTGCCTGACCCATGGCCTCTCAGAAAGACGTCGCCAACCGCATCCCGATCACCGGCGCCCTGATGCTGGCGACGCTGATGAACACGCTCGACCAGACCATCGCCAATGTCGCCCTGCCGCATATCCAGGGTAGCGTCTCGGCCTCGGCTGACCAGATCGTCTGGGTGCTGACCTCCTACATCATCGCCACCGCGATCATGACGCCGCTCTCCGGCTGGCTCTCCATGAGGATCGGGCGCAAGCCGATGTTCCTGTTCTCGATCGCCGGTTTTACCCTCGCCTCGGTGCTCTGCGGCGTCGCCACCTCTTTGCCCGAGATCGTCATCTTCCGCCTCATCCAGGGGATCGCCGGCGCCTCGTTGATCCCGCTCTCGCAGACCGTGATGCTCGATATCTACCCGCAGCGTATGATCCCGCGGGTCATGAGCATCTGGAGCGCCGCGGTGATCCTGGGGCCGATCATCGGCCCGACGCTGGGCGGCTGGCTGACCGAGAACCTCTCCTGGCGCTGGGTTTTCTACATCAATGTCCCGGTCGGCATCCTGGCCTTCCTCGGCATCTGGACGTTCATGGACCGCGACGACGGCGGGCGGGAACGACCCTTCGACTTCCTGGGATTCGGCGCGCTGACCCTGTTCATCGGCGGGTTCCAGCTGCTGATCGACCGCGGTCCCAGCCAGGACTGGTTCGACTCCAAGGAAATCTGGATCGAGACGGCGATCTGCCTGGCCGGGCTCTGGGTGTTCGTGGTCCAGATGATCACCGCCAAGCACCCATTCTTTCATCGCGACCTCGCCAAGGACGGCAACTTCATCGGCACAACCCTGTTCGGCCTGTTTGTCGGCGTCCTGCTGTTTTCTACCAGCGCGCTCCTGCCCTCGATGATGCAGACCCTGCTGGGCTACTCCGCCCTGCAGGCCGGCCTCGCCAGCATGCCGCGGGGGATAGGCTCGCTGATCGCCTTCCTGTCCGTGCCCATCCTGGTGGCCAGACTGGGGCCGCGCACGGTGCTGCTGATCGGCATCCTGCTGTCGGCCGAGGCGCTCTGGCAGATGGGCCAGTTCGACCTGTCCATGACGCCCGGTCCGATTGAGGTGGCCGGCTTCGTCCAGGGCCTGGGCACCGGCCTGCTGTTTGCACCGCTCGCCACGCTGGCCTACGCCAAGCTCGCGCCAGTCCACCGGACCGAAGGCACCGTCGTCTCGACCATGGCCAGAAGTCTGGGGTCCAGCGCCGGCATCTCGCTGCTACAGGCCATGCTGATCCGCGATTCCGCCTTGGCGCATTCCGGGCTCGCGACCCACATCACCACCAACAATCCGGTGCTGCGCTGGGCCATGCCGCGGATGTTCGACCTGCAGTCGGTCCCGGGGCTCACCGCGTTGAACGGCGAACTCACCCGTCAGGGTGCGATGATCAGCTACGACGCCCTGTTCAGCGGCATGGCGGTGGGCTGCCTGCTCCTGGCGCCTAGCCTGCTGCTGCTCAAGCCACCGCCGCCCATGCCGGCCCATGTCGGACATGACGTGGTGGTCGACTAGCCATTGGCGATCCGGCAATCCGCCGGCGCCTCGGCCCGATCCGTCATGCCGTAGTCGCGCACGACCCTGGCCACCCGCAGCCGGTAGCCGCCAAGCACGCCGCCGCGCCCGGCCGCCTGGGCCTGGCGGTGCTCGCCGAGCCCCCGCCATCGCGCCACCGCCGCCTCGTCACGCCAGAAGGACAGCGAAAGGTAGCGTCCCGGCTGGGCCAGGCTCTCGAACCGCTCGATGGACAGGAACCCGTCGATGCCATCCAGAAGCGGCCGCAGGTCCGCGGCGATCCCCAGATAGTCGGGTGCGCGGCCGGGCGCGGGCTCGACCTCGAAGATCACCGCGATCATGACCTGGCCACCGCCTTGAGGAAGGTCCGGGTTTCTTCCAGGATGAATTTGCGCTCCTGGGCGAATTTGAAATTGGCCCGCGAGGCAGGATTCGAGCGCAGGCGTTCGCGGTAGGTTTCGTAGGACGCCAGGCCATCGAAGCCGATCATCGCCAGGGCGATGTTATTGGTCCCCTCGTGCGGCATGAAATAGCCGAGCAGGTCGCCGCCCAGCGCCGGGATGATGGTCAGCCACTGGCGGGCGTAGGCCTCGAAGTCGTCCGTCTTGAAGGGGTCGATGACGTAGCGGATGCAGCAGGTGATGCTCATGGCGAGGCTCCGGTTTCGGGACCGCCGGTCTAACCTGCCCTGAGCGTCCAATGCTTCGATGCGCGCCGAAGGCTCCGGCATGGTCGGGGAGCCATCCTTCCGCTAGGCTCGAAGCATGAAGGTTGGACCCGACATCGCGATGATCGGCGCCCTGGTGGGCGATCCCGCCCGCGCCAACATGCTGACCGCGCTGCTGGCCGGCCAGGCGCTGACCGCCGGCGAATTGGCCCGCGAGGCCGGCGTCACGGCGCAGACCGCCAGCTCGCACCTCTCGCGGCTGGAGGCCGGCGGCCTGCTCACCCAGCGCAAGCAGGGCCGCCACCGCTACTATGCGCTCAGCGGCGAGGACGTGGCGGGCGTGTTGGAGGCGATGATGGGCCTGGCCGCGCGGACCGGCCATACCCGGGTCCGCACCGGGCCCAAGGAGCCGGCGCTGCGCCGCGCGCGGGTCTGCTACGACCACCTGGCCGGCGAACTGGCGGTCGGCATGCTGGAGCATCTGGTGGCCCGCGGCTTCGTCATCGAGGCGACGGACGCGCTGACGCTCACGCCGACCGGCGAGACGTTCATGCAGGCGCTCGGCCTCGATCTGCCGGCGCTCGCCGCGGCGCGCCGGCCGCTCTGCAAAGGCTGCCTCGACTGGAGCGTGCGGCGCACGCACCTGGCCGGCGCACTGGGCGCGGCCCTGCTCGATCGGTTCTATGCGCTCGGCTGGGCGCGCCGCGAGCCCGGCACCCGGCTGGTCAGCTTCACGCCCCGGGGCCTCGGAGCCTTCCGGGAAATCTTCGGTGTCGCGCCGCAGAACGACGCCGAGACCGACAGCGGGGGCGACGGCGAAACCGAAGCCACGGCGTGACAAGCCCGCGCTAGTCGGCTTTGCTGAAACCGCCCGCCATTGGGCGCTGACGACCCATAAAAAATCATAGGGACAATTTCATGCCACCACGGATGTTGCCTGAGCCCACGCCGGAGACCCGGCATTTCTGGGATGGGTGCAAGGCAGGCGAGCTTCGCCTGCAGCGCTGCACCGACTGCGACGGCGGAAGCTATTTCCCGCCCCGGCCCTTCTGCCCCAGGTGCGGCAGCCGCAAGGTCGAAGACTACGCCGCCAGCGGCAAGGGCGTGCTCTGGTCCTACGTCATCAATATGCGCCCGCGCCCGGACATGGGGACCGAGCCCTACGCCATCGCCGTGGTGAAGCTCGAGGAAGGCCCGCAAATGATGACCAATATCGTGGGCTGCCCGCAGACGCCGGAGGCCTTGCAACTCGACATGCCGCTGAAGGTCACCTTCGCGGCCCAGAACGACGACATCTCGCTCCCCTTCTTCGAACCGGCGGGAGCGTAATCCCATGAAACAGAAATCCGTTGCGGTCGTCGGGGCCGCCGAGACCACCCAGATGGGCAAGATTCCGAACGTCTCGGTGATCGGCCTGCACGCCGACGCCGCCTTGAACGCCCTGGCCGACTGCGGCCTGAAGCCGTCGGACATCGACGGCGTGGCCTCAGCCGGCATCTCGCCCGTCGAGCTCGCCCACTACATGGGCATCACGCCCACCTATGCGGACGGCACCTCGGTCGGCGGCTGTTCCTTCATGCTGCACGTCCGCCATGCCGCGGCCGCTATCAACGAGGGCCTGGCCACCACCATCCTGATCACCCACGGCGAGAGCGGCCGGTCGCGCGTCGGCGCCGGCGGCTTCGCGCGCTCGCCGACCAGCCTCTCCGGCCAGTTCGAGATGCCGTTCGGCCCGATGGGGCCACCGACCATGTTCACCATCCCGGTGCTCCGCTACCTCAAGGCGCGTGGCTACACGGTGGAGGACCTGGCCCAGGTAGCGGTGATCCAGCGGGAGTGGGCGGCGTTAAATCCGCGCGCCAGCTACAAGGATCCGATCACCGTCGAAGACGTGCTCAGGTCCGACATGATCGCCTGGCCCTTCACCAAGCTGATGTGCTGTCTGGTCACCGACGGCGGCGGCGCGCTGATCCTGACCAGCGCCGAGCGGGCCAGGGACTTCCCGCAAAAGCCCGTCTACATCCTGGGGACCGGCGAAAGCGTCGAGACCCCGATGGTCAGCCAGATGGAGGACTTCACCTCCTCGAAGGCCTTCCGGGTCTCTGGCAAAAAGGCCTTCGACGAGGCGGGCATCGGCCACGCCGATGTCGACCACCTGATGATCTACGACGCCTTCGCCCACCTGCCGCTCTACGGCCTGGAGGACCTTGGGTTCTGCCAGCCGGGCGAGGCGGCGGGCTTCATCAACGGGCGGAACACTGCGCCCCCGTCTCAGGGCAAGAGCGGCGGCAAGCTGCCGCTCAACACCAACGGCGGCGGTCTCTCCTACATGCACTCTGGCATGTACGGCATGTACGCCCTGCAGGAGTCGGTGCGGCAGATGCGGGGCATCGCGCCCGCCCAGGTCCCGGACGCGAAGATCAGCATCGCCCACGGCGTCGGCGGCATGTTCGCCGCGTCGGGAACGATCATCTTCTCGAACGAGGCGCCTTAGCGGCGAGGCGACCCTAGGCGACGTCGCTGATCGGTTCAGCGGCGTCTTCCGCCCGCGCGGCGATCGCCTGCATGATGCTCTCGATCAGCGCCTGGGCGTGGATCGGCTTGGATAGGTGCAGGTCGGCGCCGGCCTCGTGGCTGGAGCGGACATGCTCGTCGAGCGCGTTGGCGGTCAGCATGATCACCGGCGTGCGCGGCAGACCCTGCTCGCGCTCGTAGGCGCGCAGGAGGATGGTGGCCGACAAGCCGTCCAGCTCCGGCATCTGCATGTCCATCAGCACCACATCGAACCGCTCGGCCTTCAGCAGGTCGAGCGCCAGCTGGCCGTTCTCGACGATGGTGGGCACGACCCCGACCGAGTCGAGGATCAGCTCGACGACCTTCTGGTTGGTCGGATGGTCCTCGGCCACCAGCACGCGGGCGCCGGCGATGCTGATCTGCGGCCCCTGGTCGGCGGCTTCGTCGGCGCCTTGGCCTTCGATCCGTTCCAGCGGGACATGGACCGAGAAGGTCGAGCCCTCGCCGGGGACCGAGGTCACCTCGATCCGGCCGCCCATCAGCTCGACCAGCGAACGGCTGATCGCCAGGCCCAGGCCCGTGCCGCCGAAGCGGCGGCGGATCGAGGCGTCGGCCTGCTCGAAGCGGCGGAACAGGCGCGCGCCGGTCTCCGCGTCGAAGCCGATGCCGCTGTCGGCGACCTCGAAGCGGATGTCTTCGCCCTCGGCGCGGACACTGAGGTTCACCTGGCCCGCCTCGGTGAACTTCACGGCGTTGGACAGCAGGTTCGAGAGCACCTGGGTGATCCGCACGGTGTCGCCGGCATAGTGGCCCTGCGCCTCCGGCGCGACAGTCCAGCGGAAGTCCAGGCCCTTGGTCGCCGCCGAGGCGCGGTGCAGTTCGGCGATATGGCTGACCAGCCGCTCCATGCTGAAGTCGTCCCGGGCGAAGGTGACCTCGCCGGCCTCGATCTTCGAGAAGTCGAGAATATCGGTCAGCACGCGTTCCAGCAGGCGTCCGGAGGACATGATCAGTTCGGCCAGTTCGCGACCCCGGGGCGTGGATTGCTGGCCGGCCAGCGTCTCGGAAATGGCGATGACGCCGTTCAACGGCGTGCGCAGTTCGTGGCTCATATTGGCCAGGAAGCGGGATTTCTCGGTATTGGCGCGTTCGAGCTGAGCGGTGCGTTCGCTGACCCGGTCCTCCAGCGAGGCCAGCACGGCCTCGGTCTTCTCCCGCTCGGTGCGGAGCGAGGTGGCCAGCACGCCGATCTCGTCCTTGCGGCGCTCGACATCGCTGACATCGGGACGCTCGGCGTCGCCGGGTTCGCACGAGGCGGCCAGGCGCTCGACCGGGCGCACGATGCTGCTGCGGGCGAGCAGCACGACGGCCAGGGCCTGGATCGCCGAGGCCAGGCCGCCGATCAGCAGCACCCAGGAGGCCGACTTCGCGGCCGAAGCCGCCACATTGGCCTGCGGATAGGTCAGCAGCAGGTACCAGTTGGGGCCGTTCAGGCGGCCGAAAGCGACGATCTGGCGGCCGTCCGGGCTGGCGATCACGCCGTTCTCGCGCTTGTCGGCGGCGATCCTGGCGACCAGAGCGGACAGCGCGAATTTCTTCTCGTAGTCCGCCAGGGTCTTTTCCGGGCCCTTGGTCTGATCGGTGAAGCCCGGGTAGGCGATCAGCTCGCCCTTCGAGGTGACGATCAGCGGCGAGGCGCCCGACGGCGTGCCCTTCAGCGCGGTCATGAAGAAGTGGGTCAGCTCCATGGACGAGCCGAAAGAGCCCACGTAGCGGCCGTTCACATAGGCCGGCGTCAGGCAGGCGGTGGCCAGCCGCTTGCCCACCTTGTCCTGGATCAGCCGCTGCAGATTGGTGCAGCGGGTCGCCCGGGTAGGATCGAATTGCGGGAGGGTGACGCGGGCCATCTCCTCCTTCTCGATCGACATGTCGTTGGCCGCCTCGTGGCGGTAGTACATCAGGTGATCGGGCCGGTCGGGGCCGTACATCACCAGCCGCGCGGGCTTTGGCGTGAAGAAGTAGAAGTTGTCGTATTCGCGGCGCGCGGCCTGACCGAAGTCCGAGACCAGCCGGAAGGACGCCACCAGGGCGCGCAGTTCGTCCGGCGAGGCGGTTCTGGCCTGCGAGATATAGGCGCCGAGGCCGTAGGTGTAGTCGCCGTCGTTGACCACGCCGTCGAAGTATTGGTCGCGGCTGCGGCGGGTGCCGTCCGCCTGCAACGGAAAATAGCGATCGGCGAGCCGGGTCACGTCGGCGTCCGACATATGATCCATCCGCCGCTGCAGCTCGGCCTCGGCGGCCTTGTGCAGGGTCGAAAGGTTGGAGAACTGGCGGTCCACATTGGAGCTGCGCTCCCGGACATAGTCCGTGAGATAGCCGATCTGACGGTTCGACAGCTCGCGCTCGAACACGACGAAGGCGCCGAAGGTGCCGAGCACCGTCATGATCAGCGACATCAAGCCGACACTGACCAGGAACCGGCGCGAAAGAGACTTCATTGGATGGACGAGGCCCCCACTTGTGGTCGGAGCCTAGCAACCGTTCGTTGAAGTCAGGTTTACAGAGGAAGCGCCAAATAGTTCCTCCCGGTTTTTGGGCCACGCGGCGCGCAGCGCAGCAGGGAGTCCCCTCAGAATACGCCCTCCGTCAGCGGGATTTACCTCGGGCCGGTCTTCGGTCGAGCCTGGGCGCTACAGCGCCGCCAGTGGGGAGCGATTTTCTAGCGGTCGAACTTGGTCGCCAGAACGATCGACGAGTTGGTCCGCTCAACGCCCTTCAGGGCGCCGATCTCGTCGATCAGGGCGTCCATCTCGCCGACGTTCGGCGCTTCGACCGAGGCGATCAGGTCAGAGGGGCCGCTCACGGACTGCAGTTTGCGCACGCCCGGCATCCGCTTCAGGGCCGAGGTCACCGCCGCCGCCTGCTTCGGCTCCACTGTCAGCATGACGAAGGCGTGGATCAGCGCGGCTTCGCGGGCCTCCGACAGCTTCACGGCGTAGCCCGCGATCACGCCGCTCCGCTCCAGGCGCACCAGCCGGCTTTGCACCGTGGTCCGCGACAGACCGAGCGCGCGCGCCAGTTCCGCGACCGGCGCGCGGGCATTGTCCCGCAGACGGGCGAGGAGGTGGTTGTCGAGATCATCCATCGTCGATTCGCCGAATGCTGCGGTTGATATGACCAGATATTCCACGAATATCGCCGAACCGCTAATTGATACCAACCGCGCCCTGACTGATCATGAACGTTGCCCAGCAAAGGAGCAGCGCATGCACAAGGCCGCCGTTATCGGAGCCGGCAAGATCGGCTCCACCATCGCCAGCCTGCTGCTAGGCTCGGGCGACTACCAGGTCATGGTCATCGACCAGAGCGCCGAGGCGTTGGCCGACGTCGATCCTCGCGCCGAGGCCCGCCCCATGGCGATCGACGATCCCGCGACCCTGACGCGGGCGCTCGAGGGTTGTTTCGCCGTGGTCAACGCCGCGCCCTATCACTTGACCACAATCGTCGCGGCCGCCGCCAAGGCGGCCGGCGCGCACTACCTCGACCTCACCGAGGACGTCGCCGCGAGCCGCGTGGTCCGCGACCTGGCGGCCGACGCGACCACCGCCTTCATTCCGCAATGCGGCCTGGCCCCCGGCTTCATCACCATCGCCGCCTGGGACCTCTGCAAGCACTTCGACGAACTGCACGACGTGCGCCTGCGGGTCGGGGCCCTGCCGCGCTATCCCTCCAACGCCCTGAACTACAATCTGACCTGGTCGACCGACGGGGTGATCAACGAATACTGCGAGCCCTGCGAGGCCATCGTCGGCGGCAAGCTGCGCGAGGTCCCCGCCCTGGAGGAATGCGAGGAATTCTCCCTCGACGGGGTGACCTACGAGGCCTTCAACACTTCCGGCGGCCTGGGCACGCTGTGCCAGACCCTCGAGGGCAGGGTCCGCAACCTCAACTACCGCACCATTCGCTATCCAGGCCACGCGGCGATCATGAAGGCGCTGCTGAACGACCTGGGGCTGCGCAACCGGCGGGCGCTGCTGAAGGACATCCTGGAGAACGCGGTCCCCGCCACCCTGCAGGACGTGGTCATTGTCTTCGTGACCGTCAGTGGACTGAAGAACGGCCACCTGATGCAGGAGACCTACGTCAACAAGGTCTATGCCCAGAGCGTCGGCGGCGAGATGAAGAGCGCCATCCAGATCACCACCGCCGGCGCGATCTGCGCGGTGCTGGACCTGCTGGCCGAGGGCAAGCTGCCGCAAAGCGGCTTCATCCGGCAGGAAGACATCCCGCTGGCCGACATCCTGGGCAACCGCTTCGGAGCCTTCTACGCTGGCGACGACCAGCCGGCCCTGCGCGCCGCCGCCGAATAGCCGCCCAAGAAGCCTAACGAGTAGACGTCATGACCGTACAGACCTCCATCGGCTCCGCGCGAGCCGAAGCCGCCGACGTGCTGAGCCGCCTGGGCGTGCCCGAGGCGCAATGGACCGGCGGCGGCCGGCCCGTCCGCTCGCCCGTCACCGGCGAGATCATCGGCGAGGTCCACGACACCGCTCCCGCCGAGGTCGCCAAGGCCATCGAGGCCGCGCATGACGCCTTTCTGGCCTGGCGCTCAGTCCCAGCCCCGCGCCGCGGCGAGCTCGTGCGCCTGCTCGGCGAGGAGCTGCGCGCCGCCAAGGCCGACCTCGCCCGCCTTGTGACCCTGGAGGCCGGCAAGATCGTCTCCGAGGCCAATGGCGAAGTGCAGGAGATGATCGACATCTGCGACTATGCCGTGGGCCTGTCGCGCCAGCTGTTCGGCCTGACGCTGGCCACCGAGCGCCCCGAGCACCGGATGATGGAGACCTGGCGTCCGCTGGGCGTGGTGGGCGTGATCTCCGCCTTCAACTTCCCGGTCGCGGTCTGGTCGTGGAACGCGGCTCTGGCCTTGGTCTGCGGCGACGCCGTGGTCTGGAAGGCCTCGGAAAAGACTCCGCTCACCGCGCTGGCCGTTCAGGCGCTGTTCGAGCGCGCCGTGGCGAAATTCGGCAAATCTTCGCCAGAGGGGGCGCCGAAGACCCTCTCCACCGTGATTGTCGGAGGCCGCGAGGTGGGCGAGGCCCTGGTCGATCACCCCCTGGTCCCGCTGGTCTCGGCGACCGGCTCCACGGCCATGGGCCGCGCCGTCGCGCCGCGCCTGGCCGGCCGCTTCGCCCGCGCGCTGCTGGAGCTGGGCGGCAACAACGCCGCTATCGTCGCGCCGACCGCCGACCTGGACCTGACCCTGCGCGGTGTCGCCTTTTCCGCCATGGGCACAGCCGGTCAGCGCTGTACGACGCTTCGCCGCCTGTTCGTCCACGACAGCCTCTACGACGCCTTCCTGCCCCGCTTGAAGGCGGCCTACGCCTCGGTGCCGGTCGGCGATCCGCGCAAGGCCGACACGCTCGTGGGTCCGCTGATCGACCTGTCGGCCTTCGAGGCCATGCAGCGCGCGCTCGCCGACGCCCGCAAGGCCGGAGGTCAGGTAGCAGGCGGCGACGCTGTCGAGGTGGCTGGCTGCTTGGCGGCGGCCTATGCGCGCCCCGCGCTGGTCGAAATGCCGGAACAGGCCGATGTCGTGCGCCGCGAGACCTTCGCGCCGATCCTCTATGTCATGCGCTATTCGCACCTCACCGAGGCGATCCGCCTGCAGAACGACGTGCCGCAGGGCCTGTCGTCCTCGATCTTCACCAACGACGTGCGCGAGGCCGAGCTGTTCCTGTCCGAGCGCGGCAGCGACTGCGGCATCGCCAACGTCAACATCGGCCCCTCAGGCGCGGAGATCGGTGGCGCGTTCGGCGGTGAGAAGGAAACCGGCGGCGGCCGCGAGGCCGGCTCCGACGCCTGGAAGACCTATATGCGCCGGGCCACCAACACCGTGAACTACGGCGCGACCCTGCCGCTGGCCCAGGGTGTCGAGTTCGACGTCTAGTGTGCTGGATCTGAAGTTCGCCTGCTTATGGATTGGACTCAGAGCGAACTTCAGATCCAAGAAGCACACTAGAAACATACACTTGCTAGTGTCCTCATTGATTCCGAAGTTCGCCAGAGACTGCCACAAGCGCTTGCGAACTTCAGAATCGGGACACTAGCGTTCGACCGCCTGGCGCTGCATCGGGGCGAGCTTGGCCAGGAACCGGTTCTGATCGCGGAAGCCGATCTTCTCGTGATCCATGGCCGCCTGCAGCTCCTCGACCAGGATGTTGAAGTCGGTATTCTGCAGGCCCATGTCCTTGTGCGCGGCCTTCATGTCGCGGCCGGAATAGTCGCAGGGCCCGTTCAGCAGGTAGCAGAACTGCTCCTTCAGGGTCCGGCGCAGGCGCACCATGTCGTGGCTCTTGAAGATGTCGGATATCGCCGGGTTGGCGAGGCTGCGGTCGACCAGGTCATCCACGACGCGATCGACGCCGGCCTTTTCGTGGAAGGCCTTCCACAGGGCGTCGCCTTCGAACTCTACCGCGCCGGCGTTGGCGGGCGATGCGGCGTAGGGCGCCACCTCCTCCTCGCCTGGATGGGTCGCCGAGGGATGTTCGATCTTGAACGTCGGGCCGCTCGGCGTCGGAGCGGCGGTCGCCATCGCGGCGGCCAGAATAAGAGCCTGGATCATCGCTAGAAACCCGCTTGCAGGGAGAGATAGACGCCGCGCTGGCCCTTGAACGTGGCGATCTCGCCCAGGTCCACATAGGCCGCGGTGACGGAGACGGTCTTGTTGATGGCGTAGGCCACGAAGGCGTCGGCCCAGTTATTTTCCTTCAGGCCAGCCAGGTTGTCCGGCTTCGTGCGGTACTCGACGCCCACCGCGATCTTGCGGGTGAGCAGCAGCGCCGCCGAGCCTTCGAACTCCGCCTGATAGCCATCGTGCTTGTTGCCGCCGAAGCCCAGCAAGCCCGTCTGGTTGGCCTTGGTGGCCCGGACCGCGCCGCTCAGCACCAGGCTTTGGTCCAGCAGCACCTTGGTGGCGGCCACGTACCAGTCGACGCCCGAGTCGTGCTTGCCGCCCAGCAGACCGATCACCGCGCCGCGGTCGGCCTTCTTGTACTGCGCGCCGACCGCCACCTGCGGGACCCAGCTGTCCTGGTTGTAGACGGCGTCGCCGAGCACCCGGAGCTTCGCGCCGACCACATCCTGGTGGAAGGTGAAGCCGGACCCAAGTCCGAGCTTGGCGCCGGTCGCGCCGGTGTCGAAATCCTGCCGCGTGTAGCTGAGCTCGACCCGGTCGCGGAACCCGACCGCGCCGCCCACGGCGCGGAATTCGTAGTCCGGCAGGTTGACGTAGGTGGCGTGCAGATTGCCGCCGATCCCGTCGCGGGTTTCGTAGCCCGAGATCAGCGCCCAGGAGGCGATCCCGCCGCCGGCGGCGCCCTCCACATTGCTCACCCCCTGGGTCAGCAGCAGCTTGCCGCCCGGCCGCAGTTCGTCGGCCTGGGCCGCGTGCGCGCCGACCACCAGACTGGCGCCGAGCAGCGCCGCGGAAAGTGCTCGCATCGAAATCGATCCTCAGACGCCAGCCGGTCCACGGCGGCCCGCGATAGGGCTAACCGAGAGTCGTTTACAGGGCGTTCAGCGGCTCAGGCTTAGGGCTGTGACCATGCGTAATGTCCTGCCGATCCCCGCCGCCATCGTCGCCACCCTGACCCTCGCCGGCGCGCTCTGTTTCGCCGGCGACGCCGCGGCGGCCGACCTCACCGTCACCGTCAGGGGCGACGACGGCGCGCCGCTGGCCGACGCCGTGGTGATGGTCCACCCGGCCGGCGGCGCAGGCCCGGTCAGCGCCATCCGCTACAGCTGGCCGATGACCATGACCCAGCAGAACATCGCCTTTAACCCCTATGTCCTGATCGTGCCGGTGGGCTCGACGGTGGGGTTCCCCAACAAGGACAAGGTGCGCCACCACGTCTATTCGTTCTCCGCGGCCAAGAAGTTCGAGCTGAAGCTCTACGGCCAGCAGGAAGAGCGCACGATCACCTTCGACAAGGCGGGCGTTGTCGCGCTGGGCTGCAACATCCACGACTCGATGATCGGCTATATCTACGTGGCCGACACGCCCTACGCGGGCAAGACCAACGACGCCGGCCAAGCGGTGATCCGCGGGCTTCCAGGCGGCGCGGGCACGCTCAGCGTCTGGCACCCGGACATGCGGGCCAAGGCCGCGGTCGATAAATCCCTGAACCTGGCGGCGGGCGCCGTGCCGGTGACCCTGGATCTCAAGCCGGTCGGCCTGCGCCGCAAGAAGACCATGACGATGTAGCTAGAGCGTTTGCCGCCTGACCTGGATCACGTCCGGCGATCGGCAAGAGCGACCAGCAAAAATCTAGAGCCCTGTTTCCATTCAATCGAAACGGAGCGGGCTCTAGCCGTAGCGCGCGTTGCGCTCTTCGTCGGCCAGGAAGACGATCAGGTCCTTCAGCGGCATGGGCTTGGCGATGAGGTAGCCCTGGGCCAGGTCGCAGCCCATGGCTGACAACAGCGAATAGCAGTCGTTGGTCTCAATACCCTCGGCGGTGACCTTCAGGCCCAGGCTGTGGGCGAGATCGATGGTCGAGCGCACGATCAGCGCGTCGCGCTGGCTTTCCGTCACCCCCGCCACCAGCGACTTGTCGATCTTCAGCTCCTGGCCGCGGATCCGTTTCAGGTAGGCCAGCGACGACAGGCCGGTGCCGAAATCGTCGATGGAGATCGAGATGCCGGCCTCGGCGAACCGGTCCAGCATGGCCAGCGCCACCTCCGGGTTCTCGATGACCGCTGTCTCGGTGATTTCGATGGTCAGGCCGCCCTTGGCGCGTTTCGCCTGATCCATCGCGAAATCCGCGAAGTCGGGCTCGCCCAGGGTCCGGCCGGAGACGTTCACCGACATGTTGACCACGTTTCCCGCGGCGGCCAGCTGCGCCTGGGCGTCGATGGCGCGCTTGAACACCCATTCCGTCAGTGTACGGATATGACCGGTCTCCTCAGCCATCGGGATGAACAGGTCCGGCGACAGCATGCCGCGGTCCGGGTGGCGCCAGCGGGAGAGCGCCTCCACCCCGGTCACCGTGCGGCTGCGCATGTCGAACTTGGGCTGGTAGAACAGGTCGATGGCCCCGTCGTCCAGCGCGCGCAACATGCCGCTCATCAGGGCCAGGTTGGTGGCCGGGTCGCCATAGGCTTCGGCGTCGAAAAAGGCGACCTTGCGCTTGCCGCCGCGGGCCTGGTCCAGGGCGATATTGGCCCGCTCGAGCGCCGCGCCGGGCCCCGGGCCGCGCTCCAGGGGCGCGAGCCCCAGGTGCAGCGTCACGTCGATCACGTCGCCGCCGACCTGCAGCGGCGCTTCCAGCTCGCGCATCAGCCGCTGGGCGTCGTCCTCGGCGGCGGCGCGGTTCGCCGCGACCAGGGCGAACCCCAGCACGTCGCTGGCCACGCGGGCCACGCCGGACGCGGGGGCGAGGCCCGCCAGCCGGTTGCCGACCATGCGCAGCGCCTGGGCGGCCAGGGTGTAGCCGATGGCGCCGCGCAGGTGGTCGTAGCGGTGGACGCCGAGGGCGGCGACATAGACCTGGCCTTCCGGCCGGTCGGAGAGGGCCTCCACGACGCGCTCGAGCGCCAGCCGGTTGGGCAGACCCGTCTCGCCGTCGTGCATGGCCAGGTGGGTGATCCGGCGCTCACGGTCGCGGATTTCGGTGGCCATGGTGTTGAAGCTGCCGGCCAGGCGGCCGATCTCGTCCTCGGTCTCGATCTCGACCTGAGCCTCTTCCCCCCGCTGCAGGCGGCGGGCCGCCTCGTCCAGCGCGGTGATCGGCCGGGTGATGCCGCGGGCCAGGGCGAACGAGCCCCAGCCGACCACCGCCAGACCCGCCAGGGCGGCCAGGGCGACGATCGCCAGCATCGGCCGATAGGGCGCGAGCGCCTGCGCCAGGGGATAGCGCAGCACCAGGACCGCCGGCGCGGCCTTGGTCAGGCTCGGCAGCGGCTTGACCAGGGCCAGCGACTTGCCGCCACGCTCGCTGAGCGGCTCGGCGGTGTTGATGTGCTTGGCGAGCTCGCGATCGACAAAGGCGCTGAGCTTCGCGCCGTCCGGCCCCGCCGCGCCCGCCAGCCGCCAGGCCTTGTCATCGCGGTGCATGACGCTGGCCCGCAGCGGAATGGCCGACAGTTTTTCCAGCGCCGCCATTTCCGCGCCGTCGAGCTTCACAGCGAACACCAGCCAGCCGATGTGGTCGGGCGACATCACCGGCGCGCCCACCACCTGATAGGGCTCACCGCCCAGCATCACGACGCCGGACGGATCTTGGGCGTTGTCGAAGGCCTTGGTCAGCCGCGCCCCGTCGCCAGCCAGGCGCGCGGTGTCGTCGCCGATCATGTGGCCGTCGCTGGTGACGATGAAGGCGCGGTCGATGTTGAACCGCTGCTTCAGGTTCTCCACCTCCGAGACGATGGTCGCGCCGTCGTGGGTGGCCACCGCCTCGCGGAAGCCGAAGTCCTTGGACAACAGGCTCGCGCCCTCGCGCAGGCGGTCGGACCGCAGGGACCAGACCCGGTCGAACACCGTGCCGGTCGCCGTCAATTCGGCCCGCACCTGGCGTTGCGCCGCCTGGTTGATGGCCGCGAATACCGAGAGCGCGACGACCAGCAGCACGGCGCCGAACAGGGCGACGTAGAGCACCGTCAGCTTGGTCCGCAGGCGCGTGAAGGCGCCCCACGCGGCCAGCCATCGGCGCGCCGCGGCCGCGGCCTGTGCGGCCGGCTTCGCCGCCAAGGTGTCGGGTAAGCTCAC
Source organism: Alphaproteobacteria bacterium (assembly GCA_025359785.1). GTDB lineage: Bacteria > Pseudomonadota > Alphaproteobacteria > Caulobacterales > Caulobacteraceae > Phenylobacterium. The sequence continues at coordinate 108,497 of JANYET010000066.1, read as the reverse complement.
GGACATCTCGCCCAGGCTCTAGCTCGCCCAAATGAAGGCGTCGTTAAGCTGTGGATAAAGTGCAGCTTCTTCACCGAATCCGCGGCGATGCGGGTTCCCGTTTGCCCTCACCGGCGCCGCTTGGCACAATCGCCGGATTGAAGATCGACCGTGCGGGCTTCCGCGCACCCATTTTGAAAGCTCGCGACTTTGACGATTTCCAGCACGGCGCCCGCGGCCAATGGGTCCAGCGGCCCCAACCTGCAAGAGGGGCCCTTTTCGTCGGTCGACGCCCTGGTCACCGGCCTGGGCAGCGTGGGCTATATCGCCTCGCGCCGGATCGCCACGGCGCTCTACATGGCCGTGCACCTGCAAAAGCCGATCCTGGTGGAAGGCTCGGCCGGCGTCGGCAAGACCGAGCTGGCGCTGTCCACCGCCCGGCTGATGGCCAAGCCGCTGATCCGCATGCAGTGCTACGAGGGCCTGGACGAGTCCAAGGCGCTCTATGAGTGGAAGTACGGCAAGCAGCTACTCTACACCCAGATCCTGAAGGACCGGATGGGCGTCGCGCTGGCTGACGCGCCCGACATGGACGCGGCCATGGACCGGTTGCACGGCATGGGTGATCTGTTCTTCTCCGAGCCCTTCCTGGAACCCCGGCCGCTGATGCAGGCGTTGCGCCAGGACGACGGCTGCGTCCTGCTGATCGACGAGATCGACAAGTCGGACGAGGCTTTCGAGGCCTTCCTGCTGGAGGTGTTGTCGGCCTACCAGGTCTCGGTGCCGGAGCTGGGCGTCATCGTCGCCAAGACGCCGCCCCTGGTGTTCCTGACCTCCAACAACGTCCGCGATCTGGGCGACGCCTTGAAGCGCCGCTGCCTGCACCTGCATATCCCGCTACCGGAAGCCGCCCTGGAGGAGCGTATCGTCGCCACCCGCGTGCCGGGCATCGAGGCGACGCTGACCACCCAGCTGGTGGCCTTCGTCCAGTCGCTGCGCACCCTGGACCTGCGCAAGGCGCCCTCGATCTCCGAGACGGTGGACTGGGCCCGCGCGCTGATACTGCTGCACGCCGACAGCCTGGATTCCGCGATCGTCCGCGACACGCTGAACGTCATCCTGAAGTTCGAGCAGGACATCGTCGCCGTCGAACCCCAGATCGTCGAGCTGCTGCACAGGCGATGACGCGGAAGCGCCCCGCCCAATCCCTTACCTCCCCCGCAAAGCGGCGGGAGGGGGACCGCGCCCCGCAGAGGGCGTGGTGGAGGGGGCGAGCCTCAAGCGCGGCCGACCGACAGGTACAGCTTACTCAGCGGATAGGGCTTGCCCCCTCCACCATCGGCTCTTCGCTGCGCTCGGCCGACGGTCCCCCTCCCGCCGTTTCACGGGGGAGGTAAGATGCAGCACACCCTCGAGGAGTTCCTCCGCGCCCTGCGCGCCGCCGATGTGAAGGTCTCGCCGGCCGAGGCGATCGACGCGGCGCGCACGGTCTCGGCCGTGGGCTATGCCGACCGGGAGCTGTTCAAGGACGCGCTGTGCGCCACGCTCGCCAAGTCGCGCGATGAGGTCACCCGCTTCGACGAGACCTTCGAGACCTTTTTCACTCGCGCCGCTTTCACCTTGCCGCCGCCGCCCGAGCCGACGGACGGCGAGCCGCAATCCGGCGGCAACAGCGCGCCCGGCGTCGCAGAATCCCCGCTGGCCCAGAGCCTCCTGGCCGGCGACGCCACCGCCGTCGCTCAGGCCATGGAGGAGGCCGCGGCCCGCGCCGGCGTCGCCGAGATCCGGCTCTCCACCCAGAAGAGCCGCCTGACGCGGCGCCTGCTGGACGAGATGGGCCTGGCGCAGATCGAGCAGATCATCGCCAATGCCCGCAGGATGCCCGGAGGCGATGGACTCGCCGACCGCCTCGACGCCGCCCGCCGCGCCCTGGTCGCCGAAGCCCAGACCTATGTCGAACGCCAGCACGCGCTCTATGCCGCCGGCTCCGGCAAGGCGCTACGCGAGGAGATGCTGGCCAAGAAGGCGCTGAACGCCGACGGCGGCATCGATCCCGTCGACCTCATCATGATGCAGGCCCTGGTCAAGCGCATGGCCAAGCGCCTGGCCGACCGCTACTCGCGCCGCCGCCACACCGCCAACCGCGGCCACCTCGACGTCCGCAAGACCCTGCGCAAATCCATGGCGCACGGCGGCGTGCCCTTCGAGATCAAGTGGAAGATCAAGAAGATCGACAAGCCGTCGATCGTCGCCATCTGCGACGTCTCCAAGTCCGTCGCCGCCGCCGCCCAGTTCCTGCTGACCTTCCTCTATTCCCTGAACGAGGTGGTCGACCGCCTGGACGCCTACGCCTTCTCCGGCCGGCTGATCCCGGTCAACGCCATCCTCGACGACAACGGCGTCGAGGGCGCGATCCTGAAGGTGCTGCAGACCATCGGCTTCCAGCAGACCGACTACGGCAAGGCGCTGGAAGACTTCGCCGAGAACCACCTCGACCGCGTCGACCGCCACACCACGGTGATCATCCTGGGCGACGGCCGCTCCAACTTCGCCGACCCGAGGCTGGACATCATGCAGCTGATCCAGCAGCGCGCCCGCGCGGTGATCTGGCTCAATCCCGAGCCCGAGAGCTACTGGGCCCAGGGCGACAGCGTCATGCACCGCTACCAACGCTTCACCCACGTCGCCAAGCCCTGCAACACGCTGGGCCAGTTGGAACGGATCATCGAGGACGTGCTGCGGACCTACTCGGCGCACTGACGGCGAGCCGAAGCGTCCGCTCGAGATGGTCCGGGACTCGACTACAGCACAAGCCGCATCGCGCACCTTTGCTCACTCGGGAGGCCATGTTCCCGTTCGTCTGAGAGGATATCCGCGAGCCTACCGCCAGTGTTCTCCTCGACAAGGGTTTCGAATCCCCAGCGGTGATAGAGTTCCTCGTTCCAAGGCAAACCCCGGAAGGTCGTGAGCGTGATGGCGGTCAAGTCACGCAGACGGGCATAGCGGAGACAGGCTTCAAAGAGGGCGCGACCCGCTCCACGGCCTTGTTGGTCGCGCCGCACGGCAAGCTCCCAGATGTGGAGCTCCTCACCGCAGGGTTCCGCACTGAGGAAGCCCAACGGTCGATCCCCCTCATCCACGGCTACCCACGAATTGCCGGCTCGCGCGTAGACTCTATGCTGCTCTTCGGACTGCACCTCGTCATCGGCGATCCAGGCAAGAGCCGGAACATCTCGAAATACCTCTCCGGCCGAGCGTTCTACATCCGGCAAGAGTGACGCATCGCTCTCAAGCGCCGGCCGTACGACCATCACTTATGCTCCCGCTTCTTTCGCGCCTCCCAAGCAGATGCGCTGTGCGTCCAAGATTAGGGCTTTTCCCGTTACCAGCTGTCAATCCACCGCAGCTTCTTCTCCGTCCGCACCGGCACGGGCGGCAGGGCCTTCAGCCCGGACAACACCCACCGCCGGGTGTCCGCCGGATCGATGACGTCGTCGAGCGCCGGCGCGGTCGCCTGGCTCATGGCCTTGCCGCGGGCATAGGCGGCGGCGACCATCTCGTCGAACTTGGCCTTGCGCGCGCCTGCGTCCTCGATGGCGGCGAGTTCGTTGCGGTAGCCCAGCTTTACCGAGCCCTCCAGGCCCATGCCGCCGAACTCGCCGGTGGGCCAGGCGACGCAGAACATCGCCGCCTGATAGCTGCCGCCGGTCATGGCGATGGCGCCCAGGCCGTAGGACTTGCGCAGGATCACCGAGAAAATCGGCACCGTCAGGTTGGCCCCGATGACGAACAGCCGCGAGCAGTGGCGGATCAGGCCGGTCTTCTCCGCCTCGGGCCCCACCATGTTGCCCGGCGTGTCCGACAGCGACAGGACGGGGATGTCGAAGGCCTCGCAAAGCTGCAGGAAGCGGGCGGCCTTGTCGGAGGCGTCCGAGTCGATGGCCCCGCCGATATGCATCGGATTGTTGGCGAACACCCCCATCGGCCGACCCTCGACGCGGATGAAAGCGGTGACCATGGCCAGGCCGAATTTCGGCCGCAGCTCCAGTACCGAGCCCTCGTCGGCGATCAGTTCGATGACCTTGCGGATGTCGTAGACGCGCAGACGGTTCTCCGGGATCGAACGGCGCAGCAGCCGTTGATCCGCGCAACGCCAAGCGGCCAGCGGGCCCTGGAAATAGGAGAGGTACTGCTTGGCAACGGCGACCGCCTCGGCCTCGTCCTCCACCAGGATGTCGATGGTGCCGTTGGCCTGCATCACCTTGATCGGGCCGATCTCCTCGGGCCGGAAGACGCCAAGGCCGCCACCCTCGACCATGGCCGGGCCGCCCATGCCCAGCGTCGAGTCCTTGGTGGCGATCACCACGTCGCAACAGCCGAGGATCGCGGCGTTGCCGGCGAAACAACGGCCGGAATTGATCCCCACCAGCGGCACGGCGCCCGACAGCTTGCCCCAGTATTCGAAGCCGCGGGTAAAGCCGCCGCCTTCGGTGTCGCCAGGCCGTCCGCCGCCGCCCTCGGTGAAGAACACCGTCGGCAACCGCCAGCGCAGCGCCAGCTCCGCCATCCGGTCGAGCTTGAAGTGGTTGTTGCCGCCCTGGGTCCCAGCCAGCACCGTGTAGTCGTAGGCGAACACCGCCGTCCGTGCGCGATCCTCGGCGAACTTGTCGCCGTTCACCGACGCCAGCCCCATCAGCATGCCGTCGGCCGGGGTGGTCTTGATCAGCTCGTCCAGGGAATGGCGGCGGCGGCGCGCGGCCACCACCAGCGGCCCGTACTCCACGAAGCTGCCGGGATCGCAGAGGTCGTCGACATTCTCCCGCGCCGTCCGCTGGCCGGTCTTGCGCCGCCGGGCCACCGCCTCGGGTCGGGCCGCGTCCAGGGTCAGGGCATGGCGGTCCAGCACCTCGGCCAGGTCCGGGCGGATGAAATCGAGATCGATGACGGCTTCGTCCTGGTCCCCGGCCCCGGCGATCTCGGCCTCCTCCAGGAAGGCCAGCGGGTGATCCTCGAAGACGGTATCGCCCACCGCGACGCTCACCTGGCGCACGATCCCCGACACCTGCGCGGCGATCACATGTTCCATCTTCATGGCTTCCATGATCATCAGCGGCTGGCCCACGCGGACCTCGTCGCCCGCCGCCACCGAGACACTGATGACCGTCCCCTGCAGCGGCGCCCGCAGCGCCTTGGTCCCCTCCGGCCCCTCGGGCTCGATAGTCTCGACCGGCTGATCGGCCGCCTGCTTGCCCAGCGCCAGGATCGCCAGCGGATCGGCCGCATCGACCTGATAGCCGACCTTCTGCAGCCCGGCGCCGGCCTTGGCGGGCGCATCGAAATAGAGCTTGCGGTGCGCGTCCGGCGCGGTGGCCAGCGCGCCCATGTGCTCCTCGATGAAGCGGGTATGGACGTCGCCCGCCGCGACCTGCGGCTGGGCCAGCAGGGACTGCAGGAATCCGATGTTGGTCGCCGAACCCTCGATGCGGAATTCCGAGAGCGCCCGATAGGCCTTGGCGACCGCGCCGGCCAAACCCCCTGCACCCGCATGAACGATCAGCTTGGCGAGCAGGCTGTCGAACCGCGCGCTGGTCCGGTAGCCCGCATAGCCGAAGCCGTCGACGCGGATCCCCGGCCCCGATGGCGGCTCGAAGGCGCTCAGCAGACCGCCCGCCGGCCTGGCCGAGCCGTCCAACCCCATGGTCTCCAGATTGACCCGCACCTGCACCGCATGGCCGCGCGGCGCCGGCACATCCGCCTGCGCCAGGCCCAGATCGCCCAGCGTCTTGCCTCCGGCGATCTCCAGTTGCAGCCGCACGAGGTCTAGGCCGAGCACTTCCTCGGTGACGGTATGCTCCACCTGTAGCCGCGCGTTGCCTTCGATAAAGACGAACCGGTCCCCCGCAACCAGGAACTCCACGGTCCCCAGACTCTTGTAGGCCGCCGCCTTGCCCAGGCTCACGGCCGCCGCGAACAATCGCTCACGCAGCGCCATGGGCAGGACGTCGGCCGGGGCGATCTCCACCACCTTCTGCCGCTGCCGTTGCAGGCTGCACTCGCGGTCCCAGAGGTGGCTGACCGTGACGCCATCGCCGACCATCTGCACCTCGATATGCCGTGCACGGGGCAGGAACTGTTCGACATAGAGGTCGCCATTGCCGAACGCCGCGTTGGCCTCTGAAGCGCACCGCTCATATGCCGACGGAAGATCCGCGGGTTGCATCACCGGCCGCATCCCGCGCCCGCCGCCACCGGCCACGGCCTTGACCATCACCGCGCCGCCCTCGCCCAGGCTGGCGAAGAACGCCTTGGCGTCCTCCAGGCTGGTCGGCCCGTCCGTCCCCGGCAGCACCGGCACGCCGGCTACCTGCGCCAAGGCCCGCGCCCGGCCCTTGTCACCGAACAGCGCCAGCGTCTCCGGCGTCGGCCCGATAAAGGTCAGGCCGGCGGCCGCGCAGGCCTGCGCGAACGCGGCGTTCTCACTGAGGAAGCCGTAGCCCGGATGCACCGCGTCGCAGCCCGCGGCCAGCGCCGCGGCGACCACCTGCTCGATGTCGAGATAGGCCGCCGGCCCGGAACCCTTCAGCCCCACCGCCCGATCGGCCTTGCGCGTATGCAGCGAGGCCGCGTCGTCCTCGGAATATACCGCCACCGTCGCGACGCCCATCTCGGCCGCGGTGCGCGCGATCCGCACGGCGATCTCCCCGCGATTGGCGATCAGAAGCGTCTTCACCGGAACCGTCCCCTTCGAACAAGCGGTCTGCCGCCGCCTCAGGGGGTATTGTGCCGACCTCAGCGGGGAGTCCAAGGGGGCATGGACTTAAAATACCTCCCCCGATCGGGGGAGGTATTTGCGCCGACTACGCCTTCAGCTGCTTCGTATCGATCGGCAGGTCGCGGATGCGTTTGCCGGTCGCGGCGAAGATCGCGTTGGTCAGCGCCGGGATCACCGGCGGCAGGGCTGGTTCGCCCAGGCCGGTCGGCGGGTAGTCGGTGATCACGAACTTCACCTCCACCGGAGGCGCGGCGGCCATGCGCAGCAGGGGATAGTCCCCGAAGTTCGACTGCTTGGCCGCGCCGCCCTCGATGGTGATCTTCTGGTAGAGGGCGTGGGAAAGTCCCTCCAGCGCCGCGCCCTGCACCTGGTTGAGCGCGCCGGCCGGATTGACGATCTGGCGGCCCACATCGGCGGCGATCCACACCTTGTCGACCTTGATCGCGCCGGTGGCCGGCGTAACGGTTGCCTGCACCACCTCGGCGAAATAGCCGGCGTGGCTGTAGTGGAAGGCGACGCCCATGCCCGTGCCCTTGGGCAGCTTGGAACGGCCGGCCCAACCCGACATCTTCTCGACGGCGGCCAGCACGCCCTTCATGCGGCCGGCGTTGTAGGCCGACGGCCCCGCGCCCACCAGCGGAGCATCGCCCAGCAGCTTCATGCGGAAGGCCAGCGGGTCGGCCTTCGCCGCGATCGCCAGTTCATCGATGAAGCTCTGATTGACGAAGGCCAGCGCATTGGACCCCGGCGCGCGCAGCGGCCCGGTCGGCACGCTGAGCGGGATGATCGACTGGTCGATCTTGCAGTTGGGCACGAACCGCGACGGGAATTCCGTCCCGCCCATGCCGGCGCTGGACGCCAGCTTTTCGCCCTCGCCGAAGGTCACGAAGTGATCCTGCCAGGCGACGATATTGCCCTTATCGTCGACCCCGCCCTTGAAATAGTGGTAGCCGGCGGGCCGGTAATAGTCGTGGCGCATGTCGTCTTCGCGGGTCCACAGGAGCTTCACCGGAACACCGGCCTCCCGCGCGATCCAGGCGGCTTCCACCATGTAGTCGTTGGATAGCCGACGGCCGAAGCCGCCGCCGCAGCGGGTCATGTGGACGGTGATATCATCGACCTTGATGCCCAGGGTCGCGGCCACCAGCTGGCGGCCCGGCTGCGGGTTCTGGGTCGGCGCCCAGATTTCCAGCTTGCCGTCCTTGAAGTGGGCCGTGGTGTTCTGCGGCTCCAGCGGCGTGTGGGCGAGGAACGGATAGCTATAGGCCGCCTCGACCGTCCTGGCCGCGCCTTTCAGCGCGGCGTCCACGTCGCCATCCTTGCGCAGGTTCATCTGCGGGGGACTGGCGGCAAGCTCCGCGGCGCGGGCATTGAACCCCGCGCTGCTCTGCTTGGAGGTCGGATGATCGGCCCATTGGGTGTTCAGCTGATTGCGCGCCTTGCGGGCCGCCCACCAGCTGTCGGCCACCACGGCCACGCCGGGCAGCAGGCCCGACAAGTTGGTCGTGCCATCGACCACGAAGACCTTCTTGACGCCCTTCACGCCGCGCGCGGCGTCCAGGTTGGCGCTCGCCACCTTGGCCCCGAACACCGGCGCCTTTTCGTAGGTCGCGTAGAGCATGCCCGGCACGCGGACATCGATGCCGAACAGCGGCTGGCCGGTGACGATCTTCTTGGTGTCGTACTGCGGCTTGGCCTTGCCGACGATCTTGTAGTCCTTGGCGTTCTTCAGCGGGATCGTCTTCGGATCCGGCGCCGCGACGCCTGCGCACTGGCCGGCCAGAGCGCCATAGGCGGCCTTGCGGCCCGTCGCGACGTGGATCACGTGGCCCGCATCGGTCTTGCACTCGCCCGACGGGCAGTTCCAGGCGGTGGCCGCGGCGCTGACCAGCATGGCGCGGGCGACCGCGCCGACCTTGCGCAGGTCGTCCCAGTTCATCGGCGTCGCCAGGCTGCCGCCGGCGAACTGGCTGCCATAGAGCTTGGGATCGCAGTCGGCCTGTTCGATGCGGACGTTCTCCCAGGCGACGTCCATCTCCTCGGCGATGATCATCGGCAGGGACGTCTTGATGCCCTGACCGATCTCCGGGTTCTTGCCCATGATGGTGACGATGCCGTCCGGGGCCACGCGCACATAGGCGTTCAGCGCCTGGGCGCCCGCGCCCGCCGCGCCGGCCTTCGGCGCGATGGAGAAGGACAGCACCAGGCCGCCGCCGATGACGGAAGCCTTCAGCAGGTCGCGCCGCGAGGCGCCCCCGTTTCTTTCAACGATTGGAAGTTCGAGCGTCATGGCTACGCCGTCACTTTCTGGCCAGAAGCCTGTTTGATCGCCGCGCGGATCCGCGTGTAGGTGGCGCAGCGGCAGATGTTGGTCATGGCGCTGTCGATATCGGCGTCGGTGGGCTTCGGCGTCTTCGCCAGCAGGGCGGTCGCCGCCATGATCTGGCCGGGCTGGCAATAGCCGCACTGGGCGACGTCCAGGTCCATCCAGGCGGCCTGCACCTTTTTGCCGATCGGGTGGTGCTCCATCGCCTCGATGGTCGCTACCTGTTTGTCGCCCACGGCCGAGACCGGATAGACGCAGCTGCGCGTCGCCTTGCCATCGATGTGCACGGTGCAGGCGCCGCACTGGGCCACGCCGCAGCCGAACTTGGGGCCGAGGATCCCCAGGGTGTCGCGCAGCGCCCAGAGCAGCGGGGTGTCCGGATCGACGTCGGCCTCCAGGACCTTGCCGTTCACATTGAGCTTATAGGCCATCGCGCCCTCCCTCTGAGCTTTGCCCAAGTTTAGGGCCGGGTCGGCGCCGACGGCAAGGCAAGAGCGTTATGCTGTCGCGCTACCGAACGACAGGGAACTGCGCGCGGGCGTTGAAACCGGACGGCTCAAACGCGAATTTCACCTGGCCGCCCTGGGGTCGCAGGACCTGCTGCAGGAGGCGCGTGCCGAAGCCGGGCTTGATGCCCACGGGGACCAGCGGCCCGCCGCTTTCGCGCCAGGTGAAGGCGCCGTGTCCCTCCGGTGCCGCATCGACGGCAAGCGCCACCCGCCCGCCGGGCGTGGACAGCGCGCCGTACTTCACGGCGTTGGTGGCCATCTCGTGCAGCAACAGGCCCATGCCGATGGCCATCTCGCCGCGGATGGTGACCTCAGCCAGGCCCGCGCCCAAATCGACATTCGCACGACCAAACGGCGCCAGCGCCTTGCCGATCACATCGACCAGGCTGACTGGCCCGCCGCCGACCGCCATCACCAGGTCCTGCGAGGACGCCATGGCCTGCAGGCGCGACATCACCGCCGCCTCGAAGTCCTCGACGCTGTTCGCGCCGCGCGCCGTCTGGCTGACGATGGCCATCAGCACCGCGATGCCGTTCTTCGCCCGGTGCGCCAGCTCGCCCATCAGCAGCGCGCGCCGCTCCTCGGCCACCTTGCGGTCGGTGATGTCCATGGAGGTGCCGACCACCAGCCGGGTCTCGCCGGCGGCGTCCAGCGTCACCCGGCCATGCGCCTGAATCCAACGGGTCTCGCCGGCCGGGGTGATGATCCGGTGATCCATCGCATAGTCGCCCCGCGCGTTGTCGCTGGCCGAGCCGAAGGCGGCCTGAACGGCGTCGACGTCCTGCGGATGCACCAGCTCCAGATAGCGCTCGACGCTGACCTCGGCGTCGGGCGCCAGACCGAACAGCGCCTTGTTACGCGCCGACCAGGTGACCGTGCCGGCCGCCACGTCCCATTCCCAGAAGCCCAGGCCCGTGGTCTCCACCGCGGCCTCCAGCCGGCGGTGCTGCTCGCGCAGCTTGGCGGCCATCTCGCGGCGGTCGGTGACGTCCACCTGCAACCCGTCGCAGAACACCGCACCGTCTGGTTGGGCGCGCTGCAGGGACGCCAGCCGGTGCCAGCGCACCTCGCCGTCGGCGCGGCGCATGGCGACTTCGACGTCGAACGGCTGCAGGCTCGCCACGGCGTCGGCCTGCGCGGCCTCGAAGGTGGGGCGGTGCTCCGGCAGGATCATGTCGAAGAACACCTGGGCGTCGGCCATGATCGTCTCGGCGGTGACCCCGTTCACCCCCAGGCAGCGAGGTCCCGCGAACACAAAACGCCGCTGCCCGTCCGGCTGGCTCTCCAGGACATAGGCCATGCCCAGCGCGGTCGCGTCGGCCGCCGACCGCACGACGGGGTCACCCGCGACCAGATCTTCGCCTGCAGCGTCCACCGGCTTTCACACCCACCCAACCGGGGCACAATCTCCCGCGCGGGCTCGCTCGCGGCAATAGCAGAAGAACTATGGTGAGCCGCCGCTAACTGTCTGCGGCCGATCGCCCCAAGACCGCTGTCAGGGTTCAGCTTTTCCGTCTACGGGCGCGGCAGAACCACCACGGCGTCCGGCAGCTCATTAGGGTTATCGCCGGCCCGCGCCGGGAATTTCGCCGCCAGCACGTCGCCGCAGAGGCCGACGGCGGCCTCGAACCCGGCCTCGACGCGGCCGTGCTTCAGCCCGTCGGTGAGCGCCGCCATGGCCTTGTCCCAGACGTGGCTCTCGACGTGGTCGGCGATGCCTTCGTCGGCGATCAGCTCGGCCATCCGTTCGCCCAGGGAGACGAAGATCATCACGCCGGTCCGATCACGGGTGGCGTGCAGGTTCTTGGCGATGAACTGCTCGGCGGCGCGCCGCTGCACCCGCAGGCGCTTCAGGCCCCGGGGCGTCAGCGCCCGCCGCACGGCAGGGATCGAGACGATGGCCGCGGTCGCAACGAACAGCACGCCTTGGACCACGATGGCCCCGATCAGCGCGCGGCGCACCGCGGTCTCGATGGCCTCGCCGACCGCCGAGGCGCTCCAGCTCGAAAACAGGTCCGGGATGGTCACATGCACCCCGGCCAGCAGCAGCACCGCCGGCCCCAGCAACGCCACCACGGTCGCCCAGGCGATGACGATTTCGGTGTAGTGGGCGCTTTCCTCGGTGACGACGCAGTAGATCTCGCCGGTGGTCGCGGCCTCGGCCTTGCGGACCGCGGCCTCAATGGCGCTGAGTTCTGTGGGGGTAAGGCTCTTCATCACCAGCTTCCCGACGATCCGCCGCCGCCGAACGATCCGCCGCCGCCGCCGGAGAAGCCGCCGCCACCGCCGCCGCCGAACCCGCCGCCGTCGCCCCAGCCCCCGCCACGCCCGCCGCCCAGGAACATGAAGGGCAGCCACCACAGTCCGCCCAGGCCGCGGCGGCCGCGCAGCAGGATCGACAGCACCCAGAACACCACCAGCAGGATGCCGATGATCGGAATATGGCCGCCGGAGCGGCCGCGGTCCGAGCTACGGGTCTGCGCGGCCTCGGACGTGGCCTGGGCGACGTTGGCGCGGGCCTGATCGTCCGGCAGGCTGATCTGGGCGATGATCGCCTCGGCGCCGTCGACGACGCCCTGCTCCATGCGGCCGGCCTTGAACTGCGGCAGCACCTTGCGCTGCAGGATCACCCGGGTCAGCGCATCGGTCAGCACCGGCTCGAGGCCATAGCCCACCTCGATCCGCACCTTGCGCTCGTTGGGCGCGATCAGCAGGATTGCCCCGTCGTTGACGCCCTTGCGCCCCAACGCCCAGCTCCGGCCGAGCTGATAGCCGTACTCTTCGATCTCATGGCCCTGCAGGTCCGGCACCGTGGCCACCACCAGCTGGTGGCCGGTCTTGGCCTCCAGGTCGGCCAGTTCGCCGTCCAGCTTCTGCGTCGCCGCTGGCGACAGCACATGGGCCCCGTCCACCACCCGCCCGCTCAGCGCCGGGAACTTCAGGTCCGCGGCGAACGCCACGGTGGTCAGGGCGAAGAAGGCCACCATGGCCGCCAGACCACGCCGAATCCGTCGCTTAAATACCTCCCCCGAGAATCGGGGGACGGGGACCACGGAGTGGTGGAGGGGGCGCTGCCGCCGCACCGAAAGTCGGCGCACGTCCCCAACGCCCCCTCCGTCACCTTCGGCGACACCTCCCCCGCAAGCAGGGGAGGTTTTTTGCTGATTCACTTGCTGGCCGGAGCCGGCGCCGCGGGCGGCGGGCTGCCGGGGGTGACGCCGGCGGGCGGCGGCGGCGGGGTCGTATCGAAGCTGACGGTCGGCGCGGTCTGGGCCGATTGCGTGGCCGAGAACAGCACCATCGGCTTGGAGCTCGAATAGACCGACTTGGCCCACAGCACCTGCGGGAAGGTCCGCAGCGTCGTGTTGAAGTCCTGGACGCTGTCGTTGTAGTCGCGCCGCGAGATGGCGATCCGGTTCTCGGTCCCCTCGAGCTGGCTTTGCAGGGCCAGGAAGTTCTCGTTGGACTTCAGGTCCGGATACTTCTCCTGGATCATCATCAGTCGGCCGAGCACGCCCGACAGCTTGTCCTGCGCCTGCTGGAACTGCTGGAACTGCGCGGGGTTGGTGATCGTCGACGCATCGACCTTAACCTGGGTCGCCGAGGCGCGGGCTTCGGTCACTTCCACCAGCGTGGATTTCTCCTGCGCGGCGTAGCCCTTCACGGTGTTGACCAGGTTCGGGATCAGGTCGGAACGGCGCTGGTACTGGTTCTGCACCTCGGCCCACTTGGCCTTGGCGGCCTCTTCCTTGGTCGGGATGGTGTTGACGCCACAGCCGGCGATGATCAGCGGCGCGAGCAGGATCAGGGCAATGCGCGCCAAACGCGTCGAAAGCGAGCGGGTCTGGATTCTGGTCAAGATGGTCTGGCCCCTCAAAGGCTCATGGTCGAGCCCGGTGTGCCTACTATTTGGCCCTGCCGCCGATCCGACGCAACGTCATCGGACATGACAGTTACGTCACCCACGCCATCCAGGACCCGCCGCCAACTGAGCGCGCCGCGACACCGGCGCGGCCCTACTCCGCCGCGACGAGGTTCCGCCCGGCCTGTTCGTCCCAATGGAGGCGCGGGAAACTACGCGGCCAGCTTCGCCTGGGAGACGATGGTAACGCGCCGCGCCGGGGCCGGCGGCCGGACGCGCACCGTCTCGCCCTTCAGCCAGATCTTCAGCGCCTCGAAGTGGATCGCCGCCACCACGCCCAGGCTCATCCACGGATGGGTCAGCCAGGCTTTCAGCAGTTCACGGTCGCTCAGCGGCCGGCGCTCGCCGGAGAAGCTCGCCGCCAGCACCAGGCCCTCGGCGTCGGACGTGTCCACCGCCACCAGCACGCGCTCTTCCGGCCGCAGGATCCTGAACGCGTAGGACAGGTCCATGTCCATGAACGGCGAGACATAGAACGCCTTGGCGCAGCCCTGCTTGATCAACGCCGCGTTGGGCGCCGGGATCAGATAGCTATGACGCTCGCCGAAGGTGTTGTTCACCTCATAGAGAATGGCCGACAGCGTCTGGTCGGCGGCGTGGCAGAAATAGACCGTCAGCGGATTGAACGCCCGGCCGAGGATCTGCGGCATCGCCAGCATCCGGACCGGCCCGCCATGGGCGAGGCCGGCTTCGGCCAGCGTCGCCTCGATCTGCGCCTTCAAGGGCCGCCCTGATCCGTCCCCGAACCGCGCGGGATCGAAGCCGAACAGGTTGAAGCGGCCGACGCCCAGGGTCTTCAGCTTCAGGTGCGGCAGCTCATCCAGGTCGATGAACAGCATGAAGATCTTGTAGGCGAGCCGATGTTTGCGAGGCTTCACCCGGGCATGGCTGACCAGGCCCGTGTAGAGGCCTGAAGCCCCCTGCCTGGCCATCGCCGTCACGCCGCCGCCTCCATGCGCTCCGGTGCGCCAACATGGATGCGGCCGCTCTCGTCCGCGACGGTCCAGGGCCGCCGAACCCCGCCCAGCTGCTCGGCCACCGCCAGGCCGGCCTGCAGGGCGTCCTCGTGGAAGCCATGGCCGAAATAGGAGCCGCAGAACCAGGTCTTGCGGACCCCTTGCAGACTCCAGATTTCCCGCTGGGCGGCGATCGCGCCGGCGTCGAACAGCGGATGCTCATAGACCTCGGTCTTGATCACCGCCGCCGGATCGATGGGCTGGGTGGGTTTCAGCGTCACGAACAGGTCCTGCGCGCCCTTCAGGCTCTGCAGCCGGTTCATCCAGTAGGTGACGCAGCCGTCCTCCGGCGCATCACGGCGGCCGATGTGGTTCCAGCTGGTCCAGGCGGCCTTTCGCTTGGGCATCAGGCTGGCGTCGGTGTGCAGCACCGTCAGATTGCGGCTGTATTGGAAGGCGCCCAGGATCCGGCGCTCCTCCGGGGTCGGATCGTCCAGCAGGGCGAGCGCCGCGTCGCCGTGGGTGGCGATCACCACCTCGTCGAACAGCTCCACCTGGCCGGACACGTCGCGCACCTCGGCGCCGCTTGCCAGGCGGCGGACGCCGGTCACCCGTGCGTTGGTGCGGATTTCGCCGGCGAAGGCCTCGCGCAGGGTCTTCACATAGTTGCGGCTGCCGCCCTCGACCGTGCGCCACAGGCCCCGGCCGAAGATGCTCATCATGCCGTGGTTCTGGAAGAAGCGGATCAGGGCGGCGGCCGGATAGGCGCCGATGGCGGCCAGCGGCGTCGACCAGATGGCCGCGGCCTGCGGCAGCAGGTGGTCGTCGCGGAACGCCTGACAGTAGCCCTTCTGGGCCAGGTAGTCGTCGAGCGAGGTCAGCGGCGCTTCCAGCGCGGCCAGGTCCTTCGGCCCGTGGCGATAGAAGCGGCTGATGTCGCGCAACATTCCCCAGAACCGCGCGGAGAAGATGTTCCGCTTCTGGGCGAACACTCCGCCCAGGCCGAAGCTGGAATATTCGAAGCCGCCGTCGTCCAGGCTGACCGACAGCGACATGTCGGCGGGGATCGAGGGCACCTGCAGGTACTCGAGCAGAGCCGTGAAATTCGGATAGTTGGGCTCGTTGAAGACGATGAAGCCGGTATCGACCGGCGTCGCCCCGCCCGAGCGATGCGGCGCGTCTGTGGTGTTGGCGTGGCCGCCTAGCCGGTTGTCGGCCTCGAACAGCACCACGTCATGGCGTTTGGACAGCAACCAGGCCGCCGAGAGCCCCGCGATCCCGCCGCCGACCACCGCGACCCGCAGACGACGCTCATCCGAATCGAACACCGCAACCTCTTGGTCAATTCCTCGCCGGCCGCGAAAGGCGGCTTGGCGTCTTTGCAGCTACGGAAGGCTTCCCCGAGCGGATGCATCCGAGCCAAGGTATGACTGCGTATCGCTTCAGTGGAAAGTGCGTCGAACATGGTCTGGGTTCTGAGTCTCGTTGTGCTCGTGGCGATGACGCTGGTCATGCTCTGCGCCTGGGCGTTTGGCCTGGCCCGCAGGAACGGTGGCTGGACCGACGTCTTCTGGACGTTCGGCACGGGCGCCACCTTGGCGGCGGCGGCCCTGTTCCCGTTGGAAGCCTACCCTGGACCGCAGCCACGCCAGTGGCTGGTGGCGGCCCTGGTGGCGCTTTGGGCGCTGCGCCTGGGCGGCTACATCGCCGCGCGCGTCAGCCGCCACGCCGAGGATGCGCGCTACGCCAAGTTCCGCGCCGAGTGGGGCAAGGACTACCCGCGCAACATGCTGTTCGTCAGCCTGCCCCAGGCGCCGGCCGCGGCGTTGCTCGGCCTGTCGGTGCTCCTTGCCGCGCGGACGCCGGGCCATGATCTGGCGCTGCGCGATGTGCTGGGCGTCGCGGTCCTGATGCTGGCGATCCTCGGCGAGGGCCTGGCCGACGCTCAGATGAAGCGTTTCAAGGCCGACCCCGCCAATGCCGGCAAGGTCGCCGACATCGGCCTCTGGGGCTGGTCGCGGCACCCCAACTACTTCTTCGAATGGCTGAGCTGGCTGGCCTATCCGGTGATCGGGCTCGATCCCGGTCGGCCGATCACCTTGCTGACGCTGACCGCCCCGGTGGTCATGTACCTGTTGCTCACCCGCATCTCCGGCATCCCGCCGCTGGAGACCGCGCAGGTCGCCTCCAAGGGCGACGCCTATCGCCGCTATCAGGCGCGCGTTTCCGCCTTCTTCCCGTTTCCGCCCAAGACCTCCGGCCCGCCAAAAGCCTCCTGAAGGACCCGCATGAGTCTCGTCTCCAACACCCTGACCGCCTTCGAAGGCGCGCCCCTGCCCGATCCGGTCCGCAAGGCCGCGATCCAGATTCTGGTCTCCGGCGCGCGCCGCCAGGCCGCCCAGGCCGGCCCCGACGCCGACGCCGCCTTCGCTCGCCAGATGGCCGAGCGGCCGATCGCCGAGCATACCGACGCGGCCAACGAGCAGCACTACGAAGTCCCCGCCGAGTTCTTCCTCAACTGCCTGGGCCCGCGCCTGAAATATTCCTCGTGCCTCTACGCGCCCGGCGACACCCTGGGCCAGGCCGAGGACCGCGCGCTCACCGAGACCGTCGCCCACGCTGACTTGCGGGACGGGCAACAGATCCTCGAGCTCGGCTGCGGCTGGGGCTCGCTGTCGCTGTGGATGGCCCGCACCCTGCCGAACGCGAAGATCACGTCGGTGTCCAACTCCGCCAGCCAGGGCGAATTCATCCGCGGCCGCGCCGCCGCCGAGGGCCTGACCAACCTCACCGTCGTGACCGCCGACATGAACGACTTCGAGCCGCCAGCCCCCTTGCTAAAGACTGGTGGCTTCGACCGCGTCGTCTCCGTGGAGATGTTCGAGCACATGGCCAACTGGCGCGCCCTGCTCACCCGCGTGCGCGGCTGGCTGAAGCCCGACGGCCGGCTGTTCATTCACATCTTCACGCACAAGACCGGCCCCTACCGCTTCGATGTGGAGGACGAGGCCGACTGGATCGCCCAGCATTTCTTCGCCGGCGGCGTGATGCCCAGCCACAACCTGATGCGCCAGTTCCCGGACCTCTTCGAGGTCGAGCAGGACTGGCGCTGGAGCGGGACCCACTACGAGAAGACCGCGCTCCACTGGCTGGAGAATTACGACCGCAACATCGCCACGATCCGCCCCGTCCTGCGACAGGTCTATGGCGACAAGGCGGTGCTCTGGCATCGCCGCTGGCGGCTGTTCTTCCTGGCCACCGCCGGTCTCTTCGGCCACCGTAACGGCGAGGAATGGGGCGTCAGCCACTACCGGTTGAAGCCGGCGTAGCCTCTCTTCCAAACGTCATCCTCGGGCTTGTCCCGGGGATCCAGACACGCTGGACTCTCAGGCAAGCCACCGACCGCTGGCGCGTCTGGATGGCCGGCACAAGACCGGCCATGACGATTAGAATTTGGGGCGAACCAAGATGCTGAAATACCTGATCACCTACCTGGGCACGGGCCTGGCCTTCGCCGCCCTGGACGCCGTCTACCTGACGGCCGCCGGCCAGAAGGTCTATCGGCCGCTCCTCGACTATGCGCTGGCCGACAAGCCGAACCTGCCCGCGGCGGTGGTCTTCTACCTGATCTACGTCGCTGGCGTGGTGCTGCTGGCGATCCTGCCCAACAAGGACGCCGGCCTGATGAAGGTCGCCGTGACCGGGGCCATCCTGGGCGCCTTCGCCTACGCCACCTACGACCTGACCAACCAGGCGACGCTGAAGGTCTGGGCGACCCGGATCACGGTCATCGACATCTGCTGGGGCACGTTCCTGACCTGCGTCGGGGCCAGCGTCGGCTACCTCACCTGGCGCTGGGCCGCGAAGACCTTTCCGTAAGTCTCGCCCGCCCGCTTTGCGGGAACGGAAGTCGCAATTGTCGCCCGCCCAATTGTCGCCTGCAGGGTCTCGTGTGATGGTGCTGGCGAGGCCTCGGACGACCGAGGGCGCGGATCATTTCGCCGCGTCTTCCGATGGCTCCAAAAGCATTTTGAGCGCGCCGCGCAACGTCCGGCGCCGGGAGGATTTCGATGGAAGACCTGAAGGACCGCCAAAGCCTGGACGGGATGAGCCTGGACGACCGCCTCGCGGCCGCCGCCCAGCTCGGCATGACCACCGCCGTCTGGGCCGACCTCAAGCCTGACGCCGCCTTCATCCACGATCCCGACGGCAAGACCCACAGCTGGGGCAAGGTCAACGCGAGCGCCAACCGCATCGTCCGCCTGCTGCGCGGCAAGGGCCTTACGACCGGCGACTCCGTGGCGCTGGTCTGCTCCAACCGCGCCGAGTTCGTGGAGGTCCTGGCCGCGACCCAGCGGGCTGGCTGGCGGATCACCCCGGTCAACTGGCACCTGAACGCCGAGGAAATCGCCTACATCATCAACGACTGCGAGGCCAAGGCGGTGTTCTGCGAAGCCCGCGTGGCGACCTCGCAGGCCGCCGTCGCCCAGTGCCCGAACGTCCTGGTCAAGGTCGCCATCGGCGGCGCGATCCCGGGCTTCCTGGACTATGACGCGGCGCTGGGCTCGCTGGATGGCGGCGACATCGCCGACCCGGTCCTCGGCAACGCCATGATGTACACCTCCGGCACGACCGGGCGGCCCAAGGGCGTCTACCGCGCCCAGCCGGTGGTCGCGGTGCAGGGCCTCTACGCCATGCGCGGCTACGATCACGCGACCTCCGTCCAGCTCTGCGCGGGGCCGGCCTATCACGCAGCCCCCCTGGCCTTCGACGTCCGCGGCGCCATGGGCGCCGGCTGCGAGCTGGTGTTCATGGACAAGTGGGACTCCGAGACCGTCCTTCGCCTGATGCATGACCGCCGGGTCAGTCACCTGCACCTGGTGCCGATCATGTTCCAGCGCCTGCTGGCCCTGCCGGACGATGTGAAGGCCAAGTACGACCTCTCCAGCGTCATCTACATCGTCCACGGCGCCGCGCCCTGCCCGCCGGAGGTGAAGGCCGCGATGATCGACTGGTTCGGCCCCGTCCTCAGCGAATATTACGCGGGCTCGGAGGGCGGCGCGGGCTTTGTGATCAGCTCCGAGGAATGGCTCGCCAAGCCCGGCAGCGTCGGTAAGCGCCCCGCACTGCTCGGCTCCAAGATCCTCGACGAGGCGGGCGCCGAACTGCCCACCGGCGTGCCCGGCGGCATCTACCACCAGCTGCCGCCCGGCGGCGGCTTCACCTATTACAAGGACGAGGCCAAGACCAACGCCAACCGGGTCGGCGACTATTTCACCATGGGCGACGTCGGCTACTTCGACGAAGACGGCTACCTGTTCCTCACCGGCCGCAACGCCGAGACGATCATCTCCGGCGGGGTGAACATCTATCCGCAGGAAGTCGACAACGAACTGATCAAGCACGACGCCGTGGCGGACTCTTCCACCGTCGGCATCCCGCACGATGAATGGGGCGAGCAGGTGAAGGCGGTGATCCTGCTGAAGGAAGGCTATGCGCCCTCGGACGCCCTGGCCCAGGAAATCCTCGCCCATGCGCGGACCAGCCTGCCGGCCTTCAAGGTGCCCCGCAGCGTCGACTTCGTCACCGACCTGCCCCGCTCCGAAGCCGGCAAGATCCAGCGCAACAAGGTCCGCGCCCCCTACTGGGAAGGCCGGGCCCGGCAGATTTAGCGGCCTCGAATTCCAGGTTGTGTAATTACAATTTCATAACTACATTGAAGCCATGACCGGCGTCCGGTTTGAGTGGGACGAGGCTAAGAACCTCTCAAATCAGCGCAAGCACGACGGTGTGAGCTTCGAGGAGGCTCGGCAGGTCTTTCAGGATCCGCTGCATGTCTCCGTGCAGGATCGGATCGAGGGCGGCGAGCAGCGCTGGCAAACGGTTGGGGCGGTCCAGGGCTTCGTGATCCTCGTGGTGGCGCACACGGTCACGGAGGAAGGCGCCGACGGCGGATCGGCTGAGATCATCCGCATCATTTCAGCGCGACGGGCCACGCCGCGAGAAAGGCGACGCTATGAAAACGAAGCTGGTTAGCCCCAATGCCGAAACGCTGTCGCCGCTCACCGTCGCGCAACGCGAACACCTGGCCGAGCTGGCGGCGCTGCCTGATGCATCCATCGACACCAGCGACATCCCCGAGCTGTCCGACGAGGCGTGGGGCGCCGGCGTCCGGGGGCGCTTCTACCGGCCCGTAAAGCAACAGATCACCGCCCGCGTGGACGCCGACGTGCTGGATTGGCTCAAGTCGCAAGGTCGAGGATACCAGGGCCGCCTGAACGCCATTCTGCGGCGGGAAATGCTGGCCTCGCTAAAGCAGGCGCGCCGGGCATAGCGTTGGCGAAGTGAGGGCGCCGCCGATGCAGCTCGAAGACCAGGACGCTGTGCGTTTTCTCAGGGGTGTGAACTCTGTCCGTGACGGCAACATAGTCGGGTTATCCATTCTGCCAGGTGACGTCGAATGGGAACCCCTCATACAGCTCACCTTCAATGTTCCCCAAGGAACTGATGGCGACCACTACGTATTGACGCTCAGAGGCATGGTGAAATTCGACTATAATTTTACGAGCGAACACAGCATCGAGCGAATTACATTTGTGAAGTGCTTATGGACGGCTGAAGACCAATTCTACCTTTCGCTCGACCCCTGGAAGGAGAGCGAAGATTTCATTTCTGAACAAGACAATGATTGTTTTCAGTCGAAATCGGTTACGCTCGTGGTCGGGCGGACGAGCGCAGCGGGGTAGCGTCAGACCGTGCCCAAAGCTCGTCCGCCATCCGATCCCGTTCCTCCCGCGCCGCTGAGTCCGGCCGAGGCGGCCTACATCAATCAGACCGTGCGCCGCTTCTATGGCGCCGACGCCATCATTCGGAACTACGGCCCCGACCCGAGGCGCCTTCACCTTCATGTGGAGACGGCTAGGGACCCTGGAATGGAACAGCACGAGTGCCTTGGCTTCCTCATGTGCGACATCGTCCGCGACCAGATCAGCCTGGAGGTCACGAAGCGCGGGACGCGGATTCGTGGAAATGCAAAGCTCGCCTATCGCCAGGGCACGGTGATCTAAACTCTTGCTGGCCTTGAAAAGGACCATGATGGCAGGCTGGGCCGAAAGGGCAGATTCAGGACAAGGGCGCATATACGGGTCGCGTGGGCTACACCCATCGACCCTGCGGCCAAGGGCAAGCCCTTAGCGATCCGATGGCCATCGAAAGCAGGCAGGCTCGGCGGTCTGGCCTTGCCCGATGCGTTGCAGAAGTTCCGGCGGCGTCCTTATAAGCGGGAATGAGCGAGCCAACAGCCAAGTGGACGTATGTCCAAGCGTGGGAGCGCTCGGCGAAGGTGCTCGGCGTGCAGATCGAAGGGCCGGTCCGCGTCACAGTATCGCCAGACGTTGTGCTTGAGGCCGAAATGCTGGTGCAGGGCTTTGGCGCGCGACGCGGAACGCTCGTTTTCGAGCTCACAGACCGGTATCCGCCCTTTTTCGATTTGCTTCACAAGCAGGGCCTGACCGCCTCCAGCTTTGGACCTTATCGCGATGGCGAGGTGTGCAGCCTGGCCGATCTACTCGACGTGCTGGGCGACTGGGGCTGGTGTGGCGAAGGTGCTGACCCGTCCTGGCTAATCACGATCGACGCCGAAGGATGGGCGCAGCCATCCGACTTCTACCAGGTGCTTCTAGCCAAGCTGCAGGCCCCACAGTGGCACGGCCAAAACCTAGATGCGTTGTGGGACAGCATAACGGGTTCAGGGATTAATGGCTTAGAGCCGCCCTTCGCTGTGCGGATCTTCAACACCGCGCGCTTCTCTCCCGAGATGAACGCCTTCATGGAGCGGGTCGAGATTATCTTCCGTGAGGCCGCTGACGCTGGCGTTCCCGTGGCCCTTCACGTCTGGCCTTAGGTGCTGGCGTAGCCCCGAAGCCCGTCAGACGCGGCGGCGGGGATGGCCGTTAAGCGCCCGGATTCCCCGTCTTCCCCGACTCGCCAAATCACCGCATCCTCGCCCCTGCGGCGTGGAGAGTTACGCTGGTTCGTCGCGCTATGGATTCGGCCCTTTTGGCGAAGGGCGGGGGCTAGAAACGACAAAAGCAAGGCTTCGCGGCCAGGTCTGTCCAATCGCGCGCAGGGGCGCGCAATACCTCGCAACCCAACGTGTTTTGGCGCCACCGCGCGGCACATGGCATGAGCCGCACGCTGACCATCGTACGAGGCCCGACCCATGATTCCGTTCATCGACCTGCAGGCGCAGCGCGCCCGGCTGGGCCAGCCGCTGGAGGACGCGATCCTCAAGGTCGTGCGGTCCGGCGCCTACATCATGGGCCCCGAGATCGCCGAGCTGGAGCGCCAGCTTGGCGTCTTCGGCCAGGCGCCGCATGTGCTGTCCTGCGGCTCGGGCACCGAGGCCCTGGTGCTGCCGCTGATGGCCTGGGGCATCGGGCCTGGCGATGCGGTGTTCTGCCCGTCGTTCAGCTTCGCGGCCACCGCCGAGGTCATGCCGCTGGTCGGCGCCTCGCCGGTGTTCGTGGACATCGACCCGGACACCTACAACCTCGATCCGATCAGCCTCGAGGCCGCCATCGTCGCGGTGAAGGCGGCGGGCCAGCTCACGCCGCGCGCGGTGATCGCCGTCGACCTGTTCGGCGGCCCGGCCGACTATCCGGCCATCGCCGCGGTCTGCGCCAGGCACGGCCTGAAGCTGATCTCGGACTCCGCCCAGGGCTTCGGCTGCACGCTCGACGGCAAGCACCCGATCCACTGGGCCGACGTCACCACCACCTCGTTCTTCCCGGCCAAGCCGCTGGGCTGTTACGGCGACGGCGGGGCGGTGCTGTCGAAGGACGCGCGCTTCCACGACCTGCTGGTGAGCCTCCGCGTCCACGGCCAGGCGGTGACGTCCGACATCGAGGGCAAGACCTTCGACCACGACCCGAAATACCTGAACGTCCGCATCGGGATGAACGCCCGGATGGACACCCTCCAGGCCGCCGTCCTGCTGGAAAAGCTGAAGATTTTCGAGGACGAGATCGCCGCCCGCAACCGCGTCGCCGGCCGCTATGCCGCCGGCCTGTCGGACCTCGTGAAGACGCCCACGGTGCTGAAGGGCGGCGTCAGCGTCTGGGCGCAGTATACGATCGAACTTGCCAATCTGCCTGGCAGAGGGGGCCGCGACGACCTCGCCCCGCAGCTGCGCGAACAGGGCATCCCGACCGCCGTCTACTACCCGATCCCGATCCACCAGCAGGGGGTCTATTCGGTCTATCCCACCGCGCCCGGCGGCCTGCCGGTCACCGACGCCAAGGCGGGCCAGGTGATCAGCCTGCCGATGCACCCCTACCTGACCACGGACCACCAGGACCAGATCATCGCCGCCATCCGCGCCTTCGTGCAGACCAACGGCCCGGCCGCGTCCTAGGCCCCGACCGCCTCGACCACCGGCACGGTCTCCGACAACCGCCCGCCGATGCGGATCGGCTCGACGCGGCGGGCCAAACCCGTGGCGTTGTCGGTCTCGACGAAAACCCCGCAGACCGTGGCCGGCCCCTCGGCGGGCTTGTAGCGGCCGCCGGAGATGCGGGTGGTAAAGCGCCGCAGCGGCTCTTCCTTCTGGTTGCCGATCACGCTGTCGTAGTCGGCGCAGGCGCCGGCGTCGGTCTGATAGGCCGTGCCGCCCAAGAGGATCTGGCAGTCGGCGGTCGGCACGTGGGTGTGGGTGCCCACCACCAGGCTCGCGCGCCCGTCGCAGAAGTGCCCCATGGCCATCTTCTCGGAGGTCGCCTCGGCGTGCATGTCGACCACGATGGCGTCGGCGACCGCGCCCAGCGGACAGGCCTCCAGCTCCTTGTCCACCGCCGCGAAGGGGTCGTCCAGGCTGTCCATGTGCACCCGGCCCAACAGGTTGATCACCAGAATCTGGCGGCCGCCTTGCGTCTCGAACAGCTGGGCGCCGCGGCCGGGCGCGTCGGAGAAGGCCGAATAGTTGAGGGGCCGAATGAGCCGAGGCTCGCGGACGATGTAGGTCAGGGCCTCTTTCTGATCCCAGGAGTGATTGCCCAGCGTCAGGGCGTCGGCGCCCGCGTCGAACAGCTCGCGCGCCGTGGACTCGGTGATCCCGAAGCCCGCCGCGGCGTTCTCGGCGTTGACGATGACGAACTCCAGGCCCAGCCGCTTGCGCAGGCCCGGCAGGTGGTCGGCCAGGCCGTCACGGCCGGCGCGGCCCACCACGTCTCCAAAAAAGGCAAATCTCATGCGGCCTCTTTACCCACTTCTATGTACGCCGTCTCTGTGACGATGGCGTCCAGGCGTTGGTCGTGGGGGCCCATGGGAACGTGGTCGATCTCCTGGCCCGCGAAGGCCACGCCCAGCACGAACACCGGCCGATCCCGACGCAGCGCCGCCAGCGTCCGATCATAGTGGCCGCCGCCCTGCCCCAGCCGACCGCCCTGGCGGTCGAAAGCCAGCACCGGGGTGATCATCAGGTTGGGCAGCAGCAGCGGGGCCGAGGCCATGGGCGAGGGAATGCCGTAGGCGTCCGGCGTCAGCGGATCGCCCGGCCGCCAGAGGCGAAACTGCAACGGCTGGTTCTTCGCCGCCGCGATCGGCAAGGCCGCCTGGGTCCGTGTGGGGTCGAGGTCGAGGATCGCCTGCAGGATGGGGCCGCAATCCAGCTCGGCGCCCTGCGCGCAATAGGCGCCCACGATGCTGAACCGCCCGAACCGCGACACCGGCAGCTTGCGCGCCGCGCGCGCCGGAGCCTCGGGCGTGGAGTCGAAGAGATGGCGGCGCAAGGCCCGCATCTCGACGCGCAAAGCCTTTTTATCGAGCGGTTGGGTCACCGGACGATCTTACACGGAAAGAATGACTTAGACGGAAATTAGGGTGGCGGCGCCGTGAGAACCGTGAAGGACTGTTTCATTCCCTCGACCTGGTAGACCAGGTGGGCGCCGTGTGCCCGGGACCACGATCCCGGCCAGGGACAGCTCCCTAAGAGTGAATTAAGGTCGCTGGAATATGTCGCCTTCGACGAGGGCCACAGCAGACCCGCCGTTTCGCAAGGTAGTGCGTCGGCGTCCGGTTCTCAAGCGACGACGATATTCTTAGAGCCCACTACGGCCCGAACGGACTGCGACCTAAGTTGATGATGGCCAGTTTTGCCTGCAATCACTCTGAGCTTTAGGGCTGGTGAGCATCCAAACGGATGTCAGAGCGCACGTTCCGCATGAGGACCGCCGCAATCTTGTCGTTTCGGCCGGTGTCCTTCATCCCTCTGTCGTAGCCATACCATCGATCCAATCCTTGAACGTAAAATGCGACTGGCCGTGTGACTCTCAAACGATTGTAGTTCGCCTGGCAGGCAAGATAGCCGCGAATGAAGTATGGGCGACCTTTGTCTCCCAACTGCCACCAATACTCCCCGTCGAAAACGCCGTGATTCTCAGGAAAGTTCTCACCGCCATGGTCGGCAGAGTGCGGATCGCGCCGGAAAACAATCCGGAAAATCGGCAGGACGCCATGGTCAAGTTGAGAGGGGTGCGTCCGATAGTATGAGGTGACGCGTTCATGTTCAGCGGCTCCGAGATCTCTAGGGTATCTGTGACCCCGCACGTCGTAGGCGTAGCAATCGCTTTCGCCGGCTAGAAAGGCTGAGCGCTGTTCGGAATTCAGCGTCATCCACCATCGACCATCAAATTTTGTCGAAGATTCCTGGGTACGCGCGGCAGAGGGCAGCATTCCTAGGATCAAAGCGAAAGTGGCCCACCTTCTCATGGTGGCCCTCTACGCCTCTTCCGCCGCCAGCTTCTCAATCCGCTTGGCGGCGCCTTCGAGGGCGGCGACGGCGCGGCCTTCCAGCCGGGCGCGGTCGGACTGCAGGCGGGAAACCTCGGCCTGCAGGGCGCCCAGGCGGCCGCGGGCGTCGGCCAGTTCGTCGGCGAGCAGCAGCGCGCCCATCAGGAACAGCCGCGTGTCGCCGAGCTGGCCCATGTCCTGGCCGACCTGGCGCACCTGGTGATCGAACATCTTGGCGAGCTCGATGAGGTGGGCTTCCTGCCCGTCCTCGCAGCCCACCGCGTAGGGCCGGCCGTTCACGTCGACGCTGATCTGGGCCATGGCTAGTGCTCTCCCATCGCCGAGGCGGGGGCGCCGTTCAGCGCGGCGCGGATTTCCTCGATAGCCCGGCCCAGGGCCGCCGAAGCCTCGGCGCCGGCGGCTTCCAGCTCGCGCTCGTGGGCGCGGGCCTCGTCCAGCTCGGCCGCCAGGTTGGCGCGGTCCTGATCGAACAGGCCGCCCACCGCGTCCCCCGCGCTCTTCAGGCGCTGCGCCAGCCGCTGTTCCAGCACATGCACCGCTTGCTCAAGCCGCCGGGCCGCCAGGTCCAGGGCGTTCTCGCCGCCGCTCATCGCCGTCCTCCTGCTGCCCTGACTATGACCTGCGTCGCCTTGACCTGAAAGCATGCCCTTTTCTTGACCCTCACGCGCTTGCGTGCGACCCCGCCCGGCATTCCTTAACGCCGGACGACTCACCGCCCATGCCCGCGCCCCTTCAGTCGATGGCCAACGCCATTCGCGCCTTGTCCATGGACGCCGTGCACAAGGCCAGGTCCGGTCACCAGGGCATGCCGATGGGCATGGCCGATGTCGCCACCGTGCTGTTCACGAAGGTCCTGAAGTACGACGCCGCCCGGCCGGACTGGCATGACCGCGACCGCTTCGTGCTGTCGGCCGGCCACGGCTCGATGCTGCTCTACAGCCTGCTCCACCTGACCGGGGTGAAGGCCGTGACCATGGCGCAGATCGAGAACTTCCGGCAGCTCGGCTCGAACACGCCGGGCCATCCGGAATACGGCCATACCCCCGGCGTCGAGACCACCACCGGGCCGCTGGGCCAAGGGCTGGCCACCGCAGTCGGTATGGCCATGGCCGAGCGCCACGTCGCCGCCCGCTTCGGCGACGATCTGGTCGATCACCGCACCTGGGTGATCGCCGGCGACGGCTGCCTGATGGAGGGCGTCAGCCACGAGGCGATCAGCCTGGCCGGGCGCTTCAAGCTCGCCAAGCTCACCGTCCTCTTCGACGACAACAACACCACCATCGACGGCGAGGCGACCATTGCCGAGACCGGCGACCAGCTCGCCCGCTTCAAGGCTGCCGGTTGGGCGGTCAAGGCGGTGGACGGCCACGACTTCGGCAAGATCGCCGCCGCCCTGCGCTGGGCGACCAAGCAGGACAAGCCGAGCCTGATCGCCTGCAAGACCAAGATCTCCAAGGGCGCGGGCCCCAAGGAGGGCGACCCCCACAGCCACGGCTACACCCTGTTCGATCCGGAGATCGCGGCCAGCCGCGCCGCCATGGGCTGGACCGCCCAGCCCTTCACCGTGCCGGACGAGGTGCTGAAACCCTGGCGCGCCGCCGGCCGCAAGGGCGCGCGGATCCGCAAGGCCTGGGACGCCCGGCTCGCCGCCTCGCCGCACAAGGCCGACTTCGACCGCGCCATGGCCGGCGAACTTCCGGCGGGCGCGTTCGCCGCCCTCGACGCCCACATCGCAAGGTGCGAGGCCGAAAAGCCCGCCGCCGCGACCCGCCAGCACTCCGGCGCGGCCCTGGCCGAACTGATCCCCGCAATCCCGGAAATGGTCGGCGGCTCGGCCGACCTCACCGGCTCAAACAATACCATCGTCAAGGGCATGGGGACGTTCGACCTGCCGGACTACGCCGGCCGCTACGTCCACTATGGCGTGCGCGAGTTCGGCATGGCGGCGGCTATGAACGGCATGGCCTTGCACGGCGGCGTGATCCCCTATTCGGGGACGTTCCTGGTGTTCTCCGACTACAGCCGCCCGGCGATCCGCCTGGGCGCGCTGATGGGCGCCCGCGTCGTCCACGTCATGACCCACGACAGCATCGGGGTCGGCGAGGACGGCCCGACCCACCAGCCGGTGGAACATGTCGCCGCCCTGCGCGCGATCCCCAACCTCAACGTCTTCCGCCCCGCCGACGCGGTGGAGGCCGCCGAGTGCTGGAAGCTGGCGCTGCAGTCGACCAAGGCGCCCTCGGTGATGGCCCTGTCCCGCCAAAAGGTTCCAGCGGTCCGCACCGCCGTCGCGGCTGAAAATCTGTCGGCCCGCGGCGCCTATCAACTGGCCGGCGCCGGCCATCCGGCCCAGGTGACGATTTTCGCCTGCGGCTCGGAGGTTTCCGTCGCCATGGCCGCCCGCGACCTCCTGGAAGCCGACGGCATCGGCGCCCGCGTGGTCTCGACCCCCTGTTGGGAGCTGTTCGCCGCCCAGCCGACCGACTACCAGGCCCAGGTGATCGGCGAAACGGATGTCCGCGTGGCCGTCGACGCCGGCGTCCGCATGGGCTGGGACCGCTTCATCGGCGCGGACGGCGTCTTCGTCGGCATGGAAGGCTTCGGCGCCAGCGCCCCGGCCGAGGTGCTCTACAAACACTTCGGCATCACCGCGGAAGCCGTGGCGGCCAAGGCCAAGGCGAGGCTCTAAGCGCGCGCCGCCTCCCTTATTGCTCGTCATGGCCGGGCTTGTCCCGGCCATCCAGAGACGCCGAGGGTGACGAAGGATGCGCGGCGGATCGGTTGAGCCCTTCGAGCGAGGCCGGTGCGTCTGGATGGCCGGGACAAGCCCGGCCATGACGATCAGGAGAGAACTATGCGGCTCGGCACGCCCAACTCACCCACCGCCGTCAAGGTCATGCTCCTCGGCTCCGGCGAGCTCGGCAAGGAGGTGGCGATCGAGCTGCAGCGCCTGGGCTGCGAGGTCATCGCCGTCGACCGCTATGCCAATGCGCCCGCCATGCAGGTCGCCCACCGCAGCCATGTGATTGCCATGACCGACGCCGCGGCGCTCCGCGCCCTGGTCGAGGCCGAGCGGCCGCACCTGATCGTGCCGGAGATCGAGGCCATCGCCACCGACGAACTGGCGGCCATCGAGGCGGCGGGCCTGGCGACCGTGATCCCCACCGCGCGGGCCGCCCAGCTGACCATGAACCGCGAGGGTATCCGCAGGCTCGCCGCCGAACAGCTCGGCTTGCCGACCAGCGCCTATGCCTTCGCCTCGACGGAGGCCGAACTGGCGACGGGCGCGGCCACGGTCGGCTTCCCCTGTTTCGTGAAACCGGTGATGAGCTCCTCCGGCAAGGGCCAGTCCTACGTCGAAAGCCCCGCCGGAATCGCGGCGGCCTGGCGCTACGCCCTGGAAAGCGGCCGGGTCGCCGAGGCCCGGGTGATCGTCGAGGGCCGCGTGGACTTCGACTTCGAGATCACCCAGCTGACGGTGCGCAGCGTGGCCGATGGCAAGATCGTCACCAGCTTCTGCGAACCCATCGGCCACCGCCAGGTCAAGGGCGACTATGTGGAAAGCTGGCAGCCGCAGGCCATGAGCCCGGCCGCGCTGCAGGCCGCCCGCGACATGTCCGCCAGGGTCACCGAGGCGCTGGGCGGCCGGGGCCTGTTCGGCGTCGAACTGTTCGTGAAAGGCGACGCGGTCTGGTTCTCGGAAGTCAGCCCCCGGCCGCACGACACCGGCCTGGTCACGCTCGCCACCCAATACCAGAGCGAATTCGCCATCCACGCCCGCGCTATCCTCGGCCTGCCGGTGGACGTGGGCCTTCGCGAGCCGGGCGCCAGCGCGGTGATCTACGGCGGCCTGGAGGCGCAAGGCATCGCGTTCGAAGGCGTCGCCGAGGCCCTGGCCGTCCCCGGCGCGGACCTGCGCCTGTTCGGCAAGCCCGAGAGCTTCGCCCGCCGCCGCGTGGGCGTCGCCCTGGCCCGCGGCGCGGACGTGGACCAGGCCCGCGCGCGGGCTGCCGAGGCCGCCGGCAAGGTCAGGCCGGTCGCGGTCTAGCGGCGCCGCATCGCCTGGCCTAGGGTTTGCCCCAGACTCTTGGAGAGGGATCACCATGCGCCGGCTCTTCGTCGCCACCGCCATCGCCGCCTTTACCGCCACCGCCGTGGTAACCGCCGCCCTGGCCGCCCCGGGGTCCGCGCCTGGACCCGCGCCGCTGATCGAGCGCACCAAGCTGTTCGGCAATCCGAGCCGCAGCGCCGGGCGGATCAGCCCCGACGGCAAGTGGCTCTCCTGGCTCGCGCCGCGTGACGGGATGATGAACATCTGGGTGGCGCCGGTCTCCGACCCCAGCCATGCGCGGCCGCTGACCGCCGAGAAGATCCGCCCGATCCGCAGCTATTTCTGGTCGCCCGACAGCGCGCGGATCCTGTTCATCAACGACAAGGGCGGCGACGAGAACTTCCTGCTCTATGGCGTCGACGTCGCGTCGGGCGCGCAGACGTCGCTGACGCCGTTCGAGAAAACCCGGGTCGAAATCTTCGGCCAGAGCCGCCATGTGAAGGACCGGCTGCTGGTCGGGCTCAACAACCGCGACCCGCGCTGGCACGACGCCTACAGCCTCGACCTGAAGACCGGCAAGCTGACCCTGGTGCTGAAGAACGACGGCTATGGCGGGTTCGGCGTGGACGAACAGCTGCGCATCCGCACCGCGATCAAGCCCCGCGCCGACGGCGGCGTCGACGTCTTCCGCGTCACCAACAACGTGATCGCCGCCAAGCCCGACGAGACTATCGGCTTCGAGGATTCCGACACCAATCCGGTGGGCTTCACCGCCGACGGAAACACCCAGTATTGGATCGACACCCGTGGCCGCGACACCGCCGCCCTGGTCGCCCAGGACATGAAGACCAACAAGCGCACGGTGCTGGCCCAGGACGTCCGCGCCGATGTCGACAGCGCGATGATCAACCCGATGACGGGCCGGGTCGACGCCTACGCCGTGAACTACCTGAAGCGCGAATGGACCCCGCTCAGCCCGGCGATCAAGCCCGACCTCGCGTTCCTGGCCGCCCATCTGAAGGGCCAGGTGACGGTGACCTCGCGCACCGACGCCGACACGCTGTGGACCGTGGTCGCCGATCCGGTCAGCAAGCCGGTCACGACCTACCTCTACGACCGCAAGGCCAAGCGGCTGACCAAGCTGTTCACCGGCCGGCCAGACCTGGAATCAGCGACGCTCGCCGACATGCATCCGGTGGAGATCAAGACCCGCGACGGCCTGACCGAGGTCTCCTACCTGACGCTGCCGCCTGGCAGCGACGCCAACGGCGACGGCAAGCCCGACCATCCGGTCCCCATGGTGCTGCTGGTCCACGGCGGGCCCTGGGCGCGCGACGAATACGGCAACAACGGCCTGCACCAGTGGCTGGCCAACCGCGGCTATGCCGTGCTGTCGGTCAACTACCGGGCCTCCAGCGGCTTCGGGAAAAAGTACACCGCCGCCGGCAATCTTCAGTGGGGCCTGAAGATGCACGACGATCTGATCGACGCCGTCGATTGGGCGGTGAAGTCGGGCGTCACCAGCCGCGACAAGGTGGCGATCATGGGCGGTTCCTACGGCGGCTACGCGACCCTGGCCGGCCTCACCTTCACGCCGGAGACCTTTGCCTGCGGCGTCGATATCGTCGGGCCTTCGAACCTCAACACCCTGCTGGAAGCGATCCCCGCCTATTGGACCTCGGGCCGCGAGCAGATGTACCGGCGGATGGGCGATCCGCGCACGCCGGACGGTCTGGCGGTGCTGAAGGCCGCCTCGCCGCTGTTCAAGGCCGACGCCATCACCAAGCCCCTGCTGATCGGCCAGGGCGCTAACGACCCGCGGGTCAACCAGCGCGAGGCCGCCCAGATCGTCGCCGCCATGAAGGCCAAGAATATCCCGGTCACCTACATCCTGTTCCCCGACGAGGGCCACGGCTTCGCCCGGCCGGAGAACAACATCGCCTTCTACGCCGCCTCCGAAGCCTTCCTCGCCAAGTGCCTGGGCGGCCGGGCCGAGCCCTATGGCAAGGCTTTCGCCGGCTCCTCGATCACCTCGCCCTATGGCGCGGAGTTCGCGCCCGGCCTGGCCGCGGCGCTGGCGGCGGGGAAATAGCGCCGATGCTCCCGCGCCGCGCCCTCCTCGCCCTCGCCGCCGCCGCGACCCTCGCCGCCGGAACGGCAAGCGCCCAGGCCGCCAACCCGCGCGTGATCATCACCACCGCCCTGGGCGCGATCACCGTCGAGCTCGCCGCCGACAAGGCGCCGATCACCACGGCCAACTTCCTGAAGTACGTGGACCGCAAGCTCTATGACGGGGCGACCTTCTACCGGGCCTCCAAACCCCCGGGCCAGGCCGCCAACGACTACGGCACGGTGCAGGGCGGCCTGCGCGATGACGTCAAGAAGAAGCTGCCGCCGATCGCCCACGAGAGCACGCTGAAGACCGGCCTGAAGCATGGCGACGGGGTGATCTCCATGGGCCGGTTCGCGCCGGGCACCGCCCAGGCTGACTGGGTGATCTGCATCGGCGACATGAGCTACCTCGACGCCACGCCCACCGATCCCGGCTTCGCCGCCTTCGGGCATGTGCTCGACGGTATGCCGATCGCCCAGCAGATGCTCGGCATGCCCACCGATCCCAACGCCGGCGCCGGCGCCATGAAGGGCGAAATCCTGGTGAAGCCGGTGAAGATCATCTCGATCCGCCGCGCGCCGCTAGCCGCGCCCGTGGCGCCCGCGCCGCCCATACCCGCGCCCGCGCCCGCGACTCCGACGCCCTCGGCCTGAGGATGGCCAAGGCCCCCGCCGACCGCGCCGCCCTCGCCCTGCCGCTGCTGAAAGCGGTGCGCACCACGCTGATCGTCATCGCCGTGATCCTGGCCGGCGCGGCGCTCTGGTGGCTGAGCCGCATCCTCGAGCCCTTCGTGCTGGCGGTCTTTCTGTTGATCAGCATCGACGGCCTGGCGCGCGCCATCCGCCGGCACATCAGGTTCATCCCCGGCTGGGCCGCCCTGCCGATCGGCATCGCGGTGATCCTGCTGACCTTCGGCCTGGCGATCTGGATGACCGTCGACAACGCCGCCGACTTCGCCGGCGAGTCGCACACCTACGCCGCGCGCCTCAACAGCCTGCTGGAGGGCCTGGCCCGGCAGTTCGGCCTGAAGGTCACACCCACCGTCTCCAGCCTGATCCAGGAGATCAATCCGGGCCACTACGCGGGCCTGCTGGCCGGCGGGCTCGGCCATTTCGCCGAGGCCGCGGTCTTCACCCTGATCTATCTGGGCTTCCTGCTGGCCTCGCGGCGCGGCTTCGCGGGCAAGATCGGCCAGATGTTCCCGATAGCCTCCGAACACCGCGAGGCGAGCCTGATCTTCGACCGGGTCCGGCGCGGCGTCGAAAGCTACGTCTGGGTGCAGACCGTGGTCGGCGTGATCATCACCGCGCTCTCGGCCATGCTGATGTTCGCCACCGGCCTGACGCACATCCCGTTCTGGTGCGCGATCATCTTCCTGACCAACTACATCCCGGCCATCGGGGCGGCGATCGGGGTGCTGTTCCCCGCCGCCTTCGGTCTGGTGGAGTTCGACGGCGTCTGGCGCGCGTTGGTGCTGGTGGGCGGCCTGGAGGCGATCCACTTCGCGGTCAGCCACATCGTCCAGCCGCGCATGCAGGGCCAGAGCCTGAACCTCGACCCGATCGTCATCCTGCTGTCCCTGGCCTTCTGGGGCGCGCTCTGGGGCGTGGTCGGCGCGTTCCTCTCGACGCCGCTCGCGGTGATGGCCATGGCCATCCTGGCGGAGTTCCCCGGCGCCCGGCCGCTGGCGGTGCTGATGTCCAGCGACGGCAAGCCCTACGCCGACCTGGAGCAGCCGGGCGCCGTCTAAGGCCTGCCCTCCACTCGAACATTACAAAGCGTTTAAGTAATTACGGCCTGTTAACTTCATGAATTCGAGGTCATGACGGAGACTTAACGGGACTTAGACAGCACTGACAAGTATTCCATCGTCATCGGCGGCCCCCACCGCCCCACAGATGACAAGGACCAAGACCATGACCACGCTCACCGCCCGCATCGCCAGCATCGCCACCCTGGCCCTGGCCGCCCTGCCCTTCGCCGCCCTGACCACCGCGGCCCACGCCGAGACCGCGTCCACCGGCTACGCCCAGCAGTCCATCCGGGTCGGCGACCTGAACCTCGGCGCGCCGGCCGGCCAGGCCAAGTTCGCCAGCCGCATCGACCACGCGGCTAACCAGGTCTGCGCCCGCGAGCATAACCTCGGCATGAAGGCCGCCTGCCAGGCCGGCGTCCGCGCCGAGGCCCACGAAAAGGCCAACGCCAATCTGCAGTTCGCCAGCCTGCGCGATCAGACCTTCGCCCGCTGAGACGCGGGTCCTGCATCTATTGCTCACGGGCCTGCGTAAGTAGGTGTGTGAGGGCCTTCCCCCGGCCCCATCCAGCCCGCCCAGGCGTCTCCCCGGACCACGGCGGGCTCCAAGGCCCGCGACCCCCCAGGTCGCGGGCCTCTTGCTGTCAGGATCCCTTGTTATGAGGATTCCGGGCCTCAGCCGCCCGGCGGCGGACAGGCCAGCGTCCGGTGGGCGCGCGCCAGCTGGCGGACGGTCCAGGCGTCCTCAGCCAGCGCCTCGCAGACGCTGCCCACCGCCGGCCCCGAAGAGGTCGTGAACCCGAACGCCCGGCTTTCCGCGGGCAGGCCGGCCACGCCCAGGAACGCATCGCCGTCGAGGTCGCGGTTCAGCGAGACGCCGTAGTGGCTGTCCGCCGCCGCCGCGCAGGCGGTCCGCACCGTGCGGCGGTCGAAACTCAGCAGCATCGACTGTGTCCCGCCCGGACAGGGGCTGGGCCACGGCGACAGCCCCGCCAGCCGTCCGGCGCAGGCCATCGGCTTGTCGAAGGTCACCCGCATCACGATCAAGCCGGGGCGCACCACCGCGTCCCGCGCCGGAAAGCTGGAGACCACCTTCGGCCGCGTCCCTGGATTGCCCAGCCGGTCGGGCGCCACGCACTTGATATTGGCGGTGACCAGCAACTCGGCGATGGTCTTGGGCGCTGTGACCACCAGCGCCTCGACGCTCGCCGCCGGTTCCGCGCCGCGCGCCGCGCCGGCGACCAGCAGCAGGCCCGCCATCGCCGGTCCCAGACCGATTGTTGATACGCCGCGCGCGATCATACCCGACGGTTTCAGGCGCCGCCGTCGCGGTCAAGCCTCGGCTCACGCCCCGATCTCGACGCCGACCCGGTCGGGTCCGGCGCGGCGGGATAGAGCACCCGGCGCGTCCCGTCAGCCTCTTCCAGATGCACCACCAGAGCCTTCGGCCCTTCAGGCGGCGCGTAGCGCTTCAGGCTGAGCCGCCGCGCGGCCTGCTCCGCGGCCCGCACCGTCCGGGCCAGCAGCGGCCAGGATTTCCGCTCCCCGAGCCACGGCAATGGCTCGCACCACTGCTCGACCAGGATCTCCTCCACCATCGCCTTGGATCGCCGGTAGTCCTCCAGAAACTCCGGATGGCGCCGCAGCCAGCCATAGACCGTGCCGACCGAGGGCATGGCCGGATCGCGGCACACCGCCTCCAGCCCCTCGCCCATCATCACCCGCGTCATGATCTCGTTGGCGATCCCAGGCTCATAGCCGCTCGGCCGCCCGGTCCGCCCCCGAGGCCCGCCCGCCGGCCCCTTCGCGGCCCGCGCCGCCGCATCGGCCGCCCTCCGCGCCGCCAGGCTCCGCGCGCGGGCCACCGACTGGGCGTGAACCTTCATCAGCCGGAAGTCCTCGTACGCCCGCGCCCAGTTCCACACCGTCTTCTCGGTCGGCATCGCCGCGTCCCACCGACAGATCGCCCGCAAACTCTCGCCGGCCGCCAACCGCCGACAGATCGCCGCCCCCAGCTCCGGCGTGTAGGTCGAAGCATACAGCCCTGGCGGGGCCGGTTGATGCGCCAGCGTGCGCCCCGAAGGAAAGCGCACCCCTTACCTCCCCCGCGAAGCGGCGGGAGGGGGACCGCCCGCCGACCCCGGCGCCAGGCCGGGGGAAGAGCGGGGGGTGGAGGGGGCAAACGGTGTCGAAGACATCCCCTCAAGGTCTCATGAGGTCGGTCGAACGCCAAAAATTAAGTGGTTCGGCATCTCGAATTCTTCCCTACCCTCCCGCTCGTCATCCCCGGGCTTGTCCCGGGGATCCAGACGCACCGCCCCCTCAAGCAAACCCTTCCCCTTCATCCCTGGCTCAGTCACACTGGAACAGACGATGAACGCCCCGAATCACTCCAGCCCTCATCCCGTCCGTATCCTCGGCCTCGATCCGGGGCTGCGCCGCACCGGCTGGGGCGTGGTGGCGGTCGATGGGGCGCGGCTGATCCACGTGGCCCACGGGGTGATCGCACCGAAGGACACGCTGCCCTTCGCCGAGCGGCTGCTGATCCTGTTCGAGGCCATCGCCGAGGTCATCGTCCTGCACAGCCCGCATGAGGCGGCGGTGGAGGAGACCTTCATGAACACCAACGCCCAGTCGGCGCTGAAACTCGGCCACGCCCGGGCCTGCTGCCTGATCGCGCCGGCGCGGGCGGGGCTCAGCGTCGCCGAATATGCCGCCACCGTGGTCAAGAAGGCTGTCGTGGGGACGGGGGCCGCCGACAAGGCCCAGGTCGGCTTCATGATCCGCCGCCTGCTGCCCACCGCCGGCGACACGACCTCAGACGCCGCCGACGCCCTGGCCGTCGCCATCGCCCACGCCCACGCGCGCCGGGCCCGCAGCTATCTCGGCGCCGCCTGACGGGCGCGTTTCGCGCACAAGATTCGAAACCACGAACCCACACGAACACGTCGCCGCTGGCTCAGCGCGGGCACACGCGCACGGCCTCGGAGCCGCCGTTCGTGTGGGTTCGTGTGGGTTCGTGGTTCAAAAACAGCCCGAGTGCCGCTTCGCTGCGTCTCAGGTCAGGACGCCGCGCCAAACTCCATGGGAATCGTTAAAAGCCGATGGTTAACGCGCGCCCGAAAAACCCGTCCGCCGGGCCCCTTCCGTTCACGATTGCGCAAGCGATTCAGCATGGTTTACGGCATGGTCGGAACAGATGCTGAACGTGATTCACCTTAAGCCCGGAGCGCCCGCATGATCGGCCGGCTGTGGGGCGTCGTCGCCGAGGTGGGCGAGGAAGAGGCGCTGATCGATGTCGCCGGCGTGGGCTACGTCGTGCGCTGCGGATCACGGACGCTCGGCCGCCTGCCCGGGACCGGCGAGACCGCCACCCTGCATATCGAAAGCCAGTTCGGCGAACAGACCGGGCTCACGCTCTACGGCTTCCTCGACAAGACCGAGCGCCGGGCCTTCGTCATGCTGAAGACCATCCAGGGCGTCGGGCCGAAGGCGGCGCTGGCCGTCCTCGACGTGCTGGCGCCGGGCGAGCTGTCCGCCGCCGCCCAGCGCGGCGACCAGGCCGCCGTCGCCCGCGCGCAAGGCGTCGGCCCCAAGCTCGCGCTGCGCATCGTCACCGAGCTGAAGGACAAGCCCATCGGCGATGGCTTGGTCGTCCACGCCTCGGCCAGCCCCGCAACACCGCCCGCGCCCTCCGCCACCGGCGAAGCTGTCGCCGCCCTCATGGGCCTCGGCGTCGCCGAACCGTCCGCCAGACGCGTCGTCGAACAAGCCGCGCTCCGCCTCGGCGACGACGCCGAAGCCGGCGCCCTGATCAAAGCCGCCCTGCAGGAGCTTGGGCGGTGAGGACCGCCGCAACTCAGTTGCTCCCCCACAGGGGGAGCTGTCTGCGAAGACAGACTGAGGGGGTTTCCTCTCCAGCGCTCGGGATGCTGTCGGTCGCGGACTCAGCGGCTGAAACCCCCTCCGTCCCGCGGCTACGCCGCGATCCACCTCCCCCTACGGGGAGGAACTAGACATGACCCGCCTGGTCTCCGGCGAGCCGGCGCCGCTTGAGGCGCCCGACAAGGCTCTGCGGCCACAGACGCTCGCCGAATTCGTCGGCCAGGAGCAGGCCAAGGCGAACCTGCGCGTGTTCATCGCCGGCGCCAAACAGCGTGGCGAGGCGCTGGACCACGTGCTGCTGTTCGGCCCGCCGGGCCTCGGCAAGACGACGCTGGCCCAGATCGTCGCCCGCGAGCTGGGCGTCAACTTCCGCGCCACCTCCGGGCCGGTGCTGGCCAAGGCCGGCGACCTCGCCGCCATCCTCACCAACCTCGAGCCCAACGACGTCCTGTTCATCGACGAGATCCACCGCCTGCCGGCCAACGTCGAGGAAATCCTCTACCCGGCCATGGAGGATCACGTCCTCGACCTGATGATCGGCGAGGGGCCTTCGGCGCGGTCGATCCGCATCGACCTGGCGCCCTTCACCCTGGTCGCGGCGACCACCCGGGCGGGCCTGCTCGCCACCCCGCTGCGCGACCGCTTCGGCATCCCGATCCGGCTGGAATTCTACACGCCGGCCGAGCTGCAGAAGGTGCTGACCCAGGCGGCCGGCAAGCTGGGGCTCAACCTGCATCTCGAGGGCGCCGCGGAGATCGCCGAGCGCGCCCGGGGCACGCCGCGCGTCGCCGGCCGCCTGCTGCGCCGTGTCCGCGACTTCGCCGCCAGCGATGGCGTAGACCTGATCGACCGCAAGGCCGCCGCCTCGGCGCTGGCCCGCCTCGACGTCGACGAGGTCGGCCTGGACGCGCTGGACCGCCGCTACCTGCGCGCCCTGATCGAGAACTACGCCGGCGGCCCGGCGGGCGTCGAGACCCTGGCCTACGCCATCGCCGAGGCCCGCGACGCCGTCGAGGACGTCATCGAGCCGTTCCTCCTCCAGCAAGGTTTCATCCAGCGCACGCCGCGCGGCCGCATGGCCTGCGCCAAGGCCTACGCTCACCTAGGGATGATGCCGCCCTCCGGGGCTAATTCAGTGAACGCCGACGACTTGTTTGATAATTGAGGTGCCGATCGGCTTGATCTCTATGAGACGGACTTCGGAATGGATGCTGAAACGCTGAAATCGGCTGCCACACTGCTGGGCGGTGTGGGCACTTTTGTCGGAAGCGTCGGAGGATTTCTGCTCGGATTGAGACGAGGAAAAATCTCTGAACGAAATGCCCATCCCACCATTTACGCCTATGATAACGGACGATTTTGCAAGGACGGAAAATATTGGCGAGAATACAATAAGGATGGAGAGCAAATTTTCTTGTTTGAGGAGGCTGGTGTATCTGATGGATTTCAAGAGATATTTGATAGTAGAAGGGATATTCTTGTAAGATTTCCTATAAATGGTGGAATGTCAGAATATTCTACTATCTCGGATAGGAGATGGAGAAATATATACAATGTTTTGCCTCTCCGAATCTGATGCAGAGTGAAAATACTCCCTACGCCGGCCGCATCGTCGGCCGCGAGCACCAGCTGCCGGTGCGCATCTATTATGAGGACACCGACTTCACCGGCGTCGTCTATCACGCCAACTACCTGCGTTATTTCGAGCGCGGCCGGAGCGATTTCTTCCGCCTGGTGGGTGTCAGCCATTCGGCGCTGCTGGCGCGCCCAGACCCGGCGGCCTTCACCATCACGCGCATCACCGTCGACTTCAAACGCGCCGCGCGCATCGACGACGCCCTGCTGGTGCGGACCACCTATGACGCGGTGAAGGGCCCGCGGCTGTTCGTCAGCCAGCGCATCACCCGTGGCGAAGAGCTGATCGCCACCGCCGCGGTCGAGGCCGCCTGCATCGACCTGGCCGGCCGCGCCCGCAAGCCGCCGCCCGGCATGGCCGACGCGCTCCGCCCGCTGTTCGCGCCTTCGCCATAAGATCGCCACCCCCGACTCGCAACACGATCCGCACCACCATCCGCAACGCCTGCCCAGATCTCGGAGCTCCTGGACCTCGAATGGATTCCGCCGCCGCCGTCACGCCAGAGAGCTTCAACTTCTTCGTCCTGTTCATGCACGCCGACTGGGTGGTGAAGCTGGTCATGCTGGGGCTGGGCGCGGCCTCGCTGTGGTCCTGGACGGTGATCCTCGACAAGACCTTCCGCTTCTCCGGCCTGAACCGCGAGGCCAACCGCTTCGAGGACGAGGTCGCCTCCGGCAAAAGCCTGGAGGAGGTCGCCGCGGCGGCCGGCGAGCGTCCGCGCCACGTCCTGCCGCGCATGCTGCAGGGCGCGCTTCGCGAATGGCGCGACGCCCGCAACAAGGGCCTGACCACCGATGGTCAGGCGGCC
Source organism: Alphaproteobacteria bacterium (assembly GCA_025359785.1). Taxonomy (GTDB): domain Bacteria; phylum Pseudomonadota; class Alphaproteobacteria; order Caulobacterales; family Caulobacteraceae; genus Phenylobacterium. The sequence continues at coordinate 67,979 of JANYET010000066.1, read as the reverse complement.
TTCCTGATCCAGCGGATCGACCGGGTGCTCGACGCCGCCATCGCCCGCGAAAGCGCCCGCGTCGAGGACGGCCTGGGCTCGCTGGCCATCGTCGCCACGGCGTCACCTTTTATTGGGCTGTTCGGCACGGTGTGGGGTATCATGAACGCCTTCCAGTCGATCGCCATCCAGAAGAACACCTCCCTGGCGATCGTCGCGCCATCGATCGCCCAGGCGCTGTTTGCAACGGCGATTGGCCTGGTCGCGGCGATCCCGGCCTACATCGCCTTCAACAAGTTCTCGACCGACGCGGCGAAGTTTTCGGGACGCCTTGAAGGCTTCGCCGACGACCTGTCCACCGCCATCCAGCGGCGCCTGGCGGAGAAGGTCTGAGCCATGGCGCTGTCCGCCAACGACGCCTTCGCGGCGGGCGGCCGGGGTCGCCGGCGCCGGCGCGGCGGCCGCGGACGCCGCGGCGCGCTGTCGGAGATCAACGTCACCCCGCTGGTCGACGTGATGCTGGTGCTGCTGATCGTCTTCATGATCTCCGCGCCCCTGCTCACCGCCGGCGTGCCGGTCGAGCTGCCGAAGACCGAGGCCGGATCGCTGCAGGACCAGGCCGAGCCGCTGACTGTCTCGATCCGCGCCAACGGCCAGATCTTCGTGAAGGAGGACGAGGTCCCCTTCGCCGGCCTCGCGCCCCGCCTGCATGCGATGGCCGGCGCCCCCGGCTCGGGTACAACGAAGCCGATCTACGTCCGCGCCGACGGCAAGGCGCCCTACGCCATCGTCGCCCAGGTGATGGCCGCGCTGTCGACCACTGGCTTCACGTCGATCAACCTGATCACCGATACTGGCGGCCCCTCGTCCGGCGCCTCGGCCGCCAAGCCGCCCGAGGAGCCCGCGGGCCAGTGACGCGCCGGGAGCTCTCACCCGCCATGATGGGCTCGGCCGCGCTGCACGCGGCCGTGGCCATCCTGCTGCTGATCTCCTGGAACTTCACCCGCGACCTGAAGGTCGGCTCGGTGGTGCCGGTGACCATCGTCTCCAAGGCTCCCGACAGCAGCGTCCGAGAGGCCCAGCCGGCGCCCGTCGAACAGACCGCCCAGACCCAGACACCGGTCCCGGACGCCCCGCTGCAATCGACGCCGCCCGCGCCGCAGCCCAAGCCCACCCCGGCTCCGCCGAAGCCGACCCCCAAGATCGAGCCCACGCCCAAGCTCATCCCGACGCCCGCCAAGCCCGCGCCGCCGGCCAAGCCGGAGAAGAGCTTCGACCTCGACGCGCTGTCGGCCAGCCTGACGAAGATGACCAAGGCGCAAGCCTCCAAGCCGTCCTCTGCGCCCAAGGGGCCAGCGCGGCCCGAGACCGCGCCGCAGGCGCGCCCGGCCATGGGAACGGGCCTATCCGCCGCCGCCATGACCGGTCTCGCCGAGGAACTGCAGCGCCGCTGGAACCCCAACTGCGACGTGGAGGGCGGCCGCGACGTGCAGGTCCGCGTCACCTTCACCATCGGCGCCGGCGGCCAGGTGGTCGGCGACGCCACCTCGCAGATTCGGAGCGGCCAGTCCGACGTGGCCCGCGCCGGCGCCGAGCGCGCCGTACGCGCGGTCTACGCGGCGGCGCCCTACCGAACGCTCCCTCGCGAGTTCTATGGCGAGAAAATCGCGGTCAACTTCAACGCGCGCGAGGCCTGTTCCTAAGATGACCACCTTCTCGAAGCGAACCGCCCTGGCCGCCCTGGCCGCGCTGCCGGCGGCGGCGATGTTCTCCGGCGCCGCGCGCGCGGACATCGAGGTCAACGTCAATCGTGGCGACGTCCAACCCCTGCCGATCGCGTTGCCGGCGTTCGGCGGCGGCCCGGTCGGCGCAGACCTGGCCGGCGTGATCGGCGCCGACCTGCAACGCTCCGGCCTGTTCCGGCCGCTCGATCCGGCGAGCTTCATCGACCGCGATCTCAACGCCGCGGTACAGCCCAACTATCCCGCCTGGCAGAAAATCAACGCTCAGGCTCTGCTCTACGGCCAGGCCAGCAGTGTCGATGGTCGACTGCAGGTCGACTTCCGCCTCTCCGACGTCTTCGCCGAGAAGGAACTGCTGGGCCAGCGCTTCGCCTCCAGCCCCGAGAACTGGCGGCGCGTCGCCCACAAGATTTCCGACGCCGTCTATCAGCGGCTGACCGGCGAGAAGGGCTATTTCGACACCCGCGTGGTGTTCGTGGCCGAGAGCGGCGCGCGTGGATCGAAGACCAAGCGCCTGGCGATCATGGATCAGGACGGCGCCAACCCCAGCTACATCCCGGCCGGCGAAGGCGTGATCATGACCCCGCGCTTCTCCTCGACCAGCCAGGAAATCACCTACATGGAGCTTCGGCCCGAGGGCTCGAAGATCTACCTGCTCAACCTCGAGACCAACCGGCGCGAGAGCCTGGGCGACTTCAAGGGCATGGTCTTCGCACCGCGATTTTCGCCGGACGGCGGCAAGGTCGCCTTTTCCGTGGAGCGCGGCGGCAACAGCGACATCTTCGTGATGGACCTGAAGAACCGGGCCACGACGCGCCTGACCACCGACCCGGCCATCGACACCTCGCCCTCCTATTCGCCGGACGGCGGGCGCATCGTCTTCAACTCCGACCGGTCCGGCTCGCCACAGCTCTACATCATGGGCGCCGACGGTTCGAACCCGAAGCGGATCACCTTCGCGGCCGGCCGCTATACCGCCCCGGTCTGGAGCCCGACCGGGGAGTTCATCGCCTTCACCAAACAGACCGGCGGCGACTTTCACATCGGCATCATGAAGCCGGACGGCACGGACGAGCGAATCCTCACCTCCAGCTATCTGGACGAGGGCCCCGCCTGGGCGCCCAACGGCCGTGTGCTGCTGTTCACCCGCCAGGGCGCGGGCGGCGGCTCGAAGCTGTGGAGCGTCGATGTCACCGGGCGAATTCTGCAGCCCATGCCCTACCCCGGCGCGGGCTCGGATCCCGCCTGGTCGCCGTTGCTGAACTAGACTTGCGCGCGCGAGTTCGAAGTTAGACTCTGCACCTGCGCCGTCGGCGCGATTTTTCGAAGGAGACGCTTTCCATGGTCACGAACCGCAATACCGGGAGCGCACTGCGACTGGCGCTCATCGCCGTCACGGCCCTCTCACTCGCGGCCTGTGCGTCAAAGCCGAAGCCGTCTTACCCGACGACACAGCCGGCCGCGCCGCAGCGCCCCGTCGAGGCCCCGCGGCCTCAGGCGCCCATCTCGCGGCCCGAGCCAGTCAGCCAGGCGCCGCTGCCGGGGTCCGAGCGAGACTTCGTCGTCAACATCGGCGACCGGGTCTACTTCGACTACGACAAGTACAGCGTCCGCACCGACGCTGGCCCGCTGCTCGACGCTCAGGCCAGCTGGCTGAAGCGTTTTCCCGCCGTCCAGGTGCGCATCGAAGGCAACTGCGACGAGCGCGGCACCCAGGAATATAATCTGGCGCTGGGCGCGCGCCGCGCCAATGCGATCCGCGAATATCTGGTCGCTCATGGCGTCGAGGCCGGCCGCATCACGACCGTCTCGTTCGGCAAGGAAAAGCCGATCGACAGCGGCTCTGGAGAGAGCGCCGACCAGCACAACCGGAACGCCCGCACCGCCATCGTCAGCGGCGCGCGGATGCAATGATGAAGCCACGACTGCGCCCCCGATCTCGTAAGGGGGGATTGCGTATCCTGGGCGCGGCGGCGGCGGTGGCCCTCTTCGCCACGCCGTCGTTCGCCCAGACCTCGATGGACGACCCGCTGGACGCGCGCGACGCCAAACGCGTGGACCGGATGGAAAAGGTCGTCCGCGAACTGCGCGATATCGTCTTCAAGGCCCAGAAGACCGGCGGGCCCGTCGTCGTGCAGCCCGCCGACACCGACGCGCGGATGGCCGATCTCGCCACCAAGATCGCCGACCTCGAAGGCTCGCTGACCAAGCTCAACGGCTCGCTGGAGACCACCGGCCACGAGCTCGACCAGACCAAGCGTGAGAACACCCAGCTCAAGGCGCAGGTGAAGGCGCTCTCGGACCGGCTGGCCGCCGACGAACAGAAGGCCGCCGAGGCCCTGGCCACGGCGGCGGCCGCCACGCCGCCGTCCGCGCCAGAGCCCCAGGCGCCGGCCGACCCGAAAGTCGCGGCCACCGCGGCGGCCGGAGCCTTCAGCAAGGCCCGGCAACTGATGCTGAGCGGCGACTATGACGGCGCCGAAGCCGCCTTCAGCGCCTATGTCGCCACCTATCCCGACACGCCCCGCACGGCTGAAGCCAGCTATTGGTGGGGCAAGACGCTGGGCGTGCGCGGAGACTATGTGAAGGCTGCGGCGGCCTATGTCGCCTCGATCCGCGGCTGGCCCCAGACCGCCTGGGCGCCCGACGCGGTGGTCGAACTGGGCCGGGCGCTGGTGCAGCTGAAAAAGCCCGCCGACGCCTGCCAGGTGCTGGGCGAACTGGGGCGCAAGTATCCCAAGGCCCCGCCGGCTGTGGTCACCCGGGCCCAAGGCGTGCGCCTCCAGGCGAAGTGCAGTTAGCGGCTGACGCGGTTCTCGACCGCCGGCTGCTTCGCGGCAGTCCGCGTCCCCTCGCTGTCGCGCTGTCCGGCGGCGGCGACTCGCTGGCGCTGCTGCTCATCGCCGACGACTGGGTCCGGCGGTCCGGACGATCCCTGTTGGTGATGACCATCGATCATCAGCTCAGGCGCGAGAGCACGGCCTGGACGCAAGCCTGCGCCACGACGGCGCAACGCCTTGGCCTGCCGTTCCAGGCCCTGACCTGGACTGGCGACAAGCCCCAGGCCGGGCTGCCGGCCGCCGCCCGGGCCGCACGCCACGCCCTGCTGGCTGACGCCGCCCGCGAGGCCGGCGCGCGGGTCGTGCTGATGGGCCACACCGCCGACGACGTGCTGGAGGCGGGCCTGATGCGCGCGGCGGGCTCAACCACCCCGGACCCGCGCGAATGGTCGCCGTCGCCGGTCTGGCCGCAAGGCCGCAGCCTGTTCCTGTTGCGGCCCCTGCTAGGCGTCCGGCGCGGTGAAATCCGCAAGTGGCTGACCGCGCGCGGCGAGACCTGGATCGACGACCCGGCGAACGAGGATGCAACCTACGCCCGGCCTCGTGCGCGCACGGCGGTCGCCCGCGGCGCCATGCCGGTCACGCCAGCCACCCTCGCCTCGGCGAAGGCCCTGGCGCTGATCTGCAAGCCCGATGACCATGGCGGCCTGGAGATCGACCAGGCGGACCTCGCCGCCGCGACGCCCGACACCGCCGCGCGCTTCATCTCCGCCGCCTGCCTTTGCGCCGCCGGCACCGACCGGCCGCCGTCACGCGACAAGATCGCCCGGCTCCTCAGCCGTCTGACAACCCGATCGCCATTCGTCGCCACCCTGGCCGGCGCGCGCATCGAGGCCGACCGGGACCGCGTCCGCTTCCGCCGCGAACCGGGCGAGGCCTCGCGCGGCGGCCTGACAGCTTTGCGCCTTGCACCCGGCGCAACCGGCGTCTGGGACGGCCGCTTCGAGATCACCGCGGCGCAGGCGGTCGAGGTGCGGGCGCAAAACCGATCCGCCGCGCCATCGCTGGCCGCCGACGACGGCGTGGCGATCACGCTCGCCTACCCGCGTCTGCTCGCGGCGTGCGGGGCCATCGAGCGCGAACCCGCCTAGCGCCTCACGGTGGCCAGTACGTGCTCGACCCCACGCACCACCGGGTCGGCGAAGCGGCGGCCGAGCAGGCTCGCATGGCCCGCGCCGGCCACATGCTCGATGTAGCCGTTGCGTGAGGCGAGCGCTGGGACCGACTGGATCTCCTTCAGCGCGGTGATGGTATTCTCCGCCCCGGCCGTGATCACAGCGATCGGCATGGCGGAAGGGAAGTCGGCGGCGCGGGCCTGGTCGGAGGTGGCCTTCCACTGACGGACCTCCTCGGCGGCCCACAGGGCATGGGAGGCCAGGCCGTGGATGCGGCGCTTCTCGGCCGAGGCCTCGGGCGGCAGGCCGATCCGGTCGCCGGCCAGCGCGCCCACCGGTCGCATCATGCCGAACCGAGCACCGTGGCTGACCAGGTCGAGCAGCTTGGAGAAGGCCGAAACCCCCTTCGAGCCGAGCGCATGGGTCACGACGTCGGGGGTGACAGCGTCCACCAGCACCACCCCCAGAATCTGCTTCGGGTGGGTCAGCGCGTACAGCCGGACCATCAGCCCGCCCATCGAATGGCCTACCAGGACGAAGGGCCCTGCCTCGTCCAGCGCGCGCAGCAAGGTGGCAAGGTCGGCGACGATCGCCTGGCCGTCGCGCGGTTTCGGGCCCGGCTCGGAGTGGCCGAGACCCGCCCGGTCATAGGCGACGCTGGCCAGGCCCTTGGCGGCCAGGCGCGCCTGCACAACCGCCCAGTCCGAGGCGCAACCAAAGGCGCCGTGCTCCAGGACGATGGTTGGCCGTGCGCTGGGCCGGCCTGCACGCACGATCCGCAATCGCCGGCCGCCCACGTCGATCAGCTCGCCGCGATGGCTGGCGCGTTCGGCCTTGGACGGGGCGACGGACATCAGCGGCGTTCGGCTCCTCAGTCCGCCATATGGTCAGGCCGATGTGACGCGTCGAGGTCAGCACCGGCGCATCTCAGCAACAAAGTCGGAAAAAGGCGACAGATCAGCGAAGCCGCGCCGCGGCGCGATAACCTCGATGGTCAGAGGCTCTTGAGGATGCCCTCGACCATCTTCTTGGCGTCGCCAAACAGCATCATGGTGTTGTCGCGGAAGAACAGCTCGTTCTCGACGCCGGCGTAGCCCGACGACATGCCGCGCTTCACGAACAGCACCGTGCGCGCCTTCTCCACATCCAGGATCGGCATGCCGTAGATGGCGCTGGTCGGGTCCGTCTTGGCGGCCGGGTTGGTGACGTCGTTGGCGCCGATCACGAAGGCTACGTCAGCGGTCGGGAACTCGGCGTTGATGTCCTCCAGTTCGAAGACCTCGTCGTAGGGCACGTTGGCCTCGGCCAGCAGCACGTTCATGTGGCCGGGCATACGGCCAGCGACCGGGTGGATGGCGTACTTCACCTCCACACCCTCTTCCTTGAGGCGGTCGCCCATTTCGCGCAGGGCGTGTTGCGCCTGGCTGACCGCCATGCCGTAGCCGGGGACGATGATCACCTTGCTCGCATTCTTCATGATGAAGGCGGCGTCCTCGGCGGAACCCTGCTTGACCGGCCGGGTCTCGACCGCGCCACCGGCGCCAGCCGCGGCGTCCGTTGCGCCGAAACCGCCCAGGATCACCGAGATGAAGCCCCGGTTCATCGCCTTGCACATGATGTAGCTGAGGATCGCCCCGGATGAGCCCACCAGGGCGCCGGTGATGATCAGCGTGGTGTTCTCGAGCGTGAAGCCCAGCGCCGCCGCCGCCCAGCCGGAGTAGGAGTTGAGCATGGACACGACGACCGGCATGTCGGCCCCGCCGATCGGGATGATCAGGGTGATCCCCAGCAGCAGCGACAGGGCGAAGATCGCCCAGAAGGCCCAGAGCGCGGTCCCGTGGCTGATGACCAGGAAAACGACCATGGCCACGATGCCGAGCGCGATGGCGAGGTTCAGCAGGTGGCGCGCCGGCAGCAGGATCGGCGCGCCGCTCATGTTGCCGTTCAGCTTGGCGAACGCGATCACCGAGCCGGTGAAGGTGACGGCGCCGATGGCCAGGCCCACGGCCAGCTCGATCAGCGAATGGATGACCACGCCGCCTTCGGGCGCGGCGATGCCATAGGCGGCCGGCGTGTGGATCGCGGCCACGGCCACCAGGCAGGCGGCCATGCCGACCAGACTATGGAAAGCGGCGACCAGCTGCGGCATGGCGGTCATGGCCACGCGCCGGGCGATCATCGCGCCCACGCCACCGCCGATGGCCACGCCGCCGACGATCAGGCCGAGCGTCAGGGGGTCCAGGGCGTTCTGGCTCCAGAGCGTCGCCAGGGCGGTGCCGACCGCGATGGCCATACCGATCATGCCGTTGCGGTTGCCAGCCTGACTGGTGGTCGGCGAACTCAGGCCCCGCAGCGCCAGGATGAACAGGACGCCAGAGACCAGATAGAGGATGGCCGCGAGGTTCGCGTTCACGCGGCGCCCTCCTTCTTGGGGACCGTCGGAGCCTTCTTCTTATACATCGCCAGCATCCGCCGCACGACAAGGAAGCCGCCGAAGATGTTGACGCTGGCGAAGGCCGCGGCGACCGCGCCGGCGCCCTTGGAGATCATCACGTTGGCGGTCATCGGATCGCCCGCGGCCGGGTGGGCGGCGACCGCCAGCAGCGCGCCAACGATGATCACCGAGGAGATGGCGTTGGTCACCGCCATCAGCGGCGTATGCAGGGCCGGCGTCACGCTCCAGACCACGTAGTAGCCAACGAAGATCGCCAGCACGAAGATCGCCAGGCGGAAGACGGTGGGATCGACGGCTTCCATCGCGGCCCTCAGCTCTTCAAATTGGGGTGGACGACGGCGCCACCCCGGGTGACCAGGGCCGCCTTCAGGATCTCGTCCTCATAGTCGGGGGCGAATTTGCCCTCCTTGTCGAGGAACAGGCCGGCGAAGGCCACCAGGTTGCGGGCGTAGAGCGCGGACGCATCCGCCGCGATCCGTCCCGGCAGGTTGGCGACGCCGAGGATCTTCACGCCGTTCTTAGTCACCGCGACCTCGCCGAGCTTGGCGCCCACGACATTGCCGCCCTGCTCGATGGCCAGGTCGACGATCACCGAGCCCGGCTTCATCGACGCCACCTGGGCGGCGCTGACCAGCTTCGGCGCCGGGCGGCCGGGGATTAGCGCGGTGGTGATCACCATGTCCTGCTTGGCGATGTGCGTGGAGACCAGTTCGGCCTGTTTGACCTGGTACTCAGGCGACATCTCCTTGGCGTAGCCGCCGGCCGTCTGGGCGTTCTTGAACTCCTCGTCCTCGACGGCCAGGAATTTGGCGCCCAGGCTTTCCACCTGCTCCTTGGTGGCGGGCCGCACGTCGGTGGCGGTGACCACGGCGCCGAGCCGCCGAGCCGTGGCGATGGCCTGCAGGCCCGCGACGCCGACCCCCATGATGAACACCTTGGCCGCGGCGATGGTGCCGGCGGCGGTCATCATCATCGGCATGGCCCGGCCATAGGCCTCGGCGCCCTCGATCACCGCGCGGTAGCCGGCCAGGTTGGCCTGCGACGACAGCACGTCCATCACCTGGGCCCGGGTGATGCGCGGCACGAATTCCATGGCGAAGGCGCTGGCCTTGGCCTTGGCCAGGCCGGCCAGGGCGGCCTTGTCGACATAGGGGTTCAGGGTGGCGACGACCAGCGTGCCCGGCTTGATCGCGGCGATCTCGTCAGGCTCGGGCGCGCGGACCTTGAAGAGGATATCGGCTTTGGCCAGCGCGTCCTTGGCCGTCTTGGCCAACGTCGCGCCGGCGGCGGCGTAGTCAGCGTCGGCATAGGACGCCGCGGTTCCGGCTCCGGCCTCGATGGTCACCGCGAAGCCCTGGGCGATCAGCTTCCTGACCGTCTCGGGTACGGCGGCGACGCGGGTCTCACCGGCGCGGCGTTCCCTGGTGACGGCGATGGTCGGCATGACTCGAGATGTTCCCCCGGACGGGTCTTTACGCGACAGGCGCGGACCTTACGGGGGCTTGGCGGCGTCTGTCCAGACAGCCGCGGAAGAGGCTCGTCGGCTAGTGTCCGCCGCCGCCGCGCAGGAAGACGATACCCAGCACCAGCAGCACCGCGCCGGCGATCGCGCCGGCCAGGAAGCCCGCACCGGTGCAGAACCAGAGCACGATGGTCAGCAGGCCCGCCGCGATGACAAGCGAGCCCCACTTGGTGATCCCCATGATCAGGGCGAAGGTCGCCGTCTGTTCGGAGATATCCATCTCGCCGCGGTGATAGTCGGACGCCGGACCGGCCATGTCTGTCTCTCGTGCTCGAACGCTTAAGCGGGTGCTACACGAGACCGGGCCGCCGCTCAAGGCATGCGGTCGTTGCGGAGCCTAGCTCGGCCACGCGGCCAACAGGGTGCGCAACGCCGCCACCAGGGCCAGCGGCTGGTCGATCATGATGTGGTGATGGGCGTCGGGGATTTCGATCTCCACCAGGCCGGGCGGAAACGGCGAGGGCGCGCCGGACTTACGATGCTCCACGATGCGGCTCTTGGCGCCATAGATGTGAACCATCGGGGTCGTGACCTTCACCGCCTGGGTCGGGTCACCGCCCATCGCCCGCTCACGGTCGAGTTTGGCCCACATGTTGGGATCGAAGCGCCAGGTCCAGCCCTCGCCCTCGCCATCGGCCCCCTTTTCGCCAGACGGCAGCGGCACGCGTTTCAGCGAGCGCCGCGCGATGAAGTCGGCGATGTAGGGGTTGCCGGCCGGCTGTGGCGGCATCAGGCGAAAGCGCGCCAGCGCCGACTCCAGGGTGTCGTAGACCCGGCTCGGCCGGTCGACGGTCGGGATGTTACGGATCGCCTCCATCTGCGCATGGCGCTTGGCGAGTTCCTCCGGCGGCGGGCCGAACCCGGTGTCGATCATGACCGCGGCATGCATCCGCTCAGGATTGCGGACAGCGGCGAAGAACACCTGGCCGCCGCCGAACGAGTGGCCGATGTAGATCGGCTTGCGGCCGCCGTCATAGAGGCCTGTCGCGCGGCTCACGGCCTCGGCGTCCTCGGCGAAGTCGGTGAAGGAATAGGTCTCACGCCAATCCGACGCGCCCATGCCGGCCAGCGACATCGAGGCGACCCGATAGTGTTCGGCGAAGAACGGGGCGATGAAGCTCCACCAGTCGGCGTGGGCCGAGTTACCATGCACGAACAGGAGGCCGGGCTTGCCCACCTCGCCCCAGGTCAGGACCTCGAGCTTGGAGCCCAGGCTTTCCACGAACACCCGCTCCGGCGCCTGGGCGATGGCGTCCTTGAACCACTGCGGCGCGGGCGGCTCGGCGCCGTGGTAGGCGGCCAGCGGCGCCTGAACCTCGGGCGGCAGGGTCGCTTCGACGTGCACCGGCCGGTCATCATAGGTCTGCGCCGCCGGTTTCACGTCTTCAGCCATCTAAGCGTCCTTGAAATCCGGTGGCCCCGCAATCGGGATAGGGGCCGTCAATATGGCTCCGTGACTAACAAGCGTTTGAAAAATGGCAAGCGGTTCGTCCCGCCGCGAGCGCCCGCGCCGGCGTCCGGACCGCAGCAGCAAATCTCGTTGAACCTAAGACAGCCCGCGGCGTTCTTGCCACCGAGGGCCGGCCAAGCGAGGCGATATGTATAAAAAGTTCAATGAAGATTTGTTGCGCTACTGCGTCCTAGGCGGCGCGACCGTGCTTTCTGTCGCCATGGGCACGATCCTGGTGATCGTTCTGCAAATGAAGAGCTGAGGCGGCTTCCGGGCCTAGGCGATCAACGCCGCGCGGCGCCTTCGAAGCGCGGCGCCGGTCAGTCCGAACCCGCCGATCATCAGCGCCCACGCCGCAGGCTCCGGCACGCCCGCGCCTGAAGGCTCGTAGGTCGCCGTTTCCCGCACGAAAATCTGGTAGGAGCCCAGCGCCCCGTTGTTCTGCTGCGGCGTGTTGCCGCCGGTGTAGCCTGTCGGAGACACCGTCCAACAAGCGCCGTAGTACCAGGGTTGGCCGCCAAAGAAGTCCGCGCAGTTGCCGGGCCCGTAGGTATCGTTGTCGCTGGTGGTGGTCGTCCACGACAGTCCCAGGTGGTAGTCCAGATTGGCGGCGGCGAAGCTGCCGGCCAGGATCGTCCAGCTCGCGGCGAGCGGAAGCGCGTCGTGGTAGAGGCCGGTGTAATAGCCGTCGAATAGCACGCCGCCGCTCTGGTCCTTAATGACATGCCGGATCTGCGCCGTGGCGGTGACCGCGAGGGCGGTCAGATCCCGGTTGAACCCGCTTGAAAGGTCCGCCGCGCCCAGGGTGGCGACCATATCGCTGGACGGGGCGACGCTGCCATGGATGCTGTTGAGGCCAAGCGTCCAACCGCCGCCGGCCGTTGTCATATCCGCATAGGTGCTGAACGCGGCGGTCGCGCCCGCGCCATCCGGGTCGAAAGTGTAGAAGCCACTGGCCGCGCCTGGGCTGTTGACCAGAAGCTCCTTCGCCGAGGCATAGGGGGTGGCGTTTGCGGCGCTGGACCAGAAGGCGGCCGCGCAAAGGCCTGCGATGACGGCGGGCTTCATTGGTATTCCCCCAGACAGCGGCACGGCGCAACCGGGCACCCTTGCCCCAAGCGATTAGCCTGAGGGATCGTCGAACCCCGGTCAACGCGACTCGCCCGCCGGGCGAGTGTGCGCGCCTGCCCGCCTATTGCTTCGGCGCCGCGCCCGGAACCTCGGGGGTCACCGCCACATCGGCCGAGACCACCGTGCAGTTGTCGAGCGTTGTCACCCGGATATTGAAGGTGTGGCTGCCATCCTTGCCGCCGAAGATGGTGTGCTTCAGCTCGGTCTTGCCGCTGTTGGCCCCGGTGACCAGATAGAAGTTCTCCACCCCGTCATGGCCCATCACCCGGAACCGCTCCGTGTGAATCTGCGGCAGGGCGAACACCAGGTGCGAGGTAAAGGGCGCCGCTCCGGCCACCTCGACGGCGTATTTGCCCTTGTCGCGCGTGATGGTGACCGCGCGGTCGGTCGGTTCATAGGGCTGCCAGCCGCCGGGGTTGCCGAACCGCTGGCCGACGGGCCTGGCGCTGTCGCATTTCACCATGATCTCGGGATCGGCCCACGCCTGGCCCGCCAGAGCCGCGGTCGCCAGTGCCGCCAACATCGCAAGTCTGAAGTTCATGCCCGGCTCCTCCTGTTGATCCATCGATAGCCGGTCGCGGCACGACCTGCGACCCACAAGTTTCCGCGCCCCCCGCGCGGCGACCACGCCTGTCGGCAGGGCTTTGAGGTCGACTCTGCCGCAAGCCTGCCTAGTCTCGGCCGATCCGCAGGAGACGAGTCGCATGCGCGCCAACCGGCTGAAGGAAATCTGGGCTTCGGGCAAACCGGTGATCAACGGCTGGTGCAACATGCCGGGCGGCTTCTCCGCCGAGCTGATGGCGGCCCAGGGCTGGGACGCGGTGACTATCGACACCCAGCACGGGGTCATCGGCTATTCCGAAATGCTGGCCATGCTGCAGGGCATCTCCACGACGCCGGCCGTGCCGCTGGTCCGGGTGTCCTGGAACCAGCCCGGCGAGATCATGCGGGCGCTGGACGCCGGCGCCTACGGGATCATCTGCCCGATGGTCAACGACGCCGCCGAGTGCGCGGCCTTCGTCCAGGCCTGCCGCTATCCGCCGCTCGGCTACCGCAGCTCCGGCCCGACGCGGGCGGCGGTGTATGGCGGCGCCGGCTATCTGGCCCACGCCAACGACGAGATGCTGGCCTTCGCCATGGTGGAGACCGCCGCGGGCCTTGCCAATGTCGAGGCCATCGTCGCCACGCCCGGGCTCGACGGCGTCTATATCGGCCCCTCGGACCTGTCGCTTGGCCTCGGCGGACCCCCCGGCCAGGATCAGGACGCGCCCATGCTGATGGCCGCTTTCGATACCATCCTCGCCGCCTGCAAGGCCGTGGGCGTCAAGGTGGGCGTCCACACCTCCAGCATGGCCTACTCGAAATCGATGATCGAACGCGGCTTCGACCTGGTCACGGTCGGCGGCGATGTCCGCTTTCTCAACACCGGCAAGCGCGAGGCCGCCGAGATGCGCGCCTGGCTGGACGCCCGCTGACGGCGATCGGCGGGCGAAACTGCTGCATTTCATGGCAACGGCTTCGAAAGGCTGTGCGGTCTAGGCTGCACCGCCGAAAGTCGAGCCAGCCTGTGCGAAAGCTCAGTCTGGCCAGCCAGGCCAGCCGTGCGGGAGACTGTCCTTGCCGAACCTCATCTGGCCTCGCGCCCTGAGCCCCGACGTCGGCGCGCCGGGGATCATTGGACGCACCATCCACTGGCTCGGCGTCGTCATGGCCTGCGCCATCCTGCTGACGGCGGTGGGATTCGCGGCCGACGGCTGGTCCACGACCGACGCCATCTGGCTGTCGGTCATCGCTATCGCCATGGCCCTGGCGGCGCGCGGCGTCCGGTTCCTGCTCGCTCGGGAATAGCCGCTACTTGGGCTTCACCGGGGCGCCGGCCCCGAACTCGGTCTCGATCATCACCTCGACGTCGTCGCTGACCCCCAGGGTCGACCCAGCCGCCGGGACGCCGAAGCCCATGCCGAAGGCGGAACGCTTGAAGACCCCGTGGGCGGAAAACCCCACCCTCGACCCATCCATCGCATTGGCCGGCCAGCCGCCGTTGTAGGTCACCGCCAGCGTCACCGGCCTGGTGACCCCGTGCAGGGTGAAGTCGCCGGTCACCTGGGCCGTCGTCGGGCCGGTGACCGCCACCTTGGTCGACTTGAAGGTGATGGCCGGGAAAGCGGCGGCGTTGAACCAGGACGCGCCCATCAGCTGATCGTGGAAGCCGGCCGGCGGCGCGTTCAGCTCCAGCGATGTCGGGTCGATGCTCGCCTCGACCGCCATGGCGGCCGGCGCGGCGGAATTGAACGTCAGCTTGCCGTCGATCCGCGAGAAGCGGGCGGTGTAGTGCGAGAACCCCAGATGGTTGACCCGGAAGCTCACCGAAGTGTGGGTCTTGTCCAGGGCATAGACGCCGGCCGGCGGCGCCGGAGGGGCGGACGCTGTCGCGGCGATCGCAGGGCCGGCGATCAGCAGCAAGCAGGCGGCTTTCAGGGCGGCCCGCGCGGTGGTGATTTTCATCGGATCTCTCCTCATCGGTGTCCCCAAGGACGCGCGGCGCGCAGCCGAGCCGAGCCGAGCCGAGCCGAGCCGAGCCGACAAAAAAGTATGCCGCCGTCCTGTAGCATACCGAGCGGTGTGCTTTTCCCACCATGGCAAGGCTCGCGAAAATCATAGCCACGGAATCGAGCGGCGTTCACGGAACGCAATGCGGCGCCTTCGTGTTGGGCCGACCAGGGACATCTCACTGGGAGGCTCACCGCCTTGAATAAGTTGCTTATCACCACCGCACTCGCGGCATCCTTGCTCGCGTCGGCCGCCTCGGCCGCGACCTTCCTCACGTGGAGCTCAATCGCTCCCGACGGCTCCTTCAGCGCCAATTTCGGCGATACGGGGATCGAGACGCTGGCCTTCAACGACGCGTTCGACTTCGCCCTGCCCACCGGCGTGTCGAGCTTCACCCTGACCTCGACCTTCACGGTCAATCCTAAGAACGATATCAACTTCACAACTGCGGCGTTCAATGGTCAGACGTTCACGATCGGCTCCACCGGCCAGAACGAATATCGCTTCCTCAACAACGTCAAGGTAACCGGCGGCGCACCACAACACCTGGTGATCTCCGGCACGAGCGGCGGCAACGGCTCCTACGGCGGGGTTATCTCCTTTACGCCTTTCGCCGGCGTGCCGAAGCCCACCAGCTGGGCTCTGATGATCGCCGGCTTCGGCGGCGTGGGCGGCGTCCTGCGCGTGCGCAAGGACCGCAAGGCCGCCGCGACGGCCTAGAGGCCCAACCTCAGCCGAACACCCGCGCGAACCGAATGGGCTGCGCGGGGTTCGTGCGGACCGGGACGGCCCGGACTCAGCAGCGATTCCGATTCAGCCCATGAAGCACAGCCTTCCCGATCCGATCCACCAGTCTCGTCCGCCCGCTCAGGCTGACCTGCGCACGATCACCGAAGCCGGGATCGCACGCCAGCGAGAGCGTGACCCCGCCGATCCGCCAGCGCTCGGTGACGGTCGCAGACCCGGTGCGCCCGATCTGCTCGCCACCCAGACGCCGCAGCTCGGCATGGAAGGCGGCGACCAGCAGGTCGAGCAGCTCCGGATCTGACGGAACGACGATCGTACCAACAGCGTGTCGCCGGCGCGCCAAGCGCCCCAGGACGGCCCGCGTCCTCTGAAATGCCGGCCAGCCCATGGTCGACTCCGAATAGCTACCGAGGACCCTAGAACCCTCAGACACCGCTGGACAGCGCGCCCGCCGCCTCGCCCTCAGACCAACGCCTCGAACTCGTCCACCAGCCGTTCCATCTGCTTCATCCCGGCCGCCCAGAACGCTTTTTCGCGCGGGTTGAGGCCGAACGGCGCCAGCGCCTCGACGTAGGTGCGGGTGCCGCCGGCGGCCAGCAGGTCCTCGTAGAGCGGCGCGAAACCCGCTGGATCCTCGCGGCGCTTTTCCATCAGCCCGCGCACCAGCAGGTCCCCGAAGGCGTAGGCGTAGACGTAGAACGGCGCGTGCACGAAGTGGCTGACATAGGCCCAGTAGTGCTCATAGCCCTTGTTGAGCTTGATCGCCGGACCCAGGCTCTCGCTCATGCAGGCCATCCAGATCGCGCCGATCTGCTCGGGCGAGACCTCGCCGTCCATCCGCGCCGCGTGGAAGCGCGTCTCAAAGCGGTGGAAGGCGATCTGGCGGACCACCGTGTTGATCCCATCCTCGATCTTTCCGGCGAGAAGGCCCTTGCGCTCGGCCTTCGTCGCGTTGGCCAGCAGCCGCTCGAACACCAGGCCCTCGCCAAAGATCGAGGCGGTCTCGGCCAGGGTCAGCGGTGTGTCGGCCAGCAGGGTGCCGAGCGGGGCGCACAGCGTCTGATGCACCGCATGCCCCAGCTCGTGGGCCAGGGTCAGCACGTCACGGCGCTCGCCCATGTAGTTCATGAAGACGTAGGGATGCCGGTTGGCGGTGACGGGATGGGAATAGGCGCCCGACTGTTTGCCGGGCCGCGGCTTCGCGTCGATCCAGGGGTGGGTGAAGAAGGTCTGGGCGGTGTCGGCGAACTTGGGCGCCAGCGCGCTGAAGCTCTCCAGCACCATCCCCTTGGCCTCGTCCCAGCCGTAGGTCTTGGGCTGGGCGGTATCCAGCGGCGCGTTGCGGTCCCACTGGTCCAGGACGTCGCGGCCCATGGCCCTGGCCTTCAGCCGGTAATAGCGATGGCTGACCGGCTCATAGGCCTCGACCACCGCGGCCTCCAGCGCCGCGACCGCGTCGGCGTGGACCTCGTTGGCGATGTGCCGCGAGGCGGCGGGGTCAGGATATTTCCGCCAGCGGTCCTCCACCTGTTTCTCGAAGGCCAATGTATTGAAGCAGAGCGCCAAAGTCGGCGTCCGTTCGGCCAGGGCCTTGGCGAGGCCGGTCGCCGCCTGCTTGCGCGACGCGCCGTCCGGCGAGGACAGCCGGTTCAGGGTCTCCGAAAGGGTCAGGGTCTCCTTGCCAACCTTGGCGGTCAGCGCGGCCAGGGTCTCCTCCGACAGCCGGCTCCAGTTGGCGACCGCGGGCCCGCGGTCGATCAGCATCCGCTCCAGGTCGGCGCTGAGCTCATGCGGCCGCGACAGCCGCACCCGCCGGATCCAGGGCCGCCAGCGGGCGGCCGGGGGGTGGGCCCGGAACGCGGCCTCTATCTCGTTGTCGTCGAGTTCGTTGAGCTCGAGCGTGAAGAACAGGCTCTCCGCGGCGATCGCGGCCGAGCGGGCGCGCAGGTCGCCCTCGAACTTCGACCACGCCGGGTCGTTGCGGGCGGTTGACGAGGCCAGGCCCGCATAGGCGCCCACGCCCCAAAGCCCGTTGGTCGCCGCCTCATAGAGCGTGATCCCGTGATCGAGCAGTTCCCCCAGCCGCAGAGCGTCTGCGCGCATCGCCATGAACCGGCCCTTGAGCGCCACCAAGCTGTCGTTGTCGGCCTTGGCCTGGGCCAGGTCCGTCTCGATCTTCGGGTCACCCCGGCCGGCATAGAGGTCGCCGAGATTCCACTGCGGCAGGGCGTCGGTCTTGAAGGGCGCGTTCATGGGCCTTCACATAGGCCATCCGTCGCCCCAGCGGGAGGCGGCCCCGTCGTCCTTTTCAGCGGAACGAAGAAAAGGCGACCACGAACCCACACGAAAAACACGCACGCGCCCTGCCGGTTGATGCGCCGCCCGCCAGGCTTTCCCAGCTCCGCGCCCAGATAGAACTGGCCTGCGGCCGGGACGGATCCGGAGCGCGTTCGTGTTTTTCGTGTGGGTTCGGGGTTGAATCTTGAACGCCGCCCGGGCGGTGAAGCGGACCACGCCTGTCACGCCTCAGTTGCCGAGGTCCCGGCGATCACATCTTCTGGGTGGCCAGCAGGATCGAGGTTTCGGTCGAGGCGATCCCGTCGATCAGGCGGATCTGATCGAGGGTGCGGCTGAAAGCGGCGAGCGTCTCGGTGTCCAGTTCGGCGATCAGGTCCCAGCGGCCGTTGGTGGTGTGGACCCTGTCCACCTCAGGGAAGCCGCGCAGCGCCTTGACCACGGCGGCCGACCGCTCGCCCTCGATGGCGATGGTCATGATCGCCCGCACGCGGCTGGCCTCCAGCTCCGGGGCGGTGCGCACCGTGAAGCCCTGGATCGCGCCCCCGGGCTTCTGCATCCGCGCGATCCGATTCTGCACCGTACCACGCGAGACCTTCAGCGTTCCGGCCAGCGAGGCCACGGGGATGCGGGAATCGGCGCGCAGCAGGGCGAGCAGCCTGCGGTCCAGATCGTCCATCATATAGACAGCTCCCCATGCCATATCGTCATCCTGTCACGCGAATTGTAGCATCTTGCACGCTATTCGCTAGCGCCGCGCGGCGCGAAGCTTGGGGCCACGCCGCCACGAGGATCGCCGATGGACCCGCGCCCGCTTTTCCTGATGACCGACCCCAGCTGCTTTGAGGTCAGCTATCAGATCAATCCCTGGATGCAGCCGACCGCCTGGCGCCCGGAAGACCTCGTCACCGCGCAACGCGCCTCAAGCCAGCTCCGGGCCGCCCTGCAGAGCGCCGGCGCGCGCATCGAGACCGTCGGCGCGGTGCGCGGCCTGCCCGACCTGGTGTTCCCGGCCAACGCCGCGGTGGTGCTGGACGGCAAGGTGCTGCTGGCCCGCTTCCGCCACCCCGAGCGTCAGGGCGAGGAAGCGATCTTCCGCTCGGTCTTCGCGCGCCTGAAAGCCCGCGGGCTGGTGGACGAGATCATCGACCTGCCGGACGGGACGCTACAGGAGGGCGCCGGCGACGCCATCTGGGACGCCGACCGGGGGCAGTTCTGGGTGGGCTTCGGGCCGCGATCGAGCCGCAGTTCGGTCGCCGCCATCCGCCGTGCCTTTGGCCGCGAGGTCGTGGCGCTCGAACTGGCGTCAGACCGCTTCTACCATCTGGACACCTGCTTCTGCCCGCTGGCCGGCGGCGCGGTGCTCTACTACCCCGACGCCTTCACGGCGGACGCCCAGGCCGTGATCCGCGAGCGCCTGCCGCGCGCCCAGCGCATCGAGGCCAGCGCCGAGGAGGCCCAGGCGTTTTGCGTCAACGCCGTAAACCTCGACGCCGAGGTGATCATGGCCCGCGCCCCGGCCTCGCTGAAGGCGAAGCTCCAGGCCGATGGGTATCGACTCACCGAAATCGATCTCGACCCGTTCATCCTCTCCGGCGGCGCGGCCTACTGCATGACGCTGCGCCTGGACCGGACGAGCCAGCCGCACCACGCCATCCTCGCCGCTGAATGAGGTCTTAGAGCCATGAACGACATTGCCCTGCAACGCACCCTCACCGCTGACCTGATCGCCCTGGAGGGCCTCTATGGCGCGAAGAACTACAAGCCACTGGACGTGGTCCTGACCCGGGGCGAAGGCGCCTATGTCTGGGACGTGGAGGGCCGGCGCTACCTGGACTGCCTCTCGGCCTACTCCGCCGTGAACCAGGGCCACTGTCACCCGAAGATCCTGGAGGCCATGGTCGCCCAGGCCTCGCGCCTGACACTCACCAGCCGCGCCTTCCGCAACGACCAGCTCGCCCCCTTCTATGAAGAACTCTGCGCGCTGACCGGCAGCCACAAGGCCCTGCCGATGAACTCCGGAGCCGAGGCCGTCGAGAGCGCCATCAAGGTCGCCCGAAAGTGGGGCTATGAGGTCAAGGGCGTGCCCGAAGGCCAGGCCGAGATCATCGTCGCCAGCGACAATTTCCACGGCCGCACCGTCGCCATCGTCGGCTTCTCCACCGACCCGCAGTCGCGCGGCGGCTTCGGCCCCTTCGCGCCCGGCTTCAAGGTCGTCCCTTACGGCGACGCCGCCGCGCTGGAAGCCGCCATCGGCCCCGACACCGTGGCCTTCCTGGTGGAACCGATCCAGGGCGAGGCGGGCGTGATCATCCCACCCGCCGGCTATCTGAAGCGCGCCCGTGAACTCTGCACCCAGCACCGGGTAATCCTCATCCTCGACGAGATCCAGACCGGCCTCGGCCGAACCGGCAAGCTGCTCGCCGAGGAGCACGAGGGCATCGAGGCCGATCTCACCCTGATTGGCAAAGCGCTCTCGGGCGGCTTCTATCCGGTGTCCGCCGTGCTCTCGAATTCCGAGGTGATGGACGTCCTGCACCCCGGCGAGCATGGCTCGACCTTCGGCGGCAATCCCCTGGCCTGCGCGGTCGCCCGCGCGGCCCTGCGCGTGCTGACCGAGGAGGGCATGGTCGAGAACGCCGCCCGGGTCGGCGACCGGCTTCAGGCCAGCCTCGCGTCCATCCCCGCCGACAGCGTGAAAGAGGTCCGCGGCCGAGGCCTGATGATCGCCGTCGAGCTGCACGCCGAAGCCGGCGGCGCGCGCCCGGTCTGCGAAGCCCTGCAGGCGCGCGGCCTTCTGGCCAAGGAGACCCACGACCACACCATCCGCATCGCCCCGCCGTTGATCCTCACCGAAACCCAGGCCGACTGGATCGCCGAGCAGTTCGCCGCGGTGCTGCGCTAGCGCCTACTTTACTGCGACCGTCGTGGCGCTCGGCAGCGGCTCGCCCTTGCCCTGGCTGATCAGGAAGGCGCGCACGTCTTCGACGTCCTTGCCCGAAAGGAACTTGGCGAAACTGATCATGCCGTTGTGGGCGCGCACGCCCGTGATCACCACCGAGTTGAAGTCGTCCTTCGTGGTGATCATCGGCGACCGCTTCAGGTCCGGCAGCCAGGAGCCGGACGCGTTGGTGCCATGGCAGACGCCGCAGTTCTCGTTGAACACCGCATAGCCGTGACCCTTGTCGCCGGTGCTGGCGACCTTGGTGAGATCGATGGTCGGCTGAGCCGGCAGGACGAAGTCCTTGGCCTTGGCGGTTCCGCCGATCTTGAACACCATAAGCCGCCCCGGCAGACGCGGCCGGACGGGCATGTAGGCGGGCGCCGAAATCTGGCCGCCGCCGCCCGCGCCCACCATCAGCGCCACATATTGCTCGCCGTTCAGCTGATAGGTCATGGGCGCCGCGATCACGCCGTTGCCGGTGTCGTAGGACCACAGCTGTTTCCCGCTCGTCGCGTCGTAGGCGTAGAACTTGCCCTCGGCCGCGCCCTGGAAGACCAGGCCGCCGGCGGTGGACAGCACCCCGGCATTCCAGAAATAGGGATGCTCGACGCTCCAGACCGCCTTCTGCGCCACCGGATCCCAAGCCACCAGATAGCCCTTGTAGGAGGCGGCCGCGGCCTTGGCCTGATCGGCCGTCATCGGCCCGGCGTTGGCCAGCGTGTTGATGCCCAGGTTCCAGGCGCCGGCCTTGTAGCCGAAGGTCTTGGCGCCCTGGTAGGCGAAGGGGTCCGACTGGGCCGGGATATAGACCAGGCCAGTCTTCGGACTGAACGACATGGGGTGCCAGTTGTGGCCGCCAAGCGGTCCCGGCTGTTGCAGGTCGACGCTGCCGTTCTTGTACCGCGCCTCGGGATTTTCCACCGGCCGGCCCGTGGCGATGTCGATGCTCTTGGCCCAGGTCACCGGCACGTAATTCTTGGCCGAAAGTAGCTTACCGGTGGCGCGGTCCAGCACGTAGAAGAAGCCGTTCTTCGGTGCCTGCATCAGCACCTTGCGGACCTGGCCATCGATCTTCAGGTCAGCCAGGATCATCGGCTGCACGGCCGAATAGTCCCAGCTCTCGCCGGGGTTCACCTGGTAGTGCCAGACGTAGTCTCCGGTATCGGCGTTGATCGCGATGATCGACGACAGGAACAGATTGTCGCCCTTACCGCCGGACCGCTTTTCCTGGTCCCAGGGGGTGCCGTTGTCGACGCCGAAATAGATCAGGTTGAGCTCCGGATCATAGACGATCGCGTCCCACACCGTGCCGCCGCCACCGACCGTCTTCCATTGCCCGTCAGGCCAGGTGGCCAGCGCTTTTTCCTTCAACACCTTGTCGGAGGGTTCGCCGTCCGCCGCGCCGGTCGCGTTCGGCAGGGTGTAGAAGCGCCAGAGCTTCTTGCCGGTTTCGGCGTCATAGGCCGACAGGAAGCCGCGCACGCCATATTCGGCGCCGGACTCGCCGATCAGCACCTTATCCTTCACCACGCGGGGGGCCTGGGTGATGGTGAAGGGCTTCTTCGGATCGCCCACCTGGGCCTGCCACACAACGTGGCCGTCCTTGGCGTCCAGCGCGACCAGACGCGCGTCCATGGTGCCGACGTAGACCTTGCCCTTCCAGATCGCGACGCCGCGGTTCACGACGTCGCAGCAGGCGTCGAAGCCTTTGGCGCCGTCGACCTTGGGGTCATAGGACCACTTGAGCTTGCCGGTCGCCGCGTCGAAGGCGAACACCTTGGACCAGGCCGTCGTGGTGTAGAGCACGCCGTCGACCATCAGGGGCGTGGCTTCCTGGCCGCGGTCGGTGTCGAACTGGGCGTACCAGGCCAGGCCCAGCTTGCCCACGGTCGTGGTGTTGACCTTGTCGAGCGGGCTGAACCGCTGCTCGGAATAGCCCTTGCCGTAGGAGACCCATTCGGCGCTCGTATCGGCCGCCGCGATCCGCGCGCCATCGACCTGCGCCGTGCCGGTCTTCTGGCAGGCGGCCAGGGTGACAGCCAGCGCCAGCGCCAGGCCGAGCTTGATGATCCTCATGGTCGCCCTCTCCCAATGGCCTCTTCGCGCGGCCTTGGGAGCACTATGCGCGGACTCACGCTCCGGGCAAGCCGTCCGCAGCGTCAGCTAGCGCTTCTGGCCCGCGCTGAGCGAGATGCTTTCCGGCGGCTTTTCCTTGGGCTTCTTCGGCTTGCGGACTTCCTTGTTGGTTTTCTTCTGACCCTTGGCCATCGGGGACTCCTGTTTAGCGGGTGCTGCGGCGGTCGTTGAGCAACGGGACGCGTGGCGCGGCCATCGGCTTGCCGGACGATCGCGGATCGCTGAGGTCGCGCCGGGTCGGCGTCATCGTGCCTTGATAGGTCTTCATGGGGCCGTCCGGGTTGGGCGAGCCGCTCCCGCATGAACGCGGGGCCGGGCGCGCATCGTTGGATAAGGTCTCCTAGCACGCCCCGAGCGCCGACGCCCGCCCGTCCTTCACCGCCAGGGTCTATTCGCCGATCAGGGCCGCGATGCGGTCGGCGGCGGCCTCCAAGTCGTGCGGCTCCAGCCCGGCGACTTCGATCGCGCCCAGGCTTGGGCGCTGATCGGTGCGGCTGGAACGGCGATAGGCCGGGTCGTAGTGCAGATCCATCAGCGCCAGCGCCAGGTCCTCGAACCGGCCAGCGTCGGCCAGCTCGCCCCAGGCCTCCAGCCGCTTGCGGCCAGGCGGCGTCGGTAGGCGCTTCAGCGCCTCGTCGAGCGCGGGGCGGTTCTGGGCGATATCGTGGTAGGCGCGGACCAGATAGCGGGCGCGGGCTTCCGCGGACGCGACGATCTCGACGCGCGGCGCGGCCAGCATCAGCCGCCACAGCGCCGGCGGCACCATGCGCTGGCCGACCTTGCTGGACTCCGCCTCAACGACCACCGGTCGCGCGGGATCGAACCCGTCCAGCAGGCCCAGGAGTTGCGATTCGAACATCTTCTGCGCCGGCTGCGGCCGGTCGGCGAGGCCGCCGAACAGCGAGCCGCGATGCGCCGCCAGCCCCTCCAGGTCGAGGGTCTGCAGGCCCCGCGCGGCCAGCCGATGCAGCACCTCGGTCTTGCCGGACCCGGTGTAGCCGTCGATCAGCACCAGTCGGAACGGCAGGGCGCCGTCATAGAGTCTCGCCGTGACGTGCCGCCGCCAGGTCATGTAGCCGCCGGCCAGCACGCTCGTGCGCCAACCGACCTGCGCCAGGATCGTCGCCATGGCGTTGGACCGCATGCCGCCGCGCCAGCAGTAGATCAGCGGCCGGAACCCGCCGGGCCGGTCGGCCAGGGCGGTCTGCAGGTGATGAGCGACGTTCGTCGCCACATAGGCCGCGCCCCTCAGCCGGGCCTTGAAGCGGTCCTCCTGAACATAGATCGTGCCGATCTCAGCGCGCTCGGCGTCGCTCAGCACCGGCAGGTTGATCGCGCCCGGCGCATGGTCGGCCGCGAACTCGCTGGGGCTGCGGACATCGATGACGGCGTCGAAGGCCGCCAGGCTTTCGCGGTCGGCGCGGTCTAGAATCTCGATACCGGCCACGCGGAACGCCTTCGGATTGCTATAAGTGAGCCTATGACAGCCATCTCCCCAGAAGCCAGCCCGGAAGCCACCCCTCTTCGCCTCACCTCGCTCGCCCACGGCGGCGGCTGCGGCTGTAAGCTGGCTCCGGCGGTGCTGCAATCGATCCTGATGGGCATGCCGGCCACCGCCGGCTTCGCCAACCTGATGGTCGGGACCGATACCTCCGATGATGCCGCGGTCTGGCGCCTGAACGACACCCAGGCCCTGGTGGCCACCACCGACTTCTTCATGCCGGTGGTCGACGATCCCTTCGAGTTCGGGCGGATCGCGGCGACCAACGCGCTCTCGGACGTCTATGCCATGGGTGGGACGCCGATCCTGGCGCTGGCCATCGTCGGCATGCCGATCGACAAGCTCGCGCCGGAGACCATCCGCGCGATCCTCGAGGGCGGCGCTTCGGTCTGCGCGGCGGCGGGCATCCCGGTGGCCGGCGGCCATTCCATCGACTCGGTCGAGCCGATCTACGGCCTGGTGGCCCTGGGCCTTGTCCATCCCGACAAGGTGCTGACCAACCGCACCGCGCGGGCCGGCGACGTCCTGATCCTCACCAAGGCGTTGGGCGTCGGTGTGCTGAGCGCGGCCTTCAAGCAGCAGACGATCGCACCCGAGGGCTATGCCGCCCTGATCGCCTCGACCACTCAGTTGAACAGCGTCGGCCGCGAACTCGGCGATATGCCGGGCATCCACGCCGTCACCGATGTCACGGGCTTTGGCCTGTTGGGGCACGCGCTGGAGATCTGCCGCGGCGCCGGGCTTTCCGCCGAGATCGCTACCGATCCGCCCCTGCTGCCCACGGTCGAGGGCCTGGCGCGGGCCGGTATCCGCACCGGCGCTTCGACCCGCAACTGGGCGAGCTATGGCGACAGTGTCCGCCTGCCTGACGATCTGCCGGACTGGCGACGCGACCTGCTCACCGACCCGCAGACCAGTGGCGGCCTGCTGATCGCCGTCGCTGAATCCGAGGCGCAAGGCGTCCTCGACCTGGTCTGGAGCCGAGGCTTCGCAGCCGCCGCTGTCGTGGGCCGCCTGCGCGACGGACCGCCCGAGATCCACGTCCAGGCCTGACGTCCAAGGCCAAACTCAAGCCGACGTGACTTGACGGACCAATTTACGGCTGTAACTGTTCGCCGGAAATCACGGACGTAACGCTATGACGCGGATATCGGGTGCTGAAAGTCAGGTGATGGAGGCGGTCTGGGGCAAGGGCCCGCTGGCCGCCGACGAGATCGTGGCCGAGGTCGGCGCGCCGCAAGGCTGGGGCGAGGCCACGGTCAAGACCCTGATCAACCGCCTGCTGAAGAAGAAGGCCCTGATCTCCGAACGGAGCGAAGGCCGCACCCGCTACCGCGCCCTCGTCAGCCGCGCCGACTATGTGCAGGGCGAGAGCCAGGGCCTGCTGGACCGCCTGTTCGGCGGCGAACTTGCCCCGCTGGTCGCCCACTACGCCAAGCACCGCAACCTGTCGCCCGGCGAGGTCGCGCGCCTGAAACGCCTGATCGAGAGCCTCGACAATGGCGACTGACGTCCTCGCCGGCCTGATCCATCTGAACCTCGCCGCGGCCGGGGCGATCCTGGTGGTGATGGCCTTGCGAGAGACGGCGCGGCGCAGCTTCGGCGCTGAGATCGCCTATGGTCTGTGGATCTGCGTGCCGATCGCCGCCGCCGCGGCGCTGCTGCCGGCGGCGGCCGCCACGCGCATCTATCCGCCGGGCGTCGAGCCCCACTTCGACCCGATCTTCCTCGCCTCCCAAGCCCTCGACCAGTCGCCGTCGAAAGCCTTGCTGGCCATCTGGCTGCTGGGCGTGGCCCTGGGCATCCTCACCGTGGCGCGGCGCCAGAGCCACTTCCTGCGCATGGCCCGGCGCGGCCTGGCCGGCCCAGCGGTGACCGGCTTCTTTGCGCCCCGCATCATCATGCCGGCCGATGCCGACCGCCTCTATTCCACGGAAGAGCGCGCTCTGATCCGTGCCCACGAACGCACCCACATCGACCGTGGAGACCCGCGCACCAACGGCTTCATCGCGTTTGCCCAGTGCCTCTTCTGGTTCAATCCCATGGTCCATCTGGCCTCGCATACCGCGCGCCTGGATCAGGAACTGGCCTGCGACGCCGCCGTGCTCGCCCACCGCTCGGGCCAGAAGCGCCTCTACGCCGCGACCCTGCTGAAGACCCAGATCGGCGGCGTCGCCACCCCGTTGGGCTGCCACTGGCTGGCCGGCGCCGCGCCGCATCCCCTCGAGCAGCGGATCCGGGCGCTGCGCGGTCCGGCCCTGGACGATCGCCGCCGCGACACCGGGCTCTTCGCCATCGGCCTGGCCCTCGCCCTGGCCGCGCTCGGCGCCTGGCGCGCGCAACCCGCCGGCGCCGCTCAGGGCATGCCGCCGCCGACCCCTCCGCCGGTGGAAATCGAACACCACATGCAGGCGATCATCGTCACCCCGATTTTCCGATAGCCGCCCCTCGGAGGAGGATCGTCCGATGATCGGCGCCGCCCGCCTCGGCCTGGCCGCACTCCTGCTCATCGGGCTCTCAGCCTGCGACCTTGGCGGCGACACCACCGCGCAGATCCTGACCCGGCAACAGGCGATCGACCCGCCGCAGCTGTGGCTCGTGCAGCTGACCGAGGTGACACCCGCTCAAGGGGCCGCGGTCTTCGTCTGCGCCGACAGCGCGTTGCGCGAAAGCTTCGTGCGCGCTCGCGCCGAGATCAATGGCCAGCCGTGCGAGGACACCACCCTGCCGCTGCTCAAGGACCGCGAATGGGTGCTGAGCTGCCGGGCCCACGGCCAGGCGTTCACGGTCAGCGCCTCCACCCTGGGCGATCTGGACCGCGACTTTCGGCTGAACTTCGCGCTTACGCCGCTGTTCGACGCGAACGGCGTCGGGACGGTGCGACAGAGCCGCCGCTTCCGGCTGGTGGGCGCGTGCCCGGCCGGCTGGCGGATCGGCGACCAGGCCAAGCCCGGCCGCAGACCCCATCGAGCGCGAACCTAGGGTTTCAGGCCCAGGGTCCGGCCCGGCATCCCGGCCGCGTCGAAATAGGTTGAGCCGGCCGCCTGCTGGGCGTTGAGCACAGTGATAAAGCCATTGGCCGCCGGCTCCGACCGGATGGTGATCGCCCGGACCGCCGGCGGCGGCCGGCCGCCGGTCAGCGCCTCGCTCATCACCCGGCCCAGTGCGTGGCCGCGGGTGGAAAGCTCCAGCCCCAGCACCTTGGCCAAGGTCTGGGCCCAGTCAGCATTACTGACCGGCGCAGGATCGGCGAAGCGGCGTTTGAAGTCCGGGCCGATGGCGGCCATGAAGTTATGGGTGTCCTGGCGGCCGAACGCGCCATGGATGCCCTGACCCTGCTGTTGGCCGGAATCGGCGATCTCGGCACCGCACATTTCCGGGTCAGCGCAGCCGGTGGACCAGCTCCTGAACGAAACCACGATGGCAGGCTGCGGGGTGCGCGCTGAGCCGATCAGCCCGATCCGGCTCATCGGCAGGCTTCCGGGAATGGCGCCCAGCGCATCGTTGACGAAAATCGCCCCGGTATAGCCCTGCCGCGTCAGGGCCTCGACCACGCGCGGCGCCAGCGCCTTCGCGTCCGGCCCCGGCAGATAGATCAGGTCCGAGCCGCCGTTGGGCGCCACGACCAGTGACGGGTGCGCGGGATCGCGGCCCAGCAGCGCACCACCCCGAGGATAGATACCTTGCTCCGGCGACACGGGCGCGCCCTTGCCGTTGAACAGCGGCAGGCCGAGCGCCTTGGCCAGGTCGATGCCCAGAAAGCCGCGCGGCAGGAAACCCGGCTTCACGTCCGGATAGGAGAACGTCGCCGCGACGCTGCCTGGGCTCTCCAGCGACTTGGTGGAAAAGCCGTGGTCGGCGGTGACCACGATGTCGGTGGTGGCGTCGAGCCCCTGGGCCTTCAACGCATCGCGCAGTGCCTGCAGGTCGTTGGACGCATTGCGCACGGCAGCCAGCGAGGTCGGCCCGTTGATGCCGGGGATCAGGCTGTTCAGGCTATCGCCGTGGCCGTGCTGGGTGCCGTCCGGATCGAGCGACCAGAAGACCATCACGAACGGCTTTCCCGATGCCCTGAACCGGGGCAGCAGCACCTTGGTCGCCACGCCCACGAACCAGTCCTGCTGAGGCACATTGGCGAGCAGCGTCCCCGGCGTCTTGAAATCGCCACCGCTGAATTCCGGACCCCGACGCGGTGGGCTGGGGGCGAGACCGGCGTTCTCGATCGCCGCGGCGATCTCCGGAGCCAGCGCGATCGCGCCCTCGCCGCCATAGGTGGAGTCCAGGACGATCGTGCCCTTGCCGTCGCGCGCGGTCACGTCCTGCACGCCGACCGGGCCGGTCTTGCCGATGGCCGCGGTGGCGTAGCCCTTGGCGCGCGCGGCCTGCAGCAGGCTCGTTTCACCGAGATAGTTTCCCCCGAAGCGCTGGTTCATCAGACCCAGCATCGCGTCGTCCTCGGCGTCGCCCAGCGGCGTGCCGTAGGGCGCGGCGAACGGCGCGCCGACGTAAAGCAGATTGGCGAAATCACCCGTGTCGGCCAGCAGGTGGCCTGTGGCGATCGCCGAGGCGTTGGCCGTGGTGACCGTCGGATAGAGCGAGTGGCTGTTGCGAAAATCGACACCCTCGTCACGCACCGCCGCCAGCGCTGGCGCGGTCCGCGGCGTCACCGAATGCGCCCTGAGGCCATCGGCGACGAAGATGATCACGTTATGCGCCGGCTCCGCCGTGGCCGGCGGCGAGACCGCCAGGACGGCGGCGATGGCGCCCGCGACGGCGAAGACTTTCAAGGCAAGCATGGGTGCGCGATATCCGCCGTTGGTGACACTACGATTGCAGCGGCTTGGCGCCGGCATCGGGACCTTCGCCGTTAACATCCGACTCACGTCTCCGAAACGCGGTCTTTACGCCTGCCCTGTATCAATTCGTGACAACAGGAGCCTCCGTTCATGAGACGCGAGGCCGGTCACGGTGGGTGTCTTCAAATGGCCAAAACGGTCCTCGTCGTCGATGACGACCCGACTCAACGTCGGCTGATCCAGGCGGTGCTGGAACGCGAAGGCTTCGCGGTCCTGCACGCCGAGAACGGCGACCAGGCAATCGAACGCCTGGGGGCCGGCGGCGGCATCGACGTGGTGCTGCTCGACCTCGTCATGCCCGGCATGTCGGGCCAGGACACCCTGGTCGAGATGCGGGCGCGCAGCTTCAATCAGCCGGTGATCGTGGTCACCGCCACCGGCGGCGTCGATACGATCGTATCGGCCATGCAGGCCGGCGCGCTGGACTTCTTCATCAAGCCGGCCGCGCCGGAACGGATCATCGTCTCGATCCGCAATGCACTGTCCATGGGCCAGCTACGCGGCGAAGTGGACCGGCTGAAGAAGCACACCGCCAACCGCACCAGCTTCGACGACCTGATCGGCGCCTCGGCCGCCATGACCATGGTCAAGCGCCTGGGCGAGCGGGCGGCCAAGTCCTCGATCCCAATCCTGATCAGCGGCGAAAGCGGCGTCGGCAAGGAAGTCATCGCCCGGGCCGTCCACGGCTCGTCCGAACGGGCCGGCAAGCCCTTCGTGGCCGTCAACTGCGGCGCGATCCCCGAGAACCTGGTGGAATCGATCCTCTTCGGCCACGAGAAGGGCAGCTTCACCGGCGCCACCGATAAGCACCTCGGCAAGTTCATGGAGGCCAACGGCGGCACCTTGTTCCTGGACGAGGTCGGCGAACTGCCGCTCGACATCCAGGTCAAGCTGCTGCGCGCCCTGCAGGAAGGCGAGATCGACGCGGTCGGCGGCAAGCGCCCGATCAAGGTCGACGTTCGCATCGTCTCGGCGACCAATCGCGACCTCTCCAACGCGGTCAAGGAAGGCCGCTTCCGCGAGGACCTGTTCTATCGCCTGAACGTTTTCCCGATCGAGGCGCCGGCGCTCCGCGACCGCAAGGAAGACGTGCCGGCCCTCGTCGACTGCTTCGTGAAGCGGTTCAACGTCGAGGAAAACAAATCCGTCGTCGGCGCGACGCCCGAGACCATGGCCTATCTCGCGGCCTTCGACTGGCCGGGCAACGTCCGCCAACTGGAGAACGCGGTCTATCGCGCCATCGTGCTGGCCGACGCGCCCTACCTGCAGCCGCACGACTTCCCGGCGATCTCCGGCGTCGCGCCGCCGGCCCCCGTCGGCGAGCCCGCGCCGGCCTATGCGGCAGGGCCGCCGACCGCCGCCCAGCTGATGCCGGAGGCCTCGCTCGCGGTTCCAGTCCGCATTCTCGACGAGCGCGGCCACCTGCGGACCCTGGAAGAGATCGAGCGCGACCTCATCCAGCTCGCCATCGAAATCTACGCCGGCCACATGAGCGAGGTCGCCAGACGCCTCGGCATCGGCCGCTCGACGCTCTACCGCAAGGTCCGCGAACAGGGCCTGGAAGACGTGATCAAGGGGGGTTCCGATGACCACGCCGATGATGTTGACGCCCAAGTCGCGTAACAGCCCGTCCCGCGATCCGCGGCCCCGCGACGAACGGCTGGCCGCCCTGATCCGCCTGGGCCGGCTCAGCCTGCGGAAAACCAAGGCCGGCTGAGCCACCAAACCGCCGCTTCCCTCCCAGAAATAACGCCGTAACATTGGCGCCGACCCTTGCGGTCGAAATCCCAGGGAGAGAGCGCCATGTGCGACGACGATATCCGCCAAGACCTAGTCGATCCGCGTTTTTCGCGCCGGGCCTTCGGGCTGTCGGCCGCCGCCGCCGCCGCGCTCGCGGCTACACTGGCCCGCGCCGAGGAAACCGTCGTCGAGAGGGACGTCGATGTGAAGACGCCGGACGGCACGGCCGACGCCGCGCTGTTCTATCCCAAGGGTAAAGGCAAATGGCCCGCTGTCCTGATCTGGACCGACATCATGGGTCTGCGTCCGGCGTTCCGCGACATGGGCCGGCGGCTGGCTGCCCAAGGTTATGTGGTGCTCGTGCCCAATCCCTTTTACCGCAAGGGCAAGGCGACCGAGGTGACCGCCGGCCTCGACTTCGCCAAGCCGGATGATCGCCCGAAGTTCATGGCGCTGGCTGGCTCCGCGACCGGCCCCGGCGCGGTGGAAAATGACGCGCCCGCCTTCCTGGCCTTCCTCGACGCCCAGCCTCAGACCGACAAGAAGAAGAAGGCCGGGACCCAGGGCTATTGCATGGGCGGCCCCATGGTCTACCGCACGGCGGCCGCCGCGCCCGACCGCGTCGGCGCCGGCATGACCTGCCATGGCGGCGGCCTGGTCACCCAGACGCCAGCGAGCCCGCACCTGCTGATTCCCAAGATGAAGGCCGAGATCTATTCGGCGGTCGCGGCCAACGACGACGCCCGCGCGCCCACCGATAAGGACGTGCTGAAGAAGGCCTTCGCCGACGCCGGCAAAAAGGCGACCGTCCTGGTCTACGATGGCTGCCAGCACGGTTGGTGCGTCAAGGGCAGCGCCGTCTACAACGAGGCCGGCGCGGAAAAAGCCTGGACCGAACTCAGCGCCCTCTACAAGCGCAACCTGGTCTAGGCGGCCGCGAGCTTCCACCGCGCGAGCGCTTCGTAGTGCGGCCGCGCCTGATCGGCGATCTTCCTGAGGTCGCCGGTCAGGGCCGCGGCCGGGCCACGCTCGGGCGGCGCGAAGCCCGTGGACCGCTCGACCGCCTCGTACCAGGCCGGCGCCCAGACGCCGTCGCTCATCCGAGCACCAGCCGGCCAGCTCAGCATCTCGTCGCGGAACGGCGCGCCAAGCGCCGTGCAGAGCGCGCCAAGAGTCCCGCGCGGATCGGCCAGCACGTCGGCGCCCTCGATGACCGGCGGCGCGTGGCCCAGACGGTTGGCCTCCCGATCGAACAGCTCCCGCTGCCGGACCACCCCGATGTCCTCCAGGGTCACCTCGGCGCGCTTGCGGACATAGGACGCCAGCACCGCCGCCGGATCGCGGATCAGGAAGGCGTTGCGGCAGTCCGCCATCCAATCCAGCCCGAACTCAGGCAGCATGTGATGGGTCATGTGCTTCTGATAGAAGACCGGCGCTGGATCGTCCTCGATGAGCGCCCTCGCCACCATCCTCCAGTCCTGGGATTGCGACGCTAGCACCTCGGCCGTCATCGGATGATCGAGGCCGGTCCCAGCCAGATAGGCCGCGTAGAACGGCTCATCGACCACCGCGCAGTCCTGGCGGTTCTCGAACGACCGCATCATCGCCGTGGAGATATTGCGAGGCCCCGACCACATGGCGATCCGCACGGTCATCGCCCGGCGTCGGCGTCCTTCAGCGCCGCATAGAGGGCCCGCAGCCGGGTCGTCACCGGCCCCGGCAAGGCCTGCGGCAGACCACGACCGTCCACCTCGCGCACTGGCGTCAGGCCGCCGAAGGTGCCGGTGACGAACGCCTCGTCGGCCCCGTGCAGGTCCGACAGCTGGAAGTGGCCCTGCTCGATCGGGATGGCGTTGGCCTCGCAGAGCGCGATCACCTTGGCCCGCGTCACCCCGTTGAAGCAGAACTGACCGGATGAGGTCCGCACCCGCCCGTCCCTGACCCAGAAGAGGTTGGTCGCGTTGCAGCTGGCGACATGTTCGCCGGGATCCAGCATCACCGCCTCGTCCGCCCCCGCCTTGATCGCCTCGAGCAGCGCGGTGATCAGGTTGAGCCGCGAATGCGAATTCATCCGCATGTCGAACATGTGAGCCGGCGTACAGCGGACCTGTGACGTGAACAGCGACAGGCCCTGGGTGACGATGGCCGGCGACGGTTCTTTGTACTCGGCGGTGATCACGATGGTGGGCTTGCCCAGCCAGTTGCGCGGATCCTGGTTGGCCGCCGCCTTCTCGCCGCGCGTCACCATCAGCCGCAGGTGCGCGCCGTCGGTCATGCCGTTCGCCGCGACGGTCCGTTCGATCTCCGCCGCCAGCGCCTCGCGCGTCAGGCCGATGTCGAGTTCAATCGTCGCCAGGCCGGCGTAGAGCCGGTCGAGGTGGGTCTCCAGGAACAGCAGGCGGCCCTTGTGCAGCCGCAGGCCCTCCCACACTCCGTCGCCCAGGACGAAGCCCGCATCGAAGACCGAGACCTTCGCCTCTCTGCGCGGGACGAGCGCGCCGTTCACATAGATCCGAAGGTCCGCATTGCGCGGGTCCGCGGCGAAATCCTGACTTCCAGCCATGGCTCATGGTTCTATTTGGCGACATAGAAGGACGCCAGAGCGGAGAGCGGATTGATGACCAGCGGTATCGGCGGATCGACGCTCGAGGCGGAACTCGCGGCCCTGCGGCCCTGGCCGAACCCAGCGCCCGCCATCACCGCCGCCGAGCGCGCCCAGCGCCTGGCGCGCGCCCAGGCCCTGATGGACGAGATCGGCGCGGAGGCCCTGATCATCGGGGCCGGGCCATCGCTGCGCTATTTCACCGGGGTCGGATGGAACGCCACGGAACGGCTGGTGGCGATGATCCTGCCGCGCGAAGGCGGGCCGGTGATGATCTGCCCGCGCTTCGAGCTCGGCTCGCTGCAGGCGAGCCTTGGGATCACGGCGACCATCGCGCTCTGGGAGGAGCACGAGAACCCCTACGCGCTTGTGGCCGACGAACTGCGCAAGCTCGGCCGGCGCACGCTGGCCATCGACCCGGCCTTGCCGTTCTTCGCGTTCCACGGTCTGCGCAAGGCCGCTCCGGACATCGCTCCAGTGGACGGCGCGCCCATCGTCGACGGCTGCCGGATGATCAAGTCGTCGGCCGAACTGGCGCTGATGCGCCAGGCCAAGGCCATGACCCTGGAGGTCCATCGCCGGGCCGCGCGCATCCTGTCGTCCGGGATCACCACCACCGTCGTCCGCCGCTTCATCGACCAGGCGCATCGGGCCCTGGGGGCTGACGACGGCTCGTCGTTCTGCGCGGTGCAGTTCGGGGTCGCCAGCGCCTATCCGCACGGCCTGCCCGGCGAGCAGAGACTGGCCGAGGGCGAGATCGTCCTCATCGACACCGGCTGCAGGGTTCAGGGCTACAACTCCGACATCACCCGCACCTACGTCTTCGGGACGCCGTCGGCCGAACAGCGCCACGTGTGGGATGTGGAAAAGCGCGCGCAGGCGGCGGCCTTCGCGGCGGTGAAGCCCGGCGTGCCCTGCGAGGAAATCGACGCCGTGGCGCGGCGGGTGCTCGAGGCCGCGGGGTTCGGCCCCGACTATGCGCTGCCCGGCCTGCCGCATCGGACCGGCCACGGCATCGGCCTGGCCATTCACGAGGCGCCCTACCTGGTGCGCGGCGACAAGACCCCGCTCGCGCCCGGCATGTGCTTCTCCAACGAGCCGATGATCGTCGTCCCGGAAACCTTCGGCGTCCGGCTGGAAGACCATTTCCATGTCACGACGGACGGCGCGGCCTGGTTCACCCAGCCACAGCCCAGTCTGGATCGGCCTTTTGAATAGGGGCGGCCGTCGAGCGCAACGCTTCGCCTGGTGGCGCGTTGTGGTTGCAGGGGGAGAGTCGCTTGCGAGGTCTCGCTCCGTGCAAGCTGAGTAAATCCGACCTTTGAGCGCGCCCGCCGACGTCCTGGCCGACACCTTTCCGGGCGACAGCGCCATGAGCGCCCGGATGCGCGCCCATGACTGGGCCGCGACCCCTCTGGGCTCGCCGGAGCATTGGCCGGATGGCCTCAAAGTCCCGCTGCGGATGATGCTGACATCCCGCTTTGAGATGTGGCTGGGCTGGGGGCCGGACCTCGCCTTCTTCTACAACGACGCCTACGCGCCGACGCTCGGCGTCAAGCATCCCGCCGCGCTCGGCCGGCCGATGTCGCAGGTCTGGAAAGAGGTCTTCTCCGCCGTTGAGGACCGCATCGTTTCGGTGATGCGCGATGGAGTGGCCACCTGGGACAAGGCCCTGATGCTGATGCTCGAACGCAGCGGCTATCTGGAGGAGACCTACCACACCTTTTCCTACAGCCCGCTGCGGGGCGACGCCGGGGCTATCGATGGCCTGATGTGCGTGGTGACCGAGGAGACCGAGCGGGTCATCAGCGAACGGCGGCTGGAAACCCTGCGGGTGCTCGCCCAGGAGCTGCTCCCGGCCCGCGATCTGGCGGGGGTTCTGGCGGCCACCACCCGGGCGCTGGCGACCAACGCCAAGGACTTCCCATTCGGCTTCGTCAGCCCCTTCGGCCCGGTTCCGGCGGCGAGTTCGCTGCCCGCTCTGGACGAAGCGGCTTGGCCCTATGCCGAAATCGCGCAGGGCGCCGAAAGCGTCCGGATCGCGCTCGCCGGGCTGCTGAGCGACCCGCCCAAGGGAGACTGGGACATCGCGCCCGCCGAAGCCCTGATCGTGCCGGTGAGCCAGGCCGGGCGCGGCAAGCCGTCGGCGGCCCTGGTGATCGGCCTCAATCCCTACCGGCCCGAGGATTCCGACATTCTGGGATTCGCCCAGCTGATCGCCAGCCAGATCGCAGGCGCGCTGGCGGTGCTGGAGAGCCGCGCGAGCGCCGCCGCCGAGATCGACCGGCTGCGGCAGATGTTTGAACAGGCCCCGAGCTTCATGGGCCTCCTGCGTGGACCGAACCACCGCTTCGAGATGCTTAACCCCGGCTACAGGCAACTGATCGGCCATCGCGAGGCGATCGGGCGAGAGGTGCGCGAAGCCCTGCCGGAGGTGGTGGATCAGGGGTTCGTGGCCCTGTTGGACCAAGTCTACACCACCGGCGAGCCGCATGTCGGCCAGGGGGTCCGAGCCGACCTGCAGCGCACCCCGGGCGCGGCGCTCGAGCCGCGCATCGTCGATTTCGTCTACCAGCCGATTCGCGGGCCCGACGGCGCGGTCTCGGGCATCTTCGTTCAAGGCATCGACGTGACCTCGGCGCATGAGGCGATCGCCGCCTTGCGCGAAAGCGAGGCGCAGTTCCGAACCTTGGCCGAAGCCATGCCGGACCACGTCTGGGCCGCACGGCCGGACGGCTATCTCTACTGGTTCAACAGCGGGGTCTACGCCTACAGCGGCGCCGGTCAGGGCGAACTGGACGGCGCCGCCTGGGGGTCCATCGTCCATCCCGAAGACCTGACTGGCGCCGGCGTCCGTTGGGCCGCCTCCCTGGCCTCGGGCGAGACCTATGAGGCCGAATTCCGTCTGCGCCGCGCCGACGGCATCTACCGCTGGCACATTGCGCGCGCCGTGCCGCAGCGCGACGAAAGCGGCGCGATCGTCCGCTGGATCGGCACCAACACCGACATCGACGACCAGAAGGCCACGGCCCAGGCGCTGGCCCAGCTCAACGCCACCCTGGAGCAGCAGGTCCAGGAACGCACCGGCGAGCTGATGGCCACCGAGGAGGCCCTGCGGCAGAGCCAGAAGATGGAGGCCGTGGGCCAGCTCACCGGCGGCATCGCCCACGACTTCAACAACCTGTTGGCCGGCATCGTCGGCAGCCTGGACCTGCTGGAAACCCGCATCCAGCAGGGGCGGCTCGAGGCCATTCCCCGCTACATCGACGCCGCCCAAGGCGCCGCCAAGCGCGCCGCGGCGCTCACCCAGCGCCTGCTGGCCTTCTCACGCCGGCAGACCCTCGATCCGAAGGCGGTCGATGTGAATCGTCTGGTCGCCGGGCTGGAAGAGCTGATCCGCCGCACGGTCGGCCCCGGCGTGAAGATGGAAGTGGTTGGCGCCGGCGGTCTCTGGACCACGCTGATCGATCCGAACCAGCTCGAAAACGCCATCCTCAACCTGTGTATCAACGCCCGCGACGCCATGCCGGATGGCGGCAAGCTGACCATCGAGACC
This sequence comes from Alphaproteobacteria bacterium, assembly GCA_025359785.1. Classification (GTDB taxonomy): domain Bacteria; phylum Pseudomonadota; class Alphaproteobacteria; order Caulobacterales; family Caulobacteraceae; genus Phenylobacterium. The sequence continues at coordinate 30,818 of JANYET010000066.1, read as the reverse complement.
GCCAACAAGTGGCTGGACGATCGCGCCGCGCGCGAGCGTGAACTGGCGCCCGGGCAATATGTCTCGCTCTGCGTCACCGACACCGGCACGGGCATGACCCCCGAGGTCATCGCGCGCGCCTTCGATCCGTTCTTCACCACCAAGCCCCTGGGGTCCGGCACCGGCCTGGGGCTCTCGATGATCTACGGCTTCGTCCGCCAGTCCGGGGGCCAGGTACGCATCTATTCCGAGGTCGGCTCCGGCACGACCATGTGCCTCTACCTGCCCCGGCACGCCGGCGCGGCTGACGAGCCGATCGCCGCCCGGGAGCTTAGCGCCGCCGACTACGGCGGGCACGGTGAGACGGTGCTGGTGGTCGATGACGAGTCGACCGTGCGCATGCTGATCGTCGATGTCCTGCAAGAAGCCGGCTACAACGCCCTGGAGGCGGTCGACGGTCCTTCAGGGCTGCGCATCCTGCAGTCGGACGCGCGGGTGGACCTGCTGATCACCGACGTCGGCCTGCCCGGCGGCATGAACGGCCGCCAGGTCGCCGACGCTGGGCGCGCGCTGCGGCCCGGCCTCAAGGTGCTGTTCGTAACCGGCTATGCGGAAAACGCGGCGGTCGGCCACGGCCATCTCGAGCGCGGCATGCAAGTCATCACCAAGCCCTTCGCCATCGAGACGCTCGGCGAGAAGATCAGGCAGATGATCGACAGCTGAGTCGTCAGGCCGCGGCCCAGGCGCGGGGATCGAGCGCGTCGGGATCGTCCAGCGCCATTTCATCCCAGTCGAGGTCCGGCGGCGGGCTCATGGCGGCGGCCACGACCGCGGACATTTCGGCGGCGGACGCCACGCCCACCAGGACGCAGGAGGCTTCCGGCCGCGACAGGGCAAAACCCAGGGCGGCCTGCAGCGGATCGGAGCGACCCTCGGCGATCAGGCGGCGCGCGCGGCTGATCCGGCCGGCGGCGGCCTTCAGATGGTTGGGCGCCCGGTCGGGCGGCAGGAACAGCAGGCCGTTCAGGAAGATCGAGCGCAGATGGATCTCGATCCCCATGCCGGCCAGTTCCGAGAGCGTGCCGTCGATCAGCATCCGCTGATCGAGCAACGAGGCCGGCGCCTGGATCAGGTCCGGCTTGAAGCGCTTGGCCAGACCCACTGGATCGTCGGAGGCATAGACCGAGACGCCGATCTTCTTGCACAGGCCCTCGTCGCGCAGCTTGCGCAGGCGCTCCCAGAGTTCCGGCCCATGCGGGCTGAAGAGATCGGTGGCCGATGGCGCCAGGATCGCATCGACGGCGGCGACGCCGAGGCGGGCGAACTGCGCGCGGATCTCAGCCTCCACCAGGTCGGCCCCGCGGTCGGGGCGCACGGTGGTGACGGTGAGCTTGAACGGCTGCGGCTTGGGCAGCACCTGGCCGAGGGTGATTTCGGCGGAATTGGGATGGCGGCCGATCTCAAGCACGCCCAGGCCGGAGCGCGCGGCGATGCTCAGGATTTCGCGGGCTTCCTGGTCGCGCGGCCGACCGCGGGCGCCAGCCTGCTGATCCAGGCCGAACTGTCCGGAGCCGAGGCCCAGCTTGTTGATCGGTGACGTCATATCGGCGGGCTGCTCGGGACCACTTCCTAAGAGACGCTATCTTTGGCCTATGATGCCTAAGAAGCCGTATCCAAGCCCTTTCCAGGTGGTAAATTTTGAGCGTCCGCGAGCCCCTTCCCGAATGGCCTCTGTTCGGCATGACCGACGACGTCCGGCCAACCCTGCGCCAGGTGCGCGAGGCGGGCCTTTCCTGCACTCTGGCGACCTTGATCGCGGTGGAGGGCGGCGGACCGCGGCCGGTCGGGACCCAGATGGTCTTTGCGCCCAAATCCGCAAGGGGAGGATCTGTCGCGGGCTATTTCTCTGGCGGTTGTGTGGAGAGCGACGTCGCTGACCACGCCGCGGGCTGCCTGGCGGACGGGGAGCCGCGCACGCTGGTCTATGGCGAAGGCAGCCCCTGGCCGGACATCCAGTTGCTCTGCGGGGCGCGGATCGAGATTTTCCTGGAGCGGGTGGCGCCTGACGATGCGGCGCTGAGCGAACTGCTCGCCGCCCACGCCGAGCGCCGGCCGACCGTTTGGGTCAGCGACGGTGTGACGCGCCATTGCGCGGAAGGTCTGTCGCCGTGGCCCGAGGCCCGGGTGGCGCGCCCCTACGAGCCGACGCCGCGCCTGATCGTGGTCGGTGGCGACCCCACGGCGCTGGCGATCGCCCAGTTGGGCGCGCAATCGGAGTTCGAAACGACGTTGGTCCGCCCGAAGGGGCCGCCGGTCGGGCCGCCCATCCCGGGCGTCGGCTACAGCCGCGCCGAGCCTCTGGAGGCCTTCGCCGACATCGGCGTCGATCCCTGGACCGCCATCGCCATCGCCACCCACGACCTGGAAACCGATCGCGCCGCCCTGCGCGCGGCTCTCCCGTCAGCGGCCAGCTATGTGGGCCTGTTGGGCGCCCGGCGGCGGATCGCCGACCGCCTGGCCCCGCTTCGGGCCGACGGGGCGCCGGAAAGCGCCTTCGGCAAGCTGCGCGCGCCGATCGGCCTCGACATCGGCGGCAAGGCCCCCTGGGAGGTCGCCGTCTCGGTGATCGGCGAGATCATGGCGATCCGCTATGCGCGAGAGAGCGGCAGCACCTCGACCAGATCGCCCACGCCGGCGGCCGAGGCATTGACGCCCCGCACGACCAAGGCGTCGGCCGCCGCGAAGATACTGACCAGCGACGAATCCTGATCTCTGAACGGCAGCACGTGAAGCTCGCCGTCCGTGTAAAACAGTTTCCCTCGCATCCAGTGCTCCCGGGGTCCGTTGGCCGGCAGGCTGGATCGAAGCTTCGCGGCCCTCAGCGGCAGTTCGGGGGAGCCGACACCCTGGTATCGCCCCAAGATCGGACCCAGGAAGAGTTCCGCGCAGACGAACGCGGACGCCGGATTGCCCGGCAAACCCAGGAGCCCGCGGCCATCGCCGAACACGCCAAAGAACGTGGGCTTGCCGGGCCGGACCTTGACGCTCTCGACCCTTAGCGAAAGACCCAGCGCCTGAGCGGCGGCCCGCACGAGATCGTGGTCGCCGACCGAGGCTCCGCCGACGGTCACCACGAGGTCGGCGTCCGCGCCGCGGAGGGCTTCGACGACCGCCTCCAGCGTATCGCGCACGGGCTTGGCGCGGATCACGGTCGCGCCCCAAAGCGCGATGATCGCGGCCAGAGCCGGTACGCCCGAGTCATAGATCTGGAACGGTCCCGGCGTGGCCGGCGCCTCGACGATCTCCTCGCCGGTTGACAGCAGGGCCACGCGCGGCCGGCGATAGACCGAAACCGTCGCCCGTCCCGCCGAGGCCGCGAGGGACAGCCGCCAGGGGTCAATCCGCGTGCCGCGCGTCAGCAGAACCGCCTGGGCTGCAAAATCCCCACCCGCCGGCCGCACGGCATGCCCCGCCTCGACGGCCGGGACCCGCACGGTTTCGCCGTCCCGCTCGGCGTCCTCCTGAATGACCACGGCGTCGCAGCCCAGCGGCACGGCCGCGCCCGTAAAGATCCGGACAGCCTCACCCGGCCCGACCGCACCCTCGAAGCCGTGTCCCGCCGCGCTTTCACCGACGATCGTCAGCGTCCCCGGACAATCCGCCGCCCGCACCGCCCAGCCATCCATGGCCGAGGCCGCGAACGGCGGCTGATCGCGAACCGCCACCACGTCTTCCGCCAGCACGCGCCCGATGGACTGGCTCAGCGGGACGGCCTCCGCCGGCAGGATCGCGATCTCGGCGAGCATGCGCGCGCGCGCGTCGTCGACAGTCAGCAGCTTCACGCCGACCAGTCCCCGCTCTTGCCACCGGTCTTCGCGGTGAGCCGCACGGCCTCGATGACCATGCCTTTCTCGGCGGCCTTGAGCATGTCGTAGAGGGTCAGGCAGGCAACGCTCACCGCCGTCAGCGCCTCCATCTCGACGCCGGTCGGGCCGGTGGTCTTGACCCGGGCGGTGACGGCCAGGCCACCGTCGGCCGGCTCGACGCGGACCTCGACCGTGGAGAGCGCCAGGGGATGGCACATGGGGATCAAGGCAGATGTCTGCTTGGCCGCCATGACGCCGGCGATCTCGGCGACGGCGCGGACGTCGCCCTTTTTGCCGTCGCCGGACAGGGCGAGCGCCAGGGTCGCGGGGCTCATGCGGAGGAAGCCCTGGGCCACGGCCTCGCGGGCCGTGGACGCCTTGTCCGAGACATCGACCATGCGGGCGCGGCCGGCTTCGTCCAAGTGTGTGAGTTTGCTCATGTTTCCAGAAGCCCCCTAGGTCTCGAGAAGACGGGGCATCAGCTCGACCATGTTGCAGGGGCCGTGGCGGCTGTCGAGCTGGGCGGAGATCACCTTGTCCCAGCCGTCCTTCACCGCGCCGTTCGAGCCCGGCAGGCAGAACACGAAGACCCCGCCGACGATGCCGGCCGTGGCGCGGCTCTGCAGGGTCGAGAGGCCGACGGAGGCGTAGCTGACCATGTGGAAAACCGTCGAGAAGCCGTCGAGTTTCTTGTCGAACAGCGGCTCGACCGCCTCCGGCGTCACGTCGCGGCCGGTGATTCCGGTGCCGCCGGTGGTGATGATCGCCTCGACGACGCCGGAGGCGACCCAGGCCTGGATCTTCTCGCGGATCTCCCTAATCGAGTCCTTGCAGATCGCCTTGTCGGCCAGCTCGTGGCCCGCGGCCTTCACCCGTTCGGCCAGCACGTGGCCGGAGGTGTCGCTCTCCTCGTCGCGGGTGTCGGAGATGGTCAGCACCGCGATCCGCACGGGCTTCAGGGCCCGGCTTTCGTCGATGCGGCCGCCGGGGGTCAGCGCGTTCACGTCGTGGTCTCCTCTTCCCACCGTTTCAGGTCGGCGTGGTCCTGGTCGCGGGGCTCGATCCAGCGGGCGCCGTCCGGTCCGTGCTCCTTCTTCCAGAAGGGCGCGCGCGACTTCAAGTAGTCCATCAGGAAGTCGCAGGCCTCGAAGGCGTGGCGGCGATGCCGCGCCGCCGTGGCCACGAACACCACCGGCTCGCCGGGCGCGATCTTTCCAATTCGATGCAGGATCAGCAGGTCATCCAGGCCAAACCGCACCCGCGCCCCGTCGGCGGTCTTGCCGATCTGCGCCTCGGTGAATCCGGGATAGGCTTCCAACTCCAGCGCGATGGTCGCGCCGGCCTCGGCGCGCGCGATGCCCGTGAAGGTAGCGACCGCGCCGGTCTCCGCACGGCCCTGGCTGAACGCTGTGAGCAGCGCGCCCGGGTCGAAGGTCTCGAAGGTGAGCCGGACGCTCATCCACCGCTCATCGGCGGGAGGAAGGCGACTTCGGTGGCCGGGTTCAGGGCTGCGTCGCCGCGCACGATCACCTGGTCCAGCGCCACCTGGACGCCCTTTCCGCCGAGCGCTTCGCCCAAGGCCGCATCCTCTGCGGTGAGCTTGGCGCGCAGAGCGGACAGGAACGGGCTATCGATCTGGCGGTCGCGCCAGCCGGCGACGTCGCTCAGGCGGCCGAACAGCAGCACGCGGGCCACGGCGCTATCCGCCCGTGGTGGACATATGTCGCGCGACCGCCGGGGCCGAGGCGCGATCGATGTGGAAATCGTGGCCCTTGGGCTTGGCGTCGACGGCGTTGCGGATAGCCTCGACCAAGGCCTCGTCATCCGCCCCACCCCGGATCACCGCGCGCAGATCGGCGGCGTCCTCCTGCCCCAGGCAGGTGTGCAGCGTGCCGGTGCAGGTCAGCCGGACGCGGTTGCAGGCCTCGCAGAAATTGTGGCTGAGCGGGGTGATGAAGCCCAGGCGGCCGCCGGTCTCCGCCACCTCGACATAGCGCGCCGGCCCCCCCGTCGAGAGCGGCAGGTCGGTGAGCGTCCAGAAGCTCTCAAGCTCGGCGCGGAGCTTGGTCAGCGACAGATATTGGTCGGTGCGGTCCGCCTCGATCTCGCCCATCGGCATGGTCTCGATCAGGGTGACGTCGCATCCCTGGCCATGCCCCCAGCGGATCAGGTCCGGCAGTTCGGCGGCGTTGTCGTCCTTCAGCGCCACCGCATTCAGCTTCACCTTCAGGCCCGCGGCCTGCGCCGCCGCGATCCCGGCCAGCACCGTGGCCAGATTGCCGCCGCGGGTGAGGGTGCGGAACAGATCCGGCTTCAGGGTGTCGATAGAGACGTTCACGCGCCGGACGCCGGCGTCGAACAGCGGCTCCGCGAACTTCGCTAACTGCGTGCCGTTGGTCGTGAGCGTGATCTCGTCCAGCGCGCCCGACTTGAGGTGCCGCCCAAGGCTGCGGATCAGGTCCATCAGCCCCTTGCGGACCAGGGGCTCGCCGCCGGTGATCCGCAGTTTCCGCGTGCCCAGGCCGACAAAGGCGCTGGCGATCCGGTCGAGTTCCTCCAGAGTCAGCACCTGCGCCTTTGGCAGGAAGACCATGTGCTCGCTCATGCAATAGACGCAGCGCAGGTCGCAGCGGTCCGTGACCGAGACGCGCAAGTAGGTCACCGTGCGCCCGAAGGCGTCGGTCAAGCCGGCCCCGCCTGGGCTTGGTGAACGGCTTTGGCCTTGCGGCGGTAGGGCGTCATAGGGCGTCATGTCAGCCTGAACATAGAGAGGATATCGCCTTGGCGACAGGTCCAGCGTTGGAGGCCGCGAACTTGGAGGGCCCCATCTTGGAGGCAATCGTCCTGGCGGCCGGGTCGGGCTCGCGGTTCGGCGGCGGCAAGCTTACCGCGGCCTGGGATGCTGGCGTCCTGCTGGAAGGCGCGCTGGCCGCGGCCTTCGCCGCCCCGGTGCGCAGCGTCACCGTGGTGATCGGGGCCGAGGCCGACGCTGTCTCGTCCGCCGCCCGCGCTTTCGACCCCCGCACGGTGATCGTGCACGCGCCCGATCACGCCGAGGGCATGGGCGCATCGCTGCGCACCGGCATCGCCAGCCTGCCCGCCGACGCCGACGGGGTCTATGTGTTCCTGGGCGACATGCCGCGGGTGCCGGCCCAGGTGCTGCCGGCCATGGCCCAGGCGCTGGTGGATGGCGCGCTGGCGGTCGCGCCGACCTTCGGCGGGCGGCGCGGCAACCCGGTGCTGATCGACCGGACGCTCTTCCCGCAACTCCTGGCGCTCACCGGCGACGCCGGCGCGCGGGGCGTGCTGCAGGACCTGGGCGAACGCTTGGTGCTGATCGAAAGCCCCAACGACGGCGTGCTGTTCGATGTGGACGAGCCGGGTGATCTCAGCACCCTCACCACCGCTCATCCCCGCGAAGGCGGGGACCCAGGCTGAGTCCGGAACTGCCTGCCCTGGGGCACGCCAGCTGAGATGCCGCATGGGTCCCCGCCTTCGCGGGGATGAGCGGAAATGGATGGTCAGGCCCCGACCGGCGCCCCAAGCGCCAGGTCGTCGGCGTGGACCAGGGGGCCGCTCGTGTAGCCCAGGGCTGCTTCGATGGCTGCGCTCTTCAGGCCGCAGATGCGCTCGGCGTCGCAGGCCTCGTAGCGGACCAGGCCGCGGGCGATCTCGTGGCCGGTCTCGTCGCGGATCACCACGGCGTCGCCCTTGTCGAAGCGGCCCTCGGTGCGGCGCACGCCGGCGGCCAGCAGACTCTTGCCGCGCCGCACCGCCTCGGCCGCGCCCGCGTCCACCACCAGCACCCCGGTCGGCGACAGCGAACCCGCGATCCAGGTCTTGTAGGCGGCGGCCGGCGTGGTGGAGGCCTCGATCACGGTGGCCCGCTCGCCGTCCTCCAGCGCCCGCAGCGGCGAGGGGCGCGAGCCCAGGGTGATCACCGTCGCGCAGCCCGCGGCGCCGGCGATCCGCGCGGCGGCGAGCTTGGTGGCCATGCCGCCTGTGCCGACGCCCGCGCCGGCATTGGCGCCGCCGGCCATGGCCTCGATCTGTGGGGTCAGGCGAGCCACGCGCGGCAGGTGCTCGGCGGCCGGGTCGCGGCGCGGGTCGGCAGTGTAGAGGCCGTCGACGTCGGAAAGCAGGATCAGCAGGTCCGCGCCGATCATCTGGGCCACCCGGGCGGCCAGTCGGTCGTTGTCGCCGTACCGCAACTCTTCGGTGACCACCGTATCGTTCTCGTTGACCACCGGGACCACGCCCAGCGCCAGCAGGGTCTCGACGGTGGCGCGCGCGTTCAGCCAGCGCCGGCGCACCTCGGTATCGTCGCGGGTCAGCAGGATCTGGGCGGCCTGGAGACCCAGCGGCTCCAGCGCTTCTTCCCAGGCGCGCATCAGGGCCGACTGGCCGGCGGCGGCGGCGGCCTGCTTTTCCGGGAGCGTCAGCGCGCGTTTGGGCAGGCTGAGGCGGCGGCGACCCAACGCCACGGCGCCGGAGGAGACCACCAGCACCTGCTGGCCACGAGTGCGGAGGCGCGCCACGTCGGCGGCGAAGGCGGCGAGCCAGGCGCGGTCGGCGCCGTCCTCTTTTTTTGAAGATGGCGGCCCGACGAGGAGGGCCGAGCCGACCTTGACGACGATGCGCCTGGCGGCCGGCAGGTTCGCCAAGGAGGGACCCTTCACGGCGCCCAGTCCTCGGGCGCCTCGCCGCTGGCTTCCAGGGCGTCGGAGACGGCCTCGGCCTTGCGTTCGCGGACCAGGGCGTAGGATTCGCGCAGCAGCTCGGTCACTCCCTCGCCGGAGACGCCGGAGACCTGCCGCACCTTGGCGCCCGAGGCCTTGGCCAGCAGCTTGGCCTTGGCCTTGCGGGTCTCGGGGTCGAGGGCGTCGACCTTCGACAGCACCAGGAATTCGGTCTTGCCGCCCAGCTCGTCGCCATAGGCTTCCAGCTCGTGGCGCACGGTCTTCCAGGCCTCGACGACGTCGTCCTGCGTGCCGTCCACCAGATGGATCAGGGTCGCGGTCCGCTCCACATGGCCCAGGAAACGGACGCCCAGGCCCGCGCCTTCCGAGGCGCCCTCGATCAGGCCCGGGATGTCGGCCAGGATGAACCGCTCGCCCACCGACAGGTCGACCATGCCGAGGTTGGGGGCCAGCGTCGTGAAGGGATAGTCGGCGATCTTCGGCTTGGCGGCGCTGGCGGCGGCCAGGAAGGTCGACTTGCCGGCATTGGGCAGGCCCACCAGGCCGACGTCGGCGATCAGCTTCAGGCGCAGCCAGATCCACTGCTCGTCGCCTTCCAGACCCGGGTTGGCGTAGTGCGGCGCCTGGTTCACCGGCCCCTTGAAGTAGGTGTTGCCGAACCCGCCGTTGCCGCCCTTCAAGAGGCGCACCCGCGTGCCGGCCTTGTCGAGGTCGAGCAGCAGGGTCTCCTTGTCCTCGGCGAACACCTGGGTGCCCACCGGCACCTTCAGCACCGCATCGGCGCCGTTGTGGCCATGGCGGTTGCGGCCCATGCCGTGGACGCCGGTCTCGCCTTTGAAGTGCTGGTGGTAGCGGAAGTCGATCAGGGTGTTCAGCCCCTCGACCGCCTCGATCCAGACGTCGCCGCCCTTGCCGCCGTCGCCGCCGTCCGGGCCACCGTACTCGATATATTTCTCCCGCCGGAACGACACGGCTCCGCCGCCGCCGTTTCCGGACCGGATGTAGATCTTGCACTCGTCGAGGAATTTCATGTCACGCGCGCCTTAGCACAGATAGCCCTGGAACGGCTTTTTTGGAACCACGAACCCACACGAACAGGCCGACCTAGCCGGCGATCCTGGTCACAGGACGTCAGGTAACGAAGGCGCCGTCGTCTCGTCCACGACCTGTTCGTGTCCGTTCGTGTGGGTTCGTGGTTCAATATCTCTACGCCAGCCAGACCATCATCCGGGTCGGGACGTCGTCGCGGCCTCGGGCGCGGGAGGGCCTGCGTTGTATGTCGCCGGTGTAGAGGAAGCCGGCCTTGCAGAGCACCTGGCCCGAGGCCGGGTTGTCGGCGAAGTGGCCGGCGACGACGACGGCCTTGCGCCAGTCCCGCTTGACCCACTTCAGGGCGCCGCGGACGGCTTCGGTGGCGTAGCCGCGGTTCCAGAACCGGCGGCCCAGCGCATAGCCGATCTCCGCGCGCGGGCCGCGATCGTGGTCGAAGCCCAACAGGCCCACGACACCGAACGCGCGGTGCTCGATCGCGAACATCGCGGTGCGGCGCCAGTCGCAATTTCGGGCGTGCTCGATCCAGGCCTCGGCGTCGCTCTCCGAATAGGGGTGCGGCATCGAGGTGGTCATGCCGGCCACCGCGACGTCGTGCGCCATCGCGGCGATCGCCGGGGCGTCGGTCACAACGGGTCCGCGAAGGATCAGGCGTTCCGTGGCGATCACGGGGGTCACGTCAACTGCGCACATTTTCTACCTCCCGGCCCTCCCCCCTGCTGGCTTGAGAGGGGTGGGGCCTAAAACGAAAAGCGGGGAGCCCGGCTGTCCGGACTCCCCGCTTGGGTTCGTCTGTCCGGTTCAGCCCTGAGGCGGAACCGGAGAAAGGCGGTTCCGCTATTCGGCGGCGGGCGCTGCAGCCACGACCACGTTCACGTAGGTCCGGTCGTTGCGCTTGGTCATGAACTTCACGGCGCCGGTAGCGGTCGCGAAGAGGGTGTGGTCGCGGCCGAGGCCGACGTTCTCACCCGGGTAGAATTTGGTGCCGCGCTGACGCACGAGGATGTTGCCGGCGAGCACGTTTTCGCCGCCGAACTTCTTCACGCCCAGGCGCTGGCCGGCCGAATCGCGACCGTTGCGCGAGGAGCCGCCTGATTTCTTGTGAGCCATGGTGGCCTCCTAAATCCGTTAGCCGGCCCTACTCGGCCGACTTGTCCTTCTTGGGAGCCGCGGCGGCCTTCTTCGGCGCAGCAGCCTTCTTTTCAGCGGCGGCCGGAGCCGCCTTCTTCTCGGCGGCGGGCTTCGCAGCAGCCTTGGCTTCCACGGGCGCGGCTTCCGCCTTCGCTTCAGTCTTCGGCGCGGCGGCCTTCTTCACCGGCGCGGCCCCTTTTACCGGGGCAGATCGGGCGGTCCCGGCGCCTTTGCGGGGCGTCTGGATCTTGGAGGCGGCGAAGGCTTCGGCCTGGGCGGCCGGGCTGATGTAGTCCAGGCCACGGGCGCGCGCATCGAGCTCGCCCTTGGTGGTCAGGTCGACCTTGCCGTCCCACTTGGTGGTCTTGCCGTCGGCGCCGGTGATGCCGATGACGCGCAGGGCGGTCTCGTGCTGACGGTGCCCACGGGTGCGGCGATAGCCCTGGCGACGGATCTTCTTGAAGATCTTCACCTTCTCACCCTTGCGGGTCTCGACGAGCGTCGCGGTCACCACCGCGCCGGCCACCGTCGGCGCGCCGATGACGACAGCGTCGCCTTCGCCAACCATCAGGACCTCGCCGAACGAAACGTCCGAGCCGGGCTCGCCCACGAGCTTTTCGACAACCATCAGATCGCCGGGGGAAACCCGGTACTGCTTGCCGCCGGTTTTGATCACCGCGTACATCGGTCTAGCCTTCGAATTCAGAGTGTATTTGCAAAACGGAATGCGCCCGCGAGATGGCCCGCGGGCGAGAGGGCGGGACTTATACGGATGGGGAGCGCGGTGTCAACGAAAGGGTGGGGGATATCCCGCGCATCTTTGGCCTAGCTTGCCGAGGTCCGGGCCGCTTCTGAGCCAAAGCCTACGACATGCACTATGCGGTTATAGAGTCCCTGCTCCAACTCCTCAGGGGCATCCCAAAGCACGTGAGCAAACTGCCTTGTATGGAAATGGACGTGCGCGATCTGATCCCTTCGACAGGTCCAAATGACCTCAATTCCCAACCCGTAGGCGCGCCCCAGGGTGCTCGGACTTCATCCTTCTTGTAGGCCACTGAATTCAGGGTGGGCCAATTGATCGCGATAGAGGCGCGTGGGTGAAGTTAGGGGCGCAAGCCGCCCACACCTTCGCTTAAACCCTATGGCGACCATGGAGTTTAGAGGCGGTCAGCCCTTCGAACAGGGCCGAGCCATCGACCACCACAACCTTGACCATAGGAATATAAAGCGCTCAACCTATCGTCGGTCACTCAAATCCGGGGGGAACGATGGGCAGGTGGTTTTTCAATTTTTCGTTTGATGGGCGCGCGCCGCGCTCGCACGCCTGGGCCAACTACTTCGCCTGGATTGGTATTTTCGTCGTTCTTTTTATTGGGTTTGCAGCGAGTGGTGCGACTGCAGGCCTGAGTGGATCGGGTGGCGCAACCGCCGGAGTGATCGTACTGGCGCTGCTGTCTCTCGTGGCGATCGTGTGTTCGTTCATCGATCATACGGCGATGACGTTCCGGCGAGCACATGACACCGGAAAATCGGGCTGGATATGGGTCCTGCTGCTCATCCCGCTGATCAACCTCCTGCCTCTCTATTGGCTGCTTATCGAGGATAGCCAGCAGGGTCCGAACAAGTATGGACCGGCAGTGAAGCAATTCTACGTGCCGCCGGACGCAACCGCGACCGTCTAACCCATCTGCAAAGCCCAGCGCTGATGTCATCCCGGAAAGCGCGTCAGCGTTTATCTGGAATCCATAAACGCAAGGGGGCGTGGAAGCGTGCGGGCGACGATGTCGGGCCACCCATGATCTCCGTGGCGCCGGGATGAGATCGAGCGGCGCCGCGGCGTTTCGCGCATCACCGCCGTGATCATGGGTCGCCCGGACAAGCCGGGCGCTGACGAGCGAGAGAGATGACGCCGCTGAGCTGATCCGCTGACAGGCGCGCTCTCCCCCGCTAAAATCCGCCCATGACTACCCTGCCCGATCGCCCCGCCACCGCCCTGCTGATCGTCGATGTCCAGGTGGGCGTGGTCGCGGGCGCGCCGTTCCGCGACGCCGTGGTGGCCAATATCAACCGGCTGGCGGACCAGGCCCGCGCGGCGGGCGTGGCGGTGATCTGGGTGCAGCATCAGAGCGAAGACCTCGCGCCCGCCAGCGCGGCCTGGCAGTTCGCGCCGGAGCTTGCGCCCGCGCCGGACGAACCGCTGATCGCCAAGGCCTATGGAGACGCCTTCGAGGAGACGACGCTGGAGGCTGTGTTGGCCGAGCGCGGCGTCGGGCGGCTGGTGATCACCGGGGCGGAGAGCGACGCCTGCATCCGCTCGACCCTGCACGGGGCGCTGGTGCGCGGCTATGACGCCATCCTGGTCAGCGACGCCCACACGACCGGCGACAAGACCCAATGGGGCGCCCCGGCGCCGGAGGCGGTGATCGCCCACACCAACCTCTACTGGACCTATCAGCAGGCGCCCGGCCGCACCGCCGGGACCGTGGCGACAGAGGCTGTCGATTTCGGCGGGACGACTCATTCCGGGTAACGCGCTATTTGGCGTCCGCGCCGAAAGCGCTACCCTAGCGAGCATGGCGACTCACTTGAACTCCGCCGCGGCCGAGGCGCCGGCTGGTTGGCGGCTCACCGACGGGCTGACGGAAAAGCTCGCCGAACTGGCCGGCAAGGGCTTTGAGGTCCTGTGGATCGAGAGCTCGCGCGCCGACCTGACCCAGCTGGTGATCGAGGGCGGCGAGGCGGCGATCCGGCTGGATCCCGACCCCAGTGTCGACCGCGCGTGGTTCGGCGAGGTGGAAATCCGCCACGCGCCCGCCCGCGACCTGACCTGGGTGTTCCTGCGCGGCGAAGTCGCGGCCGGCGAGATCAGCACCCATGTGGTGGGCCCGCCCGACGGGTCCGAATTGCCCGGACAGGGCCAAGCTTAACGGTCCCTTGGGATTTGCATGAGATGCATGGGTCGGTAGGGGCCGCAGAAGCGGCTCGTAAGCTTGACCGGAAGGTCCCCTGTGGCGGGCTCGAACGAACGTATCTACCGTAGCCTGCGCGGGCTGGAGAAGACGGCCTCCACCAGCCGGGTCCTGAACCTCGCCGTGCTGGCCGTGAACAACGCCGGCAATCCGGAACATTCCGCCCAGCCGCTGTTCAAAAGCGCCACCCTGAACGGCTCGGTGGTGCTGAAGCATCGCCTGCGGCAGGACGAAATCGAGCTGTTCGACGGCCTGCAGCGCACCGCCACCAAGATCATCGTCCCCTTCGACAAATCCGATCTGTCGCTGGGCGGACGCACCGTGTTCGTGGGCGAAAAGGGCTGGCTGCCGGTCCTCCAGGAGCTGCGCGGCGGCGCCGACGACATGATCCGCGACGTCGAGATCCTGGAAGCCATCAACGAGCTGCCCTCGCTCGACCCCTTCCTGCTGCGCGAACACATGAAGCGGCGCGGCTATGAGGTCAGCCCGACGCATTTCGACATCTCGCCTGGCGACGTCGACAAGATGCAGCGCTTTGTCGGCGGCGAAATCGCCCGCCTGATCGAGCTGGCCTATGGCGGCGCGGGCTCCGGCGGAGCGACCAGCCGACTGGTCGAAGCCCTGCTGTCGTCCAAGACCGACGAGCGTCTGGAACCCCTGCGGCTGACCCTGCAGCTGGAGGGCGAGAGCTATCGCGAGGGCATCTTCGCGTGGAAGGGCTTCCTCTACTACAAGTGGGTGCTGAACAGCCTCTGGCCGAAGCTCAAGGAAGTGCTGATCGAGGTCATGAAGCTGCGCGTCATCGGGCCGCGCGACCGCGACCTGATGGTGTTGATCGACGAGATGAAGCTGCGCCTGCGCGGGGCCATGGAGGGCCAGGTCAAGGCGGTCATGGGCTATCTGAAGACCTATGACGCGGTGTTCCTGCAGCTGACGCAAGGCAACGCGGCGGCCTTCCGCGACTTCCTGCTGGCCTCGCCCGAGATGTTCATGGCGCTGGGCGAAGGCGCGGGCGTGCTCAGCCACGTGGCGACCTTCTGGCGCTACCGCTTCCCGCAGGGCAAGCCGCTGATGGCCCCGATGGGCGAGATCCTGGAACTGCTGCAGGACTTCGAGTCCGGCCTCGGCGCCGAACCACATCCGCTGAGCTACGCGGCCTAAACCCACCGCTCGGGAACCTTCCGGGGTGGTTCGGCTTCTTCTGGAGCCATGGCCAAGCCGCACCTGCCGACCCCCGACGAGCGCGCCGCGATTCTGCGCGACGCCCAGCGCCAGAAGATGACCCGCTCGGCGCATGCCTATGTGCGCGGCTCGACGCTGAAATTCTACGAGTGGCTGGAGAGCAGCGCCGGCAAGATCCCGCAGGGGCCACCAATCTGGATTTGTGGCGACTGTCACACCGGCAACCTGGGGCCCATCGCCAGCCCGCGCGGCCAGGTGGCGGTGCAGATCCGCGACCTCGACCAGACCGTGATCGGCAACCCGGCGCACGACCTGATCCGGCTGGGCCTTTCCCTGGCCACCGCCGCGCGGGGCTCGAACCTGCCCGGCGTGACCACCGCGCTGATGATCGAGCACATGGTCGAGGGCTACGAGGCCGGTCTGGCCGGCGAGACCCTGGCGCCTGACGAGGAGACCACGCCGCGCGAGGTCCGCCGGGTGCTGAAACAGGCGCTGCGCCGCCGCTGGAGGGACCTGGCGCGCGAGCGGATCGAGGACGCCACGCCGACCATCCCGCTCGGCAAGACCTTCTGGCCGCTGTCGGAGACCGAGCGCCAGGCGCTAAACGCCCTGGCCGGCGACGAGACCCTGCGCAAGCTGGTCACCAGCCTGCAGCACCGGCCGAACGACGCCCCGATCACGGTGCTGGACGGCGCCTACTGGATGAAGGGCTGCAGCTCGCTGGGCCGCCTGCGCTACGCCCTGCTGGTCGGCGTGGCCGCAGATGATGGCCGCCAGGAGACCCTGCTGATCGACATCAAGGAGGCGGTCCCGGCCGCGGCGCCCAGCGCGCCCGGCGCGAAGATGCCCGCCGACAACGCCAGGCGCGTGCTGACCGGCGCGCGGGCGCTGTCGCCCTTCCTCGGCCGCCGGATGATGGCCGGCAAGCTGCTGCGCCGCTCGGTGATCATCCGCGAACTGACGCCGCAGGACCTGAAGCTCGACATCGAGCACCTGAGCCGACCGGAGGCTGTGCGCGCCGCGCACTATCTGGCCCTGGTGATCGGCAGGGCGCACGCGCGCCAGATGGACGCCGCCACCAAGGCCGGCTGGCTGGCGGAACTGGCCCGCAACCGATCCGCCAACCTCGACGCGCCCTTCTGGCTGTGGTCGGCGATCGTCGAGCTGATCCAGAGCCACGAGGCCGCCTACCTGAACCACTGCCGCCGCTACGCCCTGCAGGCGCAGGCCGCCTGAAATCATCGCGACAAACCCGCCCCTGGCGGGTGCGCCGCGCTCGGCGTAACCTTGGTGTCGAGGGACGGCTCGGTGGAGCGGTCATGATGCGTGATCTTGGAGCGGGGGCTGTCGCCCTGCTTGTCGTGGCGGCGGTCGCGGGACCGGCGCCGGCGGCCTTTGCGGCTGCGAACCTCGAGACGGCGTCCTGGGCGATCACGCCCGAGGACGCGGCCTGCCACACCGATCTGGAGATGGTCTCGCGATCCGGGGCGGTCGCGCCCGTCGCCCTGACCGCCGACGGCGAGCACGTCGCGTTACGCTTCGCCAAGCCGGGCGTCGCGGCCCGCGCCTTCCTGCCGATCCGGGTCGACGGCCGGCCGTTCTCGAACCTCGTGCAGCGCACCGGCGAAGAGGGCGTGGCGCTCATGAACCTCTCCGACCAGACCCTGGCGGCCATGCGCCACGGCAAGACCCTGCAGGTGGCCTGGCTCGCGGAGGAGGCGGTCAGCGCGTCGCTGGCCGGCGCGGGGCAAGGGATCGCCGACCTGAAGACCTGCGGCGCGCAGGTCGCCGGCCAGCATCGCGCCCGAGAGGCCGAGCTCGACGCCCAGCGCGTCCGCGCCCAGGCCGAAGCCCGCGCCAAGGCCGTCGCCGACGAGCAGCTGGCCACCGCCCGGGCCCAGACCGCTGCGGCCGAGGCCGAACGCCAGCGCGTGGCGGCCGAGACCCGGCGGGCCGACGCCCAGGCCGATGAACTCGTCGCCGAGGCCGCCCAGCAGCGCGCCATGGCGCAGGCCGAACAGCAGCGAGCCTATGCGGATCAGGAACGCCAGCGCCAGCTCGCCGCCCAGCGGCGCTACGCGGACGGCGACGGCGGCCCGCCGCCGCCGCCGGAGTACTACCGGCCCTACTATTCGCCACGCTGAGCTCGGACTTGCCTCAGGGACCGCGGGCGGCGAAGGTCCGCGCGCCTCACGTCCCGGAGCTTAGACTCTTGCGTCCCTTGATCGCCGCCGCCGTCATCCTGTTCGCCGCCACCGCCGCAAACGCCCAGCCCGCGCCCACCGAGCACGCCCTGCTGCATGAGCTTGCCGGCCAGGTCTCGGCCGAGGCGGAGCGCGCGACCATCGCCAAGCTGGTCTCGTTCGGCACCCGCCACACCTTGTCGGACCCCAAGTCCGAGACCCGCGGCATCGGCGCCGCGCGGCGCTGGGTGGCGTCTGAGTTCCGGGCCATGTCCAGGGACTGCGGCGGCTGTCTGAGCATCGAGACGCCGTCGGAGACCGTCACCGGCCGCCGCGTGCCGATCCCTACCGAGGTGATGGACGTCCTGGCGATTCAGCGCGGGACCACCGATCCGGACCGGGTAATCGTCATCTCTGGCCACATCGACAGCCGGGTGAACGACGTCCAGAACTTCACCGCAGACGCCCCCGGCGCCGACGACGACGCCTCGGGCACGGCCGCGGTCATCGAAGCGGCGCGCGTGCTCTCCAAGCACAGGTTTCGCGCCACCCTGGTCTTCGCGGTGCTGTCCGGCGAGGAACAGGGCCTGCTGGGCGGCCACGTCCTGGCGAACTACGCGACGAAGCAGGGCTGGCATGTGGAGGCCGACCTCAACAACGACATCGTCGGCAATTCGGAAGGGATCAACGGCGTCCGCGAGACCACCCGTGTGCGGGTCTTCTCCGAGGGGACCAAGAGCGTCGAGACGGCCGCCGAGGCCGACAAGCGGCGCTACAACGGCGGCGAGGTAGACAGCCCGTCGCGCCAGCTCGCGCGGTTCATGGAGGGCCTGGCCGAGCGCTACCTGGGCAATTTCAGGGTGACCATGGTCTACCGCACCGACCGCTTCGCGCGCGGCGGTGACCAGGTGGAGATGCTGAAGGCGGGCTTCCCCTCGGTGCGCGTCACCGAGGCCAACGAGAACTACACCCGCCAGCACCAGGACATCCGCGTCGAAAAGGGCCTGCGCTACGGCGACACGATCGAGGGCGTCGACTTCGCCTACCTGGCCAATGTCACCCGCGTGAACGTGATCTCGCTGGCCGCCCTGGCCATGGCGCCGGCGCCGGCGACCCACGTAGACATCGCCGGCGCGGTCTCCGCCGACACCACGGTGAAGTGGCAGCCCGCGGCCGACGCCGCGCACTACAAGGTCTGGTGGCGGTCCACCACCGATCCGCAGTGGCGCTACAGCCGCGCGGCGGGGCCCAGCGGCCAGACGGTGTTGAAGGACGTCAATATCGATGACTGGTTCTTCGGCGTCAGCGCCGTCGGTCCCGACGGCTGGGAGGCGCCCGTGGTCTTCCCCGGCCCACCGGGCAGCTGGACGCACGAGGAAGCCCCGCCAGCCTCGGCGCCGGCGAAGGGTTAGTCATGCTGATCGTCACCGGATCCATCACCGCGCGGCCCGAAAGCTTCGAAGCCCTGCGCGAGGCGGCGCTCGATCACGTGCGTCGCTCGCGCGCCGAGCCCGGCTGCCTCACCCACAGCGTGCAGGTCGACTGCGAGAACCCGCTGCGGCTGGTGTTCTACGAGGAATGGGCCGATCGCGCGGCTCTGGACGTGCATTTCGCGCAGCCGGGGTCGGGCGCCTTCATGCGCGCCGTCCGCGACCTGTCGGCCACGAGCACCCGGGTCCGCATACTGCCGGTCGTGGACAGGGCCTAGGGCCGGAATCGCTCATTGCCGGTGATGGTGATGATGCATGGCGGCGCGGTGGTGGCGCATCGCGTGATGGCGCGCCGACCCATGATGCCCGTGGGCGGCCAGGTGGCGATGCGCCGGGTGGTGCCGATGATGCGGACGCGCGGAAGCCGCGCCGGCCGACATGGCGAGCGCGACGGTGACGACAAGCGCCAAGCGGGCGAATTTCAAGGCTGCTTCTCCCAGTTTCAGTGTCCCCGACTCGATATTCGCACACAGGCCGCCCGAAGCGTCCAGACAAATGCCGCGGCGGGCGCTCCGCGCGCCAGTAACCGGAGGTTGACGGGTCTGAGGTAGGACGACGGCTGGCTGGAAGACCTTGGATGAACCGTTTTCGCACAGGGCTGGGGATTGCGATCGCCGCTGGCGGGCTGGCCGCTGGCGCGCTGGCGCGGGCCGCCAGCTATGACGTGATCCACTCCAGCGCCGACACCATCACCCTGCTGGACCCCGACGCTGTCGAGCGGCTTGGCGACGGCCATATCCGCCGCGCCCGCAGCGTCAGCGTGCAGAAGAACCTGGTCTCCGGCGGGCCGCAGCAGCCGGGCTATGTGGTCACCCAGAACGAATACGACTGCGCACAGTGGACGATCCGCTGGACCGGATTTTCGGTCTATTCGCGGTTCGGCGACCTGGTCCTGCACAAGGACAATCCCGATCCGGCCCGGACGCCCATCGACAACCGCAATTTCGAAGCCGCGGCCGGCGCGCGCGTGGTCTGCGACGGGCGCGAGGTCAGCCGCGTATACGCCGCCGACAGCATCGGCCATCTGGTGCTGGCCCTGATGCAGGCCTGGGACGCCGAGGCGCCCCTGCCGCCGTTGCAGCAGGTGCAGCACTTGCAGCCCAGGCCGGCCCCAAAGGCGAAGCCGCCGCCCGCCAGGCCCCAACTCACCAAGGCCCGGCTTTCCAAGGCCCAACTCTCCACGGCCGGGGACAAGGCCGCCAAGCCGCGATAGACCCGACTGATCGAACCGCCAGGGCCGCGCCTTGAAGATCGCCATCATCGCCATCGGCAAACTCGCCCGCTCGCCGGAAACCGAGCTCACCAAGACCTATGTGGAGCGGGCGACCAACGCCGGACGATCCCTGGGCCTGGGCCCCGTCGAGGTGATCGAGGCCGAGAGCCGCAAGCCCGGCAAGGCCGCCGAGGCCCTGGCCCTGCAGCCGCACCTGGCCGACGCCGCCAAGGACGGAACCTGGATCATCGCCTGCGACGAGCACGGCCAGGCCCGGCCGTCGCGCGCCTTCGCCGAGGAGATCGCCACGTTGCGCGACCGCGGCGTGCGCCGGCTGGTGTTCCTGATCGGCGGCGCGGATGGCCTCGCGCCCGAGCTGCTGGCCAAGGCCAGCGGCAAGCTCGCCTTCGGGCCGCAGACCTGGCCGCACGCTATCGCCCGCGCCATGCTGGCCGAGCAGGTCTATCGGGCGGTGACGATCCTGGCCGGATCACCCTATCATCGCGACGGATGAAGCCCGCGCCGCTGACCCTGACCGCCTCGATGTTCGCCCTCACGGCCCTGGTCCTGGGGATCGGGGGCGCGATCGCCGTGGCCGCGACCGGCGAGCGGCTGGCGCGACTGAACACGGCGGAGACCGAGCTTTCGGTCGAACAGGCCCAAAACATGAGCCAGCTCGCCCGCCTGCTGTCGGTGCTGGAACAGCTGAAGCGCGATCCGCCGCCGGCCCTGCTGGTCTCGCCGAAGGACGCCAAGGACGCGGTGCGCGCCGCCATCCTGGTCAAGGCCATGACGCCCGGCCTGCAGGCCCGCGCCTCGGGCTATGCGCACGAGGCCGGCGAGATGATGCGCCAGCGCCGGCTGGCCGCCGTCGAGAGCGAGGCGCTGTTCACCAACGACAGCGAACGCGCCGAGGCCAATCCCCTGCCGATGCTGCGGGGACCGACCCCAAGTGGACAAGGGGGCTCGCAGGGCCTCGCCGAAGCCGCCATCACCGCGCCGCAAAGTCTTTCTATCCCGACACCCGGTCGCATCGTGCGGCGGTTCGGCGAGGCGATCTCCAGCGGAGGCCGCGCCAACGGCGTCACCTTCGCCGCCGTCGGCGGGGCCCGGGTCGCCAGTCCCGGCCCCGGTTTCGTGCAATATGTCGGCCCCGTGAAGGGATGGGGCGTCATCTTGATATTAAGACTGGCCGGTGGATACCATCTGGTGCTTGCTGGCCTGGATCGGACGAGCGTCACGGTCGGGCAATCTGTCGCGGCGGGCGAGGCTGTCGGTTTCATGCCCGATGGCCGACAGTCTGGCGGCGACAAGGCGGCCAACGACAAGGCCGATGGTGGGAAACCCTCGCGGGAACTCTACCTGGAGGTCAGAGACCAAGGCGTCCCCGTCGATCCGGGGCGCTGGCTGAACAAGGCGGGCTGAGCGTGCTTTCGGTAAAAGGGCGTTCAGGGGGGCCGCGCATCATTGAGCGGCGCCGTCCATGTCGGAGGGTCCGCAAGGGAGCCTACGGCTGGCGATGAAGACCTATCTCCTGATCGGCGTTTCGGCCTTTGTGCTCGGCGCGGGCTCGATGGCCTACGTAAGCCAGCACGCCCAGGCCGCGGCGACCCCGCCCAAGGCCAACGCCTACCGTATGCTGGGCCTGTTCGGCGACGTGCTGGACATCGTCGAGCGGCAATATGTGACACCGGTGGACGACACCAAGCTGATCCACGCCGCGCTGGACGGCATGCTGACCTCGCTGGACCCGCACTCCAATTATCTCGACCCGGCCGGCTTCGACGACATGCGCGACCAGACGCGCGGCGAGTACGGCGGCCTGGGCCTGGAGGTCACCACCGAAGATGGCGTGGTGAAGATCATCTCGCCGATCGACGACACCCCGGCCTTCAAGGCGGGCCTGAAGCCCGGTGATTTCATCACCGCCGTCAATGGCGACAGCGTGCTCGGCCTGTCGGTCTCCGACGCGGTCAAACAGATGCGCGGCAAGCCCGGCGAGGCGGTCACCCTGACCATCGCGCGCGAGAAGTCCGACCCCTTCGACGTCAAGCTGGTCCGTGAGATCATCAAACAGAAGTCGGCGGTCGCGAAGCTCGACGGCGACTACGGCATCCTGCGGGTCTCAGGCTTCAACGAAAAGACCACCGACGAGGCGCAGGCGGCCTTCGCCCAGATCAAGGCCAAGAACCCCCACATGAAGGGGCTGATCCTCGATCTTCGCCGCAACCCCGGCGGCCTGCTCGATCAGGCGGTCGGCATCTCGGACCTGTTTCTGGAAGGCGGCGAGATCGTCAGCCAGCGCGGCCGCGATCCGCGCGACGTGGAACGCTATAACGCCCACCCCGGAGACATGACCGGCGGCCTGCCGATGGTGGTGCTGATCGACCCGGGCACGGCGTCGGCCGCCGAGATCGTCGCCGGCGCCCTGCAGGACCGCAAGCGCGCCGCCATCGTCGGCCTGACCAGCTTCGGCAAGGGCTCGGTGCAGACCGTGATCCCGCTGCGCGGCGGCATGGACGGGGCGCTGAAACTGACCACGGCGCGCTACTACACGCCTTCCGGGCGCTCCATCCAGAAGACCGGCATCGAGCCTGACCTGGAAGTCGCCGCCACGCGCGACGAAGCTCAAGACATCGCCAACCGCGCCTTCGGCTTCTCCGAGGCCTCGTTCAAGAACGCGCTCAACGCTGACGAGGGTAAGATCCGCAAGGCCGCCCACATGCCGGCCGAGGCGCCGCCGGAAGGCTTCGACGTCAAGAAGGACTTCCAGCTGGCCCGCGCCGAGGACGTGCTGAAGTACGGCTCGGTGGCGGCGACGCCGAAGATTCCGGCCCCGACCGCGCGGCTGGCGGGCATCCTGTCGAAAGCCAAGGTGGCCGAGGTGAAGGCGCCGGCGCCCAAATAGCGGCGAGAACCGCGCGGCTTTTCAGGGGCCGGCGGCAAATTCGCGCACCAGGCGAAGCGCTTGGCGTGCGCCTTGCATCTGCTGGTATACGGACCCCGTATCTGTATCGAGGCTCCTGGAGGGGCTGGCGTATGTTGAAGCGTATTCTTACCCGTGCGGCCATCGCGACGATGGCGAGCCTATGCCTGGCGCAGGGCGCGGGCGCGGCCACGCTGACCTTCGACGATGTCGACCTGGGGACCGCGCCCTACGGACACTACCCCAACGATCTCCTGAACGGCGGCCTGCACTTCAACGACTATGAGATGGACATCCTGTCGGCGCCGATCGCGGCGCCCACCACCGGCAACAATGGCCAGTTCCTGATCGCCGGCAGCGGGAGCTTCTACCTTGAGCCCCTGGTGATCACGCTCGACGATGGCGGCCTGGGCGGCGCCTTCAGCCTGCAATCCCTGCGTCTGGCGCTCGGCGACTTCAACGACGCGCCCCTGGGCGCCTTCGACCAGGTGACGATCACCGGCGTCCGGTCGGCGAACTGCACCCTCGACTGCGCCAGCCCGACAGCCGTGACCTTCAACGTGGGCTATGGCTTCCAGCTCTTCAACCTCGCCGGCTTCAACAACCTGTCCAGCGTCACCATCGGCCAGCAGATGATCCACCAGCGCGTGGACGAGGGCTATCTGGCGATCGACGATGTCCGTTACGTGGTCGGCGACAACGGCGGCGGCCTGGTGCCGGAACCCGGGACCTGGGCCCTGATGCTGGTGGGCTTCGGCGGCCTGGGCGCGATGCTGCGCCGGCGCCGTCACGCGATCATCGCCGCCTAACCCTTCCGCGTCCCGATCCGGGACGATGGGAAGCCCTCGTTAACCCTGTTTTGGCATCCTCCGGTTTCCGGAGCATCCAAGACGTGGCCACCATCGCCCTACCCCGACTGTCCCTCCCCCGCCTGTCCCTGGCGCGCCCATCGCTTCCCGTCATCGACGGCGCGAGGCTGAAGGGCCTGCTGACCAACCGCTATGTCGGCCTGGGCGCCGCAGCCCTGCTGCTGGCCGGCGCAGCCTTCGGGCTGGTCAAGGTCATGGGCCCCGGCCACGCCCCGTCCGGCGCCGTGCGGATGTCGCTCGGCCCGGCGTTCGGGCGCGCGCCGCAGGGCTGGCGCGAGGCGCTGACGCCCTTGCGCGGCAAGCCGGTGATCAGCCGTGATGTCATTCGCCTTTCCGAGCGGCCGCTGGCCCCGGTGATCGGCGCGAGCTGGAACCGGCCCGGCAAGGCGTTGCCGCCCCCCGCGCCGGGCGCGCCGTTGCCCCCAGCGCCGATCGCCGGCTTCTTCGCCCCCGGACCGGCGGGGCCCCTGCCGATCATCGCGCCGGACGGGCGCACGCCGTTCGAAGCCTACCGCCGGCCGTTCGTGGCCAACGGCCGGCCAAAGGTCGCGCTGACCATCGGCGGGCTGGGCCTCAACAGCCGCGTCACCCAGGCCGCCATCGAGACCCTGCCGGCCGAAATCACCCTGTCCTTCAGCCCCTATGCCGAGGGCCTGCAGGGCTGGATCGACATGGCCCGCGCCCACGGCCACGAAGTGCTGATCGCCGCGCCCATGGAGCCCATCGACTATCCCGACAACGATCCCGGCCCGCTGACCCTGATGTCCGGCGGCCAGGGTCAGGACACGGTCAAGAAGCTGGAATGGATTCTGTCGCGCGCCACCGGCTATTTCGGGGTCACCAACGCCATGGGCTCCAAGTTCCTGAGCTCGGACGGCGCCTACCAGACCTTCGCCGCGGCCCTGCGCGGACGGGGCCTGGCCTTCATCGACGACGGTGCGGCCGCCCGGCGCGGCGGGACCGGCGTGGTCCGCGGCACGGCCGAACGGGCGATCGACGACCAGCTCAACCAGACCGCCATCGACCAGCAGCTTCTGGCGCTGGAGGCCGCCGCCTTGCAGCGCGGCCAGGCGCTGGGATCGGGCGTTGCCTATCCGGTAACCCTGGAAAAGGTCGCTCAATGGTCCAGAGGCCTGGAACAACGCGGATTCCAGCTCGCTCCGGTCTCGGCTCTTACGCACCGATAGGCTAAAGCTCCGGGGGAATGACCCAGGACCTCGCGCTCTATCGGCCGAATGTCGGCGTCGTCCTGTTCCATCCGGACGGGCGCGTGTGGCTGGGCCGTCGCGCCGGCACGCCCGGACCGCACAACTGGCAGTTCCCGCAGGGTGGCGTCGATGACGGCGAGGACCTGGAAACCGCCGCCCGCCGCGAGCTGGCCGAGGAGACCGGGGCCCGGTCGGTCGCCTTCCTCGACCGCACCCATGACTGGATCGCCTATGACTTCCCGCCCGGCCATGGCGGCGCCAAGCGCCTGCGCGGCTGGAAGGGGCAGAAGCAGGTCTGGTTCGCCTTCCGCTTCGACGGCGAGGACGCCGAGTTCGACCTGGCCGCCCATGGGCCGCCGGAGTTCGACGCCTGGCGCTGGGCCCTGCTGGACGAGGCCGCCGAGCTTATCGTGCCGTTCAAACGGACGGCCTATGACCGCGTGGTGGACGCCTTTGGCGGCCACGCCCGAACCCGCGTGCTGCGCGATGGAGGCTGAATGACCGCCGTTGTTATGGTGCACGGCGCGTTCTGCGGCGGTTGGGCCTTCGAGAATTTCCGCAAACCGTTCGAGGCGGCCGGCTTCGACGTGATCGCGCCGGACCTCAGGGGGCATGGCGAGGGCGACCCGTCGAGCGCCGTGGTCGGCGTCTCGATGACCGACTACGCCGCCGATATCGCGGGGCTCTGCGCGAGCCTGCCGGAGCCGCCGGTGCTACTCGGCCACTCCATGGGCGGGCTGGTGGCGCAGCTGGCGGCGCGCAAGGCGAAGATCCGCGCTCTGGTGCTGCTGGCGCCGTCGCCGCCGTGGGGCGTGGCTGGCTCCAGTCTTGAGGAGGCCGCGACCGCTTTCGGCGTGTCGATGCTCGGCGCCTTTTCCTCCGGCGCCCTGCAGCCGGACAAGAGCCTGATGCGGACCTACAGCCTGGACCGGATGCCCAAGGCCGAGCAGGACGCGGCCGTCGCGCGGCTGCGGCCCGAGAGCGCCATGGCCGTGCGCGAGACCCTGAACTGGTGGCTGGATCCCTTCATGACCACCAGCGTCGGCCCCGGCGCCATCGCCACGCCGTCCCTGGTGATCTCCGGCCAGGGCGACGTGGTGCATTCCTCGAACACGGCCAAGGCGACGGCCGAGCGCATCGGCGCCGAGCTGAAGGTCATGCCGGGGATGAGCCACTGGCTGCTGGGCGAGCCCGGTTGGGATCAGGTGGCCGAGCTCGCGCTGCGCTGGCTGCAGGAAACGGTCAGCGTCGCCGCTTGAGCGCTAGCCGGATCAGGCCGGCCAGTGACACCAGCGCCCAGGCGCCCTCCATGGCGGTCGCCGAGAGGTTGAAGCTGGCGGTGAGCAGCGAAACCAGGATCAGGCCCGCGCCGATCAGATTGGTGGCCAGCGACGCCACGCCCTTGGGATCGACGCGCCCGAGCGCCGCGCCGGCGTAGGCGATCAAAATGATGAAGACGCCGACGAGCCCGCCGGCGTCCTGCCAGCTCATCCTAGAATTTGCGCTCTTGGTAGTAGATCTCGCCGGTCGAATATTTGGCGTTCAGCGAACTGTCGTCGGGCTTCGTCCAGGTGGTGAAGTTGATCGCCGTCGAGGTCGTCGGATCGAGGTGTTCCCAGGACTTCTGGACGCGCTTGACGCCGTCGGCGTTCACCGAGACGTAGTTCGCCTGCAAGATCAGTTCCGGCTGGTGCAGGAAGGACCAGATGTTCACCGCCGTGGTGATCGGCTTGTCCTCGTTCACCGCGTAGTGAACCTCGGCGCGGCAGACATCCTTGTTCACGCCGGGCAGCGCGAGCGAGATGTTGTAGTCCTTGCTCGTGGTCCCGAGCTGAATCTGCCAGACGCCTTCGCGGCGGTTCAGCTTCATGCCGTTGGCCTTGGCCAGCTGCTCGACATTGCTGCCGCGAACCAGCGGGATACAGACCTTCTCGACGAAAGCGATGATCTGGGCGCCATCGCCGGTGGTGGGCACGGTCGGCGGCGGAGGCGCGGCCTCGGCGACCGGCGCGGCTGGGGCGGCGGGTTGCGCGGCCGCGTCAGGCGCCGGGGCGGTGGCGGCGGGCGGCGGCGTGGCCGAGGGCGCGGTTGAGGTCGAAGGCACGGGCGCGGGCGGGGCTATCGGAGCCGTGGCCTGCGGCATTGGGGCGGCCGCCGGAGCCGATGGCGTCTGGGCCTGGGCGGCCGAGACGAAAGCCGCGGCGGCGAGCAGGCTGGCGAGGGCGGTGCGCATCAACGAGTTCCCTGATTTAGAACAGCGGGCCATAAAACGGGACCATGACGGCGGAAGCAAGACCCGCGCGCGGAAAATTTACAACGATAATTTAGTCTAAGGCTCAGACTGCCTCAATTGCATGCTCCGCCAGGACGGTGAAGCCGTCCGGCGTGACATCCGCAAAGCCGCCGCGCACCTGATAGACGGTGATCTGGCCATCGTTGTGAACGGTGACCGGGCCTTCCTTCAGCGCGGTCATGAACGGCGCATGGCCGGCCAGGACGCCGAAGTCGCCTTCCGAGCCCGGCGCGTCAACCTGATCCACCAGCCCTGAGAAGAGCTGGCGCTCCGGCGAGACCAGGGAAAAATGCAGCTTGTCGGCCATCAGGCTGAGGCTTCCGCCGCCAGCATCTCGGCCTTCTTCACGGCGTCCTCGATGGCCCCGACGTTGTAGAAAGCGGCTTCCGGCAGGTGGTCATACTCGCCGTCCACCACCGCCTTGAACGAGCGGATGGTGTCTTCCAGGCTGACCAGCACGCCCGGGGTGTTCGTAAACTGCTCGGCCACATGGAACGGCTGCGACAGGAATTTGGAGATCTTCCGGGCGCGCGCGACCGTCAGCTTGTCCTCTTCCGACAGCTCATCCATGCCCAGGATGGCGATGATGTCCTTCAGCGCCTTGTAGGCCTGCAGGGTCTCCTGCACCCGGCGGGCGACGTTGTAGTGCTCTTCGCCG
Organism: Alphaproteobacteria bacterium; assembly: GCA_025359785.1. Classification (GTDB taxonomy): domain Bacteria; phylum Pseudomonadota; class Alphaproteobacteria; order Caulobacterales; family Caulobacteraceae; genus Phenylobacterium. The sequence continues at coordinate 3,101 of JANYET010000066.1, read as the reverse complement.
ATCACCAGCGGGTCCATGATCCGCGAGGTGCTATCCAGCGGGTCCACGGCCGGGAAGATGGCCTGGGCGGCGATGTCGCGGCTCAGCACCGTGGTCGCATCCAGGTGGGCGAACGAGGTGGCGGGCGCCGGGTCGGTCATGTCGTCGGCGGGCACGTAGATGGCCTGGACCGAGGTGATCGAACCCTTGTTGGTCGAGGTGATGCGCTCCTGCAGGTTGCCCATCTCGGTCGCGAGGGTCGGCTGATAGCCCACGGCGGACGGGATGCGGCCCAGCAGCGCCGACACTTCGGCGCCGGCCTGTGTGAAGCGGAAGATGTTGTCCACGAACAGCAGCACGTCCTTGCCTTCGACGTCGCGGAAGTATTCCGCCTGCGCCAGGCCGGTCAGCGCCACGCGGGCGCGGGCGCCTGGAGGCTCGTTCATCTGGCCGTAGACCAGGGCGCACTTGGAGCCCTCGGTCGATCCGCCGTGCTCCTTCGGGTCCATGTTCACCTTGGACTCGATCATCTCGTAGTAGAGGTCGTTGCCTTCGCGGGTGCGCTCACCCACGCCAGCCAGCACGGAGTAACCGCCGTAGGCCTTGGCGATGTTGTTGATCAGCTCCTGCATGGTGACGGTCTTGCCGACGCCGGCGCCGCCAAACAGGCCAATCTTGCCGCCCTTGGTGTAGGGGCAGAGCAGGTCGATCACCTTGATCCCAGTGACCAGCACTTCGGCCGAGGTCGACTGCTCGGCGAAGGACGGGGCCTCGCGGTGGATCGGCGAGTAGAATTCCGAGTTGATCGGGCCGGCTTCGTCGATCGGGTCGCCGATGACGTTCATGATGCGGCCCAGGCAGGCGGGGCCCACCGGAACGGTGATCGGCCGGCCGGTGTCGAACACCGGCTGGCCGCGGGTCAGGCCCTCGGTGGTGTCCATGGCGATGGCGCGCACGGTGTTTTCACCAAGGTGCTGGGCCACTTCCAGGACCAGGCGGAACGGCGCGCCGGTCCGCTGGTCGGTGTTGGTGGTTTCCAGAGCGCTCTGGATCGCCGGCAGGTGGCCTTCGAATTCCACGTCGACGACGGCGCCGATGATCTGCACCAGCTTACCGGTGGCGACGCCCTTGACGGCGGCGGCCGGGGTCTTGGCGGCGGACTTGGCGGGCGCCTTAGGGGCGGCGGGCTTTTTGGCGGTGGTGGTGGCCATGGCTGTCTCTTTCGACTTTCGACTAGAGCGCTTCGGCGCCGGAGATGATCTCGATCAGCTCCTTGGTGATCTGCGCCTGGCGTGAACGGTTGTACTTCAGGGTGAGCGCCGAGATCATCTCGCCGGCGTTGCGGGTGGCGTTATCCATCGCGGTCATCTGCGAGGCGTAGAAGCCGGCCTGGTTCTCCAGCATGGCGGAGAACACCTGGGTGGTGATGTTGCGCGGCAGCAGCTCTTCGAGGATGGTCTCCTCGTCGGGCTCATATTCGTAGACCGCGCCCTTCAGGTCGATGGCCGAGGCCGAGGCTTCGATCTGCGCCGGGATCAGCTGGACGCCCATGGCGGTCTGCGAGATCACCGACTTGAACTTCGAGAAGTAGAGCGTGACCACGTCCACGTCACCGGCTTCGAACAGCGCGCGCACCCTGGCGGCGACCTCTTCGGCGATGGCGAGCGAGGGACTGCCGCCGGCCTCGAACGCGCCGACCGAGCGGTCGAGGCGCTTCAGCTGATCGCGGGCCTTGCGGCCGAGCGTCAGGACACGGACGTCCTTGCCTTCGCTCAGCAGCCGATTGATCCGCTCACGCGCGGCGCGGACGATGGAGGTGTTGAACCCGCCGGCCAGACCGCGATCGGAGGTCGCCACCACGATCAGGTGACGCTGGTCCGAGCCCGTGCCGACCAGCAGCCGGGGCGCGCCCTCGCCGGACACGCCGGCCGCCAGGTTGGCGATCACCGCGGCCATGCGCTCGGCATAGGGCCGGGCGTTCTGGGCGGCGTCCTGCGAACGGCGGAGCTTCGCCGCCGCCACCATCTGCAGCGCCTTCGTGATCTTCTGCGTGGCTTTCACGCTTCCGATCCGATTGCGCATCTCCTTGAGGCTGGCCATCGCCTAGATCCTGATCCTGCGGGTCAGCGCTTAAGCGAACGACGAAGCGAAGGCCGCGAGCACGGACTTCAGATCGTCCTCGATATTTTTGATGTCCTTCTCGATGCGGATCTTGTCGAGCATCGCCTGGTGCTTGGCGTGCAGGTGGGCGAGCAGTTCGGTCTCGAAGCGGCGGACCTGGTTGGTCGGAATGCCGTCAAGATAGCCGCGCGTGCCGGCGTAGATCACCGCCACCTGTTCCTCGACCGACAGCGGCGAGTATTGGGGCTGTTTCAGGAGTTCCGTCAGGCGTTCGCCGCGCGCCAGCTGGCGCTGGGTGGTCACGTCGAGGTCGGAGCCGAACTTCGCGAAGGCGGCCATTTCCCGGTACTGGGCGAGCTCGCCCTTGATGGGGCCAGCAGCGGTCTTCATCGCCTTGATCTGCGCCGACGAGCCCACGCGGCTCACCGAGATGCCGACGTTCACGGCCGGGCGGATGCCCTGGAAGAACAGGTCGGTTTCCAGGAAGATCTGGCCATCGGTGATGGAGATCACGTTGGTCGGGATATAGGCCGAGACGTCGTTGGCCTGGGTCTCGATCAGCGGCAGCGCGGTCAGCGAGCCCGAGCCGTTGGCTTCGTTGAGCTTGGCGGCCCGCTCGAGCAGGCGGCTATGCAGATAGAAGACGTCGCCCGGATAGGCTTCGCGGCCCGGCGGGCGGCGCAGCAGCAGGGACATCTGGCGATAGGCGACGGCCTGCTTCGAAAGGTCGTCATAGATGATCACGGCGTGCATGCCGTTGTCGCGGAACCACTCGCCCATCGCGCAGCCGGCGAACGGGGCGAGGAACTGCAGCGGGGCCGGATCGGACGCCGTGGCGGCGACGATGATGGTGTATTCCAGCGCGCCCTGCTCTTCGAGCGTCTTGACGATCTGGGCGACGGTCGAGCGCTTCTGGCCGATGGCGACGTAGATGCAATAGAGCTTGGCGCTCTCGTCGTCGCCTTGGTTGATCGACTTCTGGTTCAGGATGGTGTCGATCG
>JANYET010000058.1 GCA_025359785.1 Alphaproteobacteria bacterium | reverse complement strand
CCGCCCGCCTGTTCACCGCCTGGGCCACATCGAAGGACTATATCAAGCTGGTGGCGCAGGAGAACGGATGGGTCGCCGTGCCGCCCGGCACGCGAACCAGCACCTACACCAACCCCGATTACCAAAAGGTCGCCCCGTTCGCAGGCTTCGTGAAAACCGCGATCGAACAGGCCAAGCCCACCGCCCCCACCCGCAACCCGCGGCCCTATACCGGGGCACAGTTCGTGGCGATCCCTGAATTCCAGGGAATCGGCACGCAGGTCGGCCAGACGATCGCCGGCACGCTGACGGGGCAGTCCACCGTGGACCAGGCGCTCAAGACAGCGCAAACCGCCACGGATCGGACGATGAAGCAGGCCGGCTATCCGAAGAAGTAACGTGGCGCCGATCCCAGGTGGCGCCCCCAAGGCGCCACCAGCGTCCCCTGCAGCCCGGGCCGGGCGCCTTCTCGTCGTCCCTTCGGTGGCGGTGCTGCTGCTGTGGATGATCGTGCCTCTGGTCATGACGGTCTGGTTCTCGTTCCAGCGTTACAACCTGCTCGATCCCAGCGCGGATGCCTTCGCGGGGATCGACAACTACGTCTTTTTGGTCACCGATCCGGATTTCTGGGTGTCGCTCACCAACACCCTCATCCTGCTCGCCTCCGTGCTCGCCATCACCGTGGGCCTCGGCACCTTGTTGGCCGTTTTGTTCGACCAGGACTTTCCCGGCCGCGGCATCGCCCGCGTGCTGGCGATCTCGCCGTTCTTCGTGATGCCGACCGTGGCGGCCCTCATCTGGAAGAACCTGATGATGCACCCGATCTACGGCGTGTTCGGCGCCATCGCCCGCGCCTTCGGTCTCGAACCGGTGGACTGGTTCGCCGAATACCCGATGGCCTCTGTCATCGCGATCGTGTCCTGGGAATGGCTGCCCTTCGCCTTGCTGATCCTGCTCACCGCCGTGCAGTCGCTCGACCACGAACAGCGCGAGGCCGCACGGATGGATGGCGCGGGCGTGTTCGCCCAGTTCTTCTTCATCACCCTGCCCCATCTCAGCCGCGCCATCAGCGTGGTGATCATGATCGAGACGATTTTCCTGCTCACCGTGTTCGCCGAGATCTTCGTCACCACCTCGGGCGGCCCCGGCAACGCCACCACCAACCTCGCCTTCCTGATCTATGCCCGCGCGCTGCTGCAGTTCGACGTCGGCGGCGCCTCGGCCGGCGGCGTGGTGGCGATCCTGCTGGCAAACATCGTGGCCTTCTTCCTCGTGCGCAGCATCGCACGCCGGCTCGAGGTCTAGGCCGATGGAAAAAAGCCTCACCCAGCGCATCCTGATCACCATCCTCGGATGGGGCGTGGCCCTGCTGCTGTTCTTCCCGATCTTCTGGATGGTGCTGACCAGCTTCAAGACCGAGGCGGGCGCCATCGCCACCCCGCCCCAGCTTATCTTCAGCCCCACATGGTCCAGCTATGTCGAGGTGCAGGAGCGTGCGAACTACCTGCGCTTCGCACTCAACAGCGTGATCATCTCGGTCGGCGGCTCCGTCCTGGCCTTGGCCTTCGCCATCCCCGCCGCCTATTCGATGGCCTTCCACCCCACGCCACGCACCCGCGGCACCCTGCTATGGATGCTGTCCACCAAGATGCTGCCGCCGGTCGGCGTGCTGGTTCCCATCTACCTGCTGTTTCGCAATCTCGGCCTGCTGGACACGCAGTTCGGCCTGATCATCATCTACGCCCTGATGAACCTGCCCATCGTCGTGTGGATGCTGTTCACCTTCTACAAGGAAGTCCCGCTTGAAATCCTGGAGGCCGGGCGCATGGATGGCGCGAGAACGTGGAGCGAGGTCTGGTTCCTGCTGCTTCCTCTCACTTTGCCGGGCGTCGCCTCCACCGGCCTCCTGTCGCTGATCCTGTGCTGGAACGAGGCCTTCTGGAGCCTCAACCTCACCTCATCGGCCGCCGCCCCGCTGACAACCTTCATCGCCTCGTTCTCGAGCCCGGAAGGGCTGTTCTTCGCCAAGCTATCGGCTGCATCGACCGTCGCCGTCGCCCCCATCCTCATCTTCGGATGGCTCAGCCAGCGCCAGCTGGTGCGCGGGCTGACCTTCGGGGCCGTAAAATAGGAGTTCGCCCATGGCTACGGTCACATTGCGGGGCCTGCGCAAAAGCTACGGCCCGGTCGAAGCCATCAAGGGCATCGACCTCGACGTGGCAGACCGCGAGTTCGTCGTCTTCGTCGGCCCCTCCGGCTGTGGCAAGTCCACGCTGCTGCGCATGATCGCAGGCCTCGAACAGATCACCAGCGGCGACCTGCTGATCGAGGGCGCCCGCGTCAACGATGTCGGCCCCGCCGATCGCGGCCTGGCCATGGTGTTCCAGTCCTACGCGCTCTACCCGCACATGACCGTCCGCCAGAACATGGGCTTCGCGCTTCGCCTCGCCCGGGTGCCGAAAGCCGAACGCGACCGCAAGGTCGAAGCCGCCGCCGCCGTGCTGCAACTGCAGCCCTATCTCGAACGCACCCCCAAGGAACTCTCCGGCGGCCAGCGCCAGCGTGTCGCCATCGGCCGCGCCATCGTCCGCCAGCCCAAGGTGTTCCTGTTCGACGAACCGCTCTCCAACCTCGACGCCGCCCTGCGCGGCCAGATGCGCATCGAACTGGCCAGGCTGCACGAGGAGCTTCAGGCCACCATGATCTACGTCACCCACGACCAGGTGGAAGCCATGACGATGGCCGACAAGATCGTGGTCCTGCAGGCCGGCCGCGTGGAACAGGTGGGCTCGCCGCTCGAGCTTTATCACAGCCCCGCCAACCTGTTCGTTGCCGGCTTCATCGGCTCGCCGCGCATGAACATGCTGCAGAGCGAGGTTGCCGGCGCCGATGCCACCGGCGTCGCCATCGATGTCGGCCCCGGCGCGCGCATCGTGGTGCCGGTCCAGCAAGGCCAGGTGCGCCAGGGCGACCGGGTCACGCTCGGTATCCGCCCCGAATCCCTGGCAGCCTACGACGAAGGCCAACTCGCCGGCACCGTCAGGCTGGTCGAGCGCCTCGGCGGCATGACCCTGCTGCATGTCGGCACCGAGGCCGACCTCCCGCTGATCGTCCAGACCGACGGCGCCGACGTCACCTCCGCCCACGCGCCGATCCGCCTCGCGGTGGATGCCGCAGCATGCCATGTGTTCAGTGCCGACGGCCTTGCTTTGCCGCATCTGGCCACCCACCGCCTGGTGGCAAGGCCCGAGGCCTGAGCGCCCGGCGAAAGGAATCGCCACATGTTCATCGGGCTCGATTTCGGCACATCCGCCGTCAAGGCGCTGCTGGTCGATGGCGAACAATGCCACATCGCCAGCGCCGCGTCCCCGCTCACCGTGTCCCGCCCGCATCCCGGCCAGAGCGAGCAAAACCCCGCTGCCTGGTGGGACGCATTGTTGCTCGCGATGGACGCGATCCATGCCTCGCACCCGCGTGAGATGGCAGCGGTCCAGGGGATCGGCCTGTCCGGCCAGATGCACGGCGCCGTCCTGCTCGACGCCGCCGGCGCCGTCCTGCGCCCGGCCATCCTGTGGAACGACACCCGCGCGATCGCCGAATGCGCGGAACTCGAAACCGCCTTCCCGTCGCTCGGGCAGGTCGCCGGCAACCTCGCAATGCCCGGCTTCACCGCGCCCAAGCTGCTCTGGGTGCGCCGCCACGAACCCCGCATCTTCGCCCGCATCGCCCATGTCCTGCTGCCCAAGGCCTGGGTCCGCTATCGCATGACCGGCGAGATGATCGAGGAAATGTCCGACGCCTCCGGCACGCTCTGGCTCGACGTCGGCCGCCGGCGCTGGTCCGACGACGCGCTCGCCGCCACCGACCTGTCCCGCGCCGCGATGCCGTCCTTGGTGGAGGGCAACGCCCAGGCCGGCCGGCTGCACGCGGCACTGGCGCAACGCTGGGGCATGGCCAACCGCCCCATACTGGCCGGGGGCGCCGGCGACAATGCGGCTGGCGCCATCGGCCTGTCAGCCATCGCCCCCGGCAACGCCTTCGTCTCACTCGGCACGTCCGGCGTGCTGTTCGTCGTCACGCCGCATTTCGCGCCGCACCCCGAAGCCGCGGTCCACGCCTTCTGCCACGCGCTGCCCGGGCTGTGGCACCAGATGGGCGTCACGCTGTCGGCCGCCTCCAGCCTCGCCTGGTGGGCCGGGATCACCGGCCGGGACGAAGCCCATCTGCTGGCCGAACTGCCAACCCCCATCGCCGCCAGCCCCGCCACCTTCCTCCCCTATCTCGGCGGAGAACGCACCCCCTACAATGACGGCCACGTGCGCGGCAGCTTCAACGGCCTGTCCCACGAGACCGACCGCCCAGCCCTCACCCAGGCCGTGCTGGAAGGCGTCGCGTTCTCGTTCCGCGACTGCTTCGATGCGCTGGCAGCGTCAGGCACCATCATCCGGGAGGCCGACGTCATCGGCGGCGGATCGCGCTCCCCGCTCTGGTCTCTGATCATCGCCTCGGCGCTCGGCATCCCCCTGCACCGCCTCGCCGAGGGAGAACAAGGCGGCGCCTTCGGCGCCGCCCGCCTCGCCCGCATGGCCGTCACCGCAGAACCACCCGACGCCGTCTGCACGCCGCCGGTGCGAACCGAAACCATCCTCCCCGACCCCCAGCTCGCGGAGTCCTACGCCGTCAGGCAGACAAAATACCGCGCCCTCTATGAAAGGCGTGTCCCATGAAGCTTGAAGGCAAGATTGCCCTGATCACCGGCGCCGCCCGCGGCATCGGCCGCGCCGTGGCCACACGCTACGCCGCCGAAGGTGCGAAGGTCGTGATCGGCGACCTCAACGAGCAAGGCGCACGCGAGGCGGCCGCCGCGATCGGGCACGGCGCCATCGGCATTGCGCTCGACATCACGCAACAGCCATCGATCGACGCCGCCATCGCCGCC
>JANYET010000030.1 GCA_025359785.1 Alphaproteobacteria bacterium | reverse complement strand
GTGGCGGCGGCCGGCTATGAGGCGGTGGAGGCCAACCGCGCCATCTGCGTGCCCGGGGCGCCCAACAAGGCGATCGCGGCGGTGGCCAAGATCGTGCCGGACGACTGGGCCCTGGCCCTGCTTTCGAGCCAGAGCGCGCGCTTCCGGAAGACCTGAGCCTCTCTCCCCCCTTCATCTACGGGATTCACACATTTTGGTCTGAGCTGAGGATTCTGAGTGTTCGTTTGGCGGCTTGGATTTCGAGCCAACCTTGGAGCATGACGATGGGTCCTGGCTTTCCGTAGTATCCGGTCCAACCGCCGAGGCGTGCGCAGACCCATGCGGCATAGGCGAGTGAGGCCTTGGGGTGTGGGTTCTTCTGCCGTTCGGTCTTGCCTTCGAGCTTGGCGCAGAAGGCTTCGAGAAGCGGCAGGTCCTCGAGCTCGAAGGCGTCGGTGCTGGGGCGAAGGGGGCCTGGGCCGCCGTCGCGGGCGTGGACCATTTGCTGGATGGCGACGGCGGCGATCAGGGTGGCCATCACCAGCTTGTCGCGAGGGTCGGGGTCCTCGATGCGTAGGCCTTCGATGTCGAAGCCCTGGGTCTTGAGCGTGCGGAACAGCTGCTCGATGGCCCAGCGCCTGCGGTACAGCTCCACCACGGCCCAGGCCTTGGCGGCGTCGTCCACGGCGTGGGTGGTCAGCAGCCGCCAGTGCAGGCCCGGCTGGCCCGGCGGTGGCGAGACCTCGCGGACGTCGATGCCTTGCAGCTCCACCGCGTCCGGCAGTCCTGCGCGGAAGCCGCGATGAGGTCGGGCCAGGGGTAGGGCGGCGAAGCGTATGGCCAGCTGGACGGTGCGGGCCTTGCGGCCCGGCTGGGCCGGCAGGTCCAGATCAGCGCGGGCGGCCTCGGGCAAGGCGTCCAGCGTCGCGAACAGCCTGCCGTCATCCTCGAGGCTGCGGTCCTGCGCCGCCCGCACCAGAAGCTCGACACCGTCCGGACGCAGGGCGAAGGCCTCGTAGATGTCGCCTTCACGATCGGCGACCACGGTGATCCGACGCGCCCCGGCGCAGACCGAGGCGGCCTCGTCGGCGCCCTGCAGCCAGCGGAAGCTCTCCTTCTCCTCGACCGGCAACTCCCGGCGCAGGGCCTTGCGCCCGCGGGCGCGCCGCAGGAACTGGCCATCGACCAGGCCCAGGATCGCGCCGTCCTTGGCGTCCAACGCCAGCACCGTGTGCAGATAGTCGCCGCCGCCGCCGTCGGAGCGGACCACCGTCGTGTCCTGGATCACCAGCACATCGCGGCCCTGGCAGCGCTCCGACGTCCGTCGGCCCGCCTCAGCCGCCATCCCGCGCGGCGTGACAGACCCGTTGCGGAGAAACCGCGTCAGGCGGATCTCCCCCGCCCGGTCGCCCCCCAGGCGACGGACCCGCAAGGCCCGCGCCCCGACCTCCAGCAGACGGGCCAGAAGAAAGGCCCCCCTTTTTCCAGGCGACGGTCCCCGAACCGCCCCAGCGTCATCGCCATCCTCAGAACTCCACGTCCAATCCCCCTCAAAAGGAATCAGACCGCAAGGATGCCTTCAAGCCAGATGTGTGAATGCCGTAGCCCCAACGGGGGAGGAACTGGACCCTCACTCCACCGTCACGGACTTGGCCAGGTTCCTCGGCTGGTCGATGTCGCAGCCCCGGCCCTTGGCCACGTGATAGGCCAGGAGTTGCAGGGGGATGTTCATCAGGATCGGGTCGAGGTCCGGCAGGGACCTGGGAACCTCGAACAGCGCTTCGACGCCGGGCGGATTGACCCCCGGATGGGTGATCGCCAGGACCGGGCCCTTGCGGGTGCGGATCTCGGCGATGGTGGAGAGGTTCTTCGAGAGCAGGTCGTCGTCCGGCAGGATGAACAGGGTCGGCGTCTCCGGGCTGATCAAGGCCAGGGGGCCGTGCTTCAGCTCCGAGGCGGGATAAGCTTCCGCATGCAGGTAGCTGACTTCCTTCAGCTTCAGGGCGCCTTCCATGGCGATGGCGTAGCCGGCGGCGCGGCCGACGAAATAGGCGTGGTCGCTCTTGGCCAGCCGCGCGGCCAGGGTTTCGATCTCCGCCTCCCGGGCCACCAGGCCGGCGATCTGGTCCGGCAGGGCGTCCAGGGCCTCGATGAAGCGACGCCCCTGGGCCGCGGACAGGTCGCGGATGCGGCCCAGCTGCACGGCCAGCAGGGCGAA
>JANYET010000010.1 GCA_025359785.1 Alphaproteobacteria bacterium | reverse complement strand
CACATGCTCCACCGCTTGTGCGGGCCCCCGTCAATTCCTTTGAGTTTTAATCTTGCGACCGTACTCCCCAGGCGGAGTGCTTAATGCGTTAGCTGCGTCACCGACATGCATGCATGCCGACAACTAGCACTCATCGTTTACAGCGTGGACTACCAGGGTATCTAATCCTGTTTGCTCCCCACGCTTTCGTGTCTCAGCGTCAGTATCGGGCCAGTAAGTCGCCTTCGCCACTGGTGTTCTTCCGAATATCTACGAATTTCACCTCTACACTCGGAGTTCCACTTACCTCTCCCGAACTCAAGATAGCCAGTATCAAAGGCTATTCCAGGGTTGAGCCCTGGGCTTTCACCTCTGACTAAACTATCCGCCTACACACCCTTTACGCCCAGTAATTCCGAGCAACGCTAGCCCCCTTCGTATTACCGCGGCTGCTGGCACGAAGTTAGCCGGGGCTTCTTCTCCGGGTACCGTCATTATCTTCCCCGGTGAAAGAATTTTACAATCCTAAGACCTTCATCATTCACGCGGCATGGCTGCGTCAGGCTTTCGCCCATTGCGCAAGATTCCCTACTGCTGCCTCCCGTAGGAGTCTGGGCCGTGTCTCAGTCCCAGTGTGGCTGATCATCCTCTCAGACCAGCTATGGATCGTAGCCTTGGTAGGCTTTTACCCTACCAACTAGCTAATCCAACGCGGGCCGCTCCAATGGCGATAAATCTTTCCCCCGAAGGGCACATACGGTATTAGCTGAAGTTTCCCTCAGTTGTTCCGTACCAAAGGGCACGTTCCCACGCGTTACTCACCCGTCCGCCGCTCACCCGAAGGTGCGCTCGACTTGCATGTATTAGGCCTGCCGCCAGCGTTCGCTCTGAGCCAGGATCAAACTCTCAGGTTGAGTTGAGCACTGACCTAGCGTCCTCAGTATCCGAAGATACTGACTGGCATAGTCATCTTTAGTTCTTGACGAGTTCCCATTCACATCGATGCCCAAGGGCCGAAACCCAGGGGTATTGATATTCATGGTATTGTCTTCAAGAGACCGCAGATTTCGTCAGCGTCGAGGTTACCTGGTTAGGGTAACCGCCAGGACACCGCCGCCTGCGTTTCTCTTTCCAATTCAACGATGTCAAAGACCCGACTGGCTTTCGCCCGCCCCACTGTTTAGCGCCGGTGGTCGGCGGAGGCGGCTATCTATTGGCCGGCCTCTTTAGTGTCAATCGGTCTTTTCAGACTTTTCCGCCGAACCCTGAAATCCCGAGGGCTTCCAGAAATTGGCGCAAAAACCACACCGGGCCGCCAGAGGGGCAACCCTCGTACAGTCGGTAGCGATTCGATTGAAGCTCGGGAAAATACCCATCTCCGTCAGAAAAGCAAGAGACTTGTTGGCCCCCGCCAAACCCACCGGAATTGGCCCCGCCCGAGCGGGAGGCGCTATCTAGGGGTGGGCCCCCTGGCTGTCAATCGCCGTCTTTGAACAGAGCGAATTTCATCGTTCTGACATCGACCTCGCGGCGGCGTCCGCCCCTGCCCTTGCCCGCCCGCGCCCAGGGCCTAAGAAGGAGGCCCAAGGAGGCGCGATGCTATCGCAGAAGGCCAGATACGGACTGCGCGCGCTGGTGGAGCTCGCCCGCGCCGACGGTGTCCAGCTCACCGCCGGGGAACTGGCGATCCGCGCCGACGCGCCGCGCAAGTTCCTGGAAGCCATCCTGCTGGAGCTCTCCCGCAATCGCCTGGTCACCAGCCGCCGCGGCAAGTTCGGCGGCTACCTCCTGGCGCGCCCGGCCGCGGACATCAGCTTCGCCGAGGTGATCCGGGTGGTCGACGGACCCCTGGCGCTGGCGCCCTGCGTCAGCCCGCGACTGGGGCTGCGCAAGTGCGACGACTGCCCTGACCTGGCCCTCTGCGCGTTGCGCGAGGCCCTGGCGCGCGCCCGCGACGCCACCGCGCAGGTGCTGGAAGCCTATTCGCTGGCCGATGGCGCGGCCTCCAGCGGAGCCTTGGCGTCCTGAGTCTCTTGCCAAACCGGAACACATGAGGAACATTGTTCCGTCATGGACCCCTCCTTCGCCGTCGAAGACGCTCAGGCCCAGCCTGACCTCTGGCTCGTCGCCAAGCGGACGCGGCCGCAACGACCACACTATGCCGGCCACCGTGACCGGCTGCGCGAGCGGGCGATGGCTGGCGGGCTGGCCGCCCTGCCCGACTACGAGGCGCTCGAGCTTTACCTTTTCCGGGCCGTCCCGCGCGGCGACGTAAAGCCCCTGGCCAAGCAGCTGCTGCTGCGGTTCGGCTCGCTCTCGGGCGTCTTGGGGTCGACGGTCGAGGCGCTGAAATCGGTCAACGGCGTCGGCGAGGCGGTCGCGCTGGACCTCAAGCTCGCCCACGAGATGGCGCTGCGCATGGCGCGCGAGAGCGTCGGCCGGCGCGCGGTGATCTCCTCCTGGTCGGCGCTGCTGGCCTATGTGAAGACCGCGCTGGCGCACGAGACGCGTGAGCAGTTCCGCGTCCTGTTCCTCGACAAGAAGAATCAGCTGATCGCCGACGAGGTGATGAACCGCGGCACCGTCGACCACGCCCCGGTCTATCCCCGCGAGGTCATGCGGCGCGCCCTGGAACTGTCCGCCAGCGCCGTGATCCTGGTCCACAACCACCCGTCCGGCGATTCCACGCCGTCGACCGCCGACGTCGACATGACCCGCCAGATCGTCGACGCCGGCCGACCCCTGCGCATCGCGGTCCACGACCACCTGATCGCCGCCCGCGACGGCGTCGCCAGCCTCAAGGCGCTGGGATTGTTCTGATCGTTTCGAAACCTCGCCCGGCTGGCCACCGCCAGGCCCTACTCTGAGCTCGGCGCCTTTAGGCGTTCGGACAGGCGTTCCAGCCCGCCGGTGATCAGGGCCACGCACATCTCCTCGGCGGTGTCGATGTCGAGGCTTCCCGCCGCGGTCTGTTTGCCGGCCTGGTCGGTGACGGCCATCAGCATGTCGACAACGGCAATGGCGATCGGCAGGGTCAGGCCGTATTCACGCCGGCCCTCCCGCACAAAATAGCGGATGGTGCGGTCGCGCTCGCTGCGGTTCGCCTCTTCCATCAGGCGCGCCACCGACGGATCCGACAGCAGGGCCTGGATCAGCGCGCCGCGTTCCCGGGTCTGTTCCAGATAGAGGCGGGTTGTCTGGCGAATCAGGTCGGCGAAGGACCGGGCCTGCAACGCTGACCGCATGCCCCGGTCACGCAGCTCGTTCTGCTCACGCTGCAGCAGGGCGGCCAGCAGCTGATCGCGGCTCGGGAAATAGTTGTAGACTAGCGCCTTGCTGATCCCGCAGAGGCGGCCGACCGTCTCCATCGAGACCGCCGTCAGCCCGTGGGCGATGACCAGCTTGGCGGCCTCGTCGAGAATCAGCGACCGGCGGACCTCCGGCGCCAGTCGCCGCCGCTTCGGCGCTGCCCGGTTCCGCCTCATCCTGGATCGTCGCGCCAGGCGCTGACCCCGCCCGGGGCCAGCTTGCGCGCGCCAAGGACGAAGGCCGCGCCGCGCGGCGCCGGCGCCTCGCGGTCTTCCGGCGCGCTGTTGAAGGCGAAGGTCAGGCCGCCGCGACGGCGCAGGCGGACGCCTTCGGCCAGCGGCGTACAGGCGATTCCCGCCCGCGCGGCCAGCGCAGTCAGGACCCGGCGCAGCAGCGCGGCCTCGGGCCAGGTCGCCAGATAGTCGAAATGACCGTGGCGGTACCAGGCGCCGCCGCCATCGGCGAATCGCGCAAGGGGCGTCAGCGGGCTTTCGATGAACTCTCTCCAGGCCCTGGCGGAGAGCCCTTCAGACCCGTCACCCACCGTCACCGGCAGGCTCACATCGTCCCGCAGGCTCTCCACCCGCGTCACCCGGATCGGCAGCGCCGCGCACAGAGCCTCCGGCGGCAGGCCGGGGGGAATGTGCAAGTCGCGGGTCTTCGACGCCGTGCGCGGCCCCAGCAGCACCGGCGCGCTCAACGCCATCAGCCGATCGGCCAGGGCCGCATCGACGATCGGCAGGGCCGGGGCGACCACCATGGCGTACCCCGTCAGGTCCGCCTGCGGGTCCACGATATCCACGTCGAGCCCCAGACCGCGCAGGCCCGAATAGACCTCGAAGACCAATCGCAGGGCGCTGTAGCCGCGCCCCTGCGGCTGGATCTTGGTCACCCAGTCGCCCTCATAGGAGAAGATCAGCGCCACCGGCGCCCGCGCGCACGGCGACAGCTGGCCCAGCGCGGCGATCTCGGCGGCCACCTGACGCACCTCAGCGGCGGCGACGTCCGGCGTGCGGTCCGGCAGGTTCAGGCCGGCGTGAAACTGCTCCTGGCCGAACGGCGCCTGCCGCCAGCGGAAATAGGAGACCACCTCCGCGCCATGGGCCAGGGCCTCCCAGGTCCACATCCGCACCATCCCGTCCAGCGGCGCGGGGTTGAACCCGGCCCAGTTCACCGGTCCCGGCTGCTGCTCCATCACCCACCATCGTCCCCGGCCGCAGCCGCGGTACAGGTCGTGATGGAACGCCGAGACGTCGGGGTGGCCCTGGCGCAGGTAGCGGCGCTTGTCCTCGGGCGAAAACCAGAAGTCCTCCAGGAAGCCCAGCGGGTAGCTGTCCCAGGAGGCCACATCGAGGTCGGCGCCCACCGCGAAATGGTCGAACTCCGTATAGAAGCCCATGAAGTTGTGGATCACGTCGCGCCCCGGCGACAGCCGGCGCAGGATGTCCACCTGCAGCCGGTTGAAACTGGCCACCTCGTCGGAGGCGAACCGGTTGTAGTCCAGCCGGTGGCTCGGGTTGGCCTCGGTCACTGTCTGCAACGGCGGATCGATTTCCTCGAAAGCGCGGTATTCCTGCGACCAGAACACCGTGCCCCAGGCCGCGTTCAGGGCGGCGATATCGCCGTAGCGCGCACGCAGCCACAGCCGGAACCGCCGCGCCGCCGCCGCCGAATAGCTGATCGTCGTGTCATGGCAGCCGTATTCGTTGTCCGTCTGCCAGGCGGCCACCGCGGGATGGTCGCCGTAGCGGTCGGCCAACGCCGTGACGATGCGGGCGCACTCGCCGCGATAGCTTTCGCTGGAGAAGCAGTAGTGCCGCCGCGAGCCGAAGCGGCGCGGCTGGCCGTCCGACCCTATCGCCAGCATGCCGGGATCGGCGTCCACCAGCCACTTGGGCGGCGTGGCCGTCGGCGTGCCCAGCACCACCTTCAGTCCCGCCGAATGCAAAACCTCCAGCGCGCGGTCCAGCCAGCCGAATTCGAAGCTTCCCGGCTCCGGCTCCAGCCGGCTCCAGGCGAATTCCCCGATCCGCACCCAGGTCAGGCCCATTTCGACCATCCGCCGGGCGTCTTCGGCCCAGACCTCTTCCGGCCAGTGCTCGGGGTAGTAACAGACGCCTAGGCGCACGCGATGGGCTCCACGAGGAAGGCGGCCGGCTCTCCGGCGCGAGGCGCGGACCGCATGGCACTGTTCACAACGTGGCGGCCTTTTGGTCAAGCCTTGTTGACGGTCAATATAATAATTGCCGCGATTGCCAAATGATCGTGGCGCCCGTTACCTCGCCGGACGGTCTGGAGGCCAAGTCCAGCCCCGACGCGACCCGGGAAACCCAACCATGACCTTTGCCGCCTATCCGAGCCTTGCGGGCCGTTGCGTCTTTGTCACGGGCGGCGCCACCGGCATCGGCGCCAGCTTGGTTGAGGCCTTCCACGGTCAAGGCGCGAACATCGCCTTCATCGACGTCCAGGCTGAGGCCGGCGCCGCCCTGGCCGCGCGCCTGCCCGGCGCCATCTTCCAGGCCTGCGATGTCACCGACGCGCCTGCGCTGGAACGAGCCGTCCAGGCGGCGGCCGACCGGCTCGGCGGACTGTCGGTGCTGGTCAATAACGTCGCCAACGACACCCGCCATAAGGCGCAGGACACGACCGCCGAGGCCTGGCGCGGGGCCCTGGCGGTCAATCTCGACGCCGCCTTCCTGGCGGCGAGAGCGGCCTACCCTTTCCTGCGGGTTTCCGGCGGTTCGATCGTCAACATCAGTTCGATCACCGCCCTGTTGGGCCCACCCGAGATGGCGGCCTATGCCGCGGCAAAGGGGGCGGTGAACGCGCTGACCAAGGCCTTGGCGCGCGAGTGGGGTGGCGACAATATCCGGGTCAACGCGCTCTCGCCCGGCTGGGTGGTCACGCAGCGCCAGCTCGACCTGTGGCTGACCCCGGAGGCGGAGGCGGAGTGGATGACGCTGGTCGCCCTGAAGCAGCGGATCACGCCGGAGGATATCGCGCGCCTCGCCCTCTTCCTGGCCGCAGACGACAGCCGCATGATCACCGGCCAGAACCTGGTTATCGACGGCGGACGGACGTGAAGTGAGCCCATCGCCGCCAGCCTTGCCGCGGGCGTCGCCGCGCGTTGTTGCAATATCCGTCAATAGTGATATCCACCGGCAAATTGGGGGATAGACAGGCGCGCGGCGCGCGTTCGCCCTGTCTGTCGGCCCCGCGGAAGCGATCCGTGGTCGTGGTTAAGGGCGAAGCATTTGGCGGACATTGAAGGCGCGCACGCTGGGTCCGCCCAGACTCCCGGGATCAGGCCCTCGGTGTTCGTAAAGCTCGCCTACGGCCTGGGTCAGGCGGCCCAGAGCGGTGGGTTCGACGCCGCCATCGGCTTCGTATTCTTCTATTACTCGGCGGTTCTTGGGCTTTCCGGCGGGCTGGTCGGCGCGGCGCTCGCGGTCAGCCTGGCCTTCGACGCCGTGGTCGACCCCCTGGTCGGCTCGTGGTCCGACAATATAAAATCCCGGTTCGGCCGCAGGCTTCCGCTGATGATGCTGGCCGCGCCGCTGGTCGCGGTCGCGGTCGGCCTGCTGTTTTCCCCGCCGCCCGGTCTGGGTCAGGCGGCCCTGTTCGGCTGGCTGGCGTTCACCTCGGTGGCCGCGCGCAGCGCGATTTCGCTGTTCAACGTGCCCTACATCGCCCTGGGGGCCGAAATGGCGAGCGACTACGCCGAGCGCACCAGCGTCGTGGTCTATCGAGCCTTCGCGGGCATCGTCGCGGCCGTGGCCATCACCGCCATCGGCTATTCGCTGTTCTTCGCCAACGGCGGGCTCCAGAGGCCCGACGGCTATCGGGGTTTTGGCTGGTCGGTGGCGGCGCTTCTGCTGGCGTGCATGACGCTCTGCTGCTGGGGCGTCGGCCGGTATGCCGCCCGGCTGCCGCAGCCGGAGCAGGTTTCGGAGCGCATCTGGGCGCGGCTTCCCGGCGAGGTCGCGGAGATTTTTCGCAACTCGTCGTTTCGCCTGCTGTTCATTTCCGCGGTGGTGCTGTTCACCGCCACCGGCCTCAACGCCAGTCTGAACAATCACGCTTTCGTCTTCGTCTGGCGGATCAAGAGCGAGCTGATCCAGTTCATCAGCTACGCCTATCTCGTGGGCATCCTGCTGGGCGTCATGGGCGCCCCGATGCTCCAGAAGCTGATGGAGAAGAAGAACGTCGTCGTCTTCGGCTTCGCCTTGCTGATCGCCAACTGGCTGGTGATCCAAGGCGCGATGCTCGCCGGCCTCTACCTGCCGCTCGGCCACGACGCGCTGCTGCCGATGCAGCTCAATTCCTTCACCGCCGGCATCGGCTCCGGCTTCGTCTTGGTGGCCTATCCATCGATGATGGCGGACGCCGCCGACGAGCATGAACTGCTCTATGGGCGACGGCGCGAAGGACTCTATTTCGCCGGCCTGGGGTTCGCCCAGAAGGCGGCGAGCGGGCTCGGCGTGATGTGCGCCGGCTTGGCGCTGGACATGATCCGCTTCCCCAAGGACTTCGGCCGCACCGTCGGCGCCGTCCTGCCTCACGATATGCAGGCGCGGCTGGTGCTCATCTGGGGGCCGATCGCCGCCGTCTTCGCGGTCGCGTCGCTGTTGATCCTGTCGGCCTACCGCATCGACCGCGCACGCCACAAAGAGATCGCGATGGCGCTGGGACGCACGCGCTCCGATCCCACGCCAGGTTCGCAAGACCTGCAGAACCCCACCCGATGAGAAGCCGCAGAGGATGCCATGACCGATAATTCAGTTCGACAGGCGGCCCGGCCGGCCGACGCCCCGGAAGCGCCCGAGGTGGCCGCCCTGCGCGCGCACCTTGCGGCCCACAACGGCATCAAGGGGTTGGACATCCTGCAACCCCGGGACACGACGCGCGCCCTCGAACTCTTTCGCCGCGACGGCTTCGTGGTCATCGCCGATGTACTGAATGACGAACAGGTCGAGATCCTGGCGGCGGGCTGCCATGCGGTGGCCGCGGACATTCTGGCCCTGGACCAGGACCGGTCGGGCAATCGCGGATCCCACCGCTATTCCTTTGGCGGCTCCAGTCTCACCCGCAGTCAGCTGCATCGGCCGGAATGGCAGATGCTGCTCGATATTCCGCTCGTCACCGAGCTCGTGACAGCAATCTTCGAGTCGCCGGACTACGTTCTGCGCGCGGCCAGCGGCGACTTCTGCCTTTCGGGCGCGGTGGAATATCAGCCGCTGCATTCCGATGTCGGCGATTGGCGCAGCGCCGCGGCGACACCCTTCAGCGCCTTCCACGACCCGCGCCGGCAACTCACCGTCCGCGACCTGCCCTGTCCCTATGTCTGCGTGAATTTCCTGCCCCAGGAGGTCACCCGCCTCAATGGGCCCACGCGGCAGATTCCGGGCACCCAGCATTCCCGCACGCCGATCCCGAGCCTCGCCGACGAGCCCGAATGGATGCGGCTAAGCACCGTCTGTCCGGCGCCGGCCGGAGCGATCATGATCCGCGACGTGCGCGCCTGGCATGGCGGCACGCCGAACATCTCCGGCGCCATGCGCGCGATCCCCAATCTCGAATTCTACGCCCCATGGTTCCGCGAGCCGATCGTTCCCGGCATATCCCATGGCGACTACAAGAAACTCTCCGACCATGCCCAGCGCCTCGTCCGGCATTGCGTCGCGGATTCCAGCGAGACACTGATCACCGGGGCGACCCTGCGCGCGCCATGATCAGACCCCGCAAGACTCTCCCCAGCGGAAGGACCTCATGAAATATCGCCAGCTGGGTCGATCGGCGCTGAAGGTCAGCGAGCTCTGCCTCGGCACCATGAACTTCGGACCCCGGACCTCCGAGCCGGAGTCCTTCGCGATCCTCAACGCGGCGGTCGCCGCCGGTATCAATTTCATCGACACCGCCAACCAGTACGGCGGCCACCTCGGGGTCGGCGCGACCGAATCCCTGCTCGGAAAATGGCTCGCCGAAGACCCGGCCCGCCGGGACAGGGTCGTGCTCGCGACCAAGGTCCACGAGCCGATGTCGGACGACGTCAACGACCGCGGCCTGTCGGCCCGCCACATCCAGATGGCCTGCGACGCCAGCCTGAAGCGCCTGGGGGTCGATCACATCGATCTCTATCAGATGCATCACATCGACCGCAGCGCGCCGGTCGAGGAGATCTGGCAGGCGATGGACCGGCTGATCGCCCAGGGAAAGATCACCTATGTCGGTTCCAGCAATTTCCCCGGCTGGAAGATCGCCCAGACCAACGAGAAGGCGATCGCCGGACACCGCCTTGGCCTGGTGTCGGAGCAGGGCCTCTACAACCTTATCGAGCGCCGCGCCGAACTTGAGGTGATCCCTGCCTGCCATGAGTACGGGCTTGGCCTGATCCCCTGGAGTCCGCTGGCCGGTGGGCTCCTGGCCGGCGCGCCGCAGGATCCGGGCGGGCGGCGGCAGTCGGAGGCGATGAAGACCGCGGCGACCGGCCGATCCGACCAGCTGTCCCGCTTCGAGGCCCTTTGCCGCGACCTGGGCGAGGCGCCTGGCGCGGTGGCGATCGCCTGGCTGCTGCATCAGGACGGCGTGGCGGCGACGATCATTGGCCCGGGAACGCCACAACAGCTCACGGCGCTGCTGCGGGCGCCGTCGATCGCCCTGAGCGACGAGGTCCTCGCGCAATTCGACCTGGTCTTCCCCGCCTGCGGACCCGCGCCCGAGGCCTATGCCTGGTAGCCGAAGTCGAGAGGCCCGCATGACCTCATGGCGATCGGGGCGCGTGGAGGTTTCAGGCGGCTACCTCGGGTTCAACCGGACCGGCGGCCCCGGCCCCGTCCTGGTGCTGTCGCACGGCCTGACGGACAACGGCCTTTGCTGGTTCCGGCTCGCCGCCGCCCTGGCGTCCGACTTCGACATCGTCATGCTGGACGCGCGCGGCCATGGCGCGAGTTCGAGGATATCGGTCGATGCGCCGCACGATCCCGGCGCGGACATCGGCGAGGCGATCGAGGGACTGGGCCTGCGGAACCCCATCGTGATGGGCCATTCGGTCGGCGCCCGCGCTACCGCGGACTACGCCGGCGCCCATCCCTGCCGGATTTCCAAGGTCATCCTGGAGGACCCGCCGCTGCTAGCGCCGGCGGAACCCTCGGCGACGGAAGCGCGCCGGGGCAGGTTTCGCGGCCAGGTCGCGGAGTTTCAGGCCATGTCGGAGGCCGAGATCATCGCGATGGGCAAGGCCGCCTCGCCGCTTTGGCACGACGATGATTTCCCCGACTGGGCGACAGCAAAGAAGCAGGTCGACCCCGAGGCCTTCCCGGCCTACGGCGCGCCCTGGCAGGACTCGATCACCCGCATCGCCGCCCCGACGCTGCTGCTCCACGGTGAGGCCGATCACGGCAGCCTTGTCACCGCGCGGCGCGCCGAGGAGGCGAAATCGATCAATCCGAGGATTACCAGCGTTCAGATCGCCGCCGCCGGCCACAACGTTCGGCGCGAGAATTTTCCCGACTACCTGGCCGCGGTTCGCGCCTTCCTCTAGGCGCCCCCCTCTAGGCGCCCCGCTTTGAGGTCTTGTGAGGACCAGAGCGCGGGCAAACCTGCATCTCTGCTGACAGCATGCTGACAGCAGGCCACGGGCAGGATCACGGAGTCACAGCTTCAGGAGCGCCGCCATGATCACTCTCGCCGCCTTCGGGCCCCTCTTCGGCCTACCCGACCCGAGCCCTTTCGTCTGCAAGACCGAAGTGCAGCTGCGGATGGCCGATCTGCCCTACCGCACCGAACGGCGTGGGCCGCCGCAGGGGCCGAAGGGCAAGGTGCCGTTCATCGACGACGACGGCCTGCTGGTCGGCGATTCCACCTTCATCCGCGACCATATCGAGGCCCGCTATGGAATCGACCTCGACGCCGGCCTGACCCCGCGCCAACGGGCGCTGGCCTGGATGGTCGAGCGTGTGGTCGAGGACCATCTCTACTGGGCGACAGTCTATGCGCGGTGGGCCGTGGCCGAGAATTTCGACAAGGGTCCCTCGATCTTTTTCGAAGGCGCGCCGGACGCGGTGCGCGAAGCCGCCCGCGAGGGGATGCTGCGAACCCTGCACGGCCAGGGATTCGGCCGCCATTCCCTGGCGGAGGTCGCGGACCTTGCCGACCGCTCGTTCGCGGCCCTGTCGGAAATCCTCGGCGACCAGCCCTACATCACCGGCGCGACGATCTGCGGCGCGGACGCCACATTGTTCGCAGGCCTCGCTGCGGTGCTGACGCCGTTCTTCGACACGCCGGTGCGCGACGCCCTGCTGCGCCACGCAAACCTGATCGCCTACACCCAGCGGATGATGGCCCAGTTCTATCCGGAGTTCACCACCTCGGGGGCGGCCGTCGCCTAGCGTGCTGGTTCTGAAGTTCGCCAGAGCCCGCCACCAGCGCTTGCGAACTTCGGAATCGGGACACTAGATGACGTGATTGACGCGCTGGCCGGTCGTCTTGGCCTCGCTCAGGACCGGCGCGGGTTGGCCGTGCCGCTCGGTGGCCTTGGCCAGCGCGCCGCTGAGCACCACGGCCGGGCCGCGTGAGCTGGTTACCGGATTGGCCGGCTTATGATCCGACTGGGCCTTGGGAGGCCTAGGCGGCTCGATCGGCCGCACCGCACTGATCGGCGCGGGCGTCGTCACGGAGTTCAGCTGGAAGTCGGACATGGTGCGGCTTTCTGCGTCGCGGTGAGCCAACAGATACCCGCGTTACGCTTAAGCCTCCGTTCGGAAATGCGGTGAAGGCCGCATTCACCACGCCATCGCCACCTCGCGTCCAGGCAACGGACCGCCATGGCGTCGCAAACCCGGCCACCGAGCCTGTCACAGTGTTGATCCGCGGCGCCTTGCCGGGCTCGGCCCGCGCACCCTAGGGTCCCGCTTCGCCTTCACGCCAGAGACCCCCATGACCCTTGACCGCCGCCACCTGCTGACCGCCGTCGCCGCGACCGGTTTCATCGCCGCCGCGCCGAAGCCCAAGGGCGCGAGCCCCGCGCTCGCCGCCGCGGCCCCCGGCGACGCGGCGATCAATCGCTACTTCGACACCGTCTCCGACTTTATCCTGGCCAATAGTCCTGAAAACGCGACGGGACTTGGCCTCGACACCGGCAAGCGCGCGGCCCTGAAGTCCAGGCTCGGCGACGCCTCCATGGCCCACATCGAGGCTGACCGCGCCTGGTGCAAAGCGGGCCTGGCCAGGCTCGCGACGTTCCCTGATACAGGCCTGTCGCCGCCCGCCCGGCTCAACAAGGCGGTCGTCAAATACGCCTTCGAGCTCGGCCGCGACGCCGCGCCCTTCGACTACGGCGAAAACACCCTAGCCTCCGCCATGAACGAAGCGGCCAGCCCCTATGTGGTCAGCCAGCAGTCGGGCGCCTACTCGGGCGCGCCGGAGTTTCTCGATAGCCAGCACCAGGTCCACAACAAGGCCGACGCCGAGGCCTACCTCGACCGCGTCCACGAAATGGCCCGCGTCGTGCGCCAGGAAACCGAGCGGGTCCGCAAGGACGCGGGCCTCGGCGTCATCGCGCCAGACTTCATCCTGGCCAATACGATCGGCCAGCAGCAAGGCCTGCTCGCCATCCCGGCGGCCCAGGCGCGTCTGGCCACCGCGCTCGGCCGCAAGGTCAAGGACGCGGGCCTCTCCGGCGCCCATTCCGGCGAAGACTGGCAGGCCCGCGCCACGGCCCTGGTCGAAAGGGAGGTCTACCCGGCGCTCGCCGACCAGCTCGCGACCTTGCAGGGTCTGCAGGCCAAGGCCGGCCACGACGCCGGCGTCTGGCGCCTGCCCAACGGCGAGGCCTATTACCGCTGGCTCCTGCGCGAGGGCACCACCACGGCCCTCACCGCTGACGAGGTCCACACCATGGGCCTGGAGCAGAACAGGGCCATCGAGGCCCGCATGGACGGCCTGCTCAGGGCCCAGGGCATGACCCAGGGCTCGGTGGGCCAACGCATGACGGCGCTGGGCAAGGATCCGAAATATCTGTTCGCCGACACCGACGCCGGCCGCGAACAGCTGATCGCCTATCTGAATGGCCTGATCGCCGGCGTCCGGCCCAAGCTCGACAAGGCCTTCACCCTGAAGCTCAAGGCCCCGGTGAACGTCAAGCGCGTGCCAATCGACATCCAGGATGGGGCCGGCCAGGGCTATATGAACTCCGGCTCCCTCGATGGCTCGCGGCCCTCGACCTACTACATCAATCTGAAATCGACCTCGAACTGGCCGAAGTTCAGCCTGCCGAGCCTGACATATCACGAGACCATTCCCGGTCACGCCTGGCAGGGCGCCTACCTGACCGAGACCGGCAAGCTGCCGCTGATCCGTATCCTGCTCTCCGGCTTCAACGCCTACGTCGAAGGTTACGCCCTCTACGCCGAACAGCTCGGCGACGAAATCGGCATGTACGACGACGATTGGGCCGGCCGCCTGGGCTACCTGCAGGCCCAGAAGTTCCGCGCCGTGCGTCTGGTCGTCGACACCGGCCTGCACGCCAAGCGCTGGAGCCGCGAAAAGGCGATCGACTGGGCCATGGAAAACTCCGGCCGCACCCGCCAGTCGATGACCAGCGAGATCGACCGCTACACCGGCACGCCGGCCCAGGCCTGCGGCTACAAGGTCGGCCACACCGAGATCAACCGTCTGCGTGACCGCGCCAAGGCCGGACTCGGCGGCCAGTACGACCTGCGGGTCTTCAACGACCTGCTGGTCAAGACCGGCGCAGTACCCCTGACGGTCCTGGGCGACGTGGTCGACGGCTACATCAAGGCCGGCGGCAAGGTGGAGCTCTAGGGATGACGGCCGGGCTTACGATCCGCGAGGTGGCGCGCGGCGACCACGACGACTGGCTCACGCTCTGGGACGGCTACAACACCTTCTACGGCCGCTCCGGCCCGACGGCGCTGGACCCTGCGATCACCGCCGTGACCTGGGGTCGGTTCTTCGACGCGAGCGAGCCTGTCCACGCCCTGGTGGCCGAGCGCGACGGGACCCTGATCGGCCTCGTCCACTACCTCTTCCACCGCACCACCACGTCGATCGCGCCGACCTGCTACCTCAACGACCTGTTCACCAGCGCGGAGGCGCGTGGCGGCGGCGTCGGCAAGGCGCTGATCGAGGCGGTCTACGCGCGCGCCCGCGGCGCCGGTTCCACCCGCGTCTACTGGCTGACCCACGAAACCAACGCGACCGCCAGGCGCCTCTACGACCAGGTGGCGCTCAACTCAGGATTTCTGGTCTACCGCCAGGACGTCTAGGCGCGCATCCCCAGCTAGGCAGGCATCGCCGCCTTCGGGACGATCGCGCCGGCGTGCTGCACGACCACCGCCGCCAACCTGCGCCCCGCGGCCACGCCGTCCGACGGTGAGCCGCCCCGCAGCCGTGTGGCCCAATAGCCGGCGTTGAAGCTGTCGCCCGCGCCGGTCGTGTCCACCACGCTCGCGGCGACAGCCTCCGGCGCGAACAGCTCCGCGCCGTCCGCGCTCAGCACCTCGATCCGGTGGTCGCCGTGGCGCAGAACCACCTCCAGGCCCCGAGCCGCCCAGGTGCGGGCCATGGCTTCGGCCGAACGGCCCCCGAAGGCCGCCACGTCCTCGGCGCTCAGCGACAGATATCGGCAGTGCGGCAGCACCGCCTCGATCGCCGCGCGGCCAACGTCCGGTCCCGGCCACAGCCGCACCCGGTAGTTGGTGTCGAAGGCCACCGCCGCGCCCGCCGCCTTCGCCTGCGCCAACAGATCGCCCAGCACCGTCCGGCCCGCCTCGCCGAGCACCGCCAGGCTGATGGCCGAGACCACGATCAGCTGGGCGTCGTTCAGCGCCGCGCCCAGCGCCGCCAGATCGATAAGCTTCAGATAGTCCCGCGCCGGCGCCTCGCTGCGCCAGAAAAAGAAGCTGCGTTCGCCCTTGTCGTCGCGCTGGATGGCGTAGACCCCTGGCAGCCGGCCCTCGGCTTCGACTACCAGCGCGCGCCCGATTCCTTCCTCGGCCAGGGTCGCCAAAATCCCCGCGCTGAACGGGTCACCCGCGCCCACGGCGCTGGCATAGGCGACCTCAAGCCCCATCCGCCGCAGATAGACGGCGGTGTTGTAGGTGTCGCCCGCATAGCCGATGGACGCCGCCCCTTTGCCGCCGTCATCCGATGTCAGGCTCAACTCCGCCATGCACTCGCCGAGCGCGATCACCCCTGCCATCTGGACCCCTCGTCAGCTGCGCGAACGACATTGCCGAGGCTCGGCGCGCAACACAACTTGCGTGCGGCGAAAGGCCCGCTCCCGCCGACCGCGCGGCGCTTGCAATGATCCGTGTTCAGACCAATGTCCTGCCCCTCCAGGCATCCTGAGTCGCACGGGCTCGCGATCCGATGCCGCCCAGCGCCCTGGCGGCGCAGGAAATCGTTGATGAGCGCGCGCGCCAGTCTATGTCAGTGAAATGAGGAAGCCGGAGACGCCATCCAATCGCGAGCCCGATCGCGAACCGCGCGCCCAGTTCGCCGCCTTGCCGTGGCGGCGCGACGGCAGCGGCCAGGTGGAGGTGCTGCTGATCACCAGCCGCGAGACCCAACGCTGGGTGATCCCCAAGGGCTGGCCGATCAAGGGGAAATCCTCGGCCAAGTCCGCCGCGCAGGAGGCCTTCGAGGAGGCCGGCGTCCGCGGCAAGATCGCCAAGCGCCCGGTCGGCTCCTACGCCTACGACAAGCGCCTGAAGAACGGCCGCCTGCAGCATGTCCGCGTCGCCGTCTTCGCTCTGCAGGTGGACAGCGAGGCCGAGGTCTATCTGGAGGCCGGCCAGCGCGAGAAGCTGTGGCTGCCCCCGGCCGAGGCCGCGCGCCAGGTGGACGAGGCGGAATTGATGGTCCTGCTGGCCACCTTCAAGGCCTGAGGCGCGCCCGGAAATATTTTAAGGTTCCGGAAAATTAACGCCGAATGTCAGCCTTACCGAAACCTTCTTGCCCCAAGGTCGAGCGTCCATCCCGAGGCCCGGAACAGGTGTCGCAGACCTATCCCACGTTCGGCCGCTCGCTCGTCATCCTGCACGTGGACGACGACCCGATGAACCTGCGCGTCGTCGAGGAAATCCTCACCGCCTTCCACCACACCGCGATCAAGGCCTCCTCCGGCCCCGAAGCCCTGCAGCGCCTCGCCGAGCAGGCGTTCGATGTGGTCTTGATGGATATCCACATGCCGGGCATGAGCGGCATCGAGACCGTGGCCGCGATCCGCGGGCTGCCGGGCCCGCAACGCGAGCTTCCGGTCATCGCGCTTACCGCCGATGTCCTGAGCCGTCATCCCAGCGAATATCCGGCCCTCGGCTTCGACGACTTCGTATCCAAGCCGATCCTGGTCGCGGGCCTGCTCGAGGCCATCAAGCGCGCCGCCGAGCCCGAGCCCGCCGCTTCGCGCAAATCGGCCAACGCAGCCTGATCGCCTGATCTAAGGACGGTGCAGTTGCCGCCGCCGGCCGAATTGCGGCACACCATCAGCCATGGCTCGCCCGCGCCTCCGCTGCCGTCCGAACGGCGTCGCCGATGGCTGAAACGCCCGGCGATCCGTTGCTGGCCGCCTATCTGGAGCGGCGCGCGAACCTGGTGCGCTTCCTGGCGGCGCGCGCGGGCTCGCTGGCTGTCGCCGAGGACCTCGCCCAGGAACTCTATCTGAAGATTGCCGGGCGCGACCCGCGCGACGAGGTCGGCAACCCCACCGCCCTGCTCTACCGCATGGCGCTGAACCTGATGCTCGACCGGGCCCGCGGCGAGGCCCGCTCAGCGGCCCGCGACACCGCCTGGCGCCAGGTCGCCCGCACCGAGGTCGGCGGCGTCGACATCGCCGAAGAGCCGCCCGCCGACGAGGCCGCCGCCTCCGCCCAGCGCCTCCGCCTGCTGGTGGCCGCCGTCCAGGACCTGCCGCCCCAGGCCGGCCGCGCCTTTCGCCTGCACAAGCTGGAGGGTCTCAGCCACGCCGAGACCGCCCAGGCCATGGGCCTGTCGGTCAAGGCCGTGGAGAAACACGTCAGCGCCGCGTTGAAGGCGCTGACGGCCAGGCTCGCGCCGAGGTTCGACGCATGAACAACCCAGAATTGTGCAACATCTCTGATCACACGACAGGGGGGCAGACCCCTTCGGTGACGTCTTTGTCGGTAACGGGCGCGCGTTCGCGCCGCGTCGGGTTGAGTGCATGAGCGAGGTTCTGACCAGGGGAGACGATGCCCGCCGCGCCTGCGCGGCCGATTGGCTCGTGCGCCTGGGCTCAACCAGCCTGGCAGACGCCGAGGCGGTCGAGTTCGACGGCTGGCTGTCGGCTCATCCGGCCAACGCCCGCGCCTACGATGCGGCCCTGTCCGTCATGCTCGAGGTCGAAGCCGCTTCCGCTGAGATCAACGACCGGTTGGCGGCGGCCCCCGCGCCCCGCGCCCGCGCCAACCGTCGCGGCTGGCTGGTCGCTGGCGGCCTGGCCGCGGCCGCCACCATGGCGCTCGCCGTGATGCCGTTCAGCGCCATCGCGCCCGCCGCGACAATGACCTTCGCCACGGCCAAGGGCGAACACCGCACGGTCAAGCTCGCGGACGGATCGACCGTCGAGCTCAACGCCGGCACCCAGCTGTCCGTCACCCTCGGCCGCCATCAGCGCCGGCTGGTCATGCCGCAGGGCGAGGCGGTTTTCGACGTCGCCGCCGACAAGGACCGGCCGTTCCTGATCGCCGTCGGAGACCGCACCGTGCGCGTCGTCGGCACCCGCTTCGATGTCCGCCACCGCGGCGACCAGCTCTCCGTCACGGTCGAGCGCGGCGTGGTCGAGGTCCGCCCCAACGACGGCGTCGCCGGCCGCAGTTTCCGCCTGCATCCCGGCCAGCGCCTCGACACCGCTCAGGGTGCGCCCGCCGTGCAGCTCAGCGTCGTCGATCCGCGGCAGATCGAAAGCTGGCGCACCGGCCGGCTGATCTACCGCGACCAGCCGCTCAGCGACGTCATCGTCGATCTGAACCAGCAATTCGCCCGGCCGATTGTCCTGGAAGACCCGGCCCTGGCCCAGACCCGGGTTTCCGGCGTGCTGGTGCTCGACGATCAGGACGCGGTAATTCGCCGCTTGGCGCTGCTCGCCCCTATCAAGGCCACGCCCTCAGGCTCTACTGTGCGGCTGCGCAGCGATCGGGCTGCCAAGCCGTGATGGGGACAACGGGCCATATCCAGGCCGGCGGCCTTTTTACGCGGGTCCCTCGCGGGGCTCTGCCTCCTCACGCTCGCCACCGGAGCTGAGGCCGCTGAAGCGCGCCGCCGCTTCGAAATTCCGACAAAGCCCTACGCAGACGCCCTGATCGACCTCGCCGTGCAGGCCAATGTCTCGTTGCTGGGCGCCTCCAGCTGCGGGTCTGGCGGCTCGACCGGCCTCTCGGGCCGCTATCGCCTGAGCGATGCGCTGGCCCGCGTCCTGGCCGGCGCGCCCTGCGCCTGGAAGATCGTCGACGCCCAGACGGTGCGTATCGTCGCCGTCGGGCCCAGCCCCCACGCCGCCGGCGGTCCCGCCGTACCTGTCGTCACCGAGCTCCTGGTCACCGCGCGCAGACGTCCCGAACGGCTCGACACCTTGCCGGCCGGCGTCAGCGTCGTCTCCGGCGAACAGCTGGTCGCCACCAATTCCAGCGACGTGCGCCAGACCGCCGGCCAGCTGGTGGGCGTTCTGACCACCAACCTCGGCCCCGGGCGAGACAAGCTGCTGATGCGCGGCCTCTCCGACGGAGCCTTCACCGGCCGCGCCCGCTCGACCGTCTCCACCTACCTCGACGACGCCCCGATCAACTACAATGCGCCTGACCCGGACCTGCGCCTCACCGACGTGGAACGGGTGGAGACGGTGCGGGGTCCACAGGGCGCGCTCTACGGCACCGGCGCCTTGGCCGGCATCTACCGGATCGTCACCAACAAGCCCGACCCGGAGCGCTTTTCCGGCGCCCTGCAGGCGACGGGGTCCAACACCCGCGACGGATCGGCGAGCTACGAGACCGACGGCCACCTGAACCTGCCGCTCTTCGGGGGCCGCGCCGCCCTGCGTCTGGTGGCCTACTACGACGACCAGGGCGGGTTTCTGGACAACCTCTCGCTGCGCCGCTCCAACGTCGATTCCACCGTGCGCAAGGGCGGACGCATCGCCTTCCAGGCCGCGCTCGGCGAGGCCTGGACCCTCGACGCCTCGCTGGTCAGCCAGCGCCTGACCTCCAATGACACCCAGTACACGACGCTCACCACGTCGCGCACCAAGAAGGCCAATCAGGTCCGCGAGGCGTCGGACAACAATTTCGCCCAGGCCAGCGTCACCTTGCACGGCGAGCTTGGCTGGGCGGACCTCGCCAGCTCCACCTCCTACGTCCAGCACAACTACGACAGCCTCTATGACGCCACCGCCGCCGCCAGCGTGTTCAGCGTCAACGGCGCGGCGCTTGGCATCTACTCCGAGGCCGCCCGCATCCGCCGCGTCGTCCAGGACCTGGTGCTTACCTCGTCCGACGCCGGCGCGATCAGCTGGCTCGCTGGGGTCTACGGCTCGACGTCGCTCGAACGGACCCCATCGTCGCTGGATATCTCATCGACCGCCACCGTGCCGGTCACCCCGCCAAAAACGCCGATCCCGCTCATCCGGGTCTACGACGAGAACCGCCGCGACAATCTGCGCGAGATCGCGATCTACGGCGAGGCGACCTGGCGCTTTGCCCCGGGCTGGACCGGCTCGGTCGGAGCACGCGCCTTTGACACCGAACTGAAGGTCAGGGCCGCGGTTGTCGGCGCGCCGCCCGCCCAGTCGCGCCGGGTGGACGAGCGCCGCAGCTTCTCCGGCGTCTCCACGAAGCTATCGCTGCAGTACCAGTTCGACGGCGAAGGCCCGCTGATCTATGGCCTGGTCTCCGACGGTTTCCGGCCTGGCGGGATCAACTCCACCGGCTTCCTGACGATCAAGCCCAGCCGCGCCACCTTCGAGGCCGACCGGCTCCAAAACGTCGAGGTCGGCGCCAAGATCAGAGTCCTCGACCGGCGTCTCACCCTCCGCGCGGCGGGCTTCTACGACCTTTGGACCAACATCCAGTCGGATCAGTACCGACCCTCGGGGCTCGCCTACACCGCCAACGTCGGCGACGCCCGTATCCAGGGCCTGGAGGCGGAGGCCGCCTATATCTGGGGCTTCGGCCTGACGTTGCAGGCCCACGCCCTCTATTCGGCGCCGAAATTCACGCGCACCAATCCCGACTTCCTCGGCAAGCTGGGGTCGGGCCTGCCGGGCGCGCCGCGCGTCTCCGGCGGTCTGCTGGCGCGCTACGACCACGCCCTGACCGCCGACCTGATGCTGCGGCTGTCGGCTCAGGCCAACTATGTCGGTCCCGCGCGACTGACCTTCGACCCGGCGTTCTCGGCCCGCACCGACCCGGTGATCGACGCCGAGCTGCTGGCCGAGGTCGCCGCCCGGCGCTGGAGCGTCGGGCTCTTCGTGACCAACCCCGCCGACACCTCAGGCAACACCTTCGCCTATGGCAATCCCTTCACCTTCGGCCAGGTCCGCCAGGTGACGCCGCAGCGGCCGCGCACCATCGGCCTGCGGCTGGGGGCGAGCTTCTAAGCCGTCGCGCCAACCGCGTTGCGGCCCTCGCTGCGGCGGGACGCCGCACCGATTCGAATCCGCGTTCGGCCAACGGGGGGCAAAGATCAACAGCGGCGTCTTAACTTTGACGGCGGGTGTCCGCCGCGGGGCTTAAGGGACGAGGTGTCGCCGGTGAAGCTGTCGGCCTTGGTTTGTGCGCACAATGACGAGGGACGGCTGGCGGATTGCCTGCGCCGCCTCGACTTCTGCGACGAGGTCGTCGTGGTGGCCGACCGCTGCACGGACCGCACCGCCGACATTGCCCGCCAGTTCGGCGCCCGCGTCATCGACGGCATCTTCCCCCTGGAAAGCCAGCGCAAGGCGGCCGGCGTGTCAGCCTGCCTGGGCGAATGGGTGCTTGAGGTCGAGACCGACGAGCATGTCGACGCCGACCTTGCCTATGAGATTCGCGCGGCGATCCACGGCCGGCCGGGCGGCGACTGGTTCGACGTGCCGGTGGACAATTTCGTGGGCCAGACCCTGGTCCGCCGCGGCTGGGGCGCCGGCCTCGGCGACGTCATGTCGCCGCGTCTCTACCGGCGCCGGGTCAAGCGCTGGAAGGCCGGTCGGGTCGATCCCGCCGTGACACTCGACGGCCGCTTCGCCGGAGCCCTGGAAACCGCGCTGAACCGCCATGCGGACCCGGATGTCGGCCACCTTCTGGGCCGCCTCAACCGCCAGACCGCGCTTCGCGCCCAGGATCTCGCCGACGCCGGCGCGCCTGGCGGTCTGCTGGGCGACCTGGCCAAGGGGATCGGCCAGTTCTGGCGCTGCTATGTCTGGCGCCAGGGCCTGCGCGAGGGCGAGCTCGGCTTCCTCATCGCCCTGATGGCCGGCCTGGACGCGGTGCTCTCGGGCCTGCGCGCCCGTGAGCTGGTCAAGGCCCGCGCCGCCGTGGCCGCCGCGGCGCCGGCCCAGCCCACCCGCTTCGGGCGCACCGGCTGACGCGCCTACGCGCTGAACTCTAGATCGGCAGGTCCAGCAGACTGGTCAGCTCGTTGATTTCGGCGATCACCTTGGAACCCTGCACGCGGAACAGTCGCGCCACCCGCATCAGCAGTTGCCGGTCGTCGAACGGCTTTGACAGGTAGTCCCGCGCGCCCAGCTTGATCGCCCGCTCGACGTCGGCGGCGCTGTGGCTGGCGGTCAGCACCAGGGTCGGCGGCAGGCTGTGCTTGCCGATCTGTTCCAGCACCCCGAAGCCGTCGAGCTGCGGCATGTTCAGGTCGAGCACCATCCCATCATAGCGACGCTCCCGCAGGCGCGTGAGCGCGTCGCGCCCATGACGCGCCGTCAGCACCGTGTGGCCGGCGAGCGTCAGGCGTATGCTGACCAGCTCGCGGATCGACGCGTCGTCGTCCACCACGAGAATTCGGCGCGCGGTATTACCCAGCGGCGACATGCGGAATCCCTTCTTCAACCTGTAGACCTGGATCGGCGACCCGAAGCAGCGCGCGCAGCAGCGCCTCGGGCGAGGTGGGCTTGCAGACGACGCCCTGGAAGCCGCAGGCGGCGGCCGCGGCCGCATCCATCGCGCCATCGGCGGAGAACGCCAGGACCGGCATGTGCTGGTTGGGTCCGGATTCGCGGCGCAGCGTGGCCATCGCCGCCTGTCCGTCGAGGACGGGCATGCGAAGGTCCATCAGAATGGCGTCGAACGGCATCTGTCGCGCCATCTCAACGGCCTCACCGCCGTCGCTGGCCTCGCTCACCTCGACCCCGGCGGGCTCGAGGATCGCCCGCGCCAGCTCGCGATTGACCGTATTGTCGTCGGCGATCAGCACCCGCAGGCCGCAGAGTAACGCAAGGTCCGCCTCCGAAGCCCCGACCGCGCCGGCGTCCGCGCCCCGCAACGCCGGCAGGGTCAGGCGGAACGTGGAGCCCTGGCCCAGCGCGCTGACCACGCTGACCGATCCGCCCATCGCGTCCGCGAGCCCCCGGCAGATCGCCAGACCAAGCCCGGTGCCGCCCTTGCTGCGCGTCGACGACGCATCGACCTGCGAAAAGCGCTGAAACAGCTTGGCCAGCGCCTCCGGGGCGATACCGGCGCCGCTATCGGTCACCTCGGCGATCAGGCCGGCGTCGGCATCGTAGCTCAGGGACAGCGACACGCGCCCGCTGGCGGTGAACTTCACGGCGTTGCCCACCAGATTGATCAGGATCTGGCGCAGCCGGTCGTCGTCGATCAACAGGCTCTTGGGCAGCCCGACGGCCGCGTCGAACCGCAGGTCGAGGCCCTTGGCCTCGGCTTGCGGGGCGAACATCTCCAGCACCTCGCGGGCGGCCCGCTCGGGTGAGGCCGGCCGGCGGCGGATGATCGCCTCGCCGGCTTCCAGCTTGGAGAAGTCCAGCACGTCATTGACCACGGCCAGCAGCGCGCGGCTGGCGGCGGCGATCCGGCCCACCTGGTTTTGCGCCACGGCGTCGAGGTCGCGGCGCTCCAGGAGCAAGGCCGAAAAGCCCAGCACCGCGGTCAGCGGCGTGCGGATTTCGTGGCTCATGTTGGCGAGGAACTCGCCCTTGACGGCGGCGGCCTGCTCGGCGGCGGCGAGCGCGTCGCTGAGCTGCGCCTTCAGCGCCTCCTGTTGCGTCACGTCGCGGGTCACGTCGATGATGTCGGTCGGCGTCCCGTCGCTGGCCCTCACCAGGCGGGGGTTGCTCTCCAGCCAGAGCCATGTTCCGTCCTTGTGCCGCGCGCGAAAGCGAATGGCCTGCCCTGGCTCTCGGGTTCCCGCCATCAGCGCGCCAAACGCCGCCATGAAGGCTTCCCGGTCCTCAGGATGCACCTGGTCCTGCATGCGCGCCCCCAGCATCTCATCGACGCTGTAGCCGGTGACCCGTTCAAGCGACGGCGACAGATAGCTCAACCGCCCCGTCGCGCAGGACGTCAGCGAAATCATGTCGGTGGCGCTCTCGGTGATCAGCCGATAGCGGCGCTCGCTGTCCTCCAGCGCCCGGCTGGCCAGGATCTGCGCGGTGACGTCCATCGCCGTGCCGAACACCGCGGTCACCTGGCCCTCCGCGTTGGTCTCGCAGACCCCTCTACCCGCCAGAAAGTGAACCGAGCCATCCGGCTGGACGATCCGCGTCAGCGCCTCGTCCCACCCCTGGCCGCTCCGCAGGCTCGCCGCGACGCGCGCGTCGGCCTCGACCTTGTCGTCCGGGTGGACCATGTCCATGGCGCGCGCCAAGCCGATGGTGTCGCCAGCCTCCAGCCCATACATGCGGAACATCTGTGGCGACCAAGTCGCCTCCAGGGACTGCGCGTCGAGGCGCCAGTAGCCGACGCCCGCCACTTCTTCGGCCATGGCCGCGCGGCGGGACTGCTCCCACATGGCCTCGCGGCTGGCGCGCCGCTCGGTCACGTCGCGGAAGACGTTGAGGATGCCCATCGGCCGGCCGTCGGGACCGGGCAGGACACTCGGGCTGCCCTCCAGCCAGACCCACGAGCCGTCCCTGTGCCGGAAGCGATGCTCGCGGTCGGCATGGCGGTCGACGCCGTCCGGCGTAAACAGGTTCGTCAAGTTGGCGGCGAACCTCGCCAGATCGTCCGGGTGGACGATGTCCGCGCCGGTCATCCCGATCAGTTCATAGGCCTCGTAGCCTAGGGTGCGGGCGCTCGGCGAGGCATAGACCGCGCGGCCCTCGAGGTCGGCCACGATGATAATGTCGTTGATCCGCTCCGACAGCACATCCCAGGTGACGTCGCGGGGCCGCTCGGCCGGCGCTGTCTCTGGAGAGCCGTGGACTTCCGGCCCGCCTGTGCGTTTCGCGATAGACGGCATAAGAAATCCATAACTACCGACGGTATTTCAAATACTTAGCGGGACAGCCTTGCTCCGACGTTAACGGCCCTGCGGCCGGGCGCCGCACGGTATCGGGGCGGCGGTGTCAGGCGAGGCTTTCGCCCGCCTTGTGCCCGCTCGGACGGTGCGCCCGATCCGCCCTGGCCGGCCCGGTGCCCTGGCCCAGCCGTTCCAACAGGTGATCGCCGACCCGCAGTCCATTGGCCACGGTCGTCAGCGTCGGGTTCACCGCGGCGATGGAGGGAAAGAAGCTGGTGTCGGTGACATAGAGATTGTCCAGCTCGTGGGCCTTGCACCAGGGATCCAGCACCGAGGTCTTCGGGTCCGTCCCGAACCGCACCGTGCCAGCCTGGTGCGCCGTGCCGTAGAGCGGCAGCAGGCTGCCGAACTCGAAGTGGTGCTGGCTGACCGGATGGGCGTGGTCGACAAAGCCGTCCAGCGAGGCGCGCAGGGTCTTCACCAGCCGCTCGTGGCCCTCGAGGTTGTTGTAGGTGTAGTCGAGGTTGATCCGACCGTCCGGCGACAGACGCACCCGGTTCTCCGGCAGCGGCAGATCCTCGCTGATCACCAGCATCGAGAGCATCCGCTCGGCAATGCCTTCAGAAATCGCGTCCGGCACCAGCCCCGGCGGCAGCCAATCGGAGACCTGCCCCTCCAGCGTCTGACCGGACATGTATTCCAACAGCTGGATATGCCCCATCGGCTTGTCGTAGCCGCCGTTCGGATCGCCCCAGTAGAAATCGTTGCAGGCCAGCGTCTTGGGGAAGGTCACATCCACATGCGCCGCGGTCAGGCTGACCATCGCCGTCAGCGTGTGGAACATGTAGTTCCGCCCAACCTGATCCGAGCCGTTGGCCAGTCCGTTCGGGTGCGCCGGGTTGGCGGACGCCAGCAGCACCGCCGCCGAATTGGCCGCGCCGGCCGCCAGCACCACGATGTCGCCGGTCCAGCGCTCCTCGCCCTGCTCCGTCTGGCAGACCACCTCGGTCACCGTCTTGCCGGAGGGATCGGTCTCCAACCGTGTCACCTTGCGGCCGGTCAGCAGCGTGATGTTGGGCAGGCCCATGATCGGCTCGATGGCGATCGAGCGCGCATCGGACTTGGCCTTGAGCAGGCACGGATAGCCGCCGCAGGTCTTGCACTTGATGCAGGCCGAGGTGACCGGATGCGCCTGGTCCAGATTGATCCCCAACGGCAGCGAGAACGGACGCCAGCCCTGTTGCTTCCAGTGGGTCCGGAGCTGCGCGATGCCCGGATCGTCGTGGACGGCGGCATAGGCGTAGGCCGGCTCGTCGCCCGCCTCGGTCGGGTCGTCACCGCGGTTCCCATGCACCCGCCACAGCGTCTCGGCCTCGGCGTAGTAGGGCGCCAGGTCCGTCAGGCTGATCGGCCAGGCCGGCGAAATTCCGCCCGCGTGCTGCACCTCGTCGAAGTCGCGCCCGCGCAGCCGCATCAGCGCCGCGCCATAGAAGGTGGTGTTGCCGCCAACCCAGTAATGGGTGTTGGGCGTGAACGGCTTTCCCTTCTTGTCGTACCACTGCTCCTTGGTCTGGTAGCGGCGTTGCACGAACACCGCCTTGGAGCTCCAGTTCTCGGCCTCGCGCGGCAGTTGCTCGCCGCGTTCCAGGATCAGAATGGTCTTGCCCGAGGCCGCCAGCCGCTGGGCGATTGTCCCGCCGCCCGCGCCTGAGCCGATGATCACCACGTCGAAGTGCGCCACGCCTCAATCCTCCAGATGATATTTCGCCGACGCCCGGGTCAGGATCGCGATCAACAGCGGTTCGGGCGCATAGTGCAAGACCGCCGCGGCGATCTTGTTATGCAGGCCGGGGACCACGACCACCCGCCCGCGGTCGTTGGCCGCCAGGGTTTCTGCCACCACCTGCTCAGGCGTCTGGAACAGCCGGCGCGGGGCTTCGTCCATCACCCCCTTGGTGCCGTTGGCCTCGGCGAATTCGGTGAGCGTGAACCCCGGACAGGTCGCCGTCACCCGCACGCCCGTCCCTTTCAGCTCTGCGGCCAGCGCCTGGCTGAAGGTGACGATCAGCCGCTTGGCCCCGGGATAGAGGCTGTGGCCCGCGACCCCAGGCGCATAGGCCGCCAGCGAGCCCACATTGACGATCGACCCGCGCCCGCGCGCCACCATGCCGGGGACCACGCCGTAGGCCAGGCCACAGGCGTTGACGACCAGCGTCATCAGGAAGTCTCGCTGCCGCGTCCACGGCACGCCCACGAAGCTCTGGGCGATGGAAAATCCCGCGTTGTTGACCAGTGCGTCGACGACCCGGCCGCGGGCCGCCACCTGGGCCAGCACCCCGAGGTGGGCCTCGTACGTCGCCAGGTCGGCCGGGACCGCGAAAGCCTCGACGCCGTGCGCGGCGGACAGCTCGCCCGCCAGCGCCTCCAGCCGGTCCGCCCGCCGGGCCGACAGCGCCAGATCATAGCCCCGCGCCGCGTAGGCGCGGGCAAACGCCATCCCGATCCCAGCCGACGCGCCGGTGATCAGCGCCAGGGGTCGGGTGGTTGCGGGCGACGGGGCAGACGATGCGGCAGACGATGCGGTGGGCATGGCCCAAATAGCCGTCGTTGGGCTCTCAAGGTCAATTTAACGGTGGCTTATCGCTCACCGGACGACAAGGAAGCCGCGGCATACTTACGGTCGGTCTATACGTAGGACATAGTGGTTGGGGCGGTGGCATCGGCG
Organism: Alphaproteobacteria bacterium; assembly: GCA_025359785.1. Classification (GTDB taxonomy): domain Bacteria; phylum Pseudomonadota; class Alphaproteobacteria; order Caulobacterales; family Caulobacteraceae; genus Phenylobacterium. Next base: position 8,391 of record JANYET010000010.1, on the reverse strand, counting down.
AAGTCCGCCGCGGGGGCTTGGAACGACGGTATGAGCGAACCTTTCGCCAAGAAGCTCGAACTGACTCTGAAGGTCCTGTCGATGAGCCGTTCGCGGCTCGCGGCGGGCCTGGCGGTGGACAAGTCCGTTGTCGGGCGCTGGGTCTCCGGCGCGGTCCAGCCCTCGGCGCACAATCTCTCGCTGCTCTCCGCCCTGATCGCCGAGCGGATCCCCGGCTTCACCGCACTTGATTGGGACCGGACGCTCCCGAGCTTCGCCGACCTGATCGGGGCGGACCTGGAGACGGTGTCCGGCCGCAACCCCGCCAGCCCGACGCTGGGCCTGCCGCTGGTCGGGATGGATCAGTTCCTGAGCGCCACCGCCCTGCGGAGTGAGGCCTATGAAGGCTTCTGGCGCTCGACCCGGCCCTACGTCATGGAGCCTGGCCGCTTCATCCACGACCACGGCATCGTGCGGCGCGACGCCAACGGCCTGTTACGCCTGCGGATTGGCACTGGCGGGACGGTGGTCGATGGCTGGATCCTGCCGCTCGGCAGCCAACTCTACATCATCGTCATCGACGTGATCACCGGGGCGGTGCTGTTCGGCCTGTTCAACGGGGTCAGCGGCGCCCGCGCCGACGTGGTCGATGGCCTGGTCCTGGCGCCGTCGATGGACGCCGGCCGGACTCCGACCGCGCACGCCATGGTTTTCGAGCGCATCGGGTCCCTGACCGGAGACACCGAAGCCGACGACAAGCACTTCCTCGAGCTGGCGATCCTCAATCCGGTGGCGCCCGACGGGTCGATCTCCGAGGCTATGCGCGAACATCTGACCGGCGACTTCGGGCCGGCCGCCGCGGCCCGGGGCGGAGAGCTTCTGCTCCGGCTGCCGATCTGGGAATCCCTGGCCCGCGGTCAGGTCTACTCGGAAGGTCCGGCCGAAGGCGTCGCCGCCAGCGAGCTCTTAACGAAGCAACAACCTTAGAGGCCTCCACTGGCAGGCGGCGGGCCTTGGTCACGCCACGGCTCAGAATGCGCTGACGATCTTCCTTCCAGCGTTTTTGGCCGCCCCAGGATTCCCATGCCCCAGCTTTCCGCCGCCCTCGCCGCGGCCGTCGACGCGCCGCCGTCGGCGAAACCGACCCCCAGCCTCGGGCTGGCCTTCCTCGGGCGGCTGGTCTTCGAGGGCGACCGGCTGCAACAGGTCTGGAGCGAGCTGATCGCCCGCCTGACGGCGGACGCGCGCGACGCCGGGGCCTTGCTCGACCTGTCCACCCTGCTGCAGATGCGCGGCGAACGGGAAAAGGGCCTGACGCTGCAGGCCGCGGCCCTGGCGCTTGGCCGTTGCTATCGGACCGTCCATGGCTCTGGCCGGGCCCTGCGGGTCCTGGCCTTCGTTGCGCCGGGCGATCTGATGACCAACACACCGCTGGACTTCCTGCTGGAAGGCTCCGACGTCGAGCTCACCACCTGGTACGTCGATGGCGCCGCGCCGCGGCCGGACGAGGTTCCCGATCACGACCTGGCCTTCCTGGCGATCAGCCAGGCCGACGACGGCTCCGCCGCGCTCGCCCCGCTGGTCGGCGCCTTCGAGGCCTGGCCCAAACCGGTGATCAACGGCCGCGCCGACCTGATCGCCGCCCTCAGCCGCGACGGCGTCGCGAACGCCTTCGCGGGCCATCCGCGGATCGTCGCCCCGGCCACCCGCCAGGTCGCGCGCACGACCCTGGACGCGGTCTGCGCCAACGCGCGGTTCCTGGCCACGCTGCACCCCGATCTCACCTTCCCGATCATCGTGCGGCCGATCGGCTCACACGCCGGCAAGGGCCTGGAGAAGCTCTATGGCACGGTCGATCTCGCCGACTACCTGGAGCGCCACGAGGCGGCCGAGTTCTTCATCGCCGCCTTCTGCTACTACGCCGGCGCGGACGGCCTCTATCGCAAGCTGCGCGTGGTGTTCGTCAATGGCCGCCCGTTCGTGGCCCATATGGCGGTCTCGGCCCGCTGGATGGTCCACTACCTCAACGCCGACATGGGCGAGGTCTCTCACCGCCAGGAAGAGGCGCGGATGATGGCGACCTTCGACGACGCCTTCGCCGCCCGCCACGCCGAGGCGTTCGCCGACCTGACCCGCGCCTTCGGCCTCGACTACGTCGGCATCGACTGCGCCGAGACCCAGGACGGCCGCCTGGTGGTGTTCGAGGCCGACGTCGCGATGATCGTCCACGCGATGGATTCCGCCGAACTCTACCCCTACAAAAAGCCCGCCATGGCCAAGCTCTTCGCGGGCTTTGTCGCGGGCCTCCAGGCCGCGGTCGGCCGCCGCCGGCTCGCGGCCTAGCCTTTCCCTCGCCACAGGGGCGGCCTACATCCCTGCCATGGCCGTCGCTTTCACCCGTGAGGAAGACTACGAGGCGCAGGCCGCGAACCTGCCGGACCGGCCGGTTTCCGCGCAGCCGAACCTCGTCACCGCCTCAGGCCTCGCCGCCATCGAGGCCGAGCTGGCCAGCGCGCGCGCGGCCTATGCCGCCGCCCAGGTCGAAGGCGGGATCAGCGCCGACCGCACCGCCATGGCGCGGGCCACCCGCGACCTGCGCTACTGGTCCGCCCGGCGCGGAAACGCCCAGCTCACCGAGCCCGACGGCCCGCCCGATCGCGTGCAGTTCGGTCGCACCGTCGAATTCGAGCGCGAAGACGGCCGCAAACAGAGCTTCCGCATCGTCGGCGAGGACGAGGCCGATCCCGCCAGGGGCAGCGTCTCCTACGTCTCGCCGCTCGCCCACAGCCTGCTTGGCAAGTCGGTCGGCGACATCGCCGCGCTGAACGGCGCCGAGGTCGAGATCATCGCCGTCCGATGATCCGCGCGCTTGTGATCGCCGCGGTCCTGGCGCTCGCCACCAGCCCTGCCGTCGCCAGGCCGCTCAGTGTCGGTTTCTACCTGCCGTGGGACGCCGCCTCCCGCGCCTCGGTCGTGCGGCACGCCGCCAGCCTCGACGTCATGGCCCCGATGTCCGGGGCCCTGGACTCCGCCGCCGGTCGGCTCCGCTGGCAGCCGGACGCCGCGCCCGCCGCCCTGCCCGCGAGGGGGCGTAAGCCCAAGGTCTTCCCGGTCATCTCCAACGCTCATGACGAGATCTGGGACACCGCGGCGGCGGACGGCGCCCTGCTCGATCCGAAGGCGGGCGAGGCCTTCATCGGCGCCCTGGCCGCCGCCGCCAAGGCCCAGAGTTACGGCGGCTACATCCTCGATTTCGAAAACCTCAGCCCCCAGGCGACGCCGGCCTACGCGCCCTTCCTCGCGCGCCTGCGAACCGCCCTGAAGCCGCTGGGCCGCGAGCTCTGGGTGACGGTCAGCCTGGGCGCCGACCCGGGCCTCATCCGCCAGCTCGACGCCGCGACCGACGCCGTGGTGATCATGGCCTACGACCAGTGCTGGGCCACCGGCACGCCAGGCCCGGTCGCTGGCCAGGACTGGTTCGAGGCCACCCTCGACGCCAAGCTCCCAAGCGCCAAGCTCCCAAGCGCCAAGCAAGGTGGCGCCGACCTCAGCCGCTATGTGATCGCCCTGGGCGCCTACGGCTACGATTGGCCGCCGGTCGGAACCGCCACGGTGATCTCCGCGCCTGCCGCCGCCGGGCTCGCCGAGGCCCAGGGTCAGACCGTCACCCGCGAGCCGCCCGCCGAAAACCCGCACTTCAGCTATGGCGGCCACACCGTCTGGTACCTCGACGCCCAGACCTTCCGCGCCCAGCGCGCCGCCGCCGAAGCCCGCCACACCCGCGGCGTCGCGATCTGGCGCCTGGGGCTCGAAGACCCTGCGATCTGGACCAAGGCCGCCCCGCCCCGCGCCGTCCCGCCCCACGCCGCCGCACCGGGCCTCGGTCCCGCCCCGCCACCGGTCTGCTTTGCGCAGAAGCCCAAGTAACCTGCCTCCGTCCCGCCACGTATGACGTACAATCATCCAAGGGCGGCGACGCCAGACCTCCGGAGCGCGACCATGACCGGCAAACTGATCCTGCTGACCGCCGCGGCCCTGACGCTGGCCAGCGCCGCGCGCGCTCAGCCCCTGGATCTCAGCCTGCCCTCGGCGAACACCGCGTCGGTCGCCCTGATCCCGCTGGCCGGCGGCCCCGCCAAGCCGATCCCCGATCTCGCGAACCCGCTCGATCCGCAGGCGCGCCCCGCGCTGCAGACCAACACCCTGGAAAGCGCGGTCTTCGCCAAGACCGCGATCGACCGCAAGCTCGCGGGCAACCAGCGAATCACCGCCTCCGCCGGCCTGCTCTGTGGCCTGCAGCCCGGCCACAATGACACCGGCGCCGGCGCCGCCTACGGCATCGACCCGCACGGCCGCTTCGTCGGCACCAAGTTCAGCATCGCCTTCTGATCCGGCGCTTTCGCCGCACCTGCCCCTTTACCCGGCGCGCGCCCGCCGCCCATAGTCCGCCAACACTTGAGTTGGGGGATTTCGAGAGATGTTCGGCAGGATTTTCGGCGCGGCGCTGGCCATCGCCACGGGGCTCAGCCTGGCCCACGCGGCGGCCGCGCAAGACCTGCGACCCGATCAGGTCGCCTTCCGCGCGATCTACAAGGAACTCGTCGAGACCAACACCAGCCTGTCGGCGGGCTCCTGCACGCTCGCCGCCGCGAAGATGGCCGCCCATCTGAAGGCCGCCGGCTACACGGACGGCCAGATCACCTTCTTCTCCGTCCCCGACCACCCCAAGGAAGGCGGCGTGGTCGCCATCTATCCGGGGACCAGCAAGACCGCGAAACCCATGCTGCTGCTGGGCCACCTCGACGTGGTCGAGGCCAAGCGCGCCGACTGGGTGCGCGACCCCTTCCAGTTCATCGAGGAAGACGGCGTCTACTACGGGCGCGGCACGTCGGACATGAAGGTCATCGACGCCACCTGGGTCGACATGCTGGTCCGCTTCAAGGCCGAGAAGTACCAGCCCAAGCGCACCATCAAGCTGGCGCTGACCTGCGGTGAGGAAACGCTCGAGGCGTTCAACGGCGCCGACTGGCTGGCCAAGAACAAGCGCGACCTGATCGACGCGGCCTTCGCGCTCAACGAGGGCGGCGGCGGCCGCGCCGACGCGGCCGGCAAGCTGCAGAGCCAGGGCGTGCAGGTCGGCGAAAAGGTCGTCCAGCAGTTCCGCATGGAGACCGTCAATCCCGGCGGCCATTCCTCCATCCCGATCCGTGACAACGCCATCTACCAGCTGGCCCAGGGCCTGTTGAAGGTCCGCGACTACGACTTCCCCCTGACCATGAACGACACCACCCACGCCTTCTTCGCCAAGGCCGGCGCCGGGCGCACCGACGAGACCGGCAAGGCCATGGTCGCCATCTCCAAGGACGCCGGCGACAAGGCCGCCGAGGCCATCCTGAACAAGGATCGCGGCTTCCACTCCATGCTGCGCACCACCTGCGTCGCCACCCTGCTGGATGGCGGCCATGCCGAAAACGCCCTGCCACAGCGGGCCGGCGCCAACATCAACTGCCGCATGTTCCCGGGCAGCACGATGGAGGACACCAAGGCCAGGCTGGAGGCCGCCATCGGCGATCCGGGCGTCAAGCTCATCGCGCTGCAGCCGATCCGCGCCAAGCCCACCCCGCCGCCGCTCGATCCGAAGATCATCGGCCCGATGGAAAAGGTCGCCGCCAAATACTTCCCGGGGACGCCGCTGGTGCCCACCATGTCCACCGGCGCCAGCGACGCGATCTACCTCTCGCCCGTCGGCATCCCGACCTACGGCGTCCCCGGCTTCTGGTCCGGCCCCGAAGGCTCCGGCGCCCACGGCCTCAACGAGCACATGTCGGTCAAGTCGGTGATGGTCGGCCGCGACTACCTCACCGAACTGGTGAAGACCTACGCCGACGAGGGCTGAAGCCCCGCGCCGCGGCTGTCCGGACAGGATTTTCCTGTCGTCGCGGCGCGAATTTTGCTTGGTTCAGACTTCAGAGTCCCGACCGCGCAAGATTGCGAGATCCGATGGCCAATTTATCGCCGACCCGACCGACCCGGCTGAAGAAGAGCGAGACGCTCGAAATCCGCCTGCCCTATCCGACGAAGCTCGCCTTCATGGCCCGCTGCCGCGACGATGGCCGCTCGGCCAGTGAGGCCCTGCGCGGCTTTATCGACGGCGAGCTCACCGGCAACCCGCGCCGCGCCCGGGCCCCGGGCCTCCTGCCGGGCCGCGTCGTCGTCGCCGCCCTGATCGCCGCGGCGATGGGGGCCATCGCGCTCCCCTCTCTCGCGCACCCGAGCCTGCGCGCCGACTTCGACCGCCTGGATTCCAACGGCGACCACGCCATCAGCCTCGCCGAATTTGCCCGCCTGGACACCAATCACGACGGCAAGATCAGCTTCGAAGAGTTCCAGGCCGCCGCCCGCCGCTAAGGCGTGGGAAATTCAATCCACGACCACAAACACCACGAACCGGCCGAGCAACCGGCCCGGCCGCAGGCCTTATTCCGAAATGTTCAATCTCAGGGCAGAAGGCGAGCTGCGCTCGCAACCGGCAGGGCCCGTTCGTGATGTTTGTGTCCCCTTCTGCCGTCCAGCTGGGCGCTGATGATCGCCGGCTTCGGCATGGCCGGCTCCGCGCTGCGTCGTCGGACGGCGCAGGCCACAGCCTGACTTCAGGCTATGCCGCGGCTGACTACCGCTTCGTCGAGAATTGCCAGTGGGAACGGCCTAGGCGTCGCCGCGCCAGGTCTCCAGCGTCGACCCGAGCGCGCGCTTCAGCGGGTCCAGCCAGGGCTCGTAGGCCCGCCATTGCTCCAGTCCTCCGCGGAAGATCGGCCGGCGCACCTGCTCCGAACTGACGGTCCGGACCGCTCGGGCGTTTTCATAGAATCTCAGGCAGCCTTCCTCGAACGCTAGGCCGCAGTGGTGCAGCAGGCGCCGGACCTGCGCCTCTGTATCCTCCACCAGGTCCTCATAGATCACCCGGCAGACACGGCCCGGCAGCACGGCGTCGAAATGGGACATCAGGTCCACGTAGTCGGCGTAGTAGCGGCCCAGATCAGCCAGATCATAGGAAAACGGCTGGCCCTGGGCGAAGTGCTGCTTGAAGGCGGAGAAGCAGGTTCCGAGCGGATGCCGGCGCGCGTCGATAATCTTCGCGTTCGGCAGTATCAGCTGAATCAGTCCTATATGATTGAAATTGTTTGGCATCTTATCGATGAAGAACGGCTTTCCGAGCTTGCGGTGCTGTCCTGCGCTGTCGAGGAAGGACCGGCCGAGCCTCGATAAGGCGTCGCCGTCGAGACCGGTCACGGCCTCCGGATAGGCATCGCCCGCCAGGTCTGCGAGGCCGTTGGCGATCAGGCCGATGTAGGGCAACTCCATGGTGCCCTCCACCGCCGAATGGCTGGCGAGAATCTGTTCGATCAGGGTCGAGCCGGATCGGGGCAGGCCAAGGATAAAGATCGGTTCTCCGGACGGATGGCCGACGCCGTTGCGGTCATCGAAGAAGTCGCGGGTGAACAGTTTTTTCGACCGCAACATCTGGGTGTGGTTCGCTTCGGCGCTGTAGACGACTTCAGCGCGCCGAAGCGCCCCGCCGCGCGCATAGTGTTCGAACGACCCAGCATGGTCGCCCTTGTCTTCGAAGGCCTTGCCGAGAGCATAGTGCAGGTGAAGCCTATCGTCGGCGGACAGGTCGGACCGTGCCGTTTGGGTCAGCATCGCGACCTCCTCGTCGGCGCTAAAGGAGGCGACCTTCAGATTGGCCAGGCTCCAATAGGCGTCGCCGAGCCCCGGCGCTAAGGCAATGCAGTGCTTATAGGCGGCCTTGGCATCGTCGCTTCGGCCCACGGCGCGCAGGCTATGCCCGTAGTTCAGCCATATGCGCGGCTGTTCCGGATAGTCCTGCAGCAGGCCCTCATACAAACTCGCGACCCGCGCATCTTCGCCGAGCAGACCGAGGCAGCCGGCCAACAGATTGCGGTAAGCCGGATCCTTCGGGTTGCGCTCCAACAGGGATTCGAGCTGCGCCGCGGCTGGACCGGCCTTCTGCTGGCGAAACAGAGCTTGCGCATAGCTGAAGCGGGCGGCGTCGCTGCCGGGATCGAGCTCGAGACAGCGCGCGAGCAGGGTCTCGGCGTCCCGGAAACGCTCCTGGCGAAGACGAACCTCCGCCAGCATCTTCAACGCCCCGACGTCCATGAGATGGCGCGTCACATGCGCGCGCAGGATGTCGTCGGCGACGTCCAGCCGGCCTTCAGACAGGGCGTCGGCCGCGGGCTTGAGAACCGGGTCGCTCACGCTCGCCCGCGCATGCTGGGCGAACGCCGCCTCCGCGCCGGCGGAGTCCCCCTGCTGGAAAAGTTGATCGCCCAGGGCCCGCCAAGCATCGGCCAAGTCACGATTTAGGGTGGTGGCGCGGCGCAGCGCCTC
>JANYET010000006.1 GCA_025359785.1 Alphaproteobacteria bacterium | reverse complement strand
CTTCAGCTCCGGCGCGCGCCGGAGCTGAAGGCCCCGTTCCTCGGCCTGATGGGGCCGCCGCACCTCAAGGCGCCTTGGGACGACGGCGCGCCAATCCGGGCCGAGCTCTTCAGCGTCGAACGCCTTGAGGAGCACGCGCGGAGCCTGGCGGCCGCGCAGGCCGTCACCGCCCGCGTGGTGAGGGGAGCGGCGCTCGCCAAACGGTTGGCGGATGACGAGGCGGTCTTGCTGGCGGCCTACCGTGACGTCGCCGGCGCCATCGACGCCGGCGCGGAGATCACCCCCGCGGCCGAGTGGCTGATCGACAATTTCCACGTGGTCGAGAAGCAGATCCGTGAAGTCAGGGGCGATCTGCCGCCGGGCTACTATCGTCAGCTGCCCAAGCTCGCGGGGGGCCCGTTCGCCGGATATCCGCGGGTCTTTGGGGTGGCTTGGGCGTTTGTGGCCCACACCGACAGCCTGTTCGATCCGGAAATCCTGCGCCGCTACCTGCGTGCCTACCAGGAGGTCCAGCCGCTGACCATCGGCGAGCTCTGGGCCGTGGCCATCACTTTGCGGATCGTCCTGATCGAGAACCTCAGGCGGCTTGCGCAACGGATTATGGACAGCCTTGCCGGCCGTCGCGCCGCGGACGCGCTGGCCGACCGATTGCTGGGCGCGGGGGGCCGGGCCGCCGAACCCCCCGAGACCGCGCTTTCGCCAAAGTTCGAGGCCACATTCCCGGACGCGTTCCTCGTGCAGTTGGTCCATCGCCTGCGTGACCAGGATCCCAGCATCGCCCCGGCGCTGGAGTGGCTCGACAGCCAGTTGGCGCGACAGGGAACGACCGCCGACGCCGTAGTGCGGGAGGAGCACCAAAGGCAGGTCTCCGGCAGCGTCACCGTGCGCAACATCATCACCAGCATGCGCCTCATCTCCGACGTGGATTGGACCGAGCTGTTCGAGCGCGTCAGCCTCGTCGACGAAGTGTTCAAGGCCGGAAGCCCTTTCGCGGAGATGGATTTCCCGACCCGAAATCTCTACCGCGATGCTGTTGAAGAGCTCGCCCGAGGCTCGAATTTCACCGAATTGGCGGTGGCCCAGGCCGCTGTGGCGACGGCGGCGCGCGCCACAGAGGTCGAAGGTCCTGGAGGCGACCCTCGGCGGCAGGATCCGGGCTATGCCCTGATCGCCGGCGGCCGAGCCAAGTTTGAAGCCGAGATCGGCTTTCGACCCTCCGCTCAGGCCACGCCGGGCCGAGTGTACCGCGCCTTGGGAATTGGTGGATACGTCGGCGTCGGGGCCTTAGTCGCGGCGGGGCTTCTGGCCCTTCCGCTGTCAATCGCCGCGGCTAGCGGTCTGAGCCCGCTCTGGCTCGTTGGACTAGCGATCCTGGGCCTGATCCCCGCGGTGGACCTGGCCGTCGCCATCGTCAATCACGTGGTCACCCAAGGCTTTCGAGCGACCCTGCTGCCAGCCATGGCGCTGCGAGGCGGAATTACGCCCGACTTGCGCACCCTGGTCGCGGTGCCGACGTTGCTGACCTCCTTGGCCGACATCGAGGAGTTGGTCGCCCGCCTGGAGATCCACTACCTGGCGAGTCCGGAGGGCGATCTCCACTTTGCGCTGTTGTCGGACTGGGCCGATGCGGTCAGTGAACATCAGGACGGCGACGAGGCGCTTCTGCAGGCGGCGAAAGAGGGCATCGCCGCCCTGAACCGGCGATACGCGCCGGCCGCGGGGGGCGAGCGGTTCCTGCTGCTCCATCGCCGCCGCGTCTGGAACCGGGGGGAGGGCCGGTGGATCGGCTGGGAGCGCAAGCGCGGCAAACTCACCGAACTGAACCGGCTGCTGCGCGGCGCCCAGGACACCACCTTTCTGTCGCCGCCGACGGTCCCCTCAAAGGTCCGCTTCGTGATCACCCTCGACTCCGACACGCGGCTGCCGCGTGAGACGGTGGGGCGGCTGATCGGGAAGATGGCGCACCCGCTGAACCGACCCCGGATCGACCCTGCGCTAGGACGGGTCGTCGAAGGCTACGCCGTGCTGCAGCCAAGGGTGTCCCCGGCCTTGCCCATCGGCCGTGAAGGCTCGTTGTTCCTGCGGGTGTTTTCCAGCGCCTCCGGCATCGACCCCTACGCCGCGGCGGTTTCCGACGTCTATCAGGATCTGTTCGGCGAAGGCTCCTACACCGGCAAGGGCATCTACGATCTGGATGCGTTTGAGGCGGCGCTTTCGGGCCGCGTGCCGGACTCGGCGCTGCTCAGCCACGACCTCTTCGAGGGCGTCTTCGCGCGCGCCGGCCTGGCGTCCGACGTCGAGGTCGTCGAGGAATTCCCATCCCGCTACGACGTCGCCGCACGCCGACACCACCGCTGGGCGCGGGGCGACTGGCAGCTGCTCCCGTGGATATTTGGCTGGGGCCCCAAGGGCGGGCTCCCCGCGATCGGCCGCTGGAAAATGCTCGACAACGTGCGGCGGTCCGTGTCCGCGCCCGCCCTCCTGCTGGCGCTCGTGGCCGGCTGGACCCTGCCGCTCCCAGGCGCCCTGGCCTGGACCGTCTTCATCGTCTTGACGATGGCGTTGCCGCCTCTGATCCCGGTGATCGCCGGGGTCGTCTCGCGTCGCCCCGGCGTGGCCTTGCGTAGCCACTACCGCGCCTTGGGGGGCGAGCTGCGCCTGGCGCTTATCCAGCTCGGGCTGATGATCGTCTTTCTGGCCGATCAGGCCTGGCTGATGGGCGACGCCATTGTCCGCACCTTGATCCGCCTCACGCTGACCCGCCGGCATCTCCTCGAATGGGTGCCTGCGGCGCAGGCCGCGGCGGGCCCCGCGCCAGGACTGCTGCGGTTCTACCGCGGCATGGCGGGCGCAGTGATCCTCGCGGGCGCGGCGATCGGCGTCGCCGGGCTGCGCGGACAAGGCGCCTGGCCCCTGGCCCTGGCGTTCGCAATCGCCTGGTCCGTTTCCCCCGCGGTGGCGTTGTGGGCGAGTTTGTCGCCGCGGGTCGCCGGCCGCCGCGTCCTGGACGCGGCGGACACCCTTTCCCTGCGACGGATCGCCAGGCGCACCTGGCGGTTTTTCGAGGTCTTCGTGACCCCGGAAGACAGCATGCTGCCGCCGGACAATTTCCAGGAAACCCCCGAGCCGGTGGTGGCGCACAGGACCTCTCCGACCAACATCGGCCTCTATCTGCTGGCGGTCGCGAGCGCGCGAGATTTCGCCTGGATCGGAACTCATGAGGCGGTCGAGCGGCTTGAGGCGACGCTGGCGACCGTCGCGCGCATGCCGAAGCATCGCGGACACCTCTACAACTGGTACGACACACGTGACCTGCGTCCGCTCGATCCGCCGTACGTGTCCTCGGTGGATAGCGGCAATCTCGCCGGCCATCTGATCGCCGTCGTCCATGCGTGTCGCGACTGGGCGGGTCAGCCTCTGCCACTCGATCGGCGTCTCCAGGGCCTGTCGGATGGCCTGGACATGGTCCGCGACGAGGCCCGGCGGCGTCGCGACGGGCGCAGGTCGCCGGCCGTCTCGTGGCGACGACTTGAGGATGAGGTCGAGCGTCTCGCCGGAGGCTTGCTTCACGCCCGCGCCGGCGACCCCCAGGCGGAGTTCGCGCGCCTTGCCGAGCAAGCCGCGATCCTGGCCGACACGGTCCGGAGCATCGTCCTCGAAGACAACGACCAGAGCGGCGAGGACCTGCAGTTCTGGGCCGACGCCGTGCGCACGGGTATCGAAGGCCACCGCCGCGACCTTGCCGCGCCGCCGAGCGCCGACCTGGACGCCCGCCTGGGGATCTTGGCGGAGACCGCCCACGTCTTGGCGATGGCCATGGAGTTCGGCTTCCTCATCGACCCCGACCGGTTGCTGCTGTCGATCGGCTATCAGACGTCGGAGGCCGCCCTCGACCCCAGCTGCTACGATCTCCTGGCCTCCGAAGCGCGCCTCGCGAGCTTCATCGCCATCGCCAAGGGCGACGCGCCCGCGCGCCACTGGTTCCGCCTGGGCCGCGCCGTGACTCCAGTGGCCAACGGCGCGGCGTTGATTTCGTGGTCGGGCTCGATGTTCGAATATCTCATGCCGTCTATCGTCATGAGAGCGCCGGCGGACAGCCTGATCGAACAGACCAATCGGCTGATTGTCGACCGCCAGATCGAGTACGGCGCGCGCCTGCATGCGCCCTGGGGCGTGTCGGAATCAGCCTACAACGCCCGCGATCTGGACTTCACCTACCAATATTCCAACTTCGGGGTGCCCGGCCTCGGCCTGAAGCGCGGGCTGGCCGACAGCGCCGTCGTCGCCCCTTACGCCACAGCGCTGGCGAGCATGGTCGTCCCGCAGGCCGCGGTGCGCAATTTCGAGCGGCTGGAGGCCATTGGCGCCCAGGGCCGCTATGGCTTCTACGAGGCGCTCGATTTCACGCCCGCGCGGGTCCCCGACGGCGAAACCGTCGCCGTGGTGCGCGCCTTCATGGCGCACCACCAAGGCATGACGATCGCCGGCATCGCCGACACCCTGCTCGACGGGCTGATGCGCAACCGATTCCACGCCGAGCCCATGGTGCAAGCGACCGAGCTGCTGCTGCAGGAGCGCGCGCCGCGTGAGGTCACCAGCGCCCCGCCGCTGGTGTCGGAAACGACGTCGGCGGCGCGGGTCCGCGAGGTCGAGGGGCCGGCCGCCTGGCGGAACACCAGCCCGCACCGTGCGACGCCGGCGACCCAGCTGCTGTCGAACGGCCGTTATTCGGTCATGCTCACCGCCGCGGGGTCGGGCTACAGTAGCTGGGGTGACCTGGCCGTGACGCGCTGGCGAGACGACGCTACCTGCGACGACTGGGGCGCTTACCTCTATCTGCGCGACGCCGTGAGCGGCGAAGTCTGGACGGCGACCTACCAGGCGGCCGGGACCGAGCCTGACTCCTACGCGGTCACGTTCAACGAAGACCGCGCTGAGTTCACCCGCCGAGACGGCGCCATCTCAACTAGCCTGCAGATACTGGTCTCTGCGGAAGACGATGCGGAAGTCCGCCGGGTGACGATCGCAAACTTCGGCGATCGCACGCGTGAAATCGAGGTGACCTCCTACGCCGAGCTCGTGTTGGGGCCGCAATCGGCGGATATCGCCCATCCCGCGTTCTCGAAGATGTTCATCGAGACGGAACATCTCGCCGGTCTGGGCGCCATCGTGGCGCGACGGCGGCAGCGTTCGCCGGGCGACCTGCAGGTGTGGGCCGCGCACCTCGCGGTTGTCGATGGCGAAGCGGTCGGCAAGCGGGAGTTTGAGACTGACCGTGCGCGGTTCCTCGGCCGGGGCGGCAGTGTCCGCGCCCCGAGCGCGATCCTGACCGGTCGGCCGCTTTCGGGCACGACCGGTCCCGTGCTCGATCCAATCTTCGCCCTGCGCCGGCGGGTTCGGATTGCGCCGGGCGCGACGGCCCGGATCGATTTCTGGACGATGGTGGCCTCGTCCCGCGAGGCGGTTTTGGATCTGGTCGACAAGCACCATGACGTCGGCGCGTTCAAACGCGCGGCCGCCCTGGCCTGGACCCAGGTCCAGGTCCAGCTGCACCACCTGGGGATCGATCGAAGCGACGCCGGACAATACCAGCGTCTTGCCGGCCATATGATCTACGCCGCGCCGGGGCTGCGGCCGCCGTCCGAGGTGATCGGCCGGGGCCGGGGCGGTCAGCCCGGTCTTTGGCCGCTCGGCATTTCGGGCGACCTGCCGATCCTGCTGGTCCGGGTCGATGACGTGCATCAACTGGGGTTGGTGAAAGAAGCGCTTCAGGCCGTCGAGTATTGGCGGATGAAGCGGCTCGCGGTGGACCTGGTGATCGTCAACGAGCGGGCGTCCTCCTACGTGCAGGAATTCCAGACAGCGCTCGAGACCCTGGTGAGAGCCAGCCAGTCCCGGCCTCAGATCGGCGACGAGCGGCCGCCCGGGCACACCTTCATGCTGCGCGCCGATCTGATCTCGCCCGAGGCGCGGGCGCTCCTGGGCGCGGTGGCGCGCGTGGTGTTGGTGGGAGAGCGCGGGCGGCTGGTTGACCAGCTGGGGCGCGCGCCCGAGGCCGGGCCACCGGGACGGGTTCCCCCGCGACGTCCGCTCGCGACCTCCCAGCTTCAGGTGCCGCGGCCGGCCCCCGGCGTCGAATTCTTCAATGGACTTGGTGGCTTCGCCGAGGACGGGCGGGAATATGTGACAACCCTCGGACCGGGCCAGTCAACGCCCGCCCCTTGGATCAACGTGGTCGCCAATCCCGGCTTCGGGTTCCAGGTGTCGGCGGAAGGCGGAGGCTATGCGTGGTCGGTGAACAGCCGCGAGCGTCAGCTGACCCCTTGGTGCAACGACCCGGTGACCGACCGGCCGGGCCAGGCCCTCTATCTGCGGGACGAGGAAACGGGCGATCTCTGGAGCCCAACGGCGCTGCCGATCCGAGACGAGGCGGGGACTTATATCGCGCGGCACGGATGGGGCTACAGCCGCTTCGAGCACACCTCGCATGGGATCGCCGCAGACCTCCTGGAGTACGTGCCGCTCGCTGACCCGATCAAGATCTCGCGCCTGAGGCTCCGAAACCTGTCCGGTCGAACCCGGCGGCTCTCGGTGACCGCCTATGTCGAATGGGTGCTTGGACCCTCGCGCGCCGCCGGCGCGCCATTCATCACCACGCGGATCGATCCGGATAGCGGCGCCATCCTGGCGAACAATCCTTGGAATCCGGCCTTCGGCGACCGGGTCGCCTTCGTCGACCTGGCCGGGCGCCAGACGAGCTGGACGGGGGACCGCCGGGAATTCATCGGCCGCAACGGCGCGCTCGCCTGGCCGGCGGCGCTGGCGAACGACGGCGCGCTCTCGGGACGGGTCGGCTCCGGACTGGACCCCTGCGCGGCGATGCAGGCCACCGTGGAGATCGCGCCCCATGGGGTCGCCGAGATCGACGTCTTTCTCGGCGATGCCGCGGATGAGGCTGCGGCGTGCGCACTGATCGCCCGCTACCGAAACACCGACCTTGAGGCGGTGCTGTCCGAGGTTCGGCGTTTCTGGAGCGACATCGTCTGCACGGTCCAGGTGAAGACCCCCGACCGGTCGATGGACATCATGCTCAACGGCTGGCTGACCTATCAGACCCTGGCCTGTCGCGTCTGGGCGCGGTCGGGCTTCTACCAGGCCAGTGGGGCTTACGGTTTTCGCGACCAGCTACAGGACTGTATGGCGCTGGCGACCGTGCGGCCCGAGATGACGCGAGAGCACCTCCTGCGGGCCGCCGGCCGCCAGTTCCTGGAGGGTGACGTGCAGCACTGGTGGCTGCCGCATTCCGGTCAGGGCGTGCGGACGCGCATTTCGGACGACCGGGCCTGGCTGGCTTACGCCGCGGCGCACTACATCTCCGTGACGGACGATGTCGCCGTGCTGGATGAGCTGACGCCGTTTCTGGACGGCCCAGCACTCGATCCGGGCGAGAGCGACAGCTTCTTCCTGCCGACCGTCCTGCCCCAGAACGGCAGCGTCTATGAGCACTGCGCCCGCGCGCTGGACGCCAGTCTGATGGTGGGCCGCCATGGCCTGCCGCTGATGGGCGGTGGCGACTGGAATGACGGCATGAACCGGGTCGGCGCCGGCGGCCAGGGCGAAAGCGTCTGGCTCGGCTGGCTGCTCTACGCAGCGCTCGGGGCCTTCACGAACTTTGCGGAGGTTCGCGGCGATCAGGCTCGCGTGCGCCGGTGGACGGCGCACGCGAAGGCGCTGCAAACCGCGCTCGAACGCGAAGCCTGGGATGGTCATTGGTATCGGCGCGGCTGGTTCGATGACGGGTCGCCGCTGGGTTCGGCGACCAGCGAGGAGTGCCGGATCGACTCCATCGCCCAGTCCTGGGCAGTCCTGTCGGGCGCCGCCCGGCCCGACCGCGCGGCCCTCGCCATGGATGCCGTCGATCGCGAATTGATCCTGCCGCACGACAGACTGGCCCTGCTGTTCACGCCGCCCTTCGATCGGTCCCAACTCGACCCCGGCTATATCAAGGGCTACCCGCCGGGTCTGCGCGAGAACGGCGGCCAGTACACCCACGCCGCGCTGTGGTCGGTGATGGCGTTCGCGGGCCTGGGAGAGGGGGACAGGGCCGCCGCCCTCTTCGGCCTGCTCAATCCGATCAACCACGCCCGCACTCGAACCGACATGCATCGCTACAAGGTGGAGCCCTATGTGGTGGCGGCCGACGTCTATGCCGCTTCAGGCCATGTCGGGCGGGGCGGTTGGACGTGGTACACGGGCTCCGCGGGCTGGATGCAGCGCGCGGGCGTCGAGAGCATCCTGGGACTGCGGGTGGCCGGCGGGGAGTTGCGGATCGACCCCTGCATCCCGGGCTCATGGCCGCGCTTCGAGATCACCCTGCGGCATGGCGCATCGCGCTACGAGGTGCTGGTCGAGAACCCGCAGGGTGTGCAACGCGGCATCGCGAGCGCCGAGCTCGATGGCGTGACGATCAATTCGCGCCCGCTGTCGATCCCGCTCATTGATGATGGCGCTCTTCACCACGTGACGGTGCGCCTGGGCTGAAGGATCTGACGTTCACGCGGGACCGCTGACCCGAGGCCTCCGACGGCCCCGGTCGCAGTTTAGCTGGCCACCCGCCCGGATCGGCGGCCCTCAGATGTGGCCCCAGAGGAGATAGACCTTGATGTCGGCCCAGATCGATCCGCGCGCGGGTAAGCTTATCGACCCGGCATCGCTCTTGGATGTGGGCCGGCTGCTGAGGGCCTACTATGACGGCCGTCCTGATCCGACGGCGCCTGCGGAGCGGGTGACGTTCGGGACCTCCGGCCATCGCGGCTCGGCCTTCAACAACGCCTTCAACGAAGGCCATATCCTGGCGATCGCTCAGGCGATCTGTCTCGACCGCAAGGCGCGCGGCGTCGATGGCCCGTTGTTCATGGGCATTGACACCCATGCGCTGTCGCAGCCGGCCTTTGCGACGGCGCTGGAGGTCTTCGCCGCCAATGGCGTGACCACGATGATCGAGGCCGCGGGGGGCTTTACGCCGACACCGGTGATCTCCCACGCCATCCTCAGCTACAACCGCAAGCGCAGCCGTGGGCTGGCGGATGGGGTCGTGATCACCCCGTCGCACAATCCCCCGGCCGATGGCGGCTTCAAGTACAACCCGCCGCACGGCGGACCGGCGGACGCCGCCACGACCGGCGCGATCGAGGGCCTTGCCAACGAACTCCTGATGGCCGGCCTGGCGGGAGTCCGCCGGATGCCCTTCGCGCGCGCCCGCGCCTCGGCCGAGGTCCGCGGATTCGACTTCATTTCCCCCTACATCGCCGACCTGCCGTCGGTGCTGGACATGGCGGCGATCGCCGCGTCCGGGGTGACCATCGGGATCGATCCGCTGGGGGGCGCGACAGTGGGGTATTGGGCGCCGATCATCGAGCGATACGGATTGAACGCGACCGTGGTCAGCGACGTGGTCGATCCCACCTTCGGCTTCATGACCGCCGATTGGGATGGTCAGATCCGGATGGATTGCTCGTCGCCCTACGCCATGGCGCGCCTCGTGGGCTTGAAGTCGCACTTCGATATCGCCTTCGGCAACGATACCGACGCGGACCGGCACGGGATCGTCACCCCGTCGCAAGGCCTGATGAACCCCAACCATTATCTGTCGGCCGCGATCTCCTACCTGTTCGGGGCGCGGACCGCGTGGCCCAGCACCTGCGCGGTGGGCAAGACCATGGTGACCAGCGCGATGCTCGACCGGCTGGCGAGCCAGTTGGGGCGTGAGCTCGTTGAAACGCCGGTTGGCTTTCGCTGGTTTGTCGACGGCCTGACCCGCGGCGCGCTCGGCTTCGCCGGCGAAGAAAGCGCCGGCGCCGCGTTTCTGCGTCAAGATGGCTCGGTCTGGACCACAGAGAAAGACGGCCTCCTGCTCGGCCTTCTGGCCGCGGAGATCACCGCGGCTTCGGGCCACGATCCGGGGACGCTCTACGACGGCCTGACCCAGGCTTTGGGAACGCCCTTCTACGAGCGTTTGGATGCGCCGGCGACGCGCCGGCAAAAGGCCATTCTGGCGAAAGCCGGGCCCGAACAGCTGCAGATGACCCAGCTCGCGGGCGAGCCGGTGATCGCGGTCGAGACCACAGCCCCTGGCGGCGGCGGCGCGCTCGGCGGCGTGCGGGTGCGGACCCGCAACGGCTGGTTCGCGGCGCGGCCTTCGGGCACCGAGGACGTCTACAAGATCTACGCTGAGAGCTTCCTCAGCCGTGACCACCTGCAGCATATCCAGCGCGAGGCCCAGGCGCTGATCGGTGGGCTTTTCGAGCGCGCCGGCGGCGCGCCGCCGCCGGACTGACCCGGCCCTCACATCTCGCGCGGCGGGTCGCCGGGGACGACGCCAGGCTCGGCCAGCCACCCGCCGGTAAAACCCGCTCGCTGCAAGCCGTCCCGGATGGGGCGGCAGCCGCGCATCAGTCGCCAGACCATGCCGCTCGCGTGGTTCTCGATCATAAGCACGATCGGACCCTCATTGAGCCCGAAGTGCCAGGGCGAGACCCACCAGCCAAATGGGTTTCCGGGCTCGCCAGGATGGGTCGGATTGAACGACGCCTTGAAACCGTAGGCGTTGGATTCCTTCAGCTTGGCCTGGTGAATGCAGAAGTCGATGGCGGGCAGCACGATTTCGGGGGCGAAGGGCAGGGAGGCGACCACCGCCCAGGGGGCCAGGGTGCCGTCGTCAGGTCCATAGGGGACACCGCGTCCCACATAATCGAAGAAGGTGCGCTCGACGCCGTCGAGCTTGAGTGTTTCGGGACCCGGTCCCTCGCTGGCGGTGATGCCCCAGCAATGTTCCCCATAGCTGGCGAACCGGCGCGGATTGTTGATCGCATAGCGTTGCTGCACGTAGGTGGCGCGGCGGCTGTTCTCGAAATAGTCGATGCCCTTGTCGCGCATGAACGCGTCCTGGATGCCGCGAAAATCGATCCAGACGTGCGAGAGCTGGTGCGTGAACAGCGACCCTGCGTAGACGTAATCGTAGCCGTAGCAACGCTCCCATCGATAGGTGGAGAGCCAAGCGTCATAGCTTGCGCGCGGCAAGGGATGCGTGGGAGAGGCCAGCCCCAGGATATAGAGCAACAGGGCTTCGTCGTAGCCCTCCCACCGGTAGGCGATGAACCCGCTCTCCGGCCGCCAGCCGTGCGTGACCGTTGCGCCGCCATTCTGCGCCCACACCCAATCGGCGCGGGCATACAGCCGGTCCGCGAGGGTGCGGATTTCCCGTTCATCGGGCAAGTCCGCGTCGAAATAGGCGCCCGCCGTCAGCGCGCCCGCGAGCAGGAAGGCGCTGTCCACGGTCGAAAGTTCGCAGTCCCAGGCGCGCCGTCCCGTCTGCATGTCCAGGAAATGATAGTAGAAGCCGTGATGTCCCGTGGCGTCCGGCTCCGGCCCCTGCGGGCTTTTCCAGAAGAACCGCAAGGTGGACAGCGTGCGCTCCACCGCCTGCTCGCGGGTCATGAAGCCGCGTTCGACGCCGACCGGGTAGCACGCGAGCGCCAAGCCGGTCGCGGCGATGCTGGCCGGCCAGGCCTCGGCGGTCTTGTCGAGGATCAGGCCGTTGGCCGGATTCACCTCGTTGAGGAAATAGTCGAAGGTCTCGCGCTGCAGCGTTTCCAGCTCAGACTCGGTGGCGCGCCGTCCCGCCTTCATGATGCAACCGGCAGCGCCGGGCGGCGCGGCAGGATGAATTGCGCGACCGCATTGGCAAAGCCCTCGTCGCCGTTGGAGGTGGTGACGTCGTCGGCCCCCGCCTTCACGGCGTCCGGCGCCTGACCCATGGCGATCGCAAGGCCCGCGACCTCGAACATCGACACGTCGTTCATCATGTCGCCGATCACCGCCGCCCGTCGCGGGTCCAAGCCCAGTTTCGCGCAAAGCGCCAGCACGGCTCCGCCCTTGTTGGCCTCGAGGTTGGTGACATCGAGATAGCAGCTCCGGGACAGGTTTATCGTCGCGCGCCCGTGGAACTGGGCTCGGGCTTCCGCCTCCACGGCCGCCAAGCGCGGCGGGCTGTCGGAGACGCCGACGATCTTGTCGATGCGATCCATCACGTCGGCGAAATCCGCCACGGTCACCGGATCGAACCCAACCGTACGCCGATGGTCCGCGACGAAGGGGCCAGCGGGGTTTCGCAAGCGCCAATCTCCGTCGGCGAACACCCAGGCGTCGACGCCGCGCTGGGCGAGCAGGTCCAACATCGCGCGCGCCACGGCGCCGGGCAGGCGATGGGCCTCGATCACACGCAGGTCAGGGTCCAGCAGGGCGCCGCCATTGAAAGCCGCGAAGGGGATCTTTAGCGCCAAGGCCGAGACCAGATCGGCCATGCCTCGCGGGGGTCGGCTGGAGACCAAGGTGAAGTCGATGCCTGCCAAAGAGAGGCGGCGCACCGCGATCCTGGCCCGCGGCGTGAGCGCCTTCCCGGGCGTGAGCAAGGTCCCATCCACATCGGCGACCAACAGGGCGATCCCTTCGTCTTCGTCCGCCCGAGCGGCCATGTCGTCTTGGCCTTTCAATCTTGCCTGGAGAGGTGCTCCACGCGCCGACCGGTGTCACCGATCAGCCGCCAGGAAAGACGCATACCGACGCTGGAGTTTACAGGCTGACCTCCCCAGGGAGATTCACCGGGCGACCGCTCCAAGGTGATCATCGCCGCCAAACCGCCGGCGGCTGCGGACCTCGGGCCGCGAACGCCTAGCGTAAGGGGCGGCGCCGAGGCGCGTCTGATATCGCGTGGCGGGTCTCTCATGGGCCGGCCGACGGACCGCCGATCGGCGCTCCGCTGGAGTTACCGGAGAACACCAATGGCCTGGCTCGCGGCGAACTGGTTCTGGGTGGTGATCGGCATAGCCTTCGTCGCCATGCACCTCTTTGGCCACGGTGGGCATGGCGGTCACAGTCACGGATCGCATCGATCCGGGACGGACCCCAATCCCGATGGGCCTGCCGACGATCACACCCAGCCCCACGTCCATTGACGCGCAGACGCGCCCTCAAGAGGGCTGAACATCAGGAGACCGAGATGATGAACACGCGCGTGGTGAGTTGGGCCCTGGGGCTTTCGACCGCCATCAGCTTTATCGTCTGCGTGGCCTATGGCCTGATCGTCCCGGAGAGCCTCCACAGCCGGGCCTTTCTCGAACAGGTTCTGCCGGCATTCAAATGGCTGACCTGGTGGGGATTTGGCCTGGGCCTGGCCGAGAGTTTCCTCTACGGCGTCTATGCCGGGCTGGTCTTCTGTCCGATCTACAATGCGCTCAATCGGCGTTGGGGCGGCCAAACCTCTCGCGGCTAGAAAGACCTGCCGCGGCGCCCCCAGGCCAGCGCCTATCGCTCAAGGGCCGCGACACCCGGGAGCGTCTTACCCGCCATCCACTCCAGGAAGGCCCCGCCGGCGGTGGAGACGAAGGTGAAGTCGTCCGCCACGCCGGCCCTGTCGAGCGCTGAGACCGTGTCGCCGCCGCCGGCCACCGCGACAAGCTGGCTGCGCCGGGTCAAATTGGCTGCAGCCTGAGCGATTTCGAGCGTGCCGTGGTCAAAGGGCGGGGTCTCGAAGACGCCGAGCGGTCCGTTCCAGATCAGCGTTTCGCAGCCTTCCAGGGCGCGCCGCAGCCCCGCCAGCGTCTCGGGCCCGGCGTCGAGGATCCGCTCGTCGTCACGCACCTCGCCCTGGCGACGAACGAAGATGGGCGCGCCCGGCGAAAGGCTTGTGGCCACCACCACATCGGAGGGCAGCAGCAGCTCGCAATCGTTGTCGCGGGCGGCCTGCTCTATCTCGCGCGCGGTCCCGGCCAGCGCCTTCTCGCAGAAGCTCGCGCCCACCGCCCATCCCTGCGCGAAGAGGAAGGTGTTGGCCAGGCCGCCGCCGACGGCCAGCCGATCCAGCCTGGTCACCAGGTTCTTCAATAGGTCGAGCTTGCTGGAGACCTTGGACCCGCCGACGATTCCCAGCACGGGGCGGCGAGGCTTTCCTAGCACCCGCTCCAGCTGTTCAAGTTCGCGCTGCATCGAAAGGCCGGCAAAGGCCGGGAGCAGGTGCGCGATCGCTTCGGTGGAGGCGTGGGCACGGTGCGCGGCCGAGAATGCGTCGTTCACATAGAGGTCGCCATTGGCCGCCAGCTCGCGCGCAAAGGCTGGGTCGTTGGCCTCCTCGCCGGGGTGGAAGCGGACGTTCTCAAGCAGGGCGGCGCCGCCGGATTCCAGCCCATCGATCACCGCCTTCGCGCCCGGTCCCACACAGTCGCCGGCGAAGGCGACAGGGCGTCCGAGGAGCACCGACAGGGGCCCGATGATTGGCCGAAGGCTCATGGACGGCGTCGGCTTGCCCTCCGGCCGGCCGAAGTGCGAAAGCATCACAACCTTGGCCCCTCGCGCGCTGAGGTCGCGAAGGGTCGGGAGCGCGGCGCGCAGGCGGGCGTCGTCCGTCACGCGCCCGTCCTCCATAGGAACATTGAAATCCACCCGGACCAGCACGCGCTTGCCGGACAGCTTGCCGGCCTCGTCGAGCGTGCGGAAGGTCACGGGGCGCTAGACTGAGGCGCGAACAGGTCGCCTCCAATCCCCAGCGCGCCGTTGGTCGCCTCGATCGAGTGGGGCCCGGACGTCTCGCGGCCCATGAGGGCCCTTAGGGCGTCGATCGTCTCGGGAATGACGATGGCCTGATTGTCGACCATGTAGGCATAGAACAGCTCATCGCCCTGGACCTTGAGCATGTCGGCCCAGAGCGCGACCTCATAGAGATCGCCTCGCGACCGGCCGCGGTCGGCCATCAGTTCCTTCACGGAATTGAGCGCGTCCAGACCGTCTTCGTCCTTCAGCAGCACGATGCGCGACGAGGTGCGGAACGCATCGAGCACCTCATCCTTGGTGGCGTCCCGGGGCATCTGCACCGACCAGTAGTGCAGATGGCCGATGGTCTCGGGGACCTTGACGGCCATGGTGATGACATCGATGTCGGGATCGACCGTCTGGGCGTCCGGTCCCTGATGGCTGGGGATTTCGCGCTCCGGGGTCAGCGTGTTCATGATGCCGCCCAGGTGACTTTCCCACGGGTCGGTGGCGCGGCGCAGCAGGGTGCCGCGGGCCCTTCGCAGCAGGCCCGCGCGCTTGAGCGCGCTCAGCGTGCGCACCGTCGCGGTGGTGTTGCAGGACACCACCCGCGTCGCGTCGCGCCCGACGGCAGTCTCGTAGTTGGCCTCCGCGACGAACGAGTGGCCGGTGACGGCGTGCTTCTCGCCGCCCTGAAGAATGAACTTGAGCCCGCGTTCGCGGTAGATCGGCACATTTTCGGCCGCGACATGCTTGGGCGTGCAGTCGACGACGACATCTACAGCGCCGAGGAGGTCTTCCAGCCCGCCCGCCGCCGGCAGGCCGGCGGCCCGAAGCGCCTCCCGCGCCTCCGCGGTGCCGGCGAAGAGCGCGACGCCCTTGGGCTGCAAGACCCGCGTGCGCCAGTCCGTTGCGATATCCGCCACGCCTACGAGGGTCATGTCGCCCTGCGCCCTGACGGCGTCGGCGACCCGTTTGCCGATCACCCCGTAGCCGTTGACGGCCACACGTATCGTCCCAGCCATGGCAAACTCTCCGGCGATGCTCGATGCAATGGACGGTGGGGTTCGCTGAATCTTACAGCCCGCGCTGGGGTCAGCGATCAGTGGCTAAACAGAACGGCCCGCGCGGTTTGCTCGAGCAGTGCCCGCGTGAACCCGCCGAACACCCATTCCTGGAATCGGCTATGACCGTAGGCCCCGGCGACGATGAGATCGGCCTTCTCGAGTTCCGCAATATCCAGGAGCTGTGCGGCAGCCTCAGCCTCTCGTTCCGCAATATGGGCGCTGGCGATTGCCGTGATCCCGTGGCGAAGCAGGTAGCCGGCGACATCCTCAAGGCGGGCCGTTGCAGCGGGCAACGCGGCCTTGTTGTCGCAAATCTCCACCAAATACACTTTCGAAGCCCTTCGCAGAAACGGCATGGCGTCGGCGACGGCGCGGCGCGACTCGCGGGTGTCCTTCCAGGCCACCAGCACACTCGCGGCGTCCAATCGGACCATTTCTGGCGGCGCGACCAGGACGGGGCGCCCGACCTGCAGGATCAGGGCGCCCGGCTGAGCCATCTCATATTGCGACGCGTGCCGGCGGGCGCCCCCGGTCGTGACCACGAGATCGGCGGCGCGCGCTTCGGCGGCGAGTTCGGTCAATGGAAACCGGACCCCGGATCGCCAGTCCCACCCCGCGCGGACCTCGCCGGCGGAGCCGCGGAACTTCGTCTCGGCGCGCTTCAGGTCAGCATCCACGCGCTCGATCTCGGCAGCGATCATGTATCCACCGTCGAAACCGCCATCGCCGCTGTAGGCATTCACGTAGAGTTCCGCCCCCACACCCAGCAGCCTGGCGTCGAACCGGTTGGCGACATCGATCGCCAGAGCCAGACGCGGGTCGGGCGCCGGGTCGGCCTCTATGTGGACCAGGATCGCCTTGAACGGCATGCGAGGACTCCTCAGGCGGCAGGCGTCTTGGTCTGAGGTCAGGCCAAGGCCAGCGCTCGTTGACCGCAGCAGGTCCGCCTTGAGGACGCGCCTCAGCCGAATTGCTTACGGCTCGGTTTTGATGGTCCTGGGCTCAGGTCGGTAGGCGCGCGCCGCCTGTAATCACGGCGGGCCGGCCACGTCCCTTTGGTGGAGGATGCGAACCGTCCACGCGGAGCCAACATGACGACCATCAAGGTGAAGGGCATGAAATGCGGGGGATGCGCCGCGTCGGTGACGCGCGCCATCAGTCTGGCGGATCCCGCGGCGAAGTTTGAGGTCGATCTCAAGGGTCAGGCCGTTCATGTTCAGGGCGACCGCGACGTGCAGGCCATCAAGTTCGCGATTGAGCGGGCCGGATATGAAATCGCGCAGTAGGCCTTGACCCAGACCAAAGCCCGGACGGCGGTCCCGCCCGTAACGCAGGGCGTTGTCTCTCTGAGACCGGAGGCGACGCCAGATGCCCCCGCGCCCTTCTGGATCCAGTCAGAAGCCGCCTTGCGGGCAAAGCTGCACTGCGGTCGAGACGGTTTGAGCGCCGCCGAGGCCGCCGCGCGCCTGCGTCAGTATGGGCCCAACGCCGACGCCACCGCCAAGCGACCCAGCCTGCTCGGCGCCATCTTGCGCCGCCTGCTCGAACCGCTGTCGCTGATCCTGCTGGCGGCCGGCGTCGTATCAGCCGCCACAGGCGATGCGGTCGGCGGCTCGATCATCGTGATCATCCTGGCCGTCTCCATCGGCCTGGACACTGTGCAAGAGGGCCAGGCCGCCCGCGCGGCTGAAGAGCTTCGCAAGTCCGTCGCGCTGAAGGCCGAAGTCCGCCGCGATGGCGCCTATGTCCAGATTGGCGTCGAGGCTGTGGCGCCGGGCGATGTCATCCGGGTGCGTGCGGGCGATATCATTCCGGCCGACGCCTTGGTTCTCGAGGCCGACGCCTTCACCGCCAATGAAGCCGCCCTGACCGGTGAGCCCTATCCCGTGGAGAAGCGGCCCGGAACCGTGACGGGCCTAACCGCCGGCGAGGCCTCCAACGCGCTCTTTCGCGGCGCCGTGGCCCAGACCGGAGAGGCCTTGGCCCTGGTGGTGAGCACTGGCCGGGCGACCTTGTTCGGCGCCGCGGCGTCCGCCTTGAACGAGACCGAGGAAACCTCCCCCTTCCAGCGCGACCTGCGCAGCTATGGACTGCTGACCGCGAGGCTGACGATCGCCTTGGTTCTGCTGGTGTTGACCACCCACGTGCTGTTCGGACGGCCCGTGCTGCAGTCGTTGTTGTTTGCCGTCGCGCTGGCCGTGGGTCTGACGCCCGAGCTCTTGCCGATGATCACCACGGTGACCCTGTCGCGTGGCGCTATGCGCATGGCCAAGCGCAAGGTCATCGTCAAGCGGCTGGCCTCGATCCACGACCTGGGCGCGATGACGGTGCTGTGTACGGACAAGACCGGCACCCTGACGTCGGCCGAGATCAGTCTGGCGCGCAGTTTGGGACCCACGGGCCAGGCGGACGAGCGTCCCGCCCGGTTAGGCGCCATCGCCGCCTGCCTCGGCGGCGACCGCGGCGCGTTGGACACGGCCTTGATCGCGGGCGTGGCTGACGCGGCCAAGGGCTGGATCCTGATCGCCCGCCACGCCTTCGATTTCAACCGCCGGATGGGCTCGGTGTTGGCGAACGGCCCCGACGGACGGCTGCTGATCGCCAAGGGCGCGCCCGAGTCGATGGTCGCCCAATGTGCGTCGAGCCGTTCGGGTGGGCAGATCCTGTCGATGGCCGCGAAGGACCGGACGGCGGTCCTGGCGCAGGTGCGCTCCTTGGCGGAGGAAGGTTTGCGCGCCGTCGCGGTCGCTTCGCGCCCATGGTCCGGGGACAAGACGGTGGTCACCTCGGCCGATGAAACGGGGATGGTTTTCGAAGGCCTATGCGCCTTCGCCGATCCGCCCAAGGCGACCGCCGCCGCCGCCATCGCGCGGCTGGCGGCGGCGGGGGTCAAGCTGAAGATCCTGTCGGGCGACGATCCGGTGGTGGTCCGGCGGTTGGCGGGGCTGGTGGGTCTCAGCGCCGAGCGCGTGCTGTCGGGCGCCGACGTCGCCGGGCTCAGCGACGATGCCCTCGCCGTGCAGGTCCGGAGCGTTGACGCCTACGGCCGCCTGGCGCCGGATCAGAAGTCGCGTCTGATCAAGGCCCTCCAGGCTCGGGGCGACGTGGTCGGCTACCTGGGGGATGGCATCAACGATGCCCCCGCCCTGAAGATCGCCGACATCGGCCTGTCGGTGGCCGGCGCGACCGGCGTGGCGCAGGCCGCGGCCGACATGATCCTGCTGGCGTCGGACCTGGAGGTCGTGGCGGACGGCGTGGAGGAGGGGCGCAGGACCTTCGCCAACATCCTCAAATATGTCCGCATGGGCGCCAGCTCCAACTTCGGCAACATGCTCTCGATGGCGGCCGCCTCGCTCTTCCTGCCGTTCCTCCCGATGCTGCCCACCCAGATCCTGCTCAACAACCTGCTCTACGACGTCTCGGAGATCGGCATTCCCTTCGACAGCGTGCGGTCCGAAGCCGTGGCGCGGCCGCAGGTCTGGGACATGCGCGCGCTGATCCGCTTCGCCGCCGTCATGGGGCCGCTCTCGTCGGCGTTCGATCTTCTGACGTTTGGCGGGCTGATCTTCCTTTTTCACGCGTCTCCGGCGGCCTTCCAGACCACATGGTTCCTGGAGTCCATGGCGACGCAGATTCTGGTGATCTTCGTCATTCGGACCAATGGCCGGCCTTGGAAGGATCTGCCGCGACCGCTGCTCGCGGCCTCGTCGCTCGGCGCGCTGATCGTCGCCATGGTCCTGCCCTTCACGTCGGCGGCACGCCTGTTTGGCTTCCAGGCGCCGCCCCTGGCGATCACGGGTGGGGTCGGCCTCCTGGTCGTGGTCTATCTTGTCTGCGCGGAGCTCGTGAAGCAGGTGGCGGTCGGGCCATCGTCCAAGCTCGCGCGGGCCTGAGGTTCGCCGATGAACCCGGCCCGTGCGGTCGCGACCGCCAAACCCTCGGCCTCCCTGGCGACGGTCTTAGCGCGTGGAGCGATCGAGCAGTTCGATCAGCTCGCTGACCTTCTTGCGCTGCTCGGCCGCGTCGCCACTGACGATCGCGCCTTCGATGCAGCGGCCGAGATGATCCTTCAGCATTTCGGTCTCCGCCCGCGACAGCGCCGCGCGGATGGCCTGAATCTGCGTCAGCACGTCGATACAGTAGCGGTCTTCCTCGACCATGCGCGCAACGCCGCGCACCTGCCCCTCAATGCGGCGCAGGCGGTTCAGCAGCTTCGGCTTGTTGTCCTGGGTCAAGGCGCGTCCTCCCGTCCTTATCCTATACCGATAGGCGGTATGGCGGGAATACCCCATATAGGTATATTAGCGGTGAGGGTGGCGGCATGGGTTTGAAGTGGAGACCAGACGATGGACGATAGTCACGCCCACCACACCCACGGTCCGTTGAAGCGAGGCGCGGCGACGGTGATCGATCCGGTATGTGGAATGACGGTCGATCCCGTCCAGACGCCGCATCACGCCGAGCACGCGGGCCGGCCCTATCATTTCTGCTCCGCGGGCTGCCGGACGAAATTCCTGGCCGACCCAGACAGATACCTGGCGCCCAAAACGCCAGCTCCGGATCCGACGGTCCCCCCCGGCGCGATCTACACCTGCCCGATGCATCCCGAGATCCGCCAGGTCGGCCCGGGATCCTGCCCGATCTGTGGCATGGCGCTGGAGCCGGAGACCGTCACCGCCGACAGCGGTCCCAATCCTGAACTGGCCGACATGAGCCGGCGCTTCTGGATCGGTCTGGTCCTGGCCGTGCCGGTGTTCGTCCTTGAGATGAGCGGCCATCTCATGCCGCGCGGCCTGATGCTGGTGAGCCACTACGCGTCCAACTGGATTCAGTTCGCGCTGGCGACGCCGGTCGTGCTGTGGGCCGGCTGGCCGTTCTTCGACCGCGGCTGGACCTCGCTTGTCACCCGGCGACTCAACATGTTCACCCTCATCGCCATGGGGGTTGGCGTCGCCTGGACCTACAGCGTGGTGGCCGTTCTGGCGCCCGGCATCTTCCCACCGGCGTTCCGCGACGCGTCCGGGGTGGTGCCGGTCTATTTCGAAGCCGCTGCGGTCATCACCGTGCTGGTGCTGTTGGGACAAGTCCTGGAACTCCGGGCGCGGGAGCAGACGTCGGGCGCGATCAAGGCCTTACTCAATCTTGCGCCCAAGACCGCACGCCGCCTCCGAGAGGATGGGACCGACGAGGAGGTGACCCTCGACCTGATCCAGGTCGGCGACCGGCTGCGCGTGCGTCCCGGCGAGAAGATCCCGGTCGACGGCGCGCTGACCGACGGCCGGGCCTCGATCGATGAATCCCTGGTCACCGGGGAGTCGATGCCGGTGACGAAGGAGGCCGAAGGCAAGGTTATCGCCGGCTCCCTCAACAAGACCGGCTCCTTCATCATGCGGGCTGAGAAGGTGGGCGCCGACACGCTGCTGTCGCGCATCGTCCAGATGGTCGCCGAGGCCCAGAGGAGCCGGGCGCCGATCCAGCGCCTCGCAGATCAGGTCGCCGGATGGTTTGTGCCGGCCGTCATTGCGGTGGCGGTCGTCGCCGGTGGGGTCTGGGCTGTGGTCGGGCCCGAGCCGCGCTTCGCCTACGCCCTGGTTGCGGCGGTGTCGGTGCTGATCATCGCCTGTCCCTGCGCGCTCGGCCTGGCGACCCCGATGTCGATCATGGTCGGCGTGGGCCGAGGCGCCCGCGAGGGAGTGCTGATCAAGAACGCCGAGGCCCTGGAGCGTTTCGAGAAGATTGACACCCTGGTGATCGACAAGACCGGCACCTTGACCGAGGGGCGGCCGGCGGTCACCGCCGTCAAGACCGTGCCGGGCATCGACGACGGCGAGCTCCTGCGGCTCGCCGCCAGCCTGGAGCGCGGCAGCGAGCACCCGCTCGCCGATGCCGTCCTGCGGGCCGCCAAGGATCGCGGCCTGACGCTTTCGGAAGCCACCGACTTCGACTCGCCGGTCGGCAGAGGGGTGACCGGCGTGGTCGATGGGAAGAACATCGCGCTCGGCGGGCCGCCGCTGATGGCCCAGCTGGGCATCGACCTGGCGCCGCTCGTGGCGGACGCTGAGGCCCTGCGCCAGGACGGAACGACCGCCGTCTTCGCCGCCATCGATGGACGGCTGGCCGGCGTCCTGGGGATCGCCGACCCCATCAAGCCGACCACACCGGAGGCGGTCCGCACCCTGCAGGCGGACGGGGTCCGCCTAGTGATGATGACCGGCGACAACCGCACCACGGCGCTGGCCGTCGCGAAACAATTGGGTATCGAGGACGTCGAGGCGGAGGTCCTGCCTCAGGACAAGGCCAAGGTCGTCCAGAAGCTGCGCGCCGAAGGCCGAGTGGTCGCCATGGCCGGCGATGGCGTCAACGATGCGCCGGCGCTGGCCGCCGCCGATGTCGGGGTGGCCATGGGCGCCGGGTCGGACGTGGCGATCGAGAGCGCCGGCGTGACCCTGCTGAAGGGCGACCTCCAGGGCCTGGTCCGCGCGCGGCGGCTGTCGCGCGCGGTGATGCGCAACATCCGGCAGAACCTGGTCTTCGCCTTCGTCTACAATGTCGCGGGCGTTCCGATCGCCGCAGGGGTGCTTTACCCCGTCTTCGGCCAGCTGCTTTCGCCAGCCATCGCCGCCGCGGCCATGGCGCTGTCGTCCGTCAGCGTCATCAGCAACGCGCTTCGCCTGCGCGTCGCTCGGCTTTGACGGGTGATGCAGGCGCTCAACACTTCCCCTCATGGCCACGATCTTCGCCGTACGGCCGCCGGCTTGATCGGCCTGTGCGGCCTCTACCAAGTGGCGGTCGGGCTGTACTTCATGGCGCTGCGTCCGGCGCTGCTGCCGGAAGATCTGCGCTTCCTGGCGGCGAGCGTGGCGGGCATGGAGGCCAGTCTTCCGCGGCTGGAGATCTGGCTGCACCTCGTCTTCATCGTCTTGGGCGGGCAGATGGCCGCGGTCGGGGTGCTGCTGATTGGCAGTTCCCTCCGGATCTTCCACATCAAAGCGAGACGCTGGCGGGAACTCGTTCTGTTGGGCGCGGCGGGCGTGCTGTCGGTCGGCACGATGGCCGGGGTGAACTTTGTCCTCGGGTCAGATTTTCGCTGGCTCCTGATCGTACCGGCCATGGCGTGGGCGGCGGGCCTGGTTCTGACGATCCTCAGTGGCGTGGACTCTGGCGCCGCCGTCGGCGCGAAATCCGGCAAGCGGCAAGGCGAGAGACGACATGAGTGAGCGCGACGCGGTGCTGAACCGGGAATGCTTCTGTATCACGCTGGATCGCGCCAGCCTGGAGAACGCCATCCGGGCCGAAGCGCAGGAGCCGGACCTGATCGCGGCCATGATGAGCGCCCGGCCCAATCTCTTCTCCAGCGGGCCGGTGTTCATTTCTAAGTCTGATTTGGCGGCCATGCTGGACGTGGTCGCCGCCATAGAGGCGGTGGCCGAGGACCCGGCCTACCAGGAGGCGGCGCTTACCTGGGCTCCGGCCATCGCGCGCCAGGACTTCGGTCCGCGCGGCGCCTTCATGGGCTACGATTTCCACCTGGGCCCAGAGGGGCCCAAGCTCATTGAGGTCAACACCAACGCCGGCGGCGCCTTTCTGAACGCCTTCCTGGCGCGCGCGCAAAGCGCCTGCTGCCGCGAGGCTGAGGACGCGCTTCAGGGGGCGCAGCGAGGGGCGTTTGAGTCTGCGGTCTGGGATATGTTCCTGGCCGAGTGGCGATCGCAGGGCCGGGCCGGTGAGCCGCGGACGCTGGCCATCGTCGATGATCGGCCGCCGGAGCAATATCTGTTCCCCGAGTTCCTGCTGGCGCAACGCGCCTTCGAACGCCACGGCCTGAAAGTCTGGATCGTCGATCCCAGTGAGCTGCGCTTCGCCGATGGCAAGCTGCAGTTGGCAGGGGAAGCGGTTGACCTCGTCTACAACCGGCTTGTCGACTTCTCGCTCGGCGGCGCCGGTCATGAAGCCTTGCGTGACGCCTATCTGGCCGGCGCTGTCGTGCTCACGCCCAATCCCCGCAACCACGCCCTGCTGGCCGACAAACGAAATCTGATCCTTCTGTCAGATCCCGTCGCGTCGGCGCGTTGGGCGATTACGCCGGCCCAGCGGCAAAGCCTTGCCGCCGTCCCCGCAACGGTTCTCGTCACCGCCGAGACCGCCGACGACCTGTGGGGCGCGCGCAAGGGATATTTCTTCAAGCCGGCGGGCGGCCACGGCGGCAAGGCGGTCTATCGCGGCGACAAGATCACCCGCAGTGTCTGGGAGGACGTGCGACAGGGCGGATACATCGCCCAGGCCTTGGCGGCGCCCAGCGAACGCCGGATCACGATCGATGGCGAGGTGAGGTCCCTGAAGCTCGATGTCCGGCTCTACACCTACCGGGGCTCCGCCCTTCTGACGGCGGCGCGGGTCTATCAGGGGCAGACCACCAACTTCAGGACGCCCGGCGGCGGTTTCGCGCCCGTCTTCGTTGTCTGACGGGACGCTGCACAACGGCGGCGGCAAGGCGCTGGGCCCGACCCAGCCTCATGGGGCCCCGGGTCGCAGCTCGTCATCGAGCCTTTCGGCCAGCAGCTTGCGGGCGCGATAGACGCGGGTCTCGATTGTCTTGGCCGAGACGCCGAGGATCTTGCCCGCCTCGATCTGGGAATAGCCTTCGAAGGCGGTGAGCAACAGGGCGGCTTTCAGGGCGGAGGGCAATCGGCCGATGGCCTGGTCCAATCGACGGGCGTCTTCGTCTTCGATCACCATCCGGTCGGCGGGCTTCGCCGGATCGGCCGCTCTGGCGGCGCGTGCATCGTCCAGCCCGCCAGCTCCGAAGACCAGGCGCCGAACGGCCATTCGCCGCCCGCGATCTCGGGCCTTGTTGATCGCGATGGTGCGCAACCAGGCGCCGAACGGCCGCCCAGGATCGTATCGCCCCAGCGCGTCCCAGGCGGCGATAAAGGCCTCCTGGACCGCCTCGTAGGCCTCATCCGGGTCGGCGGTGTAACGGCGCAGAAGCCGATAGAGCGGGTCCTTGTAGCGACGGACCAGGATCCCAAACGCGCGGTTGTCGCCCGCTGCGGCAAGGCCGGCGAGCTGATTGTCGGACGCCTCGGCGTCCAGACTCACCGAGCGTCTTCAGTGAGGGATTTGACGACGGTCTGGTCGAATTGCGCGGTCTGCTCCGGCGTCAGAACCGATCGCATCGCCAGCACATGGACGATGGTCTCCTTCTGGAGCCCGCCCATGGCATGATGGAAGCGGTCGATGGCCGCCTGCACCTGCGGCGTATAGGCATGCTGCTCCTGAAACGCCTGCGCAAGGTCGGCGTTGGCGGCCCGCATCTCCGCCTCGAAAGCGTGGCGGCGGGTGGCGTGATCGCGCTCCAGGCTCTCCATGCGCACCTTCTGCTCGGCTGTCAGATGCAGCTTCTCGTGCACGACGTCGTGCAGGGTCGGCGCGGTATGCGCGCGATGCATGACGTATTCAGCCCCACCCCAGGCCCCGACCGCGGCGCCGATCACGGAGAGCACCAGCGTCAGCAGGATGCTCCGCATGACGCTCACTCGCGGCCCTCGAGAAGGGTGGAGGGCGCAAGGTGCGCTGAACTTGAGAACGTCACATAGGCCGTTGGCGCCCTCATGGCGGCAGCGGCCACGGCGCCGCCGGCGGTCACGCCCATGGCCAGCGCCAGCCCAATCGAGGCGAACCGCACCGGCGCCAGGGCGGAGACGGCCAGGGCGTCGCGCCGGCGCAACAGAATGCTGCGGCCCACCTCGACCTCAAGATCATCCAAGACCCGATCGGTCGGCGCGTTCGCCAGCCGCGCGACCAGCTCGTCCAATCGCTCGCTCATGTCCAAGTCCTTCACGCCGCGTCCCATGGAACTATACGTTCCGGGCGCGGCGATCCCCTATGGATTGAGCCATTGCAGCCCCGGACGGGCAACGCCTCGGCGGCGCGGCCTGATCCGTCCCATCGCCGTGTGGCGCTCAGCCGCCGTGCGTCTTCAGCCAGGCCTCAAGCTCTGCCTTGCTCTTAGTCTGGTCGTCGATCATCTGTTGAGCCATCCGCTTCGCCTCGGCGTCGGTCCCGTGCTTGAGTTCGATCTGGGCCATCTCGATGGCGCCTTGGTGGTGGGCAAGCATCTTCCGGGCGAAGGCGACATCTGGTGTGGCGCCCTTGGCGGCCATCATCGCCCTGTCCATCTTCTTCATGGCCGTCATGTCATCGTGCATGGCCATCATGTTGCGGTCACCCATGCCCTTCATGCCGCCCTTGGCCATCCCCGGCATGGATCCGTGGTCCATCCCCTTCATGTCTTTCATGGCTCCGGTCGCGGACTGCGCCGAGGCGACGCCGGCGCTCAGGATCAGGGCGGAAATCGCGGTGAGTAGGAGGGTGGGGGTGCGCATAGTCTTGGTCCGTTCTGAAAAAGCGAAGCGACGACGGCCATGGCCGTGCGCGATCGAGAACAGAACCACCTGGCGATCACTTCGTTGCTCAGGGCGCCGCCGGCAATATCTTTCCAGACCTTCCAAGCGTGGGAAGCTTTAGCCGAGTTCCTGAGTACAGACGTCGCTTGGCGTGGGGATAGTGCTCCCGGCGGAACGGGTGAGGGATGTCCGGCGCCCGGCGCGTATCCCTCTTGGCAGTGAGCCGGAGGCCGCCGCTCGCGGCGCAGGACTGGGGGGCGCGATGAACATCGGTGAGGCCGCCCGGGTGTCCGGCGTCTCGACCAAGATGATCCGCTACTATGAGCAGATCGCGCTGATCCGCCCGGCGGACCGGACAGACGGCAACTATCGCAATTTCAGTGAGCGCGACGTCACCGACCTCAAGTTTATTCGGCGCGCGAGGTCCTTGGGTTTTTCCACCGAAACGATTGCGGATTTGCTCACGCTGTGGTGCGACAACCGTCGCCCGCGGGCCGACATCGAGGCCATCGTGGCCGGGCACGTCTCGGAGCTCCGACTCCGCATCTCCGAGCTGCAGGGCATGGTCGACACCTTGCTCGCTCTCGCAGACCGCCAGGGGGAGGAGGGTCGGGACTGACCATCCCGGATGACGGCCACCAACGCCCAGCACGATCAGCGGCGCGTCGCCCTGCTGCGGCAGGCTGGCGCCCGTTGGCTCGCCGAAGGTCAGCCCGCGTGCTTGATGGCGACCACTTCGGGCGTCGCACCAGGCTTCACCGTGAAATTGACCTTTTCGCCGACCTTGAGCCCTTGCAGAAGACTAGGCTCCGCCTTGAAGGACATGGTCATCGCGGGCCAGCTCAGCGCGGCGATGGGGCCATGCTGAAGGGTCACTGACCCGCTCTTCGTATCCAGCTTCTTGATCACGCCGACGCCCTGAGCGCCGGGCGTCATGGCGGCGTGGTCCGCCGCGCTCGTTGCCGGCGTGTCATGCCCCGCTTGGGCCAAGGCCGAGCCTGCGACGGCCATGGCCGAAATGGCAATGAGGATCAACTTCATCGGGACGCTCCTGGACGAACAGCAAAAACGATCAGCTCACGCTTGCCTTGGGTTCCTCGATGACTACGCGCCGACCCGCTGCAATCCCTCATTCGGGAGATCGCGGAAGGCCGGTTCCAGCGACGCGATATCGGGCCACCAAGGGGATCACCCCTCCCACCACGATGGGATTTATTTGTCCGGGGTGAGGGCCGGAGGCGCGTCTGCGCGTATTCAGGATGCACGCGCGGGCTGCTGGCCGGCGCGGTGATCACTCCGCGGGATCTCTGACCATCATGAAGACCTTAGACCGACGTCAAGTGCTGCGGGGCGCGTCGCTGCTCGGCGGCGGGGCGGCGTTGAGCACGCTGATGCCGGGCTGGGCCCAAAGCGCCACGCCTGGGCTG
The DNA here is from genome assembly GCA_025359785.1 of Alphaproteobacteria bacterium. Classification (GTDB taxonomy): domain Bacteria; phylum Pseudomonadota; class Alphaproteobacteria; order Caulobacterales; family Caulobacteraceae; genus Phenylobacterium. The sequence goes on along the minus strand of JANYET010000006.1, from coordinate 93,246 downwards.
GCGCCAGCGATGCCGACGTTGACCGGGCCCAACATCGATCTGACCATTGCCCATTCGCACCTGACCGTGGACGGCCGCGCCGCCCACGCGGTTGCGATCAACGGCACGGTGCCGGGCCCCTTGCTGCGGTTACGGGAGGGCCAGAACGTCCGTCTGTCGGTCAAGAACCAGCTTGACGAGGAAACCTCCATCCACTGGCACGGTGTCCTGGTCCCGTTCCAGATGGACGGCGTGCCGGGCGTGACCTTTCCCGGCATCAAGCCGGGCCAGACGTTCGTCTATGAATTCCCGATCAAGCAGTCGGGCACCTACTGGTATCACAGCCACTCAGGCCTGCAGGAAGCCGAGGGTCACTACGCGCCGATCGTGATCGATCCCGCAGGCGGCGATCCGGTCGCCTATGACCGCGAGCACGTGATCATGCTGTCGGATTTCAGCTTCATGCACCCGCACCTGATCTTCAAGCGGATGAAACAGCAGTCGGGGCTGTTCAACTATCAGAAGGAGACCTTCCCTGGCCTCCTCGCGGGCCAGGAGCAGACCCTGCAGGAACGCATCGAGTGGGCCAAGATGCGCATGGACCCGACCGATATTTCCGATGTCACCGGCGCCGTCCTCACGTTTCTGGTGAACGGCCACGGCCCAAGGGACAACTGGACCGGCCTGTTCACGCCCGGCGAGCGCGTCCGGCTGCGGTTCATCAACACCGCGGCCCAGATGATCTTCAACGTCCGCATCCCCGGCCTGAAGCTTACCGTTGTGGCGGCGGACGGACAAAATGTCCGGCCGGTCGAGGTCGATGAATTCCAGATCGGCAACGCCGAGACCTACGACGTCATCGTGCAGCCCACCGAGGACAAGGCCTTCACCCTGGTCGCCGAGGCCGTCGACCGCTCGGGCATGGCGCGGGCGACGCTCGCGCCGCGGGCCGGGATGACGGCGCCGGTCCCGCCGCTCCGCGCGCGGCCGCTGGCGACCATGAAGGACATGGGCATGGACATGTCGTCCATGAACATGGGCGGCGCGAAAGCCGAGCCCGGCGCGGCTTCATCGGGCGCAATGGCGGCGATGCCGGGGATGGCGCCGACCGCCGCGGCAGGTCCGGGGGGGATGGCCGCTCCTGGCATGGCGGCGCCGGCGCTGCGCGGCTCCGACGCCATGGGCGACATGGGCGGCATGAAGATGTCCATGCGCGACGGGCAGAATGCGCCCGGGGTGAAGATGGGGCCGGGCGTGCAGACCATTGCGCCGATCCCGAAGGACCGCACCGGTGAGCCCGGCCAAGGGCTCGAAAGCGTCGGCCACCGGGTGCTCGTCTACCAGGACCTGGCGGCCCTGGAACCCAACCCCGATACGCGGACCCCGACGCGCGCCTTGGATATCCACCTGACCGGCAACATGGAGCGGTGGATGTGGGGGTTCGACGGGGAGAAGTTCAGCGAAACCACCAAGCCCTACGCTTTCCGGACGGGAGAGCGGGTGCGGGTGACGCTGATCAACGACAGCATGATGGCCCACCCCATCCACCTGCACGGGCACTTCTTCGAGCTCGTCCACGGCCCCGCCGGGCACCGGCCACGCAAGCACACCGTCATCGTGCTGCCCGGCGGAAAGGTCTCGTGGGACTTCACCGCCGAGCCCGGCGACTGGGCCTTCCACTGCCACATGCTCTACCATATGCACGCCGGCATGTTTCAGGTGTTCAGCGTCCGGCCCTTTGAAGGTGCCGCCGCATGAACCGGCTCCTGTCTCTCAGCTTGGTTTCCCTGGTGTTCGCCACGCCGGCCGCGGCCCAAAGCATGGGCAACATGGCCATGCCGGGCATGTCGATGCCGATGCCGGGCAAGGCCGCGGCAAAGCCCGCCAAGGCGGGGCCGGCGCACAAGAAGACGCGCCCGGCCCGCAAGACGCGGACGCGCCACGCTCACGCCGCCGCACCCGCGATGGCGCATATGCCCGGCATGGGCGCAAAGCGGCAACCGCCGGGCGACCACGACATGTCGTCCATGCCAGGGATGAAGATGCCCCCAGCGGGCTCCGGCGCCATGAAGGATATGCCCGGGATGTCCGCCTCTCCGCCGGCCAGCCCTTCTGCTCCGGGCGCCTCGCCCGCCGACATGGCGGGCATGAAGGGCATGGCGATGCCGGGCGCCGCCGCGGGAACTGCCGCTGCGCCCGCCATGAGCGAGCCGGAGATCCCGGCCGGCCCGCCGCCCCCGCCACCGAGAGACCACGCCGCCGACCGCTTCTTCGATCCCGCGGCCATGGCGGCGGCGCGGGCCACGTTGCGGCAGGAACATGGCGGCATGTCGCTGTCGCAGGTGATGGCCAATCTCTTCGAGTATCAGGCGCGCGCCCGGGGTGGGGATGGCTACCGCTGGGACGGTCAGGCCTGGTTCGGCGGCGACATCGACCGCTTTGTCCTGAAGAGCGAAGGGGAGGGCGGCCGGCGCGGCGGCCTCGGCAGTGCGGAGGTCCAGGCGCTCTATTCCCACGCGATCGGGCCCTATTTCAACGTGGAAGGTGGGGTACGCCAGGACTTCAGCCCGCGCGCGCGGACCTATGCGACCCTGGGCGTCGAGGGGCTCGCACCCTACTGGGTGGACGTCACAGGCGCTCTGTTCCTGTCGACCCAGGGCGAAGTGCTTGGCCGCGCCGAAGCCACCTACGACCTTCGACTGAGCCAGCGCCTCATCCTGCAGCCGCGGGTGGAGCTGAACCTGGCAGCCCAGGACACCCGGGAGACCCGCACCGGATCCGGTCTTTCGAACGCTGAGCTTGGCTTGCGGCTGCGCTACGAGGTGACCCGCGAGTTCGCGCCGTACATCGGGGTGTCGTACGACCGCAAGTTCGGCAAGACCGCGAGCTATGCACGGGCGCTCGGCGACGATCCGGAGGCGACCAGCGTCGTGGTGGGGGTCCGTGCCTGGTTCTAAGCGTGAGGGGTCCCGGCATCAGCCCTCGGCGGTGCCTAGCATGACGCGTGCGGAGGCGCCGGCGCCCCCGAAAGTCTCGATCCTGGTCCGGCGCCCCAAGGCGACCCTGGCGGCCGCGATCGCGCTGGGCGCCGCGGTATCGTGGGGGCTGCAGCTCTCACCCCTCGCGATGCGGAGGCTCGAACGGAGCCCCGTCGTCCAAGCCGTCTTGTCAGATGACGCAAGCCCCAGCGCAGGGCCCGCGCACGGCGATGTGACCATCATCGTCTTCACGGACTATCTCTGCGCTATCTGCCGTGGGGCTGATCCGGCGCTCGACCATGTCAGGGCCGCCGATCCGAAAATCCGGGTCGTCTACAAGGACTGGCCGCTGTTTGGCGCGCGCTCGCGCTACGCTTCGCGGGTGGCGCTCGCGGCCGACCGGCAAGGCAAGTACCTCGCGGTCCACAATGGCCTGATGCGGACCCGCCGATCCCTCGACGCCGCGGCCGTCGAGGCCGTCGCCACGGGCGCCGGGGCCGACTGGCCGCGTCTCCAGGCCGATCTGCAAGCTCACGGTAAGGCGGTGGACTACCAGCTCGCTCGCCACGCCGCCGAAGCCTGGTCCCTCGGCCTCGAGGGAACGCCGGCCTATCTGGTGGGGCCGTTTCTGATCCAAGGCGCGATGAGCGAAGGCGCTCTGCGCCGCGCCGTATCCGCCGCGCGAAGGACGCCGCAGCTCGGGTGATCCTCGCGCCTCATCGGCCGGCGCCGTCTGGCTCGACACTCAGTCCTGACACTGGCCGTCGCGCGACGTTTCTGACGCGGCGGATAGTATCTCACTCACAGAACCCCTGGTGGCGCGAGCGTGCCGAACCACGCGACGAGGGCGACGACGATGACGGACAGCCCGGTTTCCAGGACGAGGCTTCGGCGCAACGCGGAGATGGCGGGGAGAGTGGGCGCGGCGGCCTGGAGCGCACGACCGAGGCGCGGCGTGAGATGGAAACGGTTCGCCGCGGCCAGGCCCAGCATGGCGACAAAGACAATGAGCTTGATGCTCAACAGCCGGCCGTAGGGCGTGGTCAGGAGGCTCGGGAGGCCAGCCAGCCCCACGACGAACCAGCTGTTGATCAGCCCGGTGGCCACCAGCACCGCCACCAGCCCGGAGCCGATCCCGGAGAAGCCGTGCAGAGCGGCGTGCAGGCTGTGCCGAGCCTCAGCCGGCTGACGGCTGTTAGTGACGAGCAGGATCAGGAAGACCACGAGCGCGCCAATCCACAGGCCGGCGGCCAGGGTATGGAGGATGTCGCTGGCGGCGTGCAGCATCCCGGCCGAGCCCGGGGTCGCCGCGCCATGGCCCATCCACGCAAAGCTCGCGCAGATCAAGCCGCCGGCGACGGCCGCAAGGCTCCAGGCTGGACGACCCGGCTTGAAGAACGCGAAGGTGATGAGGAAAAGAGCGGCAGCCGCGGCCCGGACGATGCTGGATTTCCCGAAACTCATGCCGGTGGCTGCGGCACTCAGCGCATCCGGCTGCAATGCGTCCTGAACCGAGCCCGCCAGCACGACGGTCTGCGCCAGGAACCCCAGGAGACAGGCGATCAACACCGCGGCGGCGCTCAACATCAGGAGCGGTCGCGGCCACCGCAGGCCGACCGCCGAACCGACGCCCGTGTTTGGCAGGGCGTAGAGGAAGAAGAGCGATGACCCGAAGAGGATCATCGCTCCCGTCATCTGAACCCACCGAAGGGCGATGACCGCCAGGTCGAACACGTGGGCTACTTCACCGTGAAGGCGAGCGTCCCCGAGGTCTTGTGGCCGTCGTCGGTCGCCGCCGCGTGCCAATTGACGTGGTAGGCGCCGGGCATCAGCTTGCCAGTCGGGGTGCCGGTGATCGTCTTTTTGTCTTTCGAGACCTTCGTCTTGACCTTCAACTTCATGCCATCGCTCATCGACATGTCGAAGCCGGAGAAGGCGGGTGTCAGCGCCTCATTGAAGGTCAGGCTGATCGCCTTGGGTGCTGCCACGGTGGCGTTCGCGGCAGGGTTCGATCTTACCAAGGCGGCGTGCGCCGAGGCCTGCCCGGCGCCAAGAAGCGCGAAGGCGCCGATAGCGATGGCTGTCGAAATCATTTTGGGGGTCTGCATGGCGGGGTCCTGACGTTTGCGGTTCATTTGGGAATACGCGCCGGATGGCGCTTCCCCCTCAAACAGCTGCGGATCGCAATCTGCCGGGAGGCGTGAGGGGCCAGGGCCCGCGAAGTGGCGGGCCTAGCGGTACGGCCAGCCTGTCGGGAAGGCCGGGCCCATCCGTGGGCCCGGCCCCTCCATCACCGACGGTTGTTCCAGTCGGAATTGTTGTTGCGATCCTGCCGCTCGTGGCCCTGTTCGTGAGCGTCGTGCATGGTCTCATGCAGGCGTTCCAGACGGGCCTGGGTGTCCTGCGGATCGTAGCGACCGCTCCGCTGCATCCAGTCTGCACGCGCCTTGATCTGCTGCATGGCGCGATAGAAGCCCTGAGCCTGACGCCGCGTGTAGGAGCCGTCACTCAAACCATGCTGAATGCCCTGCCAGATGTGCTGGTATTCCTGGTTGAAGTCCGCATAGGACGCGCCGCCGTTGTTCCAGGTGTCGCCATCGTCGTGGTGGTTATCCTGAATGGCGTGGCCGACCTCGTGGGCGTCGTGCATCGAGTTGTGGAGTTGCTCGAGCTGGGCTTGGGTCTCCCGCGGGTCCCATCGGCCGTCGCGATTCATGGCGTCGGCCCGAGCCCGGATCCGTTGCATCGCGCTGAAATACCGCTGGGCTTGGTCGCGCGTGTAGGAGCCGTCGCTGAGACCGTGCTGAATGCCGTCCCAGATGTGCTGGTATTCTTGGTTGAAGTCGCCATAGCTGGCGCCGCCGTTGTTCCACTGCTCCTCCGCCGAGGCCGCATGGTCTTCAGGATGGGCGAAGGCGGGGACCGCCAGCGCCATGGCGGAAGTCGCCAGCAAGGCGACCATCAGGCGTTTCATCGTAAGCTCCATTCTTGCGCCCGTTGCGGGCATATCTGAAGTTTCAACACGGGCACGGTGAGCGAACGCTGAGTTGTTCAGTCACGTTCCGTTCACCGCGTGGAAACAGCCGCCTCAGTAGATCCACATCAGCGGCGCCGCGCCCTTACCTAATCCGTCTCACGAAGCCGGCAGCGGCGCAGGCCGCTCGACCATCTCTCAACTTAAAGAGGCGGCTTGAAACCTTCCGTGGGAGCGAAGCCGTTATAGGCGTGAACAAAGCTGGCTGGCGAACCGTGAAGACACCGAACATCACTCCCGAACGGCTCGCCTGATGGAATGGGACGGTCACGACAACCCGCTTCGAACGACACTGGGGAACAACGTGAAGCTGCGCCGCCGGGGACTTCACATGACGCAGGAAGTTCTGGCTGAGGAGTGTGGGTTCGACCGAACATACGTGTCGGGCATCGAGCGGGGGTGCAAAAACCCGTCCCTGGACGTTCTGGCCCGACTTGCTGTGGGCCTGCGAGTTGCCCCCTGGAAGCTGCTGCTACGTGACGACCCCGAAGAGCAGGGCCTGCGAAGCTGATTGGGGGCCGTTCTGAACGTGTGTAGCGGCCGCCCTGCCTGATCAGCGTCAGCGCAGGTCCTTTTAGTGAGGAGCCAGACGGGCTGCGGATATGGGCGCGGGCCGGCCTCTTCTGAATAGTGACATTTATCGCAGGATATAAGGTCAAGCTTGGGCAATTTAAGTAAGCTGGCGCTTCGAGATCAGGTCATTCTTTACGCCAAGGGGTCCGGGAACTTCCTGTCATCTCTGTTCAGGCGTGGTTCAGCGAGGTTAGCCTAATTCCGAGCGTAACGCGGTCAGTCCGCATCCTGACTATGGAGGCCGTCTGTGTTACGGAAAATCGTGTTTGCAGCCTCGCTCTTCGCGCTCGCCGTACCGGCGGGCGGCGTCATGGCGCAGGGCTACTATGGCTACGACGGCTATGATGGTCGGCACGCTCAGGATCATCGGGAGCACGGCGCCATCCATGACGAGGTCGACGAGGCCCATGCTCGAGCCCATGACGAGGGGTTCTACAGTCGTCATGAACATAGCGCGTATCACCGCGCGCTAAGTGGAATTCACGAGGAGTTCCACGATGAGCATCCCGGCACCCGGCACGACGGCTATCGGCTGCCCTCACGCAGGGGCGGGGGATATGGCTACCAAAATTACAGTGGCTATTGGTCCTACGGCGCCCCGTACGGTCAGAGCTACCGTCCTAGGGTTACATACAGCTACGATCGCGGCTGGTAGCCTGACGATGGCCGTTTGGCATCGTCGGTGATGTTTGTTGTGCTGCGCCCTTGATTGAGAACGGATCGGGCGGACCGGCACGGCGGGTATCGCCCGCTTTGGCAGTACGCCCGAGTTGGGCCGTGCGGACTCCACCAAGCTTCGGATCACCCCAGGGCTCTCGTTATGGCTGGATGAGAAGTGAGGGTGACGTCACATCGTGCCCCGCAGGCGCGAATTTTGACGTGGAGTGAAAACAGCACCGGCTCTTGGCCCGACGTAGGGCCGCAGCCGATCCTCAGATCGGACGGCCCAAGGCGACGGCGCCTTTGGCTCCTTGCGGGCGGGGGGCGGTGTATGGACGCCACCTCATGCGGGTGCCGTCGACCGACCATGGCGGCGGCCGGCAAATTCATCATCGTGGCCGCGGGATCACCCCCACGACAGCCCGGCCGCAAGGCGCGTGGGAGCCGCCTCAGTCGGTCACTCAGCGCGCGCCGATGTTGACCTTCAGAACATGGCAGCCTACCTGACAGGCCTCCTTTGGGGAGTAGTCGCCCTCGTCTCTTAGAGGGGCCTGCGTCAACACACTTGGCCTCCGGGTCATGGCGCTGGCAGTCGCAAGGCCTGGCGAGACCAATGGCAACGACGTGCGCTCCGGTCGGGCGCGTCGTCGGCGCTATTGGCTTGTCCGCTGGCCCGACCCGGAGACCCTCATGGACCCTCTCGTCCAAACCTTTGCGTTCCTGCTGGGCTCAGCGGCCCTCATTTACTTCGCCTGCGAGTTCTTCGTGAACGGTGTGGAGTGGGTCGGCCGCAAGTTCGCCGTTGGCGAGAAGGCCACCGGCACCATCCTAGCGGCCTTCGGAACAGCGCTTCCGGAGAGCGTGGTCACCTTCGTCGCCGTCGCCTTCGGGGGCAGCCAGGCGCAGAAGGCCATCGGCATCGGCGCCGCCCTGGGTGGCCCGCTGGTGCTCGCGACCATTGCCTATGCCGTCGTCGGTTGGTCGCTCTACCTCACCCAACGCCAACTCCCGACGGGGGAGGTCGCTTACACGGACTTTGCCAAGCTCAGCCGCGACCAGACGTGGTTTGCGGCGATCTTTGTCGTCAAGCTGGGGCTCGGCCTGGTCCTGTTCGCGTTCAAGCCGTGGCTCGGGATCGCCTTCCTCGCCGCCTATGCCGTCTATTTCTGGAAGGAAATGCGCGGTGGCGACGATGATAACTCGGAAGGGGTCGAACTGGAGCCGCTGAAGTTCGCACCCAAAGCGGCGACGCCATCCACGATGATCGCGGTTCTCCAGACGGTCGTTGCGCTGGTGGTGATCTTCTTCGCCTCGCGCTTCTTCGTGTCGCAGATCGATGTCCTGGGCCCGATGCTGGGCATCAAGCCGCAGCTTCTAGCGCTGCTGATCAGCCCGATCGCGACGGAGCTGCCCGAGACTCTAAACGCGATCATCTGGATACGTCAGGGGAAGGTGCGGCTCGCGCTCGCCAACATCAGCGGCGCGATGATGATCCAGGCGACGGTTCCCACCGCCTTCGGCCTCTTCTTCACCCCCTGGCTGTTGGACCGATCGTTGGTCCTCGCCGGCGTCGTCACCTTGGCCGCCGTCATCATCCTGCTGCTCGCCTTCCGGACGGGCCGAGTGTCCAAGGCGCTGCTGTCGTCGATGGCGGTTGGCTATGGGATGTTCGCGGTGCTGCTTGTGATCCTGCGCCTCTGACCTCCGGACGGCTCAGGCCGGGTATGACCAACCGCCCGGCCTCGAGGACCTCGCGAAAGACGATGAGCCGGGCCGCGAACACCGCTAGGGCGGGGTGGTGCGCGCCTACACCGGCGGCCCGATGCGACTGAACGTGGAGTTCGAACGTCGCTTCTGGATGCCTGAGCGTCGGCCGCGGCGCAGCAGAAGGTAGGCTGCGGGCACCACCAGCATCGAGAGCAAAGGCGCCGTCAGCATGCCGCCGATCATCGGCGCGGCGATCCGGCTCATGACCTCCGAGCCCGCGCCGTGGCCGAGCAGGATCGGCAGCAGGCCTGCGAGGATCACCGCCACCGTCATGGCTTTCGGACGGACCCGCAAGAGGGCGCCTTCGCGTACCGCGTCTTCGACCTGGGCGGCGGTCGGATCCGCGCCGCGTTCTGCAAGGGCATGCTTCAGGTAGATCAGCATTACCACCCCGAACTCCGCGGAGACGCCGGCCAAAGCGATAAACCCCACTCCGGTGGCGACCGACTGGTGAAACCCCAGCCAGTAGAGCGTCCAAATCCCCCCGGTCAGCGCGAAGGGCAGGGTCGCCATGATCAGCGCCGCCTCGTCCAGCCGGCGGAAGGTCACATAAAGCAGCAGGAAAATGATCAGCAGGGTCGCCGGCACGACAAGCTTGAGACGCTCCACCGCGCGCTGCAGATATTCGAATTGGCCCGAATAGGCGATCGACACCCCCGGCGCGAGCTTCACGTCCTTGGCCACGGTCGTCTTAAGGTCTCCGACCACCGAGGTGAGGTCGCGACCGCGCACGTCCACATAAACCCAGGTCGAGGGCCGGCCATTCTCCGTCTTCAGCATCGGCGGCCCCTCGGCGATCGTCAGTTTGGCGAGCGTGCCGAGGGTCGTCTGCTGACCGGCCGGGGTTAGGATTGGAAGGGCTCTCAGGCCCTCCAGACTGTCCCTCAGATCCCGCGGATAGCGGACGTTAATGGGATAGCGCGCCAGCCCTTCCACCGTCTGACCGATGTTCTCGCCGCCGATCGCGCCGGAGACGATGGCCTGCACATCGGCGATGTTGAGCCCGTAGCGGCCGGCGGCGGCGCGATCGATATCCACATCGACGTAGCGACCGCCGGTGAGCCGCTCGGCCAACGCCGAACTGACGCCAGGCACGCCCTTTGCGACGGTTTCGACGTCGTGGGCGACGCGATCCAGCTCAGCGAGATCTGAGCCCGACACCTTCACCCCGATCGGGCTCTTAATGCCGGTCGCCAGCATGTCGATGCGATTGCGGATCGGCGGCACCCAGACGTTGGCGAGACCGGGGACCTTCACGGTCCGGTCCAATTCCTCGACCAGCTTCTCCGGCGTCATGCCGGGCCGCCACTGGCTTTGCGGCTTGAACTGAATGGTGGTCTCGAACATCTCCAGCGGCGCCGGATCGGTGGCCGTCTCCGCGCGGCCGGCCTTGCCGAACACGGTCGACACCTCCGGCACGGTCTTGATCAGCCGGTCGGTCTGCTGCAGCAACTCAGAGGCCTTGGCGACCGAAAGCCCCGGCAAGGCTGAAGGCATGTAGAGCAGGTCGCCCTCGTTCATCTGCGGCATGAACTCTCCGCCCAGTCGGGTGAGCGGCCAGGCCGTGGTCGCGAAGACTAGGGCGGCGATGAGCAGGGTGGCCCGAGGCCGCCGCATCACCCAGTCGAGCACCGGCCGATAGGCCGCCGCGAGCCCGCGATTCAGCGGGTTGGCGCTTTCGGCGGGAATGCGGCCGCGGATCAGCCAGCCCATCAGCACCGGGACCAAGGTCACCGAAAGGATCGCCGCGCCCGCCATGGCGTAGCTCTTGGTGAAGGCCAACGGGGCGAACAGGCGGCCTTCCTGCCCTTGCAGGGAAAACACCGGCACGAAGCTGAGGGTGATGATCACCAGGCTGAGAAACAGCGCCGGTCCCACCTCGGCGGCCGCCTCGGTGATCACCGTCCACCGCGCCTCGCCTTGCAGGCGCTCGCCGGAATGCTCCACCTCCCAGTGTTCGATCTTCTTGTGGGCGTTTTCGATCATCACCACGGCGGCGTCGACCATGGCGCCGATGGCGATGGCGATGCCGCTCAGCGACATGATGTTGGCGTTCACCCCTTGCGCGCGCATGACCAGAAGGGCGAAGGCCAGCCCCAGCGGCAGGGTCAGGATCGCCACCAGCGCCGAACGCACATGACCCAGGAACAGAGCGCAGACCAGGGCGACGACAATGAACTCCTCGATCAGCTTCTCGCGAAGGTTGCCAATCGACCGGTCGATGAGCTGCGAGCGGTCGTAGGTCGGGACGATCTCGACGCCGGCCGGCAGGCTCTTCTTCAGCTCCGCGAGCTTGTCCTTCACCGCAGCGATGGTCTCGCGCGCGTTCTTGCCCGAGCGCAGGATCACCACCCCGCCGGCGACTTCGCCCTCGCCGTTCAGCTCGGCGACGCCGCGGCGCATCTCCGGGCCGATCTGGATGGTCGCCACATCGCCCAGCCGCACCGGCACGCCGCCGGCCACGGTCTTCAGCGGGATGGCGCGGAAGTCGTCGAGGGTCTTCAGGTAGCCGGAGGCGCGGACCATATATTCCGTCTCGGCGAGCTCCAGCACCGAGCCACCGGTTTCAGAATTGGCGCCCCGGATCGCGGTGACCACCTGCTGGTGGGTCACCCCGTAGGCGGCCAGTTTCACCGGATCGAGCACCACCTGGTACTGCTTGACCATGCCACCGATGGAAGCGACCTCGGCGACGCCTGGCAGGGTCTTCAGCTCATAGCGCAGGAACCAGTCCTGCAAGGATCGCAGCTCAGACAGGTCGTGATGGCCGCTGCGGTCGGCCAGGGCGTATTCATAGACCCAGCCGACGCCCGTCGCGTCCGGCCCCAGCGCCGGCTTGGCGCCCTCCGGCATGCGGCTCTGGACCTGGTTCAGGTACTCGAGCACCCGCGAGCGGGCCCAGTAGAGGTCGGTCCCGTCCTCGAACAGCACATAGACGAAGCTGTCGCCGAAGAAGGAATAGCCGCGCACGGTCTTGGCGCCGGGCACCGACAGCATGGTGGTCGCCAGCGGATAGGTGACTTGGTTCTCGACGATCTGCGGGGCCTGGCCCGCGTAGGGCGTGCGGATGATGACCTGTACATCGGAGAGGTCCGGGAGCGCATCGACCGGCGTGGAGCGAACGGCCATGACGCCCGCCGCGAGCAACGCCAGGGCGCCGATCACCACGAAGAACCGGTTCCTGATCGACCAACGGATGAGGGCGGCGATCATCGGCCAGCGACCGGGCTGAGGCGGCGAATGACCGGCCCCTCGGGTTTCTGCTCGAAGCCGAAGCTGACCTGATCGCCCACCTTCGCGGCCTTGGCCAAGCCGGGCGAGCCAAGCTTGAAGGTCATGGTCATCGCCGGCCAACCGATAGCCCGAACCGGCTCATGGCTGAGCGTGATCGAATCCGCGGTCAGCGCCTCGATGCGCCCGCGGGTTTCGTAGAGCGCCGCCTTGGCGACAGCGGCCGGCATCGCCGCCACGGCAGGCGAAGCGGCAAGCGGTCGGGTCTGCACCCCCGCCAAGCTGGCTTCGGAATCGATCAGGAACTGGCCCGAGGCGAGGACCTTCTGACCCTCGTCCAGGCCGGCCAGGACTTCCGTGCGGTCGCCGGCCTCGCGGCCGATCTGCACCTCGACCGGTTGGAAACGGCCACCGTCGCCGGCCACCATCACCAGGGTCCGCTTGCCGGTTCGGATCACCGCTTCGGTGGGCAGGAACAGCGCCGGGTGGGCCGCGCCGCTGAAGTGGACAGTGGCGAACATCCCGGGCCGCAAGCGGCCCCCGCGGTTGGACAGTTCGATGCGCACTTGCAGTGTGCGGCTCTCAGCCTGGGCCGTGGGCAGGATCGCGGTCACGTGCCCGGTGAACATCTCACCCGGAAAAGCCGCGAGCTCCGCCCGGGCCGGCTGTCCGATTTTCACCTGTCCGGCCATGGCCTCCGGCACCGCGGCGTTCAACCAGACCGTCCCGAGGCCCGAGACCTGAGCGAGCGTCTGGCCCATCGCCACCGTCATCCCCTGGCGGACCTCGAGGGTCTGGATAGCGCCGCCCTGGGGCGTGGAGATCGTGACGACCGTGCGCGGCCGTCCGTCGCGCGCCACCGCGTCGATGAGGCTGCTCGGCATGCCGAGCAGCCGGAGCCGCTGCCGCGCGGCGGCTTCCAGACCCGGGACGCCCGAGCCGCGTACGGCCAGGTATTCGACCTGTGCGCCGCCCCAGCTGGGAATGAGCAGGTCTGCGATTGGCGCGCCGGCCGGCACGATGTCGCCCGGAGCCCGGGCATAAACCCGCTGCACGAACCCGGCGGCGCGCGCCTGCACGATGGCGACCTGGCGCTGGTTGAAGTCGAGGACACCTGTCGCGTCGAGGTTTTGCGCGAAATCGCCCCGCTGGACAGCGACGACGCGGATCCCAAGGTTCTGCACAGCGCCGGGATCGATCCTGACCCCAGTCCCGCTGGAGGCCTCGTCCGCATATTTGGGGATGAGATCCATGTTCATGGAGGACTTCCCCGGGCCCTGATGGCGCTCCATCGGGATCATCGGGTCGTACCAGTAGAGGATCTTGCGGCCCGGGGGCGCGGCGGGGCTGGCGGGCGTGGGGGCCTTCGGTTCCTGAAGTCGGGCGAGGCCGAACCCTGCGCCGGCGGCGACAAGGGCGATGGCCGTCGCGGCGCCGGCGAGCTGTCCGCGCGTGATGGGGCGGGTCATTGGTCATTTCCGTAGGTGAGGACGATGCGCGCGCCGTCGCGAACGACCATCGCCTCGCGTTCCAGGGCAGTGAGTTTGGCGTCGGCGAGCGCCGTCATGGCGTCGAGCACATCGGCCAAGTCGGCTGTGCCAGCCGCGTAGCTGGCCGTCTCAAGATCGGCGCGTTGGGTGGCGGCCGGAACGACGGCGCCCGTGGTTCGCATCCATTGTTCGTGGTGCATGTCGTGGTCGGCGAGGTCAGCGTCGAGCTGAGCCGCGAGAGCCCGCCGCGCGTCTTCCCGGTCGGTATGGACACGGGAGGCGTCGGCCCTGCGCGCCGCCAGCAAGGGTTCTTGCCGGGAGCTGGCGAACAACGGAAGGCTCACCGTGACGCCAGCCGAGAGCATGTCGCCGAATCTTGGATCGCGTCGCTGGTAGGCGACCTCCCATCCCCAGTCCGGCCGCTCGGCGGCGCGAGCCGCGTTGACCTCGGCGTCGGCGCGAGAGGCGGCCGAGCGATAGGCGAGCAGGGTAGGGTTCGTTTCCAGCGCGGCGCGCAACTGGGTCGGATCGATGTTGAAGTCCGGGGGGGCGCCGGCGACTGAGGGAGCCGTCTCCCCCGTCCATCGCGTCAGCTCGGCGCGGGCGCGGGCGAGGCCGGCGATTTGCTCGCTGCGCTGGTCTTCGAGCGTCGCCCGCATTCGGATCGGCGACAGCGCCTGCCCCGGCCGCTGGCGGCCCGACGCCACCGCCGAGGGCTGCGCCTCCCAGATCGGGCGCAGACTGGCCAGGACCTGATCGACGGCGGCCAAGCGGCGTTCGGCATAGGCGACGTCGATCCAGGCCAACGCGGTCGCGACCCTGACTTTGCGCAGTTCGATCAGCCGGGCGGCTTCCGCCTGCGATATGGCGGCCGTGGCGCCGGCCACCGCCGCCTGCCGGCGTCCCTTGTTCGGTACGTCCTGCATGATCCCGACCTTCACGTCGGAGAAGTCGTCTCGCGACGGGTGGCCGGCGTTCGGTCCGGAGATCGGGAAGCCCTCGACCCCGACATTCAGTTTTGGATCGGGCAGCGCGCCGGCGGCGCGCGCGGAGGCCCGCGCGGCCTCAGTCTGCAGCGCCGCGGACCGAAGGCTGGGCGCGCTCGCGGCGGCGCGATCCAGCGCCTGAGCGAAGGTTAGTGGGCCGGCATGAGCCGGGCTCGCCAGGGCCGCAGCGACCGCGAGGGTCGGCAGCCATCGATGGGGATACATGCTCTGAAGTCCTGTTGACGGCGCGCATGCGCCTAGGGCCAGCGGTGGAGGCCGCCGGGTCGCAAGGGATCAGAGATGTATGGGAGGTCTCAAGCTTGGGTCGGGGGGCCACGAGGCGGCCGCCAGCGCGCCGACAAGATCGTGCGCGGAAGTTTCCGCGAGCAAGACGGTCTCGACAACTGTCTGCGGCAGCAGGGGCACGGCGAAGGCGCTTTGGCAGACCGCCGTCGATTTGCAGGGGCTCTCGGCCTCGCCACTCTTGCCTTTCCCCTGGTCGTGGTGATCTGCGATGGCGTGCGCGATCTGCGCCATCATCGGGCAGTCCGGAGGGCATGGATTGCACGGGTTCGAGGACGCGTTCGCAGGCGCCCCGCCGATCACCAGGATGATCGCGGCGAGCAGACCGAAAAGGACGCGGACGCGCTGCATGCCATCCTAGGATGGCGGGCGAAGACCTTGAGCGCAAGGCTCGGCGTACCGGCGGAGACGCAATGGCCAACCCCCTGACCGTCGGGGCCGCGCTGGTGAGCGAAGGCGTCTGAAGCGACAGCGACTTGGCGGCTTGGCCATTCATGCGCGGTTCAGGGCGCGAGCGCGATCCTGCGCTTACCGGACGCCGCCGCGCTCTCCCGTCCCTCGAAGTGGCGGCGTCTGGGACACCATCGACGGCGCGTCACCCCTGCGGTGGCGCGCCGTTTTGCTGTCCGGCTTTGGCTTGCGGGGAACCTCTGCCGCGCGTGGCGATTCCCGGGTGACCCATCCAAAGGAGATTGTCATGGCGGACAACAAGTCGAAGCGCGGCGGGCAGGATCGCAGCCGGGTCGCGGGCGGCGAGGGCTACGAAGTCCGGTACTTCGCGCGCAAGCACAAGATCAGCACCGATCAGGCCGAGAAGCTGATCAAGCAGGTGGGCAACGACCGCAACAAGCTCAACGCCGCCGCCGAGCGGCTGAAGGCCTAATCGCGGGGCCGCGGCGGCGATGTGCAACGATTACCGCTACGTCCAGCCGCCGGACACCCTGCGCGACGAATTCAGCCAGCTGAAGATCCCGCTGAAGTGGGCCCAGGGCGGCGCGCCAAACTATCCGCCTTACGAGGAGATCCGGGTTAGTCAGACCGCGCCCATCGTCCGCGGCTCGAGCGAGGGCGTGTCCCTCTCCGTCACCCCTTGGGCCTGGAAGACGCCGCGCGGCAAGCCGGTATTCAACTTCCGCTCGGAGGGGCGCAGCTTCGCCAAGAGCGACCGCTGCCTGATCCCCGCCGATGGCTTCTATGAATTCACGGCGCCGGACGACCCCAAGCAGAAGCGCAAGGACAAGCACCTATTCACCCTGGAGGGTGAGCCTTGGTTCTGGATCGCCGGTCTGGTCAAGGAAGGCGCCTTCACGATGCTGACCACGGCGCCTGGCGAAGACATCGCGCCCTATCACGACCGGCAGATCGTCGTGCTCGGCCGCGACGAGGGTCCGGCCTGGCTGGACCTCTCCAGGCCTGAGACCGAGCTGCTGCGGCCTCTGCCGGCCGGCAGCTTGCATCACGAACAGGTCCGATAGGTGGGGCCTGGCGCATTTTGCTCCAAAGCCGACGTGGGTTGCCGGAACAATGAAAAGCCCCCGATCCTTCAGGACCGACGGCTGATCTATTGGGCGGCCCGTAAGTCGGGGGGCGTCAGGGCCGCTGCCGTTCCTAACGGCGTGGGCCGGCCGGCGTTCCCCGCTAAAAGAGCTTAGTGGTTGGCCGACGCGGTGGCGTCGTGGCTGCCCATCTCAATAGTCACATGAGACAAGGCGGGGAAACGGGCTAGGCGCGTTCGATAGTACGCCTCATCCCGACCGCCGCGGGCGACAACGCTTAGGATCGCTCCGAGGTGGCCGGGGCCAAGCCGCCACACATGCAAGTCCGCCACGGCGTCGCCAGAGGCCTCGACGGTCTGGCGGATTTGATCGGTCAGTTTCCGATCGGGGTTCATGTCCAGCAGGATCGCGCCGGTATCGCGGATCAGGCCGTAGGACCAGCTCGCGATCACGCAAGCCCCGACGATGCCCGCTAGCGGGTCCATCCAAAGCCAGCCAAACAAGCGCGCCAGGACGAGGCCGATGATCACCAGCGCCGAGACTGCCGCGTCGGCCACCACGTGGATCACGGCGGCGCGCATGTTGTTGTCACGGTCGTGGGCGCCGTGTTCGTGCTCGGTGAAGACAACCACGTGGTCCGTCCCTGAAAGCCTGAGCTTTGCCGTGAACGCGTGCGGTTCCGGAATCTCCTCGACCGACTCCAGGAAGTCGCCGCGATCGGCAAAGGCGAACTGTTGGCGCACGCCGTCCGGCCGCACGGTTTCCAGCGACACTGTCGCGGGAGACAAGGCTACGCTCTCACCCCGCAGACGGAAACGGGGTGGCACGCCGTCTTCGAACACGCTGAGCACAACGCCGCCGCGTTCGGTCGTGATCAGATGCTCTTCCTCGCCATGGCCATGTTCAGCAGCATCATGGCCGTGGCCATGACTGTGGCCGTGCTGGTGCCCGCCGGAGCCGAGCAGCCAGACGCTGGCGAGGTTTACGCCCAGCCCGAGCACAGCGATCGGAATGGCCTGCCCGAAGTGGATGGTCACCGGGTGCATGAACCGGATCACCGCTTCATAGCCGATCAGCAGCGAAATCATCGCCAGCACGATGGCGCTGGTGAAGCCGGCGAGATCGCCCAGCTTGCCAGTGCCGAAGCTGAACCGGGGATCGTCCGCGTGCTTACGCGAATAGGTGTAGGCCAGCGCCGCCAGCAGCAGCGCGCCCGCGTGGGTGGACATGTGCAGGCCATCCGCCACCAGGGCGATGGAGCCGAACATCAGCCCGCCGACGATCTCGCCCACCATCATCGCCCCGCAGAGCCAGATCACCGCCCAGGTCCGCCGTTCGCTAGTCTCATGCGCTTGGCCGAGGAATACGTGATGGTGCGCCGAGTTTGGGTCGGGGATGGCTTGGGGCATCGGAACAGGTTTCATTTCAAATATGTACGGATAACCGCCATCAGGGCGGCGGCGGCTTCTTGATCCAGCGCGCCGGGATGCTTCTCGGCGTCCACTAAGTGGGTTTGGATGTGGTCCTCGACGACCTCGGCCGTGAGGCCGGCCAGCGCGCCGCGAACGCCGGCGATCTGATGCATGATCGCCTCGCAGCCCGCCTCGGCTTCGAGCGCACGCTCTATGCCTTCCATCTGGCCCCGGATACGCCTGACGCGGGCAAGGAGTTGAGCCTTCTCTCGAACCGTATGCATTGCGCTACCTAGGATAGGGGGCCACCCTATGTCAAGGATTGGACGGCCTTCCGTAGGCAATCCGGTCTGCGGCGATAGGTTATGCGTCCTTAGATCTTAGAAATTGGTAGGCCCTGCTCATCAGGCCGGCCGCGCCAACTAGCCGCCTGGTCATTCCATCGTGAGGGGCAGCTTGAGGAAGACCCGCCCGGTTTTCGACGGTTCCGGCAAGCGGCCGCCGCGGATGTTCACCTGCAGAGACGGCAGGATCAGCGTCGGCGCGGACAGGGTTGCGTCGCGGGCGTCGCGCATGGCGACGAATGCCGCCTTGGTGACGCCGTTCTTGATGTGGATGTTCTCCGACCGTTGTCGGGCGACGGTTGTCTCCCAGCGATTGTCCTCGCGGGTCGGGGGAAGGTAGTCGTGGCCGACAAAGACCCGGGTCTCGGCCGGCAGCGCCAGGATCTTCTGGATCGACCTGTAGAGCGTGGCGGCGTCTCCGCCGGGGAAGTCGGTGCGGGCCGTGCCGTAGTCGGGCATGAACAGCGTGTCGCCGATGAAGGCCGCATCGCCGATCAGGTAGGTGACATCGGCCGGCGTGTGGCCCGGCGTGTGAAGCACGCCGATTGTCAGGTCTCCGAGCGGCAGGGTGTCGCCTTCTCTCAACAAGCGATCGAAGGCTCCTCCATCCGCCGCGAGGTCATCGGCTTCGAAGACCGGGATGAAGGCCGCCTGGACCGCGACGATATCCGCCCCAATCGCCACCCGCGCCCCGGTCTTGCGCCGCAGGTAATCGGCGGCTGAGAGGTGATCGGCGTGGGCATGTGTCTCGAGTACGTAAGCGAGCGCCAGGCCCTGCGCCTTGATCGCCGCCAGCAGGGCGTCGGCCGAGGTCATCGACAGTCGGCCGGCCTTAGGCTCGTAATCGAGCACCGGGTCGATGACCGCAGCGGTTTTCGTCGTAGGATCGCTGACAAGATGGGTGGCTGTGGAGGTGGCGGGGTCGAAGAAAGTTTGCACTGTCGGTGTCATGTCTGGAGACCTCCTCGGGCGGTCCTGTTTATATAAGAAGTTGCTAAATTAGAAACAATGCATATATGGCATCCATGTTCGATCTTGCGAACTTCGACATCACCCGGTTCGAGGCCAGCGCGGCGGAGGCGGCCAAGCTGCTTCGCGCGCTCGGCAACGAACGGCGGCTGATGATCCTGTGCCAGCTGACAGGTGGCGAACGGTCCGTCGGAGAGCTCTTGCCTCTCGTCGGCCTCTCCCAGTCGGCGCTCTCGCAGCATCTCGCGGTGCTGCGGGAGGAGGGCGTCGTGGCCACCCGCCGCGAAGGCCAGACGATCTGGTACCGGATCTCAGACCCTGCTGCGATCAGGGTGGTGGCGACGCTCGCGGAGATCTTCTGTCCCCCAGACATGAAGACGCCCCATGACCCAACTTCTTACGCTGACGCCAATCCTCGCCGCTAAAAAACTGAAGGCGGGTCGCGCGGTCCTCGTCGATATCCGAGAACCGGATGAGTTCGCCCGCCGACATGTGAAAGGCGCCCGCTCTCGGCCGCTCATCGGCCTGGAGGCTATGCCGCTGGCGGTGGAGCATGGGCGCGAGGTTATCTTCACCTGCCGATCCGGCATGCGCACCGCCGCCAACGCCCGGCGTCTGGCAGACCTGGTGAACGGCCAAGCCTATGTCCTGGAAGGTGGCATAGACGGATGGGCCACAGCCGGTCTGCCGTTGGCGCAAGATCGCAAGGCGCCGCTCGAGATCATGCGGCAGGTACAAATCGCAGCCGGGCTCCTGGTTCTGACCGGGGTCGCGCTTGGGCTAGTCATCCACCCGGCCTTTTTCGGCTTGTCGGCCTTCGTCGGAGCGGGCCTGACCTTCGCCGGCGCAACCGGATATTGCGGCATGGCCCGGCTGCTCCAAGCCATGCCCTGGAACCGCCGCGCAGGCGCTTGAGCGATGGATCCGCTCGTCTGGTCCTACGGCAGCGCGGTCGTCGGCGGCGCTGTGATCGGGCTCTTGCTGGCGGTGTTCGGCGGCGGTGGCTCGGTGCTGGCGACACCGCTGCTGATCTATGTCGTTGGTGTTCGAGACCCGCATATCGCCATCGGCACGGCGGCCGCAGCCGTCGCGGTCAATGCGGCCGCCGGTCTGGCCGTGCAGGCCCGGGCGGGACGTGTGAAATGGCCCTGCGCCCTGGTCTTCGGCGGGGCAGGGCTGACAGGGTCGCTGGTGGGCGCACACCTGGCCAAGCAGATGGACGGCGAGCGGCTGCTGTTCTGGTTTGCCATCGCCATGGCGGTCGTGGGCGTCTCGATGCTGGCGCCGAAAAAGGCCACGGGAAACCCGGACGTCCACCTGACGGCGGCCTTGACCCTGAAACTTGCGCCGGTGGGCCTGGTGACAGGCCTGGCCGCCGGCTTCTTCGGCATTGGCGGCGGCTTCCTGATCGTGCCGGGCCTGATGGCGGCGACCGGAATGACCTTGGCCAACGCCGCGGCCTCCTCGCTGGTCTCAGTCGTGCTGTTCGGAGCCGCGACCAGCGCAAGCTACGCCACGGCCGGCCTCGTGAATGGTCCAGTCTTCGGCGCCCTGGTTGTGGGCGGCGTTGCGGGCGCGATCGCCGGCATACCGCTGGCGAACGCCCTGGTCGGACGCGCCGATCTCGCGCGACGCGCTTTCGCGCTCATGGTCCTGGCCACGGCGGCCTACGTCGGCTGGCGCGCCTCGGGACGGGGCTAAACGGTGGCGCATCAGGCGGAGCCAAGGCGGCAACTCGGGCCGCCACCTCCAGCTGAACACCCGCGTCGCGGCATCAGCTCGCCGCGGGGTCGGCAGGGTCTCAAGCTGGCGGCGCGAGCAGGGCGGTCTTGATTTCACGCGCCGTCTGCCGCGCACCTCGCATCACGCCGACCAGGGTGGCGGAGGCAAATCCAGTCCACTCGCCATATCCGACAAGCCAAAGGCGCGGCTCGCTAACCGACCGCGTCCCCGAAACAGCGACCTTGCCCTCCGACATGACGACATCGAGCGGCGCCAAGTGACGAAGCGCTGGGCCAAACCCAGTGCACCAGATAACCGCATCGATCGCCTCCTCGGCGCCGTCGGGCCAGACCACACCGGCCGCGGTAAAGCGCGAGAAAAGCCGCACCGCGTGCAGCACGCCGCGGTCGCGCGCGGCCCTGACCGGCGGGATCATGACGATGTCGCCGAGCCCACCCGGAGGCGGCCCTTGCGCGCCGGTCCCATCCTGGGCCTGCCAGCGTGCGGTCGCGCGCTCGAACAGCACGCGACCATCGACATCGTCGGGCAAGAAGATCGGCTCGCGCGGCGTCACCCAGGAGGCGTGCGCGACTAACGAGACCTCGGCGAGGATCTGGGCGCCGCTGTTGCCGCCGCCCACCACGAGCACGCGCTTAGCGGCGAAGGCCTCGGGTCCGACGTAGCGGGCCGAGTGGAGCTGCTGGCCGCCAAAGTTCTCCTGACCTGGGTAGGCGGGAATATGCGGTGCGCTCCAGGTGCCCGTCGCGCTGACCACGGCCCTGGCCTTCCAGGCGCTGCCCGCCGTATGGACGATAAGACCATCACGTTCCGCTCTTACCTGCCAGACCGAGGCGGATCGATGCACCGGCAGCGCGTAGCGCCCTTCGTAGGCGGCCAGATAAGCGATCACGTCGTCTCGCGAGGGGTAGGCCTCGCCGATCGATGGCATCGGCCAGCCCGGTAGCGAGCTCCACTGGGCTGGCGAGAAGAGCCGCAGAGACGGCCAGGTGTGGCGCCAGGCGCCGCCAGGCCCGGGCTCCGCATCGAGGATGACGAAGGAGAGCCCGCTGCGCCGCAGGAAATAGCCTGTCGCCAGCCCTGCCTGGCCGCCACCGATGATCACGACGTCGCAATTTTCTGGCGCGGCTACGCCCATGTCGCATTCCAATCTCGCGCGCACGCGGCCCGTCGCCCGGCAAACGGGAGACGGGAGACGGTCCTTAGCCTATCGCCGGCGCGACCGAATTGATCAGCGTCAGCGAACAGGCGAGAGACCGACTACCTCGCCGTCTTCTTTGGTGAAGGCCGCTGGCTGCTGGTCGAGCAGGTCCAGCACCGCCTCGGATGGCCGGCAGAGTCTGGTCCCCTTCGGCGTGGCCACGATCGGACGGTTCACCAGGACAGGGCGCAGGACCATTGCTTCAAGGATCCGATCGTTCCCGACATTGGGATCGAGCAATCCCAATTCCGCCGCCGGCGTGCCCTTTTCCCGCATGGCCTCACGTGCCGTGACGCCCATGGCGGCGAACAGATCCTGCAGCTGTGGGCGCGTCCACCCCACCTTGAGGTATTCGACGACGGTCGGCGCGTAGCCGGCCGCCTCGATCATCGCCAGGGTGTTGCGCGAGGTGCCGCAGGCAGGGTTGTGGAAGATGGTGATGGGGTAGTCGGACAACGCAGTCACCGGATGATGGGGGCGGCTCGAGCCGCCACCCGTTGGACCGCGCCGCCGCGCTCGTACCAGCCCTTGGACCGGTTCACGATGGCGACGACGGTAAGCATGACCGGCACCTCAATCAGCACGCCCACGACCGTGGCCAAGGCGGCCCCTGAGGTGAAACCGAACAGGCTGATGGCCGCGGCCACGGCGAGCTCGAAGAAGTTGCTGGCGCCGATCAGGGCGGATGGGCCGGCCACGCAGTGGGCCTCTCCCGTCATCCGGTTGAGCAGATAGGCCAGGCCAGAGTTGAAGTAGACCTGGATCAAGATCGGCACGGCCAGCATGGCGATGATCGCCGGGTGCGCGATGATCTGTTGCCCCTGAAAGCCGAAGAGCAGGACCAGGGTGGCCAGCAGGGCCGTGAGCGAAACCGGCCCGATCTTCGCTAGGACGGACTGCAAACGGTCCTCGCCGCCCTGCTTGAGCAAGGCCGACCGCAGCAGCTGGGCCACGACGACCGGCACGATGATGTAGAGGCCAACCGAGAGCAGCAGCGTCTCCCAGGGTACGGTGATGGCCGACAGGCCGAGCAACAGACCGACGATCGGCGCGAAGGCGACCACCATGATCGCGTCGTTGACCGCGACCTGGCTCAGGGTGAAGTTGGGCTCGCCGCGGGTGAGGTTGCTCCAGACAAACACCATCGCCGTGCAGGGCGCGGCGGCCAAGATGATCAAGCCGGCGATGTAGCTGTTGATCTCGCCGGCCGGCAGGTAGGGCCGGAACAGGTAGCCGATGAACAGGGCGCCCAGCGCCGCCATCGAGAACGGCTTGACCGCCCAGTTGACGAACAGGGTCACGCCGATGCCCCGCCAATGCTTGCCGACCTGGCGCATGGCGCCGAAATCGACCTTCATCAGCATGGGGATGATCATCAGCCAGATCAGCACCGCCACCGGCAGGTTGACCTTGGCGACCTCGGCCGAGCCGATTGCTTCGAAAGCGGTCGGCAGGAAGTGGCCCAGCGCGACCCCGACGACGATGCAGAGAGCCACCCAGACGGTGAGGAAGCGCTCGAAGCGGGACATGGCCTTCGGCCCCTCGGCCGGGGCAGGCGGTTCAATGGTCATTCGGCGGGACTGGCCTGGTCGGCGCGCTCGCCGATCTCGCGCAGCTTGGACTGCAGCGACATCTTGTCGAGCGACGCGAACGGCAGAGAGAGGAAGAGCCGAATCCGGTTGCCCAGCAGGCGCGCGGTTTCCGAGAAGGCCACGCCGATCTGGGCTTCCGAGCCCTCGACGGCGGCCGGGTCCGGCACGCCCCAGTGGGCCGTCATCGGCTGGCCGGGCCAGATCGGGCAGACTTCGCCGGCGGCGTTGTCACAGACCGTGAAGATGAAATCGAGCGGCGGCGCGCCCGGCGTGGCGAACTCTTCCCAGGACTTCGAGCGGAAGTCGGACAGCTGGAAGCCGCAGGTCTCGACGATCGGCCGGACATGTGGATTGACCCGGCCCGTCGGCATGGACCCGGCCGAGTAGGCGTTGAAGCGGCCCGCGCCCTCCTTGTTCATCAGGGCCTCAGCGATGACCGAGCGCGCCGAATTGCCGGTGCACAGAAAAAGGACGTTGAACGGCTTTGAGGTGTCCATAGAGGGAGGTCCTTAGGCGTGAAGAGGTTCGGGAACGCAGCAGGCGGTGCGAGCAAGGACCCGGGCCAGGGGCGCGCAGATCTCGGGCGAGCCCGCGCAACAGTCCTCCATGAGATAGCCGAGCAGCTGGCTCATCTGGTCAAAGCGCGCGCTATAGATGATCGACCGGCCTTCCCGGCGGGATGTCAGCAAGCCCGCATGGGTAAGCACCTTGAGGTTGGCGCTCAGGGTGTTGGGCGGGGCCTCTAGACGACGGGCGATTTCACCGGCGGCAATGCCCTCTGGGCCGGCCTGGACCAACATGCGGAAGGTCGCGAGCCGCCCCTCGTGGGCGAGCGCAGACAGACTAGCGATGGCAGATTTAAGTTCCATATTTCCAAACTAGCGGAAATATACGACAGAGTGAAGACGCCCTTGGAAGTTCAGTGCCAATGACCGATTTGCCCGCCTTGCAGCCGCAGTTCCTCGCCGCAGCCGACCGCGCCAAGCTAGAGCCGCAGGCCCGTGCGGAACACCCGCCCCGCATCCTGCTGCTCTATGGCTCTTTGCGGGAGCGCTCTTTCAGCCGGCTCCTGGTCGAAGAGGCGGCGCGCATTCTCCAGCGGCTCGGCGCCGAGACGAAGATCTTTGACCCGCGCGACCTGCCGCTGCCCGATGCGACATCGCCCGACCACCCCCAGGTTCAGGAGCTTCGGACGCTGTCCCTCTGGTCGGAAGGGCAGGTCTGGTGCAGTCCGGAACGCCACGGCGCAATCAGCGGCGTGATGAAGGCCCAGATCGACTGGATTCCGCTGGAGATCGGCAGCGTCCGGCCGACCCAGGGCAAGACGCTCGCCGTGATGCAAGTCAGCGGCGGCTCCCAGTCGTTCAACGCGGTCAACACCCTGCGCCTGCTGGGCCGCTGGATGCGGATGATCACCATTCCCAATCAGTCTTCGGTGGCGAAGGCTTACACGGAGTTCGGCGACGACGACCGCATGAAACCGTCTGCCTACTATGATCGCGTCGTGGACGTGATGGAGGAGCTGATGAAGTTCACGCTGCTAACTCGCGACCGAGCCGATTATCTGGTCGACCGCTACAGCGAACGTAAGGGCGAGGGCCGGACAGCACATGCCGCGGAACATGCCGCCGCGGCCATGGTGCACGAGGTGACCCTTGCCGACTAACCAGACCATGATGACTCGCCCCGGGCGATCGGAAGACGCGCCGGCAATCGCGGAGATTTACAACCAAGGGATCGCTGACCGGATCGCCACCTTCGAGACCGAGCCCCGCAGCGTGGGTGACATCGAGGCTTGGTTTGGATCGGCCCTGGCGCTCGTGGTGGTGATCGCTCCAGGCGGGACCGTGGTCGGCTATGCCGTGGCCCACCCTTACGCGGATCGCTGCTGCTATCGCGGGATCGGCGAGTTCTCGGTGTATGTCCGGCGCGATGAGCGGGGACGGCGCGTGGGCGAGCTTGCGATGAACGCCCTCATCGACGCCGCCCGTGAAGCCGGGCTCTGGAAGCTCCTGTCGCGGGTGTTTCCGCAGAACCGGGCGAGCTTGGCGCTGATGGCGCGGACCGGGTTCCGGGAGATCGGCGTCCACGAGAAGCACGGCAAACTCGACGGTACTTGGATGGACACGGTCATCGTCGAACGCCTAATCCCCGAAAACATCAACTAGAGCCGCAGGAGCAACTCCCCGCGACATCCGCGATGCGACGAACAGGTTTGGCGCGGCCGATTTTGAGACGGGGGCTTGGGCAGAGTTGGACCTGCACTCGCTATCACCGCGACGAGGTGACTCGTGACCCAAAGAGCGCCTCCAAGTGCCCACGTATCGCCACCATTTGGGATAATGCTTATTGCCCGCCGCACTGAGCACCGAATCGAGTAGAGGGCCGGCTTTGGTTCAACTGAGACCTTGCGGAGGTCCGCTTTCCGGCATGCGGTTCGCCGGCCGTCGCTTCCCGGAGCCCGCCGCCGGCAGCGCTTCACCGAGGGCCTCGATCACGCGGCAGGCCGAGGCGAGGCCATGGCAATCGCACGCGACCAGGCGGCGAAGCTCCGAGCGTAGGGCTTTTAACTGCGCGATCTTGCATTCGATGGCATCCAACTGCTCGGCGGCGAGCGTGTTGGCGTCCGCGCAGTCGCGCTCCGGATGGTCGACTAGCTGCAGAAGTGACCGGATCGCGTCGATGGAGAACCCGAGCTGTCGCGCGCGTCGGATGAACGCCAGTCGCCGCGCGGCTTCGAACCCGTAGCTCCGGCGGTCGTTGGCGGTTCGGTCAGGCTCGGGCAGCAGACCGATCTGTTCATAGAAGCGTATGGTCGGAACCTTCACCTCGGTAATCCGAGAGAGGACGCCGATGCTCATGGGCTGCGCGCGGGGATCGATCATGCCGGCAGATTAGGGGGTTGATCCTCTAGCCGCTAGAGGATGCACCTGGGGCGCGGAGGGTCCTCCCACTGGCGAAGCGATTCCAATCTTCTCCGATCGAAGTCTGCGCGGAGCAGATCGCCCGAAGCCGTAAGCAGGTGAGATCCTTGCGGATGACGTCGTCTGCTTTGATCGCCGCCACCTGGCTGGTGCCAGCGCTCTACGCGCATGCCGAGCCCGCACCGGCGTTTCCTGACCTGCTGGCGCAATCGGCCGGCGCGCCGACGCCAATGGCGAGCGCTGCCGAACTGGATGCGGCGCGAGCACGGCGCGTGCAAGCCGGCGCCTGGAACAACCCCGAACTCGGTGTCACCGTCGAGAACTTCGGCGGCGCACGCCCCGCCGACGGCGGCGAGCAGACCCAGACAACCTTCACCATCGGCCAGACGGTGGAACTCGGCGGCAAGCGGCAGGCTCGCGTCGCCGCGGCTGGCGCCGACCTGACAGCGGCCGAGGCCAAGGCGACCCTGTCGCGCGCCGACTACGCCGCGCGCCTCGCGCTGGCTTACGCGGAGGCCGAGGCGGCGAGCCGGCGCGTGGGCCTGGCCGGCGACGCGCTTGAGGCGTCTGAGACCGACGCCCGCTCCGCCAAGCTGCTGGTCGAAGCGGGCAAGGAGGCGCCGCTGCGCAGCCTGCAAGCTTCGGCGGAGGCGGATCGCGCCCGCGCGGACCTGGCCGCGGCCCGGTCGGGCCAGATGGTCGCCTTCGCCCGCCTCTCCGCCCTCGCCGGCGCCCAACGGCCTTATGACCGGATCGTGGTCAGCCTGCTCGACACGCCGACGCCAAGCGCGGTTACCCAGCCTGGATCGACGGCCGCCGTCGCCGCAGCAACCGCCGAACGCGAGGCCGCAACCGCGCGGCTACGCTCGGCACGGGCTTCAGCCTTTCCGGACGTGAAGCTGTCGGCCGGAGTACGTCGCTATGATCAGACCGACCGCAGCGCCTTCGTCGCCGGGGTCACTCTGCCGCTGCCGATCTTCAACCGCAACAGCGGCGGCGTCGCCGAGGCCCAGGCCGAGCTGCGCGGTTCAGAGGCTCGCCTGCGTCAGGCGGAATTGGACGCTGAAGCGGATCATCGGGTGGCCGAGGCCCAGAGTGAAAGCGCCAGCGCCCGCCTGGTGGCGGCGCAAAGCTCCGAACGGGCAGCCTCGGAGGCCTATCGTCTGGCGCGGACCGGCTATGAGGCCGGACGACTCCCGCTGCTTGAGTTGACGTCCGCACGGCGGGCCCTGGCCGAGGCGCGCGGACGCACGCTCGACGCGGAGCTCGACCGAGTGAAGGCCGAAGCGGAACTCGCCCGGCTCTCCGGCCGCACGCCTTTCGGGACATGACCATGCCGCCAGACAGAAAGACCGTAGCTACCGGAGTGGCCATCGTCGCCGCGCTCGCCGGCGGCTTCGGAATCGCCAAGTTCCTGGACCGGCGCGCGCCAGCCGCAGCGGAGAAATCCGAAGAACATTCCGAGGGCGGCAGCGGCGGGATCGTGAAGCTGACGCCTGCGCAGGCCGCCGCGGCCGGGGTCTCCGTTGTTTCGGTCGGGCAGGGCGGCGGCTCGGACCTGCGCCTCACGGGCAGGGTGGAGTCCGCGCCGGATGCCCGGGCGGTCGTGGCGGCGCCGGCGGCGGGATCTGTTGTGCGCGTGCTGGTCGCGCCAGGCGCTTCGGTCGGCGCCGGCGCCGGGCTGGCGGTGATTCGCAGCCCCGAAGGCGCCGCCGCCCACGCTGAGGCGGTCGCCGCGGCGGCCGAGGCCACGGCGGCGCAAGCCGCCCTCGGACGCGAGGAGCGCCTCATGAAGGCGGGCGTCACGCCGCGTCAGGACTTCGAGACCGCCCAGGCCGCAGCGGCGCGCGCCACAGCCAACGCCGGCGCGGCGCGCGCTAAGGCTGGCGCCTTCGGGTCTCCTGGCGTCTCCGGCGAGGCCATGGTGCGCAGCCCCATCGCCGGCGTGGTGACGGCGGTGCAGGTCGCGGCGGGCGGCTATGTCGCCCAGGGAGGCGTCGTCGCCGAGGTCGCCAACTCGACGCGAGTGGAGGTGGTGTTCAACGCCTCGGCAGAGGCCGCCGCAAAGATCCGCACGGGAATGCCGCTGAAGATCGCCGGCGCCGACGGCTCGCAAGCCGACGCCGTGGTCATCGGCGTGGCGCCGCTGGCGCAGGACAGCACCGGCGCGGCGATGATCCGCGCGAGGCTCACGGGGGGCCGGCTGACGCCGGGCGCCGCGGTTAGCGCCGCCGTCGCCACGGAGGGCCCGACGCTGCCGACCGTGCCGACCGAGGCGGTGCAGACGCTGGGCGGCCGTTCGGTCGTCTTCGTGGCCGTGGCCGGCGGGTTCAAGCCGCAGACCGTGACGCCCGGTCGTTCCGGGGGCGGCTACACCCAGATCGTCGCCGGCCTGAAGGGCGACGAGCGGGTGGCCGGGCGCGGGGCCTTCCTGCTGAAGGCCGAGCTCTCCAAGGGCGCGGGCGAGGAAGAATAGCGCCATGCTCAGCCGCATCGTGGCGCTTTCGGTCCGCCACCGCCTGGTGGTGCTGTGCCTGGCGTTGGCGCTGGCCGCCTGGGGCGGCTTCGAGCTGACGCGCCTGCCGATTGACGCGGTGCCGGACATCACCAACCGCCAGGTTCAGATCACCACCCTGTCGCCCGCCCTGTCGCCGGAGGAGATCGAACAGCGGGTAACCTTCCCGGTGGAGACGGCGCTCGCCGGCATTCCGGGCCTGGTCGAGACCCGCTCGATCTCACGCAACGGCTTCAGCCAGATCACCGCGGTGTTCACTGACCAGACGGACCTCTACTTCGCCCGCGCCCAGGTGGGCGAGCGGATGCAGGCGGTCCGCGAGCAGCTTCCGGCCGGCGTCACGCCCGAAATGGCCCCTGTCACCACGGGCCTCGGCGAAGTGCTGATGTGGACCGTCAAGATCGACCCGCGCGCCCAGGTGAAGGCGGGAGCGCCCGGACCGCAGCCGGACGGCGCCTACCTCACCCCGGAGGGCGAGCGGCTGGTCAGCGAGCGCCAGAAGGCCACCTACCTGCGCACCGTTGAGGACTGGATTGTCTCGCCGCAGCTGAAGACCACGCCGGGCGTGGCCAGCATCGATGTCATCGGCGGCTACGTGAAGCAGTACGTGGTCCAGCCCGACCCAGCGCAGATGACCGCCTATGGTGTCGGCTTGAACGAGGTCGTCGAGGCCGTCGAGCACGCCAACAGTGTCGAGGGGGCCGGCTCCGTCATTCGCGGCGGTGAAGCCTTGGTGGTCCGCGCGGACGCCGCGGTGAAGTCCGCCGACGACCTCGCCGCTGCGCCCGTCGCCACGCGGAAGGGCTTGGTGGTGCGGGTCTCCGATGTGGCCAAGGTCGAGATCGGTGCGGCCACCCGGCTCGGCGCCGCCCAGGAGCAGGGCCGCGAAGTGGTGATCGGCACGGCGCTGATGCTGGCCGGGGAAAACAGCCGCCAAGTGGCGCGCCAGGCTGAGGCCCGGCTGCAGCAGGTAGCGCCATCGCTGCCGGTGGGGATCAGGACCGAGGTGGTGCTGAACCGCACCGCCCTGGTCGACCGCACGATCCACACTGTCGAGCGCAATCTTGCCGAGGGCGCGCTGCTGGTGATCGTGGTGCTGTTCCTGCTGCTGGGGAACGCGCGCGCCGCGGTGATCACCGCCCTGGTGATCCCGCTCGCCTTCCTGTTCGGCGTCATCGGCATGAACGCCCTTCACGTCAGCGGCAATTTGATGAGCCTGGGAGCGCTCGACTTCGGCCTGTTGGTCGACGGCGCTGTGGTGGTGGTTGAGAATACGCTTCGGCGGCTGGCCTTGCGCCGGGCTGAAGCCGGGCGCGAGCTGACAAGTCCCGAACGGCTGCAGGAAGGCGTGGCGGCCGCCCAGCAAATGGTCCGCCCCGCCGCTTTTGGCCAGGCGATCATCCTGCTGGTCTACCTGCCGCTACTCTCGCTGGAAGGGGTGGAGGGCAAGATGTTCCACCCGATGGCCTCGACGGTGATGCTGGCCCTGGCCGGCGCCTTCGTGCTCACCTTCACTGTGGTTCCGGCCTTGAGCGCGCTGCTGGTGCGGACGCCTGCCGAAGTCCACCGCTCCCGCATCGAAGCCCTTGCCCACCGCCGCCTGGAGCCGCTCACGCGTTTCGCCGTAGCGAGGCCCGGACGCATCGCCGCCGGGGCCGGCGTGCTCTTCCTGGTCGGCTTGGTGGTCTTCCTGGCCCTGGGCCGCGAGTTCATCCCCACCCTCGACGAAAAGGACGTGCTGCTGGAGGCAACCCGGGTCCCGAGCGCCTCCCTTGACCAGTCCGTAGATATGCAGCGCCGGCTCGAACCGGCGCTCGCCAAGATCCCGGAGGTCGCGCGGGTGTTCTCCAAGACCGGCACCGCCGAGGTTTCCACGGACCCCATGCCGCCCAGTTCCACCGACAATTTCGTGGTGCTGAAGGACCACGGCGATTGGCCGGACCGCAGTCTCACCAAGGCCGACGTTGTCGAGAAGATCCAGAAGGTGGCGGCGGGCCAGATCGGCAACGACTATGAGTTCACCCAGCCGATCCAGATGCGCTTCAATGAGTTGCTCTCCGGCGTCCGCTCCGATGTGGCCGTGAAGGTCTATGGCGATGACTTCGTGGCCATGGAGAACACCGCCAACGATATTGCCCGCGTGCTGCGCCGGGTGCGCGGCGCGGCCGACGTGCGGGTCGAGCAGGTCTCCGGCCTGCCGATGATCACCGCCGACGTCGACCGGCCCGCCGCCGCCCTCTACGGCCTGCAGGCCTCCGATGCCGCCGACGCCGTGCAGATCGCGCTCGCCGGCCGCGAGGCCGGCCGTGTGTTCGAGGGCGACCGGCGCTTCGATGTCGTGGTCCGCCTGCCGGAGGCGTCGCGCAACGACCTGGCGGCGGTAGGCCAGGTCCCGCTTGCGGTCCGCGAGGGGACGACGACCGTGCCGCTCGCCTCTGTGGTCCGCTTCCGGGAAGGCGAGGGGCCGAACCAGATCAGCCGCGAGAACGGCAAGCGGCGGATCGTGGTGCAGGCCAATGTGCGCGGGCGCGATCTCGGCGGCTTCGTCACCGACGCACAAGCCGCCGTCGCAAAGGACGTGCGCCTGCCGGCCGGCTCCTGGCTCGACTGGGGCGGCCAGTTTAAGAACCTGCAGCGCGCCGAAGCCCGTCTCGCCATCGTCGTTCCCGCCGTCTTCCTGCTGATCGGCGTGCTGCTCTACCTCGCCTTGGGCTCGGTCAGCGAAGCTGTGCTGGTGTTCGCCTGCGTGCCCCTGGCGCTGGTCGGCGGCGCGTTTGCGCTGGCGCTGCGGGGCATTCCGTTCTCGGTCTCCGCCGCCGTCGGGTTCATCGCGGTGTCCGGCGTCGCGACGCTCAACGGCCTGGTGCTCATGCAGGCGTTCAAGGAGCTGATTGCCGGCGGGATGTCTGTCGGCGAGGCGGCGGTGCAGGCCTCGCTGTTGCGGCTGCGGGCGGTCCTCACCACGGCGCTGGTAGCGATCCTGGGCTTCATGCCGATGGCGTTGGCGACCGGCGCCGGGTCGGAGGTGCAGAAGCCGCTGGCCACCGTGGTGATCGGCGGGCTGATCACCGCCACCCTGCTGACCCTCGTCGTGCTTCCGGCGCTGGCGGGCCGGGCATTGTCGCGACGCCACATTCCGGCGGCGTCAGCGTCAGCGCCATGAGCGGCTGCGGTTGCGGGCCGACCCCCGCCGACTCCGGGCCGCAGCGGCGCGTGCTGCGGATCGCCCTGATCCTCAACCTGATCATGTTCGGGGTCGGCTTGGTCGCGGGCCTGATCGCTCAGTCCACCGGGCTGATTGCCGACTCGCTGGACATGCTTGGCGACGCATCCGCCTATGGTCTGGGCCTGCTCGCTCTGCACCGCAGCCCGCTCTTCAAGGCGAACGCCGCGCGATGGAGCGGAAGCCTGCTGCTGCTGCTCGGCGCCGGCGTCCTGGCCGATGTCGCGCGACGCGGCTTAGCGGGAAGTTCCCCCGAGAGCCTGGTGATGATCGCGGTCGCCAGCGTCTCGCTGATCGTCAACGCGACCGTGCTTCGCCTGCTGACGCCCTTCCGGTCCGGCGAAGTCCACCTACGCGCGACCTGGATCTTCACCCGCGCCGACGTCATCGCGAACGTCGCCGTTATTGCGGCCGGCCTGATCGTGATGCTGACGCATCTTATCTGGATCGACCTCGTGGTCGGCGCGGGGATCGGGCTCTACGTCCTGAAGGAGGCGCTGGAGATCCTGGCGGAGTCGCGGGCGGCCCGCGCCGCCCTCGACCAGGGACAAGCTGGCGATCAGTAGTAGCGCTGCAGGACCAGGGTGCGCTTGGAGCCGTCGGCCAAGGACAGCAGAACCTTGGCCCCCACCGGCCCATAACGCCATCGCGACAGCCCGCCGGCCACATAGTCCGGCCCAATGGGTGCGCCGTTCACGGCGGTGATGCTTTCGCCTTCGCGCCAGCCGGCGAGGGCGGCCGGGCCGCCCAACGCGACGTGAACCACCCGCAGCCGATCCGCCACGACGGCGAGCCCCAAGCCGGAAAGGTCACGTTGGAAGGGGGCGGTCACCAGGCGCGGCGCGGGCTGCAGCCAGAGCGTTCCGCCCGTGACGTCCAGCGCGAACCCGTAGCGTTCGAGGATCGGCAGGCCCAGCTTGGCCGGGACAAGGCTGCTGTCGGTCTTCGCCAGGACTTCGCAGGGAACATCCTTCAATAGCCCCCGCCCGATTCGCAGCGTCGCCACCGAGACGGTGCGGCTGATTGAGATTCCGTCGACGCCGCCTGTAGCGGCCGAGGAAACCTGGCGGCCTTGCAACAGTCCGAGCGCCTCGGCCAGGGCAGGCGAGACGGTCAGGGGATTTGAACTGCCCAGGTCGAGGGCGGCGACGACCGGCGCCTTTGCTTCGAACGCGACAGGAATGGAAAGCTGCCCGCGCGCGCTTCGCGCGACCGCGAACCGCTCGGCGTCCGTCCCGGCCTGGAAGCCGTCTCGCGGCCAGATTGCCAGGCGGCGGGCGGGGAAGTCGATCTCCAGCACATCGTCCTTCAGCGCATCGACGCCAAGGATGAGATTTGGTGCGCCAGGGTCCGCGCCGAAGATCGGCCTGAAGTCGGTCACAAGGTAGCGGCTGGTCGCCAGCTTCGCGCCACCGACCTCGAAGGCCAGGTCGCCGCCCGCGCCGAGCGCAACGGAGCCGATATCACCGCGGACGCTGCGGATCCCTGCGGGCTTCAGGCCGACACGCTGGGCGAATGCGGCGTCGACGACCGTCGCGGCCGAGCCTGTGTCGATGAGGACTCGAATGCGCTCGCCAAGCAGCACCCCGGTCACGATCACCGCGTCCGGATCGGCGAGCAGCGGCGTCCAGAGATCGCTGGACTTCGGGGCAGCCGGTGCGCTCATCGCTGTGGTTCCTTCGGCTGACATCGCGCCGACCAGCAGGGCCAGCGAGCCCGCGCCGCGCAACATGCATCGCCGGGAAGTTGCTCCGCCGAGCATGGATGTTGCTCCCTGTGCCAGGCGCCAGGCGCCAGGCGCGTTAGCTTTGCCCTAACCGGCTTGTGGCCCTTGAGAATGATCGTAGGACTTTAACTGAGCCTGCGGATTCGCGATCGCATTGAGTCGCATGGGTCCGAGAAGAGGGGCGATTATGACGTGGACCTATGCAGGCTGTGCTGCGGCGCTCGGGCTTGGCGTGGCCTTGATGGCTCCGATCTCCGCCCAAGCCCAGGCCCAGGCCCAGGCCCAGGCCGCCGCGGCGGCCGCGGACGACGACTACATCAACCCCGATCGGCCGGGGATCGCCGACGGCAGCAATGTGGTGGGCGCTGGCCGCTTCCAGATCGAGACGGGCGTGCAGGAAGAGTTCCGGCACTCGGGCGGGGCGTCGGACCGCACCCTCCTCCTGCCGACCTTGCTTCGCCTGGGGCTGAGCAAGGATTGGGAGCTGCGGGTCGAGACCACCGGCGCCTACATCTGGGACCGGGTGAGCGATCCTGCCTCCGGCGTCGCCAAGAGCCAGGGGACGGACCCGATCTCGCTCGGCGTGAAGTATCACTTCCAGGACACCGCGGGCATTTCCCAACCCTCGCTCGGGGTGATCCTGAGGGTCTTCGCGCCCTCCGGCTCCGGCCAGTTCAAGACCAGCCACACCACCGCCGACCTGCGCCTGGCCGCGGACTGGGACATCGCGCCCAAGTGGTCGCTGAACCCGAACGTGGGCGTGGCGGTCTATGAGAGCGGCGGCCGGACCTACGAGGCCGGGCTGTTCGCCATGACCCTCAACTACAACCCGAGCCCGATCCTCAATTTCTTCGTCGACACCGGCGTCCAATCGCCTGAGATCAAGAACGGCCGAACGGCCGTCATCTACGACGCGGGCGTGGCCTACATTATCGGGCACGACATCCAACTGGACGCAAGCGTGGGTACGGGCGCCGGCGGCTCGACGCCGCCGCACCCCTTCGTCTCGGCCGGGATCAGCAAGCGGTTCTGAGAAGCGTAGCTGCGGCCGATTCTTGCCATCATTTCCGATAATGCTTATTCCAACCTGGGCAAGAAACTCTTACACCACAAGGCGTTTAAGTCATTGATTTCGCATAAGATATATTAGGCGACAATCAGGTGTAGCGCCCATTTAGTAATGTCACCGGCGTGTCTGTCAGTGAACCTGGGCGTCAGTCGGGACGACATCAGCCAAAAGGCGGCGTTGGTGGCGGATCTCTTCCTGCAGGATTTCGGTAGCGTAGTTCGACTCCATGCGGCCCGTTACGACGGCCATGCCGATGAACCGTGAGGCGCCGACCACCAAGGCCTCTCGTACAACGCCGGGAGAGAGTTCGGCCTCACTTTGCGCCTTCACAGGCGTCACCGCCCCGGTGATGGCCTCATAGGTCGCTGCGATCGTGTCCTCGTAGAGCGCCGTGACGTGCATGTCCTTAAGCTCGGCGCTAGAGCGAGGTCCTGGAGGTGGCGCGTTTGCCACGGCCGCCTCGATCTCGGCGGCGGCCTCCTTAACCAGGCCGACGAGTTCGCCGGCGCGGGCGTCCAGCTCGTTGAAGGCTACGTGGCGGACCCCTAGATCGTTCTGAGCCTCCAATTCTGGATTGCTCTTGGATGCGATCCTGGCGCTGATGATCAGGCCCGGCTCGAGATCGCCGAAGTGGGTGGTCAACCGTACGCGTACGCGACGAGGCGATGCGGCGCGTAGCTCATCAACCCGCGCGATCGCTTGGGCCATCGCATCTCCAACCGAGATAAGCGGCATGGGGCCTCCAAGATAGGCAGCAGGTGGATGTCTACCTTCCACGGTGGACCGATTCTGCCGACCCCAGAGCCCCCGGCCCTGACATCTCTATTTGGCAGAACGAGCGACATCTCTATCCGGCGTGGACATGGCCCACGCCCAACTCCCGCCAGGGGGATTTCAGCGCACGGGTCCGGCGCTAGTCTGGCTCCATCATCCTGGACATGAATCAGGCGGGTTCGCTTGGCGGCCTATTTCAAACTGTGGGGGCGACGGCGGGGCAGCAGTTTCAACTGAGCCTCGACACAGCGGCCTGGGTTACCAACGGCATCGGCGGCACGATCGGCTACCAGCTCTACGATCCGACATCCAATACAGTGCTGGCCAGTGGATCGTTCACCGACCCGATCGGTGGGACCTGGCACACGCGAACGCTTGACGCCGCCGCGACGTCCTCTTCGATCGGCGTGCGGGTGCAAGGCCTCGTCGCAACCCAAGCGGGGATGGGGTTGGACAACGTCGTGCTAACCTCCGGCTTAGCTGGCGCGGTACCGGAGCCAGCGACCTGGGCGCTGATGCTGGTCGGCTTCGGCGGTCTGGGCGCAGTGCTACGCCGCGCGAAGCGCAATCCCTCGGGTGTTACCGCGGCAGCCTGACCTTCGATTTGCAGCCACGAATGAGCGCCGCCGGTCGAACGATCGGCGGCGCTTTTCGTTTTCATGTCGGCCAACGGATCTACTTTTCTTCCGGTCCCGCCCGCAGCAGCTTAGAGGACCGGAGCAGCAGGTCGGGATTGTTGCGGAGCGCTGCGCCTGCGAAGTCGGTTGGCACGCCGCCAGGTGAAACGCCGTTTGGGCGGATACGCCAAGCTTTCGGAGGTGAACGGATGCGCAGGCGTGAGTTCATGGCTAAATCAGCGGCCGTTTCCATCCTAGGGCTCCTAAGTCCGCTCCGGCGCGCGGCGGCGCAGACCGGCACCGGGGGTGCGCATGATCTGCGCTGGCCAGACCTTGGAAGTGATTGGACCGACGGCCTGCCGCTCGCCAATGGCCAGCTCGGGGCGATGGTCTGGATGCGCGGCTCGGCGGCGGTCATTTCGCTCGACCGCAGCGATGTTTGGGACCTTCGGCCCATTCCGGAGTTCCAAGAGCCCGGCTTTACCTACGCCCATCTGAGCACCCTGCGCGACGCCGGCAACACCGCCGAAATCGGCCGCCTGTTCGAGGCGCCGTTTCAGACGCCCGGCCGAGGGAAGTTGCCTCTCGGCCGCATCACTCTTGGGCTGGCGGGCGGCGACATTCGCGAGAGTGCGCTTGATCTGGACCAGGCCACGGCCAGCCTTGAACTGTCGGACTCGACCCGGCTGACGGTGTGGATCGCAGCGCAGGACGATGTAGGCGTGTTGCACGTCAAAGGCCCGGCGGCCGTGCGGCTTGCCCTCCGCGCCAGAGTGACGTCGCCAGATTTTGGCCTTGAACCTGATCTCAGCCGCCACAAGACTTCGCTGCTCGACTATGGCGGTCCCGAGGATCTTGGTTACGAGCCCACATCTGACCTCTCCGGGAAGGGTGTGAGCGGCTACGCGAGTGGCCGAGCGAGCGACTGCTTTGCCGTTCTGGCGCGCAGCCTGGTGCTGTCGCCCAACGAAGCCGCCTTGGTGTGGACCATTGCGACCGCGCCTGACCGGAAGCTCGCGGCGGCCAAGGCGCACCGGTTGCTTAGAAGACTGGACGCTAACCGCCTGAGCCTTCTGCGGGCGCACCACGAGGCGTGGTGGAGAACCTTCTGGTCCCGGACCGGGGTTCAGACCGGCGAGCCAGAGCTGGATCGGCGTTGGCGACTATCGACCTACCACATGGGAGCGGCCGCCCGCGGCGGGGCCCCTCCAGTTCCCCTGCAGGCGCCCTGGACATGGGACAGTGGGCGCCTTCCGGCGTGGAAGGGCGACTACCACCACGATCTCAACACCCAAATGACCTATTGGGCGGCCTACACCGGCAACAGACCCGACATCTCGCGCAATCTCACTGACTGGCTTTGGAGCACGCGCGGTGCGGCCCAAGAATTCGCTCAGCGCTTTTTTGGCGTACCGGGGATCGCTGTGCCGGGTACCACGGACGTCTTAGGGCGCCCCCTCGGCGGCTGGGCGGCGTACAGCTTTTTTCCGACGGCGAGCGCATGGCTGCTACAACACTTCGACCTGCATTGGCGCTATTTCGGCGACGACGCCTTCTTGCGCGAGCGGGCCTATCCCTACGCCCAAGGCGTCACGCAGTTCCTCCGCGGGATGCTGCGGCCGCGCGCCGGCCGGGAGGGCCTTTTCCTACCGGCGAACATCTCGCCGGAAATCAATGACAACACCTTGCGGTCGTGGTTCGAGGAGTGGACGAACTTCGACTTGGCCTTAGTGCGCTATGCCTTCACGACCGCGGCGCGAATGGCCGACATGCTCGGCCGAGCTGACGACGCGCACCAGCACCGGGCGACCTTATCGCTACTACCCGCCTTCTCGCTCGACGCGGACGGCGGTTTTGCATTGGCGCCGGGTGCTCCACTCGCGAAAAGCCACCGCCACTTTTCCCACCTCATAGCCTTCTACCCCCTTCGCTTACTCGATCCCCTGACCGACCCTTGGGCGAAGCGCGCGCTCGACGCCTCGCTCGCGCGGCTTGATCGGCTCGGGACCCAGGCGTGGATGGGCTACAGCTTCGCGTGGTTGGCCTGCCTCAACGCCGTCGCCGGGCACCCAAGGGAAGCGCGACAAGCCCTCGCTAAGTACGAACAAGGATTTTCTGGGCGAAACGGCTTCCACACCAATGGCGATCGTTCGGGCTCGAAGATCACCGGCTTCCCTTTCAGCCTGTTCACGCTTGAGGGCGGTCAAGCCGCCTGCGCCGCGGTGCAAGACATGCTTTTACAGTCGACCTCTGATCAGCTTCGCCTTTTCCCGGCCCTGGGCGATGAGCACGAGGCGAGTTTCCGAAGCCTACGCGGCGCGCCGGGCCTGGACGTTTCAGCGTCACTTCGCGACGGCCGTGTCACGACACTGAGCCTCAAATCCACGCGACCGTTAGAGGTTCAAGTCAGTGGTCCTGGCATGCCGAAAAGAACCTTGATTGTTCAGCCAGGAGGAGAGCGGCGGTTCAGTGTGCTCTAAAACTCTGACAGAACTAACGGCCATTTCCGATACAGGCTCGCGGCCATGCGCCGAGCGCTTGGATGAGAATTCGATCGCGAGGGCCAAGGCGCATCGCGCTGGAAATCCCTGTCACCTTGCCGTTGGCGTCATCGGCGTAGCCCACGGCGTAGGACTTGGTCTGGATGGTCTTGGCGTCACCTACGACGCGGCCCTGCGCGTCGTAGGTGAGCGCCGTGGTCCCGGACTCCTCGGTGGCCCCGGTCAGCCGCCCCACGCCCTTGTTGCCGCCGGCCGTCGCGTCGTAGCTGTAGGTGATGGTCTCGGCCAAATGACCAACATAGCTGGAGCCCGTGAGCCGGCCGGCGCTGTCATAGGCGTAGTCGGTCTCCTGGCTGTCCCCGTCGATGATCTGCGTCAGGTGGTCGGCCAGGTCGTAGGAATAGGTCCGCGTCCCCCGGTCGGGGCTGACCTCCTGAATCGTGCGGCCGAAGCCATCGACCACTCGGGTGGTCTGCAGGTTGCGCCCATCCTTCTGGCTGGTGAGATTGTCGTTGGCGCCGTAGGCTAGCTGGATCGTATGGGTCTCCGGATCGGTGACCGCACGCTGCACTGAGCGCAAGTCGATCACAGAAAGTGCTGGAAGATGAGATGACGCTTTCTGGGCTCAGGCGTAGGGCCAGCCGGCCCCAGGACTGTCGACTTCCAGGCTGAGGATCTGGCCGGTCCCGGCCGTCTCGCCCATCCGATCCATGCCAAACCATTGGGCGGCGGCGATGTACAGCGTGCGGCGGTCGGGTCCGCCCAGCATGCAGGCAAAGCCGCCGCGGTCGAGGGCAACCGTGGCCATCACATCGCCGCCCTGGCGAACGCGCACGCAGCGCCGGTTGGGCACGTCGGCGTACCAGACGCACCCCTCGGCATCGATGCAGATCCCATCCGGGACGCCATCGCCGAGGTCAGCCCAGATGCGGCGATTGGTGAGTGCGCCGTCGGCGGCGATGTCGAAGCCGGTCAGCCGCCGACCATGCGACTCGGCGAGGATCAGGGTGCGATTGTCGGGGGTTATCGCCATGCCGTTCGGGAAGGCGAAGCCGTCGGCCACGCGCTGGACCCGACCGTCGGGGGTCACCAGCGCCAGGCAGCCGCCGTTCACGTAGGCGTTGCCCCGCCCGTCGATAACGATCTCGTTCCACAGGCCCTCTGCCAGAGGCGCGAGCTTGGCGTAAGCGTCAAGTCCGCCGCCCGGCGCCTGGCGCAGCAGACGGCCCTCGCGCGCCGACACGGCGATCAGGTCGCCGTCGGGCAGGAAGTCGAAGGAGAGCGGCGGCGCCGGGACACGCGCCTTGACCTCGGCTGCGCCATCGGGCGCGAGCGCGAGGATCTCGCCGGCCGTCCAGTCGGCGATCCACAGCCGCCCATCGTGCCAGCGCGGCGATTCGACCAGCCCTCGGCCGCCGACGAACAATACAGGCGCTGAATTCTCGGTGTGGGTCGCTGACATCTGGGCCTCCTCTTGCAGCGGCATGTCCGTTTTACCCTCAGGACGAACGCAGCGCGGACAATCCGACATCAGAGAGGGCGGATCTCCATTCTCTTATTAAGAAGAAGGGGCACAAGGGCGGGGCCGTCATCCGCTATTGGCGCACGTGGAAACACCTATGCGCAGACCCTCAGAAGGTGCGCTTCGCGGCCCATCGCGAAGCCTCGTGC
The DNA here is from genome assembly GCA_025359785.1 of Alphaproteobacteria bacterium. Classification (GTDB taxonomy): domain Bacteria; phylum Pseudomonadota; class Alphaproteobacteria; order Caulobacterales; family Caulobacteraceae; genus Phenylobacterium. The sequence continues at coordinate 52,471 of JANYET010000006.1, read as the reverse complement.
GGCCGCCACTGCAGCAGCGTGATTCAAGAGAAGGGGAGGCCGCGCGGCTTCGGTGGCGTTGTCATGTCCGGACTCGGTCTCGCATACAAAACCTTAGGACCGGTTTCCCCCTAGGCCGACTCGCTGAAGGACCGCTTCGGGGGGAAAGCGGTCACGGACCCGCCCAAAACCGACCTTCGGCTCCAGATAAGGAACACGACCCTCGCCAAGAAGTTTTACATATGTAGTTTGAACTGCGGCGAACTGGCGGGGCATTCCGTAGCTCGGACGCCATCGCGAACACTAGGAGACCCGCGCGGCGATCGCCTACACCCGCTCCTTTCCTTCGAGGGTTCATGCGGAGTTGCTGACGGGCATCTTGCCGATCTCCAACCGGACGCCGCTCAACCATGCCGTGGCCGCGCAGCGTGCGCTGGACCTGTAACCGAACAGCCCGCCCCGGAAAGGGATGCGAGCAGATCGCGTGCCGCACCTCCGACGTTGGGCGCGGAACTCAGGCGAGCAATTTCGTCGAGGGCGCGACAACTGCGCTGCGCCACTGCATGCCGAAGCGCCTCGTCGCTCTGAGCCAGCGCCGTGAGGACAAAAATCGCCTTGTTGCGATCGCCGAAGGACGCCCATCGGAGCTGCGCGGACAAGACTTTGACCAGCGCTTCCCTGGTCGCTTCGCTTTGGATCCGCGGAGCCCATTTGATCAAATAGCGAGAGACGTTGTTGCGAACCATGGCGTCGGGATCGTCTAGAGCCTTGTAGATCACGGCGGCTGTTGCGCCGGGTTCGCCGGCAAAATTGAGAAGGTCCGCTGCAGCCGCGCGATCCCGGCTTGCCGACGCCCCCATCAGCACCCGGATCAATTCATTTCGGCGGGCGGGGATTCTGGCCTGAAGGTCCTGCGCGACACGATGCAAGTCTGGGTCGGCATAGTCGACCATCTCTCGATCACGGTAGAGATCCACTACCGGGTGTCCGGCCGCGAATGTCCGGTCCTTAAGCTCGTCGATCTCCTTGTAGAGTGCGTGAAGTTCAGGGCTCAGCTTCAGGCCGCTTTCCCAAGAGCGCGCTGTCGGCGGAACACGCGACGTGTCTCCCTTCTCGACCGCGTCGACAGAAAAATAGGCCATGTCCGGCTGTTCCAGGACCAAAACGCAATTCGTTTCGGCGAACTGGAATTGCGTCCTTAGGCGCGCGCACCAGGCATCGCGCATGGGCTTATCGACGGCTTTGATGGGTTCGCCGGTTCGAAGCGGAAGCGTCGCCAGGACCTGATCGCGTGTCACCGACCGTAAACCGAAGACGTCGATCCCGCGTAGGATCCAGTGGACCTTGTCCATCTCTGCCAATTGGGCCGAGGCCAGCGCTGGGTGCGACGACAACACCAGGGCGGAAACGAGAAGTGCCGTCGCGAGCCGGATGCAGTTCATATGTCTACGCTGCGGCGAGTGTCAGCTGGCGTCAACATACGCTAACTACCCCGTGCTGACCTTTGGAGGGTCTGCTCTCGGGCCCCGCGCCCTCCTCCCACAAACGAGGGTTTTCAGGAGGACCGGGGCGGCCAACCGGTTTTTCCACCAAGCGGACGTTGCGAACGACGGCACGGGGGGGATAGCGGACCTAACGAGGTGGGCGGAACCACAGCCTCTCCAGACACGACAGCGCCGCCGATCCGAAGACCGGCGGCGCGTCAAAGTCAGCGATGATCCTTAGGCGGCAACCGTCGCGCGGCGGCGGCGCAGGGCCGCTCCCGCCATGCCGAAGCCGCTGATCGTCAGCGCCCATGTCGCGGGCTCAGGCACTGCGACAGGCGCCCCATAATAGACAAACGAACCGCCGCCGCCCCCGCCGCCCGTAATCAAGCCAAAATTCCCATTGCCGAGCCCGCCGACCACGATCCTCAGGTCAGTACCGGCCGCAAAAAATCCGCGGCCTTGAGCGTACGCCCCAAGTCCGCCATGGCCGGTGGCGCCATCCCCGCCTTGGGCGCCTAAGGCCGTAATCGTATAATACCCGGAGAGTGGCACGATATAGTCTTGGATGCCGCCGGTGTAGGAGAACGTAAAGGCCGAGGCGCCGCCTATATCGATGAGCCCGTTTCCGGAGTTCAAGCCGGGCGCCGAGCCTGCGAAGGTCAGACTTGCATCCACGTAGGAGCCGCCGCCGCCGCCGCCAAAGCCTACTTTGCCATAGCCTCCACCGCCGCCGGAATACCCGCCGCCGCCGCCGCCGCCACCGCCGTCGCCACCCAGAAAGCCGCTGCCGCCGCCGCCGCCGCCGCCAAAGCCGCCGTTGGAGTTACTCGGGCCAGAGGAGATTCCGCCTAGACCGCCTGCAAAACCCGTCGGCCCACTGCCGCCCCTGCCAGCGAGCGCGCCATTACCGTCTTGGCCTTGTGAGAAGAGGTGGCCAGCAACGTCAACCCCCCACCCGCCGCCGCCGCCGCCGCCGCTGTCTTTGGAAGATGAGCTCGCCTCCCCTCCATGACCATTATGTCCGCCAGTGCCACCAGACGGAAGGCCGGTGCCGCCGTCGCCGCCGCCATCATTGCCGTCGGAGCCGCCGTTTGCCCCAGGGATATATACCCCTCCGGCGCAAGCATCGTGGCATCCGAACCTAGAGCCTGCGCCACCGCCACCCGCGGCGACGACCAGTGGCGTGGTGGCCGAGGCGCCCGAGGCGTTTATCAAGGCCGCAGCGGTGACCGCGGCCAGCAGAAATGTATTCTTCATCGATGATATCCCCCAACTACGCTGGCACGACCGCGCCTTAGTATGTCGTTTCGAAAGGCGGCGGGAAACCTGACGAAAACCGATCCTATCTTCAGATGTTGGCGTCCGGCAGCTCGCCCATGACCGCCAGCAAGCTGCCGGTCTGGGTGTCTGTGGCGAGCACGAAATGGATGGCGCTCCAGCGGCGCACGTCACGCGCGAAGGCGCTGGTCAGTACGATGTGGCCGTCGCCCTGCCGGATCATCCAGCCCAGGCCTTCAGCTTCGGCGGCGAGGTCGACCGCGTGAGCCCTGCTCACGCCAAAGCGCGCGGCGAAGGCGCGGCGCGAGAACGCCACCGGCGCGCCGATGGACTCAAGATTTGCCGAGGCCAGGAAGAGTTCGAGCATAAACAGGTGTCCGCCCATCAGGCTCATCATCCGGCGCACTCCAGGCACGGTGGCGAAGGCGGTGAGGCCCGAACGGTTGGCCGCCAGGATCTGGCCCAGGTAAGTCGCGAGCAGAGCCCGCGAGAGATCCGGCGCCGGCGCCGGCGAGTCCCACCAAGGCCGGGCGGGTAGGACCATGGCCGCCAGCCATCCGACCATCCAGCCCTCGAGCCAGCCGGTCGGCACGATCGGCTGGGCGCGACGGCCGCCCGTCAAGGGCTCCACCGCGCCGCATTCGCGCAGAGTCGCCAAGTGCGAGGCGATGCGCGCTCGGCCCGCCAGGTCCGGTCCGATATGGCGGATGAAGGCGGCCTGAATTACCGGCGACGGCAGGGAGAACAGAGCCGCTACTACGGCAAACCGGCCGAGGTCGCCCATGATCGACACGGCCTTGGGCTCACCGTACAGCGCCGTGAACCGCTGAGCATAGTCGGTTATCGCGGCCGGCAGACGCGGATCGGTGAGAACCGTCTCCAGCCTGGCTTCGAAGCCCCTCGTTTCACCGCTCTCCACAGCGGTGACTACATCATCGGTCCCGGGCCTGCACAAGCAGTGCGCTGGAGACACGGCTGGCCGAGCGGCATGGAGCATGACTGATATGAGCCAAGCCGCGCGGCGTTTGGGGTCGAACGATCAAGGACAGCCAAGCCCCGGGAGGGGAGCGGGCTCGCCTAACGTCCGCATTGGGTCGTTAGCACCTGTTGGCTCCAGGTCGGAAATCGGACATTCGCCCATTCTCGAAAACCTCCGAAATTCCGCGACTGGCGCCGGATCATCATGTTGGTGGTTTTCGGGGGCATGATCCTATTTTTTGTTGCCAAGGGCATCGCCACCGCGCCTTGACCACCCGCCCCTCTTAAGCGCATAAGCGCGCCCTTCCGGCGCCAACCTCGGTCAGCGCCCTCCACCGCCACGACCCCCAGCGATGGGACGAGGGCGGCGAGGCCCCCCGTCCACGCAATCGTGCACGGGGGTCAACTGCGTTTGGACTAGCAGGGACCACGACTTGTTTGACGCGCTAACCGATCGTCTCTCGACCGTCTTCGACCGCCTGAGCGGGCGTGGCGTGCTGGGCGAGAAGGACGTGGCTGAGGTGATGCGGGAGATCCGCGTCGCGCTGCTCGAGGCCGACGTCGCCCTGCCGGTGGTCCGTGACTTCATCGCCAAGGCCACCGAGGCTGCCACCGGCGAGGCGGTGATCCGCTCGGTGCGGCCGGCCGACCAGGTGGTCAAGATCACCTATGACGGCCTGGTCGAGATGCTGGGCGGGGACGGTGAGCCGGAGGGCCTGAACCTCTCGCTGAACCCGCCGAGCGTGATCCTGATGGCCGGCCTGCAGGGCTCCGGCAAGACCACCACGGCCGCCAAGCTGGCGTTGCGTCTGTTCAAGGACCGCAAGAAGGTGCTGCTGGCCTCGCTCGACACGCGGCGCCCGGCGGCCATGGAGCAGCTGGCGACGCTGGCGAGCCTGGCCGGCGTCGAAAGCCTGCCCATCGTGGTTGGCCAGTCGGCGCCTGACATCGCCCGCAGGGCGCTCCAATCCGCCAAGCTGCAGGGCTATGACGTGGTCATCCTCGACACCGCCGGGCGCACCACGCTCGACGAGGCGATGATGAGCGAGGCCGCCGAGATCGCGCGGATCGCCAATCCGTCGGAGACCCTGCTGGTCGCCGACGCTCTGACCGGCCAGGACGCGGTGCGCACCGCCAAGGCCTTCCACGAACGCCTTCCGCTGACCGGCCTGATCCTGACCCGGGCTGACGGCGATGGCCGCGGCGGCGCGGCGCTGTCGATGCGGGCCGTCACTGGCCTGCCGATCAAGTTCCTGGGCACGTCGGAGAAGATCGACGGCCTGGAAGTCTTCGACGCCGCCCGCGTCGCCGGCCGTATCCTGGGCCAGGGCGATATCGTGGCCCTGGTCGAGAAGGCCACCGAGGAGCTGGACGTCGCCAAGGCCGAGGCCATGGCCAAGCGCCTCGCCAAGGGCCAGTTCGACCTCGACATGATGGCCGAGCAGCTGGCGCAGATGAAGCGCATGGGCGGCATGGAAGGCCTGATGGGCATGTTGCCGGGCGTCCAGAAGATCAAGAAGCAGATCGCCGAAGCAAACATCAACGACAAGATGGTCGACCGCCAGGGCGCGATCATCAGCTCGATGACCAAGCAGGAGCGCAAGAAGCCGGACATCCTGGCGGCCTCGCGCAAGCGCCGCATCGCGGCGGGCGCCGGCGTCGACGTGGCCGAGGTCAACCGGCTGCTGAAACAGCACCGCCAGATGGCCGACGCCTTCAAGATGATGAGCAAGGGCGGCGGCAAGGGCTTCGCCCAGATGGCCCAGATGCTGGGCGGGATGGGCGGCGCCGGAGGCTCCGACCGCCTGAAGTCGCTGGGCGGCGGCAAGATGCCGATGCCCTCCGAAAAAGAGATCGAAGAGATGGCCGCCAAGCTCCAGTCGGGCGACGGCGGTTTCAAGCTGCCCGGCCTGGGCGGCAGTGGCCTGCCCGGCTTCAACCCCTTCAAGAAATAGCGAAATTCAAAAGGACCTACCGAAATGCTGAAGATCCGTCTCGCCCGTGGCGGCGCCAAGAAGCGCCCCTATTATTCGATCGTCGTCGCCGACAGCCACTCGCCCCGCGATGGCCGCTTCATCGAAAAGGTGGGGAGCTACAATCCCCTCCTGAAGAAGGATGACCCCAACCGCGTCGTGCTGAAGGTCGAGCGCATCCAGGAGTGGATGAGCAAGGGCGCCCAGCCCACCGACCGCGTCGCCCGCGAGCTCGGCAAGCTGGACCTGGTGAAGTGGGAACACGGCAACAACCCGACCAAGGGCAAGCCGGGCACGAAGGCCGTCGAACGCGCCGAGGAAAAGACCAAGCGCGAAACCGACCGCCTGGCGGCCATCGAAGACGCCAAGAACAACCCGCCGCCGGCGCCTGAGCCCGAGCCGGTCGTGGAAGAGGTCGCTGCTGAAGCCCCGGCTGAAGACGCTGTCGCGGAAGAAGCGCCCGCTGCTGAAGAGGCTCCGGTTGCTGAAGCCGCCGCGGAAGAGCCTGCTGCTGCCGAAGCCCCCGCTGCCGAAACCGTCGCTGAAGAGGCCCCGGCCGCTGAAGCCGCTGCTGAAGAGCCGGCCGCCGAGGAAGCTCCGGCTGCTGAACCGACCGAAGGCTGATCCGGACGTCGCTCTTGAGCCCGATGCCTTGAGGGATGACCTGATCATGGTGGGCCGCGTGGCGGGCGCCTTTGGCGTCCGCGGCGAGGTCCGCATCACCAGTTTCACGGCCGAGCCGATGGCGCTGGTGGACTACAAGACCCTGCTGCGTGAGGACGGCTCGCCGGGCCTCACGCTGCTGGGCGGCCGCGTCGCCAAGGCCGGCGTCGTGGCCCGCGCCGAGGAGATCGAGACCCGCGACCAGGCCGAGGCCGCCCGGGGCCTGAAGCTCTACATCTCGCGATCCATCCTGCCGCCGCCGCAGGACGAGGATGAATTCTACGTCGCCGATCTCGTGGGCCTGGACGTGGTGGATACCGACGGCCAGCCGCTCGGCCGCGTGCGCACGGTCCGCGATTTCGGGGCCGGCGACCTCCTGGAAATCGAACCGCCCGCCGGCGAAAGCTGGTGGCTGCCGTTCACCAAAGAGGCCGTGCCGGAGGTTTCCATCGCCAACCGCCGGATCGTCGGCGTGAAGCCGGAAGAAACGGAGTAGGCGCCGCCTCGTGCTCCCCCGCAGGGCGAGCGAGGTCTTTCTCAGCTCTTCGGGGCCCGCATCCGCATCAGGCCTTCCTGGGCGACGCTGGCGACCAGCGTGCCGTCCTCGGCGAAGATCGAGCCCCGGATGAAGCCGCGGCCGCCGGACGCCGAGGGGCTGTCCTGAGCGTAGAGGTGCCAGTTGTTGAAGTTGGCGGGCTTGTGGAACCACATGGCGTGGTCGAGGCTCGCCGACTGGAAGCCCTTGGTCTGCCAGTGGACCTTGTGCGGCCGCATCGCCGTGGACAGCAGGTTCATGTCCGAGGCGTAGGCCATGATCACCTGGTGCATGTGCTGGTCGTCGCCGATCGGCTCGCGGCAGCGGAACCAGACCTGGCTCTCCGGCTCCTTGGCCTCGCCGCCCTGGAAATAGCTGCGCGCGTCGGCCGAGCGCATCTCGATCGGCCTGGGGCGCGACATCCAGCGCTTCGCCTCCTCCGGCATGTCCTGCATCTTGGCCATGGCCTCGCGTTGCATCTCGGCCTCGTCCGGCAGCGCCTCCCAGCTCTTCACCTTGGGCATCGGGGCCTGGTGCTCGAAGCCGTCCTGGGCCTCCATGAAGGAGGCGGCGAGGTTGAAGATCTGCTGGCCGTGCTGGATGGCGATCACGCGCCGCGTCGTGAAGCTGCCGCCGTCGCGGGAACGGTCGACCTCGAAGACGATCGGCACGGTGGGGTCGCCGGGGCGGATGAAATAGCAGTGCAGCGAGTGGCAGATGCGGTCGTCCACCGTCTCATAGGCCGCCAGCAGCGACTGGCCGATGACCTGGCCGCCAAAGATCCGTCCCGGCGAATTGTCCGCCGTGGTGCCGCGGAAGAGGTTCACCTCGATCCGCTCGAGCTTCATGGTTTCGGTGAGTTTTTCGCTGTCCATAGTCGCCGCTTAGCCCCCGACCGGCCTAGCCACAAGACTTGACGCGGCCAGTTGTCGCGGGGCTTTGAGGCCCCATGTCCTTCGACGCCACCGTGCTGACCATGTTCCCCGAGGCCTTTCCGGGGCCCTTAGGCGTCTCCCTGATCGGGACCGCCTGGCGTGAGCACGGGCTTTGGGCATTGGAAACAGTGGACATTCGGGCGTTTTCCAAAGATAAGCGCGGCTTCCTCGACGACACCCCCTCGGGTGGCGGCCCTGGACAGGTGATGCGGGCCGATGTGATCGCCTCTGCGCTGGACAGCGTGGAGCGGCGCGGACGTCCGCTTTTGTACATGAGCGCCCGGGGCCAGCCCCTGACCCAGGCGCGCGTGCGGCAGTGGGCCCTAGGGCCGGGATTGATCGTCTTGTGCGGTCGGTTCGAGGGGGTGGATCAACGGGTCATCGAGGCTCGCGGGTTCGAGGAGGTCGCCGTGGGCGACGCGGTCCTGGCCGGTGGCGAGGCGGCGGCGCTGGTGGCGATTGAGGCCTGCATTCGGCTGGTTCCCGGGGTTCTGGGGCAGGCCGAGAGTTTGCAGGAGGAAAGCTTCGAGGACGGGCTCCTCGAGCATCCGCAGTTCACCAGACCGCGGACGTTCGAAGGGCTCGATATCCCCGAGGTGCTGCTGGGTGGAAACCACGCCGAGGTTCGGAAGTGGCGTCAGGCCCAGCGGGAGAAGACCACGCGGGAGCAGCGGCCGGACTTGTGGGCGCGGCATCCCGCCAATCAACAGGCAAAGGGCGATTAAGCCCGTAAAGGACAGACGACGATGAACATGATCGAGACCCTCGAGAAGGAGGAAGCCGACCGGCTTCTGGCCACTCGCAAGATCCCCGAGTTTCAGCCCGGCGACACCGTGCGCGTCAACGTGAAGATCAAGGAAGGCGAGCGCGAGCGCGTCCAGGCCTATGAAGGCGTCTGCATCGCGCGCGGCGGCCACGGCATCAACGAGAGCTTCACCGTCCGCAAGATCAGCTTCGGCGAAGGCGTCGAGCGCCTGTTCCCGGTGATGAGCCCGATGATCGAGAGCATTGAAGTGAAGCGCCGCGGCGTCGTGCGGCGCGCCAAGCTCTATTACCTGCGCGACCGCCGCGGGAAGTCGGCCCGCATCGCCGAGCGCTCCATGGTCCGCACGACCGAGACGGCAGCGGCGACCGAGGAAGCCTAGAGCTTTCAGGTTCAGCGAATTTCGAACGGCGGCCGCAGCAATGCGGCCGCCGTTTTTCGTTTGGGGGGCCTGGGCGAGTCAGGGACGCGCCAGCTGCTCCCCCTCAGGGGGAGCTGTCCGCGAAGACGGACTGAGGGGGTTTCCGCCCCGGTGCTGGGGATGTCGGCTGTCGCAGAGTCGGCGGGTGAAACCCCTTCCGTCTCGCGGCTGCGCCACGAGCCACCTCCCCCTGTGGGGGAGGAACTAAGGCCTCAGTTCCCTTCTGGATGCTGTGGCAGGCCGTCGTCGATTTTCGTCCACGGCAGCTTGGCGCTGACCCAGATGTGGCTGCCGGGCGACAGCGCCAACGGGTCGTCGAGCGTCGTCAGGGCGACCGCGATCCAGGGGCCGTCCTGCGGCTCGGCGAAGACCGGGGTCCCGCAACGCGCGCAAGAGAGGCGGTGCAGGCGCTGGGACGAGGCCCAGCGGGTGGTCTCGCCGGTGCGTTCCACGTCGGGGTCGTTGAACAGGGCGCGGGCGAAGTAGGGGCCGCCGGTGGCGCGCTGACAGTTGCGGCAGTGGCAGAGGCGCACGTTGATTGGCTCGGCGCTCGCCTGCCAGCGGACCTGGCCGCAGAGGCAGCCGCCCGCGTGGCGCGCCGCGCTCACCAGTTGCGGCCTTCCTTGATGTAGTCCCCGGTCTGGTCGACCAGGTGGTCGAACATCAGACGCATCCGGCGGCTGCCGCGCAGGTTCTCGTGCATGACGATCCAGACGCCGAGCCTGAAGACCGGCACGTCCGGCATCACGCGGACCAGGCCGCGGCGGCGCGCGATGGTCGGCTGGCAGACGCCGATGCCGTAGTCGGCGCAGATCATGGCGAGCTGGGCGATGTCGCTGTCGGAGCGAAAATCGAAGGTCTCGCGGCTGACGTCGACCTGCATGCCGGAGATGTCCTTGATGCTCCGCGCGGGCCCGTCGAAGCCGATAATCACGTGCTCCCGCAGCCCGGCCATGTCGGCGGGCATGCCGTGCCGGTCGAGGTATTTGGCGCTGGCGTAGAAGCCCAGCTCGACCTCGCCCACCTTCTTGGCGACCAGGGCGTTCTGGGTCGGCGGGGCCATGCGCACGGCGATGTCGGCCTCGCGGCGCGACAGGTCGTCGACGATGTTGGACATCATCAGCTCGATAACGATGCCCGGATGCGCCTCGCGGAAGGCGGTCAGCATGGGGGGCAGCACCTCGGCGCCGACGGTCTCGCTGGCGGTGATGCGGATCGAGCCCACCAGGCTGTCGGCCGCGCCGGAGGCGTCGCGCACGGCGGCGGACGCGGCGGCGGCCATGTCGTGCAGGTGCGGCTTGAGCTCCAGCGCCAGGTCGGTGGGCTGCAGGCCGCGCGGGCTGCGCAGGAACAGCGGCGAGCCCAGGCGCTGTTCCAGCGTCTCGATATGGCGGCCCAGCGTCGGCTGGGTGAGGCCTCGCAAGCGCGCGGCGGCCGACAGGGTGCCGGCCTCCAGCACCGCGTGCAGGCTTTGGAAAAGGTCCCAGTCGTTCGGTCCAGGCATGCGCGGATGAATACCTGTTCCAAAGGATTCGGCAATTCTGTTGAAGATGGGTGAGGCGCATCTCTCGTTCAAGGAACAGGGAGATACGAAATGGCCCTCAGGACCGAGACGAAGCGGGCGCTGGTGATCGGCGCGACTGGCGGGATCGGCGGGGCCATCGCCGAACGCCTGGCCGCCGACGGGTGGGCGATCCGCGCGCTGAACCGCGACCCGGACGCGGCCGTAAGGGCGACAGGCCGGACCGACTACGACTGGGTCAAGGGCGACGCCATGGTCGAGGCCGACGTGGTCGCGGCGGCGGACGGCGTGGAGCTGGTGGTCCACGGGGCCAATCCGGCCGGCTATCGCAACTGGGCCGGCCTGCAGCTTCCCATGCTGAACAGCGCCATCGCCGCGGCCCGGGCGGCGGGAGTACGGCTGGTCTTCCCGGGGACGGTCTACAACTACGGTCCCGACGCCTTCCCCCTGCTCACCGAGGCCTCGCCGCAGACGCCGGTGACCCGCAAGGGCGCGATCCGGGTGCAGATGGAACAGGCCCTGAAGGCGGCGTCCGACGCGGGCCTGAAGGTGCTGATCGTCCGCTGCGGCGACTTCTTCGGTCCGAACTCTGGCGGCTCGAGCTGGCTGAGCCAGGGGTTGGTCAAGCCCGGCAAGCCGATCGCCTCGGTGACCTATCCGGGCCCCTTGTCGGTCAACCATGGCTGGGCCTATCTGCCCGACGTGGCGGAGACGGTGGTCCAGCTGCTGGCCCGCGACGACCTGGCCGACTTCGAGGCGTTCCACCTGCGCGGCCACGCGGTCACCGGCGCCGAAATGGTCAAGGCCATGGAAGCCGCGGCCGGCCGCAAGCTCGCCGTCCTGGCCCTGCCCTGGTTCGCGATCCGCGCCATGGCGCCGTTCCACGAGACGATGCGTGAGATGCTGGAGATGCGATATCTCTGGACGACACCGGTCCTGCTGGACAATGCCCGGCTGGTCACCCGCCTGGGCGCCGAGCCGCACACCCCCATCGAAGACGCGCTCCACGCCGCGCTGACCGGCCTCAACGTCCTGCCGCGAGAGACTATGGCCCGCGCCGCCTGACGCCTTCAGTGTCATCCCGGTTTCACCGCGGGTGAAGACCGGGACCGATAGACTCGAGGTGGGAAATCCGAGCGCGGTCTCGCGGCGGCGATCCATCCAGCGACCCGGAGTCCATAGGCCCCGGACATGCGCTGGCGCGCATTCCGGGATGACACCGGATTTTGGGCAGGAACTTGCGCCGAAGGGCCAAGCCATGGACTCCACGGCACTAGACGTGCGCCGGGTCGCGGACCTACATGCGGTCCATGCCCCCTCTTCCGAAGCCTTCCGGCAAGACCCTCTACGACAAGATTTGGGACGCCCATCTGGTCGCCGACCAGGATGGCGAGTCCATCTTCTACATCGACCTGCACCTGATCCATGAGGTGACGACACCGCAGGCCTTCGCGGGTCTGCGCGCCGCCAAGCGGCCGGTGCGCCGGCCGGACCGGACGCTGGCCGTCGCCGACCACAATGTGCCCACCGAGGGCCAGGCCCTGGGCGTCGCCGCGGTCGCCGACGAAGAGGCGCGCCTGCAGCTCCAGACGCTGGAGCGCAACGTTAAGGACTACGGGATCGAGTTCTTCCCGATGGGCGATATCCGCAACGGCATCGTCCATGTGGTCGGCCCCGAGCAGGGCCGCACCCAGCCCGGCATGACCATCGTCTGCGGCGACAGCCACACCTCGACGCACGGCGCCTTCGGGGCCCTGGCCCAGGGCATCGGCACCTCGGAGGTCGAGCATGTGCTGGCCACCCAGACGCTGCGCCAGAAGAAGTCCAAGAACCTGCGGGTCACCCTCGACGGCGAGCCGATCGCCGGCGTCGGCGCCAAGGACTATGCGCTGGCCGTGATCCGCGAGATCGGCACCGCCGGCGGCACCGGCTACGTCATCGAATACGCGGGCTCGGCGATCCGGGCGCTGTCGATGGAAGGGCGCATGACGCTCTGCAACCTGACCATCGAGGCGGGCGCGCGGGCGGGCCTGGTGGCGCCCGACGAGACCACCTTCGACTATCTGCGCGGCCGCCCGGCGACGCCGAAGGGCGCGGCCTGGGAAATGGCCCTGCCCTACTGGAAGAGCTTCTTCTCCGACCCGGATGCGCACTTCGACCGCGAGATCGTCATCGACGCCGCGTCGATCGCGCCCCTGGTCACCTGGGGCACGAGCCCCGAGGACGTGATCGCGGTGACCGACCGCGTGCCGTCCCTCGACAGCTTCACGACACCCGACAAACGCGCCTCGGCCGAGCGCGCGCTCGACTACATGGGCCTGGAAGCCGGCCAGCCGATCACCGAGGCCAAGGTCGACGTGGTGTTCATCGGCTCCTGCACCAACAGCCGCATCGAGGACCTGCGCGCCGCCGCCAAGATCGTGGAGGGTCGCACGGTCGCCGGCCACGTGCGCGCCATGGTGGTGCCGGGCTCCGGCCTGGTGCGAGCTCAGGCTGAGGAAGAGGGCCTGGACGCGATCTTCCTGGCCGCCGGCTTCGAATGGCGCGAGCCGGGCTGCTCCATGTGCCTGGCCATGAACCCGGACAAGGCGCCGCCCGGCCAGCGGGTCGCCTCGACGTCGAACCGCAACTTCGTCGGCCGCCAGGGCCGCGGCGCCCGCACCCACCTGATGAGCCCCGTGATGGCCGCCGCCGCCGCCATCGCCGGCCATATCGCCGATGTGCGGGATTTCCTTTGATCACCGCTTTGGACCACATCGCGGTCGCGGTCCGCGACTTCGAGGCGTCGGTGGACGCCTATCGCCGGCTGCTGGGCCGTGAGCCGGCGCTGGAGCCGCGCGACGGGGCGGATCGCGCCTGGTTCCACTTCCCCAATATGGCGCTGGAGGTCATCGCACCCAGCGGCGCTGGCCCAGCCGGCGACCGGGTCCGCGCCCGGCTGGAGGCTGCCGGCGAAGGCCAGTGGATCGCCGCCTTCCAGGTGGACGACCTGGACGCCAGCGCGCGGCTTCTCAGCCGCCGCGGCCTCGAGGTCGAACGGGTGGCGACGGTCGCGCGGGTCAAGGCCGCCGGGCTCGACTTCGTCCTGACCCCCGGCCGGATCGGCGCGCAGCCCTCGCCGCCCACGGCGACCGAGGCCGCCGCCGTCAGCGCTCTGGACCATGTCGTCGTCAACACCCCGAACCCCGACCGGGCGCTCGGCCTATATGGGGCCAAGTTCGGCCTCGACCTGCGCCTCGACCGCGCGAACGAGCAGTGGGGCGCCCGACAGCTGTTCTTCCGCTGCGGCGGGGCGGTGTTCGAGGTGGGCGCCAGCCTGAAGGGGCAGGTCAATAAAGAGCCCGACCGGTTCGGCGGCCTCGCCTGGCAAGTCGGCGACCCCGAAGCCGCGCAGGCCCGCATCGCGACAGCCGGCTTCGACGTCTCCGAGGTCCGCACCGGCCGCAAGCCGGGCACCAAGGTGTTCACCGTCCGCGACGCGCCCGGCGGCACACCCACCCTGATGCTGATGCCCTCTCCCCAACTGGAAGCCGCCTGATGGACGCCTTCACCCGCCTGGACGCCAAGCTCGCGCCGTTGCCGCTGGCCAACATCGATACCGACCAGATCATCCCCAAGCAGTTCCTGAAGACCGTGGAGCGCGAGGGGCTGGCCAAGGGCCTGTTCTACGACCTGCGCTTCGACGGCGACGGCAAGCCGCGCCCCGATTTCGTGCTGAACCGGCCGGAGTACAAGGGCGCCGGCGTGCTGGTGGCCGGCGACAACTTCGGCTGTGGGTCGAGCCGGGAGCACGCGCCCTGGGCGCTGATGGACTTCGGGATCCGCTGCGTGGTCTCCACCAGCTTCGCGGACATCTTCTACAACAACTGCTTCCAGAACGGCCTGCTGCCCGTCGTGCTGACGGCCGAGCAGGTACAGGCGCTGATGGACGAGGCCAAGGGCGGCAACCACCTGGTGACCGTCGACCTGGAGGCCCAGACCGTGGTCTCGCCGTCCGGCCAGACCTTCGCCTTCAAGATCGACCCGCAGCGCAAGGAAAAGATGCTCAAGGGCCTCGACGCCATCGGCGAGACCTTGCAGGCGTCGGGCGACATCGATCTCTATGAGATGAAGGCCGCGCTCTCGAAGCCTTGGCTGGAAAACGCCTAGGGGCTGGAAAACGCCTGGGGGCTGGAAAACGCATGAGCATCATCATCGCCGGCACGGTGCGCGTGCCGCCCGAAGCCCTGGCGTCGCTGAAGCCGCACCAGCTCGCCATGCTGGCGGCTAGCCGCGCCGAGGACGGCTGCCTGACCTACAGCTATGGCGTCGACGTGGCCGACCCCGGGTTGATCCGCGTGTTCGAGGTCTGGCGCGATCAGGCGGCGATCGACGCCCACTTCAAGGCGCCGCACATGGCCGTCTGGCGGGCGGCCTGCGCCGAGCATGGGGTTTCCGAGCGCAAGCTCTTCGCCTACGAGACCGCCTCGGAACGCGCTCTAGCCTGAAGGCTTCTCCCATGACCGACCTCCTACTCCTGCCCGGCGACGGGATCGGGCCCGAAGTGACCGCCCAGGCGCGGCGGGTGGCGGAGGCTATCGCCCCGGACCTCAGCATCGCCGAGGCGCCGTTCGGCGGGATCAGCTTCGACCAGCTTGGCTCGCCGCTCACCGACGAGACGCTCGCCGCGGCCAAGGCCGCCAAGGCCGTGCTGATGGGCGCGGTCGGCGGCCCGCAGTGGAAAGACGCCCCCCGCGACAAGCGCCCGGAGGCCGGCCTGCTGGGCCTGCGCACTGGCATGGGCGTGTTCGCGAACCTGCGCCCCGCGATCTGCTTCCAGCCGCTGGCCGACGCCTCCAGCCTGAAGCGCGAGCTGGTCGAGGGCCTGGACCTGATGATCGTCCGCGAGCTGACCGGCGGGGTCTATTTCGGCCAGCCACGGTTCATCGAGGACCTGCCCGGCGGCGGCCGCCGCGCCGTGGATACCCAGGTCTACACGACCATGGAGATCGAGCGGATCGCGCGGGTGGCCTTCGAGCTGGCCCGCGGCCGGCGCAACAAGGTGCACTCGGCCGAGAAGTCCAACGTGATGGAGACCGGCCTGCTCTGGCGCGAGGTGGTCACCGATCTGCACAAGCGCGAATACGCCGACGTCGAGCTGGAGCACATCCTGGCCGACAACGCCGCCATGCAGATCGTCAAGAACCCGAAGCAGTTCGACGTCATGGTCACCGACAACCTGTTCGGCGACATCCTGAGCGACGCCGCCGCCCAGCTCACCGGCTCGCTCGGCATGCTGCCGTCGGCGGCGCTTGGCGCGCCGGGGACGCCCGGCCTCTACGAACCGATCCACGGCTCGGCGCCGGATATCGCTGGCCGAGGCATCGCCAACCCGCTGGCCGCGATCCTCAGCTTCGAGATGGCGCTGCGCTGGTCGCTGAACCGCGCGGACCTCGCCGACAAGCTGTTCGCGGCGGTGAACCGCGCCCTGGAAGCCGGCGCGCGGACGCCCGATCTCGGCGGCAAGCTCACCACCATCCAGATGGGCGACGCGGTCCTGGCTGAGCTGTAGGCCGGTTGAGGCTCGCGCCGAACATCGGTATGGCTATTCCGCCTTTGGAGGCCCACCCGTGAGAACGCTCTCGTCCCGTAGATAAGCCGCCGCGCCAGCTCCCGGCGCTGCTGACCCTGGCTTCATGAGCGCGTCGCCACACGCCGCGCTGGACGAGACCTCATGGCTTTCCTGACCAACAAGACCGTCAATCGGTTGACGGTCCACTACGGCGTCTTTGCGCTCGCCTCCAGCGGCGGCGGGGTGTTCTTCGGCGCCTTCCTGCTGAAGACTGGCGTCGCCCTGCCGGTGGTGATCCTCGCCTACGCCCTAATCAACCTGCTGCGCGCCAGCCTGCTGCCCGCGATCCTAGCGACAGCGAAGCGGTATGGCCTGAAACCCCTGGTGATCTTCGGCGCCGTGGTGCTCGGCGCGCAGTATCCGCTGCTCGCCCATGTCCAGGGCGTAGGGCCGCTGCTGCTCGTGCTTTGCCTGGTGGCCGCCATTGGCGAGGAATTCTACGCCAGCGCTTTTCACGCCTACTTCGCCCACGTCGGGGACGCCGAGCATCGTGGCCAGCAGGTGGGCTTGCGCGAAGCGCTCTACGCCGTGGTCGGGATCGTAGGCCCGGTGGCCGGTGGCTGGGCCCTGGCCAAGCTGGGCGCGCCGGTGGCGTTCGGCGCGATCGCCATCGTCCAGGTGCTATCGGTCCTGCCCTTGCTGGGTGCGCCCAATGTGGCCGTGGCGCCGGCGACACGGGGCGCGTTCAGGGGTGCGCGAGCGGGTTTCGTCCTGTTCGTGGCGGACGGCTGGATCCGGGCCAGCGTCTTCGTCGTCTGGCAGATCGCGCTTTTCGTGGTGCTCCGACAAAGCTTCCAGGCGTTCGGTGGCGCCATGGCGCTGGCGTCCCTGACAGGCGCCGCGGCGGGGATGCTGCTCGGGCGCCATATCGACGCTGGGCGCGGCGGCCGCGCGGCCTGGCTGGCGTTCATCGTGCTCACAGCCTGCATCCTGATGCGGGTGACAGCGACAACCCCGACTTTGGCGCTAGCGGCCAACGCGGTAGGCGCGCTCACTGGTTGCCTCTACGTGCCGACGCTGATGACCGCGATCTACGGCATCTCCACGCGCTCGCCCTGCCCACTCCGCTTCCAGATCGGAGCGCAGGCCGGCTGGCATCTCTGACGCGGCGCCGCCTGCCTGATCGCAGCGATCCTGGTAGCCGCAGGCGTGTCGCTGCAAGCAGCGATGCTGCCCGCGTTGCTCGGGGCCGCGACAGTCTTCGTGCTTTTGCGACGCTACTATACGGCCGCGAGCGCCTTGAGCCCACGCGCCTCGGCCTCCGACGCGGAATAGTAGACCAGGCCGTCGCCCCAATCGTGGGTCACAGTGTCGGCCGGGGGCTTCGCGGCCTCGCCGCAGAGGAACGTCAGTTCCTGGCCGGTCAGCATGCCCCAGCGGGACAGCGCCTGGGCCGGCGTCGGGTCTGGGCGCGGATCAGCCGTGGCGCCGGGCAGGGCGGCTTCCAGGCCCGCCTCGTAGTCTTCATAGGCCACCCAGCCGGCGACGGTGTGCTCACCGCCTGGCCCACGGAAAATCACCGTCGGCAGGGCATAGCGGTCGTGGCCCTCGGAATGCTTCAGCTCGCCGTTCATCGGGCTGTCGTGCTTCAGGTGGCGGACATAGTCGTTGGGTTCGCGGGTTTCTCGCCAGTCGGCCTGGTAGGCGGCGGCGACCTCCGGCCGGGCCTGGTCGACGCGCCAGCGGGCGTGATCCAGGCCCGCGACGCCCACGGTCGCGGCGTCGAATTCGTCTGGCGTCTGCGGCCCAATGCCGTCCACGAAGATCCGCTCGCGGAAGCGCCGCAGCACCGCGTCGGCGACGCCCTGGCCCTGCAGCTCGGCGGCCTTTACCGCCGCGCCCAGCGGATCGGTGGAGCGCAGCATCAGATGCATCGGGTTCGGATACGGCATCCCCGTGAGATGCCAGACCCGCTTCCAGTAGGCGCGCATCGGCTCGGCGGCGCTGACGCGGGTCCAGCCCTCCTTGCCGGTGGAGGCGTCGCCGACCAGTCCGCCCATCACCCGGCGCCAGGCGATATGGTGGCCGTGGCGCCAATCCAGCCGGCGCAGCAGCGGCTCCGCGCCCCAGGCCGTCGAGCAGACGGCGTCCGTGTATTCGACGGCTTCGACGCGTTCCATGGTGGCCTCCCAGGCGACTTTCGCCAACCGTCACGCCGCGCCCGCGCGCTGGCAAGCGATCTTTAGAGCCTCAGCCGCCAGGTCTCGGCCACCTGCGGAGCGCCGAAATCATCGTGGGTCCAGGTCGTCTCCAGCGCGAAGCCCGCCGTGGCGTAGATGTGCCGGGCGGCGGTCAGCACCGCATGGGTCCATAGCACGACCTCGCGGTAGCCGGCCGCGCGGGCGAAGGCGATGCATTCGTCGACCAGCCGGCGGCCCAGCCCCGTGCCCCGCGCGCCGGGTTCCAGCAACAGCAGCCGCAGGCGTCCCACCGTCTCGCTCTCCTGGACCAGGAAGACGCAGCCCAGCCGTTCGCCGTCGCGCTCGGC
The DNA here is from genome assembly GCA_025359785.1 of Alphaproteobacteria bacterium. Classification (GTDB taxonomy): domain Bacteria; phylum Pseudomonadota; class Alphaproteobacteria; order Caulobacterales; family Caulobacteraceae; genus Phenylobacterium. Next base: position 33,838 of record JANYET010000006.1, on the reverse strand, counting down.
GATCCAGCAGCGCTGGCGTTGAGCCTCGGGCGCTTCCAGGAAGTCGGCGCAGATTCGCGCGGTCACCGCCTCGATGCCGGCGGCCCAGCCATATTCCCGGCCATAGGCGATGGCGTGGCGTTCGGTAATCCAGCCCATGTCACCAGGCACAGGTGACCGCAGGACGATGGGCCTCGCCGCGACGGTCGCCAGGGCCTCCGCGGGCCGGACCTGGGTCTTGGCGCCGCTGGAATCCAGCACCCCGCGGACCGCGGCGATGGTCCGCGCCACATCGGCCTCGGTCGTGCGCCAGTTGCACAGGCTGACCCGCATGCAGCGCGCGCCGCGCCAGGTGACGCCGCCGAAGAAGGCCTCGCCGCCGGCGTTGATCGCGGCGATCACCTGTTCGGTGCGCCGGTCGTGGTCGGCCTCGGTCGCGGCGGGATCGGGCGACAGGAACCGCACGAGCCCCTGGTTCAGGCGAGAGTCCCCGACCCGCTCGGCGCCCGGCAGCGCGGCGACGCCGGCCAGGATCGCCTGGGCGTGGCGGCAGGTGCGGTCCACGAGATCGGCCAGGCCCTCACGCCCCAATTCGCGCAGGGCGGCGTAGACGCTGAAGCCCCGGGCGCGGCGCGAGAACTCCGGGTTCCAGTCGATCTGGTCGCGCGCATCGCCGGCCGGCAGGTAGCTGGTCGACAGCGTCAGGGCCGCACGGTGCGCGGCGGCGTCGCGCACGAAGGCCAGCCCGGAGTCGTAGGGCACGTTCAGGTATTTGTGCGCGTCGGTGGTCCAGGAATCGCAGCGCTCCAGGCCGCGCACCAGCTCGCGATGCGCCGGGCTGGCCTTGGCCCAGAGCCCGAAGGCGCCGTCCACATGGGTCCAGGCGCCGGCCGCCCGCGCCAGGGGGGCCAGGGTCTCGAAGGGATCGAAGGTCCCGCGGTTCAACTCGCCGGCCTGCAGGATCACGATGCTCGGCGCCAACGACGCCGCCAGGGCGGCGCTGAGGATCTCCGGCGTCACGCGGCCAGCGCCATCCACCGGCAAGTCGACGATGGCGTCCGACCCCAGGCCCAGGAACCGCACGGCCCGGTCGACCGAGCCATGCCGGTCGGCATTGGCCAGGATGCGGATCGCCGGCGCCCCGGCCAGGCCCTGGCGTTCGACGTTCCAGCCACGGTCGCGCAGCAGGGCGTGACGCGCGGCGGCCAGGCAGGTCATGTGCGCCATCTGGGTTCCGGTGACGAAGCCGACGCTGGTCTCCGGCCCGAAATCGAAGATCTCGCGCAGCCAGCCGGCGGCGACCTCCTCGACGATCGAGGCGGCGGGACCGCAGGCGTGGATGCCGGCGTTCTGGTCCCAGGCGGTGGTCAGCCAGTCGGCGCCCATGGCCGCGGGCATCCCGCCGCCGATCACCCAGCCGAAGAACCGCCCGCTCTGCGAGCCCAGGATGCCGCCCGCCGTGTCGGCCACGAGGTCGTCGATCACCTGGGTCGCGGCGACCCCACGGTCGGCCAGCGGCCGTCCGAGCCGGGCGCGGAGCTCCGCCACCGAGGCGGTGGTCGCCACCGGCTGGCCGTCCAGCCCCTCCAGCCACGCCAAGGCGTGTTCGGCGGCGCGGGTCAGGGCGGTGCGTTCGGGTGTTTCGGTCGGCATGGCGGCCCTCCAGGCCCAGGCACATGACCGCCGTCGGAAGCCGCGTCAACGCGGCGATCGCGACATTCGGGCGGGGCGTTCGGTCTTGCCAAGCCGCTGGCCGCCATGGTCCTGTCGCCGCTCGGACAAGCGGCGGCGGGAGCGTTCCATGGCCTATTGGCTGGTGAAGTCGGAACCCAACACATATGCGTTCGCCGACCTGCAACGGGACGGCAAGACCGTCTGGGACGGCGTGCGCAACAACGCCGCGGCGCTGCACCTGAAGGCCATGAAGACCGGTGACGAGGTGCTCTACTACCACTCCCAGGAGGGGCTGGAGGTCGTGGGCGTCGCCAAGGTCGTGACGGAGTCCTTCCTCGACCCCAGCGACCCGGCCGGCCGGTTCGTGGCGGTGGAGCTGGCGCCCGTGCGCGCCTTGCCAAAGCCCGTCAGTCTGCAGGCGATGAAGGCCGAGCCGGCGCTTTCCGGCCTGGAGATGATCCGCCAGGGCCGCCTCTCGGTCTCGCCGGTGCGCGACGCGGAGTGGGCGGCGATCCTGAAGATGGCGGGAAGTATCGGCGGCGGGCCTTCGTAGGCTCCATCACCCCCTGACCTGCTCGTTGTGGCCAGGCTTGTCCCGGGGATGACGGGCTTGGTGTGGGTAAGGCCTCAACCCGCCTCCACCGTCATCTGGGTCTGGGTGACGAGGGCCATGAGCTTGCCGTCATCGTTGGTGATGCGGGTGTGCCAGACGCTGGAGCGGCGGCCAATGTGCAGCGGTGTCGCCTCTCCGGTCACGGTCGAGCCCACGGGCGCGCCGCGGACGAAGTTGGTCTTGCTCTCCAGCGTCGTGGTGCGCGCGCCCGGAGCCAGGTTCAGCGCGCCACCGATGGCGCCCAGGGCGTCGGCGAAGGCCATATAGGCCCCGCCATGCAGGATGCCGCCGGCGGTGCAGAGGTCGGCGCGCACCACCATCTTGCCGACCACGCGGGTCTTCTCGCGCTCGACGATCTCCACGCCCATCAGGTTGCTGAAGGGCATTCCCGTGTCGGCGCCCGTCTTGGTCATGGGGCGCTAGGCGACGATCTGGACGGGCAGCTGCTCGTAGCCCTTCACGAAGGAGGAGCGCACCCGCACCGGTTCGCCCATCACCTCGATGCGGCTCCAGCGCTTGAGGATTTCCTCCCAGACGATCCGCAGTTGCATCTCGGCCAGGCGGTTGCCGACGCAGCGGTGGATGCCGAACCCGAACGACAGGTGCTGGCGGGGCCGCGCGCGGTCGATGATCAGCCGGTCGGGGCTCTCGATGGCCTCCGGGTCACGGTTGCCGGAGACGTACCACATGACCACCTTGTCGCCCTTCCTGATGGTCTTGCCGCCGACCTCGATATCCTCTCGGGCCGTGCGGCGCATGTGAGCGAGCGGGGTCTGCCAGCGCACGATCTCCGGGACCATGGATTCGATCAGGCCGTGGTCGGCGGCGAGCTTGACGTACTCATCGGGGTTCTCGTTCAGCGCCAGCACGCCGCCGCTCAGCGAGTTTCGGGTGGTGTCGTTGCCGCCGACGATCAGCAGGATGATGTTGCCGAGGTAGGCCTCTGGGGTCATGTCGCGGGTGACCTCGGAGTGGGCCATCATCGAGATCAGATCGCCGGTCGGCTCGGCCTTGATCCGTTGATTCCAGAGGTCGGTGAAATAGGCCAGGCACTCCATCAGCTCGGCCTGGCGCGCTTCCTCGGTCTCGACGATGCCGCCCGGAATCGGCAGGGCCGTGGCGATGTCGGACCAGCGTGTCAGCTTGCGCCGCTCCTCGAAGGGGAAGTCGAACAGCGTGGCCAGCATCTGGGTGGTCAGCTCGATGGAAACCTTGTCGACCCAGTCAAAGGTCTCGCCGATGGGCAGCTCGTCGAGGATCTTGGCCGCCCGCTGGCGGATGATGCATTCCATCCGCGCCAGGTTAGCCGGCGCCACGATGGGGCTGACGACCTTGCGCTGGGCGTCGTGCAGCGGCGGGTCCATGGCGATGAAGCTGGGTCGGCGCAGGTCCGGCCGGGCGTCGCGGATGGTGATGCCGCCGAGCGCCGCGTCCGAGGAGAACACCTGATGGTTGATATCGACCGCCATGATGTCGGCGTAACGGGTGATCGACCAGTAGGGCCCGAACTCGCCCTCGGTGCAGTAGTGCACTGGCGCCTCGGCCCTGAGCCGCTCGAAATAGGGCCATTGGGTGTCCGTGCGGAACAACTCCGGATCGCCCGGATGCAGCCGATCCAGCGGCAGGGAATAGGCCCGCTCGCGGGCCTCGCCCGCCAGTCGCATTGCGCCGTCGGCCATGATCTCTCCCCCCGCGCGCCCGAAGCGGGTCTTCACGCTGGAGCAGGAAACTCCAATCCGCGGTCGCAGACAACGCAAGATCGGGCGGGCGCGGGTTGCGCCGAGCGCCGGGCAACGCCATCTGTGCGCCCGTGCGGCGAGCCGAACTGATGGCTCTGTCAGAACCGCTCACCTTGCCTCCGGGCGCCCTAGGCGGTAGGTGACGCTTCCTCAAGACTTAGGAGAACTGCGATGGGTTACCGGGTGGCCGTCGTCGGCGCCACGGGCAACGTGGGCCGTGAGATGCTGAATATCCTCGAGGAAGTAAACTTCCCCGTGGACAAGATTCACGCGATCGCGTCGCGCAAATCCATCGGCGTGGAAGTCAATTTCGGCGATCGGATCGTGCGCTGCGAGGACATCGCGCAGTTCGATTTCGGCCGGGTCGACATCGTCCTGATGAGCGTCTCGGGAACCTTCTCCAAGGAATGGGCGCCGAAGATCGCGGCCGCAGGCCCGATCGTCATCGACAACTCGTCGGCCTGGCGCATGGACCCGGACGTCCCGCTGATCGTGCCGGAGGTCAATCCGGACGACGCGGAGTGGGCGAGCCGCAAGAACATCATCGCCAACCCGAACTGCTCGACGGTCCAGCTGGTGGTGGCGCTGAAGCCGCTGCACGACCGCGCGCGGATCAAGCGCGTCGTCGTCTCGACCTACCAATCGGTGTCGGGCGCCGGCAAGGAAGGCATGGACGAACTGTTCGACCAGACGAAGAACGTCTTCGTGCTGGGCGCGACGCCGCCGAACAAGTTCCCCAAGCAGATCGCCTTCAACGTCATTCCGTTCATCGGCGAGTTCAAGGACGACGGCTACACCGACGAAGAGCAGAAGATGTGGAACGAGACCCACAAGATGCTCGACCCGGATATCGCGCTGACGGTGACCTGCGTCCGCGTGCCGGTGATGGTCGGCCACTCCGAAGCCGTGAATATCGAATTCCACGAGCCGCTGGACGAGGACGAGGCCCGCGACATCCTGCGCGAAAGTCCTGGCGTGATCGTCATCGATAAGCGCGACCCCACCGGCTACATGACGCCGAAGGAAGCCCAGGGCGAGTTCGGGGTGTTCGTCAGCCGCATACGCAACGATGCGACCATCGCCAACGGACTGAATATGTGGGTGGTGTCGGACAACCTGCGAAAAGGCGCGGCGCTCAACGCCGTGCAGATCGCAGAGCTGCTCCATGCGCGCGGCCTGATCCGCCAAAAAGCCCTCGCCTGACGCCATGACCTCCTCGGCGCCGGGCGGCGAATCCCGCCCGGCTCTGGGTGCGGCGATCGTCTGCTACTTCATCTGGGGCATCGTCCCCCTCGTGTTCCAGGCCATGGGACGGCTGGGGATTTCGCCTGCCGAAATCCTTGCTAACCGCACGGTCTGGGCCGTGCCCATCGCGCTGCTGTTCGTCGTGCTGGCGAGGCAGGGCCGCGAGGTGCTGGCCGTCCTGCGCACGCCGCGCACGCTGGCGTGGCTGACGCTGTCGTCGGTGCTGATCGCCGGCAACTGGGGCCTCTACATCTGGGCGGTGAACTCCGGCCGGGTGCTGGAGACGGCGCTGGGCTACTACATCAACCCGCTGCTCGGCATGGCGGCCGGCGCGCTGATCTTCAACGAGAAAATCGACCGGTTGGGCTACGTCGCCATCGGCCTGGCGGTGCTGGGGGTCGCGGTGCAGGCCGTGGCGGTGGGCGGCCTGCCGATCGTTTCGCTCGCCCTGGCCGTCAGCTTCGGGGGCTACGGCATCGTTCGCAAACGCGTCGCGGCCTCCGCCCAGACCGGGCTCCTGATCGAGTGCCTGGTGCTGTCGGTGTTCGGCCTGGCCTACGTCGTCTGGCTGCAGCACGCGGGCGGCGGACACCTGGGAAAGAGCCTGCCGGCCACCGCCTGGCTGCTCGCCTGCGGACCCTTCACCGCCGTGCCGCTGGTGCTGTTTTCCTGGGCCGCGCGGCGCATCCCGCTGTCGTCGCTGGCCTTCCTGCAGTTCCTGGGTCCGACCGCCGGCTTTGCGATCGGTGTGATGCAGGGCGAGGCCTTCACGCCGCTGCGCGCACTCTCCTTCGTCTTCATCTGGGGCGGCGCGGTGGTCTTCGCCGCCGCCGCGTGGAAACGGTCCCGGCCGGAGCTGAAGGCCACCGAACTGGTCGAACCCGCGTAGTCGTCTGCCTCTGGCGCCCGGCGAGATTGTCATCGAGACTTCGTATTTCCCATGCAGGGCTGGCGTCGCAGCCGCGTCGCGCCCAAGCTCGACGACTTGAAATCCGGAGCCGCACCATGCGCCCTACCCGACCGCTCCTGCTCACCCTCCTGGCGTTTGGCCTGGTCGGCGCCCCGGCGACACATCCGCTGGCCGCGGACCCGGCGCCGAAGCCGCGCACCATCGGCGAGGCGACCATCGCCTTGCCGGGCCCCACGCCGGGCGGCGGCTTCGACCTGCCCAACGGCTGGCGGATCACGCCCGCGGGCAAACCCATCGCCGACCTCGGCGACCTGGTGCTGAAGATGCTGCCCTCGCCCGACGGCAAGGTGATCGTGGCCGGCCACGGCGGATACCTGCCGCACGGCCTCAGCGTCATCGACGCGAAGACCCACAGACTGGTCCAGGAGGTTCCGCTGAAGACCGCCTGGCTAGGCCTCAGCTGGTCGGCCGATGGCCATACCCTCTATGCCTCCGGCGGCAACGCCAACGGCGAGAAGAAGATCGAGGCCTCGGCCGCACCGATCTATGCGCTGCGCTACGCCAACGGCCGCTTCGATCCGAAACCCAGAGCCCAGTTCGTGGACACCCTGCCCATGGACCAGATCTGGTGGTCGGGCGTGCTGGCGGATCCGAAGCGCGGCATCGTCTGGGCCGCCAACCGGGGCACGTCGATGAAGGCCACCGATGTGGTGCAGTTCGACGCCGCGACCGGCGCGATCAAGGGCCGGGTTCGCGTGGGCGTCAGCCCCTATGAGCTGGCGCTGACCAAGGACGGCAAGCGGCTGTTCGTCTCCAACTGGGGCGACAAGTCGGTCAGCGTCGTCGACGCGGCGAGCCTGAAGGTGATCAAGACCATCCCGGTCGGCTTCAACCCCAACGACATGGTGCTGTCCGCGGACGGCCGGCTCTTCGTGGCCTGCTCCAACGAAAACAGCGTCTATGTGATCGACAGCCGGACGCTGGAGGTTCTGGAGACCCTCTCCACCTCGCTCTACCCCAAGGCGCCCGAGGGCTCGACCCCCAACGCCCTGACGATAGACGCCAAGCGTCACCTGCTGTTCGTGGCCAACGCCGATAACAACGACATCGCGGTCGTCGACATCCATGCCCGCGCGCACAGCGACGTCCTGGGGTTCATCCCGGCCGGCTGGTACCCTTCGGCGATCACCCTGGGCGAAGCGGGCCAGGCCCTCTACATCGGCTCCAGCAAGGGCGAGTCCGGGCATCCGACCCTGCGCGGCCCCACCAGTCCGCTGGTGGCCCCGGGCCAGCCCAACGAGACCATCAAGACCCTGCAAAAATCCAGTGTCGAGCGCCTGCCGCTGGCCGGCCTGAAGGCGAAGCTCGCCGGCTGGACGAAGCAGGTCTTCGCCAACACGCCCTACAACGACGCCCTGCTGGCGCAGGCGCGGCCGCCGGCCTCGCCGACCATCATGCCGAGCAAGGTGGGCGTCGGCTCGCCGATCAAGCACATCATTTATATCATCAAGGAAAACCGCACCTACGATCAGGTCTATGGTGACCTGCCGCACACCAACGGCGATCCGCGGCTCGCCATCTTCGGCCGGCAGATCACGCCCAATCAGCACGCCATGGCTGAGCAGTTCGCGGCCTTCGACAACTGCTACGCCGACGGCGACGTCAGCCAGGACGGCCACTCCTGGGCCAACGCGGCCTATGCCACCGACCAGAACGAGAAGTCCTGGCCCGCCAACTACGGCGGCCACAGCCAGGCGCAGAACCGCAGCCTCGCCTACATGCCGTCGTCCGGCTACCTGTGGGACGCCGCGCGGCGCACGGGCCTGACCTTCCGCAGCTATGGCGAATACGCCGGACGCGCCTCCACCGGCGAGCCGATGAGCAGCATCCCGGGCGCCAACGGCCTGATCGGCCACGTCGCGGCCAACTACCTGCAGAACCGCGTGCGCGACACCGAGAACGCCCGCGTCTTCCTCGACGAGTTCGCCCAGTACGAGGCCAATTTCGACTCCAAGGACCCCGACAAGCGCCTGCCGAACTACATCGTCATGTCGATGCAGGAGAACCACACCCACGGGACCGACCCGAAGTCGTTCACCCCCAGGGCCATGGTCGCCAACCAGGACCTGGCGCTGGGCCAGATGCTGGAGCGCCTGACCCACAGCCGCTATTGGCCGCAGATGGCGGTGTTCATCATGGAAGACGACGCCCAGGACGGGCCCGACCACGTGGACGCGCGGCGCACCGCCTGTCTGGTGATCAGCCCCTACATCAAGCGCGGGATCGTGGATTCGACGCTCTATACGACCTCGTCGATGGTGCGCTCCATCGAGCTGTTGCTCGGGATGCCGCCGCTCAGCCAGTACGACGCCGCCGCGACGCCCTACTATGCGGCCTTCGGGACGACGGCTGACCTGACACCCTTCAAGGGCCTGCCGGCGCAGTGGGACGTGGGCGAGATGAATTCGCCAAAGGCCTATGGCGCGCGGGAGAGCGCGAAGATGAACTTCGCCGAAGCCGACGAAGCGCCGATGCACCGGCTGAACGAGATCATCTGGAAAAGCGTCAAGGGCGCCGCCTCGCCGATGCCGCCGCCCGTCCACCGCTATCGGGCCGTCGCGGGCCCCGGCGATTAGAGGGACGCGTAGGCCGCCTCGATGAGCCGCCGGGGCCGGCTGTCGCCCAGCAGGTCGGTGGACTGCCTGTTCATGACATAGGCTCCGCCAAGCCTGCGTTCGGGGTCGGCGAAGGCGCAGGAACCGCCCCAGCCGGAGTGGCCGAAAGTCTGATTGCCCGGACCCCAGGGATGGACGGTCTCGTTGCGCATGAAGCCCGCGCCCCAGCTCATGTCGAACGGCAGCACCAGGTCCTGGCCGCGGATGCGCTCGCGGGCCGCCTCGGCGATCAGGGCGGGCGACAGGATGGTCTCACCGTCGAGCCAGCCGTCGTTGGCCAGCGCGCCCATCAGCCGGGCGAGCGCCAGGGCGGTCGCCTGGCCGGTCGCGGACGGCAGGTCGAAGCCGCGGAGCTGCGCCGCGCCCCCGCCGCCCGGCTGCGCCCAGGGCGTCAGGAAGGCCGCGCGGGTGGCGTCGTTGCGCTCGCCGAAATTGGGCAGGGCGTTCGGCCGCTGTAGCTCGGCCACGCGCCCGAATTCGCTCTCATGCAAGCCGATGTAGAGGTCCAGGCCGAACGGTTCCGCCAGGTCTTCGGCAAACGCGGCGCCCATCCGTCGCCCGTCGACCCGACGGAAGATCTCGCCGGCCAGGTAGCCGTAGGTGATCGGGTGATAGCCGCTGGCCGTCCCGGGCGGCCACAGCGGCGCAATGGCGGCCAGCTTGCCGCAGATCGCATCCCAGTCGAACCACAGCGACGGCTCCATCCGGTCCGGAAAGCCGGAGAGCCCGGCCTGATGCGACATCGCCTGCTCGACGGTGATCGCCGCCTTCCCAGCCGCGGCGAACTCCGGCCAGACCGAGGCAACCGGCTGGGCGTAGTCGAGCTTTCCGGCGTCCACCAGCCGCGCGATCAGCAGGGCGGCCACCGCCTTGGTGGTCGAAAAGATCGGCGTCAGCGTCCGCTCGTCGAGGGCCCGGGTCCGCTCGCGGTCGGCAAAGCCCGCCCAGAGGTCGAGCACCGTCTCGCCGGCCTCCACCAGGGTGAAGCGCGCGCCCAGCTCCTGGCCGGTTTCGAAGTTGGCGGCGAAGGCGTCCTTCACGCGCGCGAAGCGGGCGGGCGCGAGGCCGGCGATCTCGACCAAGGCGAACTCCTGAGCGGTCAGAGCTACTCTATACGTAAAGCGGCCGTCGGGCGCACCAGCCGCTCGCCGAGCGCGATGATCGGCAGCTCCGGCGCGCGCCAGTCCTGGGCGGCCTTGGTCGCCTCATGGGCGGCCCGCGCGGCGCGCTCGGCGGCGGCGAGCGGGGTCAGGCCTTCAACCAGGCCCGCGCCGAAGCTGGCGGTCACCAGGTCGCCGGTTCCATTGGGCGCGTGGGCCAGCCGCGGATGAGCGAACAGGGTGGCGGTCTCGGCGTCCACATAGAGCAGGCCGATCTCGCCCTCGCCCGCCGGGACCGAGGTGATCAGCGCGGGCCGCCCCAGACGCCGGGCCGCCGCGACGGCCGAGGCGGCGTCGGCGATCGGGCCACCGGTCAGATGGCCCAGCTCCCAGAGGTTCGGCGTGATCCAGTCCGCCAGCGGGACCAACCGCTCGGCGACGGCCAGCGCTACCTGCGGGGTCACATAGAGGCCCTTGGGGTCGTCGCCGAGGATCGGGTCAACCACCACCACCGGGGCGCGGGGCGCGGCGGCCTGCACCCGGGCCAAGGCGTCGGCGGCGATCGCCACCTGTTCCGGCGAGGAGAAGTGGCCGGTAATCACCAGATCGACCAGGCCGAACAGGGCGTCGGCCTCCACGTCGGCCAGCATCTGGGCGAACAGATCGGGCGGCGTCGCCTGGCCGTGCGCGCCCTTGGCGGGGCTGCGGCCCAGCATGACCGTCGGCACCAGCACGGGATCGATATGGTGCGCGGCCAGCACATACTGCTGCGCCGCGCCGCCAATCCGGCTGGCCGCCACGAAAGAGGAAAGGATGAGCGCCAAGGGCATGGCGCTCATCCCTACAGGCTCAGCCCTAGTACCGGTAGTGGTCCGGCTTGAAGGGGCCGGCGACCGGCACGCTGAGGTACTCGGCCTGATCTTTCGAGAGCACGGTCAGCTTCGCGCCGAGCTTGCCCAGGTGCAGCATGGCGACCTTTTCATCGAGGTGCTTGGGCAGGGTGTAGACCTTGTGCTCGTACTTCGCGCCGTTGGTCCAGAGCTCGATCTGGGCCAGCGTCTGGTTGGTGAAGCTGGCGCTCATCACGAAGCTCGGGTGGCCGGTGGCGTTGCCCAGGTTCACCAGGCGGCCTTCCGACAGCAGGATGATCTTCTTGCCGTCGGGGAACTCGATGTGGTGGACCTGATCCTTGATCTTGTCCCACTTGAAGTTCTTCAGGCCGGCCACCTGAATTTCCGAGTCGAAGTGGCCGATGTTGCAGACGATGGCATTGTTCTTCATCGCCCGCATGTGGTCGACGGTCAGCACGTCCTTGTTGCCGGTGGCGGTGACGAAGATGTCGGCCTTGCCGGCCACGTCTTCCATGGTCTGGACCTCGTAGCCCTCCATGGCCGCCTGCAGGGCGCAGATCGGGTCGATCTCGGTCACGATGACGCGCGCGCCGCCGTTGCGGAGCGAGGCGGCCGAGCCCTTGCCCACGTCGCCGTAGCCCAGGACCACCGCGACCTTGCCGGACAGCATGACGTCGGTGCCGCGGCGGATGGCGTCGACCAGGCTTTCACGGCAGCCGTAGAGGTTGTCGAACTTGGACTTGGTGACACTGTCGTTGACGTTGATGGCGGGGAACGGCAGCTCGCCGCGCTCGGCCATCTGATAGAGGCGGTGGACGCCCGTGGTGGTCTCTTCCGACACGCCCTTGATGGCGTCGCGGATCGCCGAATAGAAGCCGGGCTTCTCCTTCAGATACCGCTTCATGGTTGCGTAGAGGGCTTCTTCCTCCTCGTTCTCGGGCTTGTCGAGGACGCTCGGGTCCTGTTCGGCCTTGGGACCCAGCACGCAGAGCAGGGTGGCGTCGCCGCCGTCGTCGAGGATCATGTTCGGATAGCCGCCGTCCGACCATTCGAAGATCTTGTGGGCGTACTCCCAGTATTCCATCAGCGTCTCGCCCTTGGTGGCGAACACCGGGGTGCCCGTCGCCGCGATGGCGGCGGCGGCGTGGTCCTGGGTCGAAAAGATGTTGCAGGAGGCCCAGCGCACGTCCGCGCCCAGGGCCTGCAGGGTCTCGATCAGCACGCCGGTCTGGATGGTCATGTGCAGGGAGCCAGCGATCCGGGCGCCCTTCAGCGGCTGGTCCTTGCCGAACTCGGCGCGCACCGCCATCAGGCCGGGCATTTCGGTTTCGGCGATGTCGAGTTCCTTGCGGCCGAAATCGGCGAGCGTGATGTCCCTGACGATATAGTCGGTCATGTCAGTCCTCTGGCGGGCCCGCATGCCGGGCCGGGGATTTTGAAAGGTTGGCGGCTCTATAGCGATGGGCCGGGCCGGGTGCAAGAAATGATATAAAGACTTCTTTATATGTTTGCTAACCCTATGGCAGGTCGGCCGCGGTAAGCCGCGTCAGCGCCCGACGCGCCTGGGCCAGCAGCCTCGCTCGTCCGGCGGCGGCCAGACCGGCCAATTCGCCGGCGGCGAAGGCGGCCTCCGGCGTCAGCTTCAGGGTCGCGATCATCGGCTTGGCCGAGGCCATGTCGTTGAGCGCCCCCAGGGTGTCCTGCAGATCGCGCAGCCGGCCCACATACCGCCGCACCCGCCGCTCGCTGTAGAGGCTCGCCAGGGCGTCAACCGCATAGCGCAGCGTCTTGGCCTCGATGCGCAGCCGGTGACGCGCCGCATCGTCGCCGCCCCGGGCGTCCTGGCCGCGCTTGGCGACTTTACGGCGATGGCGCTTCAGGGCGCGGCGCGCAAAGGGCGCGATCGGCGCGGCGGCCGCCTCGCCGTCCAGCCAGTCACCGGTCTCCATCCAGGCGGCGGCGTCGATCATCAGGGTCCGGAAGCGCGCCGAGGCCGCCGCCTCGGCCGCCTCAGCCCAGGCCGCCCGGCGCGCCGCGTCGACCGCCTTGCGCAGCGCCGCGAGGCCGAGGCTCGGCTCGGCGCCAAGCTCGGCGGGCCGCAGCCTCTCCTCGGCGAAGACGTCGAGGTTGCGGGCGGCGTCGCACGCATGGCTCAGCCACCGGAGTTCCGCCTTCAACGGGTCCAGCGCCTCAGCCCCCAGGATCGGCCTGAAGGTGGTGAGCGCGCTCCGCAGACGTCGGGCGCCGACCCGCAGCTGGTGCACCGCCTCAGGACCGGGGTCGAGGCGCAGGGCGGCGGCGTTGGCGGCGATCTGGGCCAGGGCCCGGCGCGCCACAGCCTGAAAGGCCTCGCCCACGCTCGCATCGCCGACCAGCGCAACCTCGGGGCTTTTCGCATCGGCATGGCCCGGGCCGGCCATCAACGCCTGGCCTCGCGCGGCCTTGCTGTCGAAGGCGAGATAGAGCGGCGCGGCCGCCGCGAGCTCGCGGGCCAGCGCGAAGAGCGCCACGGGCGGCCCGGACTTCAACTCCAGCTCCACCTCGCAGATCGCACTGCGGCGGTCGCCGCCGGTCACCTCGCCCTGGTCGAGGGCCAGCTCGATCTCGGCCGTGCGATAGCGAAAGGTCCGCTGGCGGCGGCTGACCCGCACGTTGAAGGCCGGCCGCAGCGTCGCCCCGTCAGGCAGCATCGAGGGCAGGGGCTCCAGGGCCGGGTCGGGCGCCAGGCCCTCGATCGGGGCCTCGTACTCCTGGCGCACCAGGCCCTGGCCGCGTTTCAGCGTCTGGGTGCGCAGGCCCAGGTGCTCGCGCACTCGCAGAGATGCGCCGGCTTTCTGCAACATCCGGTCGGGCGTGTCGAAATAGACGCTGATCAGCTCGCGGGTCTCATCATCGCCGGCCGGCGCGGCGGCCAGCACCGCGGCCAGGTCGCCCGGCCCGCAGGCGAACTTCAGCTCGATCTCGCGATCCGCGGGCATTCTGAGCTCTCTGACCTTGTCGTGGGCACTCTTACACCACGGGCCGGAAATCGTCCCGCGATCGATCAAACGTCAAACGCGCGAGCCCGCGAGTCGGCGCCGGCCTGGATTGAACGTCCTCTGAGCCCTATCTGCGGGCCTACGGGGGAAACGCGTGCAGCCAATCATCACCATCGAAGGCCTGTCGAAGACCTATGCCGGCGGCTTCCAGGCCCTGAAGACCGTAAGCCTGAGCATCGAGAAGGGCGAGATCTTCGCCCTGCTGGGTCCCAATGGCGCGGGTAAGACCACGCTGATCGGCGTCACCTGCGGCCTGGTGAACCCCACATCGGGGCGGGTGACCGCCGACGGCCACGACGTGGTGCGCGACTATCGCGCCGCGCGGAGCAAGATCGGCCTTGTCCCGCAGGAGCTCAGCACCGACGCCTTCGAGACCGTCTGGGCCACCGTCAACTTCAGCCGCGGCCTGTTCGGCAAGCCCAAGGACACCGCCTACCTCGAAAAGGTGCTCCGCGACCTCAGCCTCTGGGACAAGAAGGACGCCAAGATCATGACGCTCTCCGGCGGGATGAAGCGCCGCGTGATGATCGCCAAGGCGCTCAGCCACGAGCCGCAGATCCTGTTCCTCGACGAGCCCACCGCCGGCGTCGACGTCGAGCTGCGCCGCGACATGTGGGAGATGGTGAGGGGCCTGCGGGAGAACGGCGTCACCATCATCCTGACCACCCATTACATCGAAGAGGCCGAGGAAATGGCCGATCGGATCGGGGTGATCTCCAAGGGCGAGCTGATCCTGGTCGAGGAAAAAGCCGAGCTGATGCGCAAGCTCGGCAAGAAGCAGCTCACCCTGCACCTGCAGGCGCCGCTCAAGGCCGTGCCGACCGGTCTTGGCGCCTACGACCTGTCGCTGGCCAACGACGGCGCCGACCTGGTCTACACCTTCGACGCCCAGGCCGAGGACACCGGCATCGCCGCCCTGCTGCGAGGCCTGAGCGAACGCGGCGTCGACTTCAAGGACCTGCGCACCGAGCAGAGCTCGCTGGAGGATATCTTCGTCAATCTGGTGCGGGGCCAGGCAGAGATAGGCCAGGCAGAGGGAGCATCGGCATGAGCGGCATGAACCTCTATGGCGTGCGCGCCATCTACCGCTTCGAAATGGCCCGGACCTTCCGCACCATCGTGCAGTCGATCGCCGCGCCGGTGATTTCCACCTCGCTCTATTTCATCGTCTTCGGGGCCGCCATCGGCAGCCGGATGGCCAAGGTGGACGGCATCTCCTACGGCGCCTTCATCGTGCCGGGCCTGATCATGCTGTCGATCCTGACCGAGAGCATCTCCAACGGCTCGTTCGGCATCTACATGCCCAAGTGGTCGGGCACGATCTACGAGATGCTGTCGGCGCCGGTCTCGGCCGTCGAGGTGGTGCTGGGCTATGTGGGCGCGGCGGCGTCGAAGTCGGTGATGCTGGGGACAATCATCCTGATCACCGCCCGGCTGTTCGTGCCCTTCGAGATCGTCCACCCGTTCTGGGCGCTGGCGTTCCTGATCCTGACCTCGGTCACCTTTTCGCTGTTCGGGTTCATCCTGGGCGTCTGGGCCGATGGCTTCGAGAAGCTGCAGATCGTGCCCCTGATGATCGTCACGCCACTGACCTTTCTGGGCGGCAGCTTCTATTCGATCAACATGCTCCCGCCGTTCTGGGCCAAGGTCGCGCTGTTCAACCCGGTGGTCTACCTGGTCTCCGGCTTCCGCTGGGCGTTCTATGGGGTGTCCGACGTGCAGGTGGGCGTGAGCCTCGGCATGACCCTGCTGTTCATGCTGGCCTGCCTGGGTTTCATCACCTGGATCTTCCGCACCGGCTGGCGGCTGAAGACGTGAAGCGTCTTACCTCACCCATCGCGGCAGCGATGGCGGGAGGGGGACCGCGCGCCGAGCGCAGCGAAGAGCGCGGGGTGGAGGGGGCGAGCCTCAAGCTCTGAATCTCTTATCGCCGACCGATCCGCCAAGTCTGCGGTTCGCCCCCTCCACCACGCCCTCTGCGGGGCGCGGTCCCCCTCCCGCCGCTTCGCGGGGGAGGCAGGACGAGTTTCACTCGTCCTCGTCGAACTTCGCGCTGACCAATGCGTCGAGGGCGGTCACCGCGGCCTCGGCGTCGGGGCCTTCGGCCTCGATCTCTATGGCGCTGCCGGGGCCGGCGGCCAGCATCATCAGGCCCATGATCGAGCGGGCATCGACCGTCTGGCCGTCCTTGGAGACGCGCACCTCGGCCTCGAAACCGGAGGCGGTCTTCACGAATTTGGCGGACGCGCGGGCGTGCAGACCGCGCTTATTGACGATCTGGACGGTGCGGGTCGCCCCGCCTTGGCTCATCTTGGGCTCACTTTTCGCCGGCCCCTACTTTTCGCCGGCCAGCACGTAGGAGGCCACGGAGATATATTTGCGCCCCGCCTCCTGGGCGCAGGCGACGGCGTCCTCCAGGCTCTGGCGGCCGCGCACGCTGGCGAGCTTGATCAGCATCGGCAGGTTCAGCCCGGCGATCACCTCGGCCTTGGTCTGCTCCATCACCGAGATGGCGAGATTCGACGGCGTGCCGCCGAACATGTCGGTGAGCAGGATGACCCCGTGGCCGGTGTCCACGCGCCCGCAGGCCGCCAGGATATCCTTGCGGCGCCGCTCCATGTCGTCCTCCGGCCCGATGCAGATGGCCTCGACCGCAGCCTGCGGCCCGACCACATGCTCCATGGCGAACACGAACTCCTCGGCCAGCCTGCCGTGGGTCACGATCACGAGCCCGATCACGCGCCTGGCCGGTTCATGCAAAACTCTTTCAAGGGTATCCCCACCCACGCGGTCCTAAAGAACCCGTCCCGCGAAGCCGTGCTAAATACGCCTCTTGCGGTCCTCGTCAAAGTGGCTGAGTGCGCGTCGTAGTTTCGCAGGCGCCGAGGCCTCCCGCGGGTCGAGTTCGATGAGCGGCGTGGCGACCCGGCAAATCTCCGCGGATCGCGGCTCGGGCATGCGTTCCGGCGTCGCGCAGCGGGCGATCAGCGCCACCTCGCAAAGCGGTATCGTCGGAACGCGGATGACCTGCAGCCCGCGGACCTCCAGCAGGCCGAACAACACATCCGGCGCCCGGCCGAACAGCCGTCCTTCGCAGGGCCACAGCACCACGCGGTCGTCGGCGACCAGCGAAAATCCCTCGGAAAGCGCCCGGAGCGCCAGGTCGCTCTTTCCCGCCCCGGACGGCCCCTCGATCAGCACGCCGCGCCAGACCCCGCCGACGCGCATGGCGATCAGGCCGGCGTGACGGACCTCACCCACGCCGGCGCTCAAGGATGCGCCTCGGGCAGCATCAGCAGGAACACCGCGCCGGCGACCTTGCCATCGACCAGCCGGTTCTGGGCCCGCAGCGTTCCGTTGTGCGCCTCGACAATCTGGCGGGCGATGGACAGGCCCAGGCCCGAGTTGCCGCCGAACGCCGCGCCCTTGGGCCGCGAGGTGTAGAAGCGCTCAAAGACGGTTTCCAGGTTCTCGGGCGGGATGCCAGGGCCAGCGTCGGAGACCGTGGCGATCACCCGGCCGGCCGCGCGCTGCAAGGCCACCACCACCTGCCCGCCCGGCGGACTGAAGGACCGCGCATTGTCGATAAGGTTGCGGAACACCTGACCGAGCGAACCCTCGCGGCCCGCCACCGTGACCGGATCGAGGCCGCCGGGACGATGGAAGACCACACCGACCTCCCCCGGCTTGGCGGTGACCTGATAGAGCCCGACGATCTCGGCGATCAGCCGTTCCAGATCGACGGCCTTGGGCGCGTCGCGCGACAGTTCGGCGTCCAGGCGCGAGGCGTTGGAGATGTCGGTGACCAGCCGGTCGAGCCGCTGCACGTCGTTCTTCAGGATGCTCAACAGCCGGTCGCGGGCGATCGGGTCGGTCACCAGATCGAGCGTTTCCACCGCCGAGCGCAGCGATGTCAGCGGGTTCTTGATCTCGTGCGCCACGTCGGCGGCGAAGCTTTCGATGGCGTCCATGCGTTCCGACAGCGCCTGGGTCATGTCCTCCAGGCTGCGGGTCAGGTCGCCGAGTTCGTCATCGCGCTTGGCGAGGTCGGGCAGCGAAATCGCCCGCGCGCGCGCCAGCCGGACCCGGTCGGCGGCCCGCGCAAGGCGGCGCACCGGGGTGGCGATCAGCTGGTTCAGCACCAGCGAGGACGACAGGGTCACCGCCATGGCGATCAGGATGAAGGGGATCAGCGCCAGCCGCTCGCGGGCGATGATGGCGTCGACGTCGTTGGCCTCCAGGGTCAGCACGCCCAGCACCTGCTGCACGTTCTGGATCGGGATCGAGACCGAGACCACCCGCTTGCCGTCCTCACCGCGCCGCAGCCCGGCAACATGCAGGCCGCGCAGGGCCTGGGCGACCTCGGCCTGTAGCGCGGCCCGGGCCGCGCTGGCGGTCGGCCCGGCGCGCTCCCGGTCGAGCCCCAGGGACATGCGGTTGTCGCCGCGTGGCCTGGCCGGGCGCAGCACCCCCTGCTCCACCCGGTCGGCGACCAGTTCGCTGTCGGCCAGCGGCCGGCCGGCCGGATCGAACAGCCGCGCCCGCTGGGTTCGGGGATTGGCCAGCATCTGCAACACCAGGCCGGCCGGCGCGGGATCCATCGCCGGCACGGGCTCGCCCACGGTGGCCGCCTGGTCGATGATCGCGGCCATCAGCTCGCCCTGGGTGGTCAGGCTGTCGATCCGCGCGTTGACAAGGCCCGCCCGGTACTCGTTGAGCACCAGGGCGCCGACGATCAGGATCGCCAGGCCCAGCACGTTCAGCGCGATGATCAGCCGGCCGAGACGCGTCCCCGGAATCCACCGGAACCACGAGACGCGCCGCTCCCGCCGAACGGCCGGCGGGTCAGGTTTCGCGGTATCGGTAGCCGACGCCATAGAGGGTTTCGATTGCGTCGAACTCTGGGTCAACGTCGCGGAACTTCTTGCGCATGCGCTTGATGTGGCTGTCGATGGTGCGGTCGTCGACATAGACCTGATCGTCGTAGGCCGCGTCCATCAGGTTGTCGCGGCTCTTCACGAAGCCGGGACGCTGGGCCAGCGACTGCAGCAGCAGGAATTCGGTCACCGTCAGCTTCACCGGCTTGCCTTCCCACAGACAGTCGTGCCGCGCCGGATCGAGGGTCAGCTTGCCCCGCTTGATGGCGCGGCTGGCCTCGGCGCCGGCGGCAGTCGTGGCCGGCTCCTCGCCCTCGACGCCGGCCCGGCGCAGCACCGCCTTCACCCGCTCGATCAGCAGGCGCTGGCTGAAGGGCTTGTGCATGTAGTCATCGGCGCCCAGGTTGAAGCCGAGAATCTCGTCGATCTCCTCGTCCTTCGACGTCAGGATGATCACCGGCATGTCGGAGGTCCGGCGCAGGCGGCGCAGCACCTCCATCCCGTCCATCCGCGGCATCTTCACGTCGAGGATCGCCAGGTCCGGCGGATCGCTTTCCAGCGCCGCAAGGCCCGCGGCCCCGTCGTAGTAGGCCTTCACGGCGTGGCCGTGACTCTCCAGCGCGAGGCTGACCGAGGTGACGATGTTCTCGTCGTCATCCACCAGGGTGATCTTGGCCATAGGGGTTCGTGGTCTCCGTATTCGGCAGTCGAGCTCGGATCGAAGGGCAAGCCCAGGTCGAGAGGTAAGCCTGGGCCGAGAGGTAAGCTTGGGTCGAGCGGTAAGCTAGTCATCCCGCCCGATGGCACAAATTGGGCGGCCTCAATGGGGCGGGATATCGGCGGTCAATCGGAGCTTAAAGCTTCGCCGGTACGATCCGGTTCACTGTGGAGCGACTCTATGTCCGACGCCGACGTGCATTTCGAGGTCTTTGTCCGCCGCTATCCGGATTCAAGCTGGACCCTGAAGTCCGCCACCGACGACCGCCTCGCCGCGATCGAATCGGCCAAGGAGATGGTCGAGCGCGGCCAGGTCGCCGCCGCCAAGGTGATGCGCGAGACCCTGGAGGCGGCCACCGGCCAGTTCCAGTCTCTGACCATCCTGTCGCTGGGCGCTCCGGAGCGGGCGCGTAAGGTCAAGGCGCCGGAGTCCACCGAGCCGCTCTGCGTCTCGCCGCAGGACCTCTACACCTGCCACGCCCGCGAGCGCATCGGCCGGCTGTTCGAAACCTGGCTCGAGCGCAACGAGGCGACCCCGTTCGAGCTGTTGCACCGCCCCGACCTCGTGGAACGGCTCGAGGCCAGCGCCGTCGAGATCACCCACGCCATCCAGAAGATCGCCGTGCCCGAGGCGCATTCGCGCGGCGCCTCGGTGGCGGCCATGACCAAGACCTTCCGCGGCCTGGCCGATCGGGCCATCGAGCGGTTGATGCGCGACGCCAAGAAGGGCCTGCCCAGCGTCTCGCCGGACACCTTCGCGAAGGTCGCGGGCCAGCTTTCCAAGGATCCGGACGGGGCCTATCGCCTGGGCTGCGCCGTCGCCGCCAGCCTCGCGCCGGCGCAGAGCTGGAGCGAAAAGGTCGGCCTGCTGCTCGACCTCGCCGACAAGGCGCCGCCGGACGGGGCCGGGCGCAAGCTGGCGCTTTGCGTCATCACTGAGCCGCTGGAAGAGATCGTGGGCTCCCAGAAGGGGCTCGACAATGTGGTCGGCGGCGACCTCGACCTTGGCGGACGCCTGGCGGCCATGAGCCGGCTGGCGGCGGCCGACGTGGTCGATCAGTTGGTGACCGCCAATCGCAGCGTCGCCAAGGTGATGCCGGAGCTGTCCGCCCGCGCCCAGCGTCTTGCCAAATGGCTGAACGACGAGGCCTTTACAGGGGTG
Organism: Alphaproteobacteria bacterium; assembly: GCA_025359785.1. Classification (GTDB taxonomy): domain Bacteria; phylum Pseudomonadota; class Alphaproteobacteria; order Caulobacterales; family Caulobacteraceae; genus Phenylobacterium. The sequence goes on along the minus strand of JANYET010000006.1, from coordinate 13,258 downwards.
CGCGCGGCGATCGGCCAGCGGATCCTGCGCGACCTGTCCGGCCGGCGGCGGCTGCGCCCCACCGATCCGGTCAGCGAGATCGACGTGATCCGGGGCCTGGCGATGGCGCTGACGGCGGCGTCCGGCAAGCTGCTGCCGCTGGATCAGGTGCAGGCCGCCTTCTCCGCCCGCTCCAAGATGCTGGTGACCCGCGATTTCGTGGAGGTCTACCTGGGCGAGGACGCCTCGGTGCAGAGCGAAGCCGAGGCGTTGATCTGGCTCACCGAAAACATTATCGGCGGCGGCAACAAGCGTGAGGCGGGCCGCTGGCTGACCTCCCTGGTGTTCAGCCTGCGGTTCGAGACCCAGAGCCGCGAGACGCACCATCCGGCCATGCGCCTGGCGGAGCTGGCCAAGCTGCAGCGCGCCGTCGCCCGCTGCGGCCTGATCGAGGAAGCCTACAAGCCCATACAGGTAAAGCTGGGCGAGATCGGCGGGCTGGTGGAAGCCGACGCCAGGCTGATCGCCATGACGGTGCGCGCCACGGTCCCGGCGCTTATCCGCCTGACCGCGCTCCTCAGGTTCGCCTGTGGCGAGGTCTGCCCGCTGGGCCCCGCCGCCGACCGCGCCCGCACCGAAGCCCTGAAGCTCGCGCGCCTGGAGGGCACCCGCGCCGAGCTGACCAATGCGCCCGACAAGGTCGATGGCATCCGGGACCTGCTGAAACACGCGGCGCTGGCGGCGTAATCCAAACCCACCCCGACGCTCGTCATGGCCCGGATCGCCTCTTCGGGCGACCGGAGGATGACGAGCGTTTGGGGGAAGGGCGCTAGCCAGCAGTCTGCGGCTTAAATCTCTTGCCGGCCAGCACCGCCCCCAACGCCGCGACCACCCGGCCCACATCCTCGTCAGCCATCCCCGGATAGAGCGGCAGCGACAGGCAGTGGGCGTACCAGCTCTCAGCGCCCGGCAGGTGGAGGGCGCCGTATCGCTCAAGGTAGTAGGGCTGGCGGTGAACCGGGATGTAATGCACCTGAGTGCCAATTCCGTACTCTCGTAAGCCATCAACCACCTGGCGGCGGGTCAGGCCGGCGGCCTCGAAGTCGATCAGAACGCACATCAGGTGCAGGACCGGGTCGCTCCACTGAGGCTGGACAGCGATCCGGACCACAGGCGCCAAGGGCGCGAGTGCGGTCTCGTAGGCCTTGGCCAGCGCGCGGCGGCGGGCGGCGAAGCGTGGCAGCTTGGCGAGTTGCGACAGGCCGAGCGCGCAGAGAATGTCCGGCAGGCGGTAGTTGAAGCCGGGCTCCGGCATCTCGTACCACCACGGGTCCGCACCTTCCGGCCTCACCATGCCGTGGCTGCGCATCGTCCGAAGGCGCTCGGCGAGCGCCGGGTCGTTGGTCGTCACCATGCCGCCCTCGCCAGTGGCGATGGTCTTGACCGGGTGGAACGAGAAGGTGGCCATGGCCGAGTGGCGGGCGTCGCCCACCCGCTCGGCGACATTGCCGAAGGTCATGGTCGAGCCCAGGGCGTGGGGTGCGTCCTCGACCAGCACCGCGCCGGCCTCCTGGGCCAGTGTCGCGAGGCTCGGAAGATGAGCCACGTCGCCGCGCAAATGCACCGGCAGCACGGCCCGGAGCCGGCGGCCTTCCAGGCGCGTCAGCGCCTCGGCGAGGGTGTCCGGAGTCATCAGGCCGCTCGCGGGATCGACGTCGGCGAACACGACCTCGGCGCCGACGTAGCGCGCACAGTTGGCGGTGGCGAGAAAGGTGATGGACGGGACGATAACCACCTCGCCCGGCTGCACGTCCAGCGCCAGCATGGCCAGGTGCAGGGCCGCCGTGCCGTTGGAACAGGCCACCGCGTGGCGGGCGCCCACGGTCTCGGCGAAAGCGCCCTCGAAGGCCTCGACCGTCGGGCCGGTGGTCAGGAAGTCGGCGCGCAACGCTTCGACAACGGCGGCAATGTCGTCGTCCTCGATGGTCTGTCGGCCATAGGGAAGCACGGCGGGGGTGCCGGACGGAGCCATCCTAGTCGACCGCGCGCCGCCGGCGTTGCGGCACCGCCTCGTTGAGCACGGCCAGCAGGGCGTCGCCGGTCAGCCAGTCGGCGTTGGTGTCGCTGACGTAGCTGAAGCCCTCGTCCAGCCGTCCGCCGGTCAGGGGCTCCCGGGGGTATTCTACGAAAGCTGGCTCGATGGCGTAACGGTCGCCGAGGTCCACGGTGCCCCTGGCGTCGTCCGCCGAGATCATGATCTCGTGCAGCTTCTCACCCGGCCGGATGCCGACGACCTTGATCGGCAGGCCGGGCGCCATCGCCGCCGCCAGGTCGGTCATTTTCATCGAGGGAATCTTCGGCACGAAGATCTCGCCGCCATGCATGACGCCCAGCGACGACAGCACGAACTCGACGCCCTCGTTCAGCGTGATCCAGAAGCGGGTCATGCGGATGTCGGTGATCGGCAACTCGGTCGCACCCTTGGCGATCAGCCGCTGGAACAGCGGCGCCACCGAGCCCCTGGAGCCCACCACATTGCCGTAGCGGACCACCGAGAACCGCGTGCCGATGTCGCCCGACAGGTTGTTGGCCGCCACGAAGGTCTTGTCGGAGGCGAGCTTGGTCGCGCCGTAGAGGTTGATCGGGTTGCAGGCCTTATCTGTGGAGAGCGCGATGACCTTCTGGACCCGGTTGGTCAGGCAGGCCCAGACCACGTTCTCCGCGCCCAGCACATTGGTGTGGATGCATTCCGACGGATTGTACTCCGCCGCTGGCACCTGCTTCAGGGCCGCGGCGTGGATCACGATATCGACCCCGCGCATGGCCAGGATCAGCCGTTGGCGGTCGCGCACGTCGCCCAGGAAGAAGCGCAGCGTGCCCATCTTCTCCGGACCGAACCGCTCGGCCAGGTCCTGCTGCATCTCGCTCTGTTTGAGCTCGTCGCGGGAATAGATGATGACCTTGCGCGCCTGGCAGCCGCCAAGCACTGTCTCGACGAAGCGGCGCCCGAAGGAGCCGGTGCCGCCGGTGACCAGGATGACCTTGCCGTCGAGGTCGAGGGAAGTCGGCGCAAATCGGCCCAAGGGCACGCTCCGGAGGCGGCGAATCTTCAACGGCTCCCCTTGTCGCAGCCGCGTGTAAAGAGACCGCTAACCATAATCGCGATAGGTTAGGCCATGCGACGTCGCGACCTGCTGACCCTCATCGCCCTGGCCTGCGCCCTTCCCGCCCCCGTCGCGGCCGGCGAGGAGAAGAAGAAGTCGGGGGGCGACGAAAAGAAAAAGTCCGGCGGTGAGGACTACATTCCGATCAGCCCGATCACCGGAACCACGACAAAGTCCCGGGGGCGGCGCGGGGTGCTGAGCGTCGACTGCGGCCTGCAGGTCTCCGATCCGAAACTACGCGACTTCGTCAACAAGTCGCTGCCACGGCTGCGCGCGGCCTATGTGCAGGTGATCCAGGTCTATGCCGCTGGCCTGCCGTCCGGCTCGGAGCCCAACGCCGAATACATCGGCCAATCCTTGCAGCGCCAGACGGACCTCCTGCTGAAACGCCCCGGCGCCAAGCTGCTGCTCGGCGCCATCGTCGCGAACTAGCGGGCGATCAGGTCACTGAGACTCCGACTCAAAGCCACCGCGGTCTGAGGCGGTTTCGGGCGGTATCTCCAGATGCCTTCCAGGTCATGGTTCTCATGGATGATGCGAGCCTTCTGGCGCCTACGTTTTCGGCGGGCGCCGCTTGCGGGCAGCGTCGCGGGCTTTGGCCATCAACTCTGGGGGAACCGGCGGCGGCGGCCTTTGTGGCTCTATCGCGCCAGACGAAAGGGCCGCCCGATCGATGAACTTGGCCATTGCGACGTCCAATTCGGTGACGCCGTCGGCGTCGTGGGTGGTCAGCAGAATCTCCACCCGTCCATAAACATTGCTCCATTCCGGGTGATGGTCGAGCTTCTCGGCCTGCATAGCCACGCGACCCATGAAAGCGAAGGCGAGGCTGAAGTCTGGAAAGGCCAGAGCCCTGCGAATCGCCTCGCGCTCACCCGGCGCGGCCTTCCAGCTTGGAAGGCCGGCGAGGACGGTATTTAGGGACAGCTTCTTCGGCCGGCTCATGCGAACACCAGCCCGGTTGCGGCCGACAGATCCGCCAGGGTCTGGTCGACGTCCACCACCTTGATCGCCGTCATGCCCAATCCCGCCGCCGGCTTGCAGTTGATTCCGAGGTCGTCGAGGTAGACGCACCTGGCGGGGGCCACGGCCAGCAACTCGCACATCATCTGATAGATGCGCGGATCAGGCTTGCGGACGCCGGCCTTGGAGCTTTCGATGATGGCGTCGAAGAGCGGCATCACCTGGCCCATCGCGCCGGCCCCCTGCTGGGCCGCGTCCTGGCCGGGACTGTGCATCGAGACCACATTGTTGGTGATGCAGCCCACCTTGAAGTGCTGTTTGCAGATCTTCAACGCCTCGACCATTCGCGGCCTCAGTTCGCCCGCCAGCCTCGGCAGCACCTCGGCGCCGCGCAGCGGATGGCCGAGCGCCGTGGACTCCGCGAGGAACAGCGCATCGAAGCCCGCCGGATCGACCGCATTGCGCTCGAACAGGGCCCAGGCGTTGGTGTCGGGGTTGGTGGCGTTGATCCGGCGGATCAGGTCCTTCGGCAGGCCTCTCTCGGCCTCCAGGCGATTAAAGGCTTCGAAAGGCGAAGACGTGAAAACCCCGCCGAAGTCCCAGATCACCGCCTCGATATCCGCATTCGCCGCCATGATCCGCTCCGCGCCTCCGCAAGGCGGCGGACGCTAGAGAGCGAGGCGCGGACGTGCAAGTAAGGGGCGATGCGATCGCTGTTTTCCGCCCTGTCCCGTCTGCCACGCGCCCTGCGCCTGGCGCTCTACGCCATCGCCTGCGGCGTGCTGCTCTACATGACGCTGGCGCCTGGCAAGGACGTGCCCGGCGTGGGCATGGTCTGGGACAAGGCCGAGCACGCGGTGTCCTGGGCGGTGCTGACCGGCGCGGGCCTGATCCTGTCGACGCGCCGGCGCTGGGCGATCGGCGGTTTCGCCTTCGCGTTCGGCGCGGCGATCGAGATTCTGCAGGCCGCCATGCCGCTCGGGCGGGATGGCGACTGGCATGATCTGGCCGCCGACAGCGTCGGCATCGTCGTCGCCTACCTGGTCTGGGGCATGATGCGCTGGGCCGGCTGGGTGCGGTGAGCCCGCGCCACCGGCCCTGGGAGGCGGCGGCCGACTTCCAGATCGGCCTGAAGCCCATCGCCCTGGACCATTGGCTGGAGGGCGGCGAAGCCGATCCGGCGGCGCGCAAGGACCCACTGATGGCGGCGAGCCCGGGTCTGGTGTGGTCCGAGACCGAGGCCTCACGGCCCGGCCAGGCCGAGGTGCTGGCGCTGGTCGAGGCGGCGCTGGGACCCGCGCCGGACCGCGCGCCGACCGATCTGCCGCCCCTATGGGCCGCCGCGCGGCGCGTGCCGGACGATCTGTGCCTGATGGAAAAGCGCGACGGCCAGTGGCGGCTGACCGCGCTGTCGCTTTGCGCCGGCAGCTTCTTCACCGCCGAAGAGGTGATCGGGCGCAGCCTGGGCGAGTTGCATGGCCCGGTGACCGGCTTCGCCGACCGTTTCCAGGTGCGCGTGCAGCGAATTTTCGAGGGCCTGAGACCCGACCTGGTGCTGGAGCGGCGCAACTGGACGCTGCTGAACTCCGACGCCCTGCACACCCCCACGTCCGACCCGATCCGCGCACGGATCGGCGAGATCGCGCCAGTTCAGGCCGGACGGGACCTCCACCTGCGGGTCGAGCGCCAGACCCTGCGCCGCCTGCCGCGCACCGGCGGGGCGCTGTTCACCATCCGGGTGTGGCTGGCGCCGCTGGCGAGCCTGGCCGACCAGCCCGAGCGCCTGGCGGCCTTCGCCGACGCCTGGCGCACCGCGACGCCGGCGCTGCGCGCCTACAAGCGCTTCGACCTCTATGACGATCTGGTGGAAAGCTTTCTCCGCAATCCCTAAACCGGCGCAACAGCCGCTCGCGAGACGCCATGCCGACCGAAACTTCAGACCCGGGCGCTCCGCCCTTCATCTATCTGGCGACGCCCTGCTACGGCGGCATGGTCAACCTGCACTACATGAACGCGGTCCTGGCGCTGCAGACCGCCTGCCGGGCGCGCGGCATCGGCCTGCACATCGATCTGATGGGCGGGGACGCCCTGATCACCCGAGCGCGCTCGCGCCTCGCCGCCCGGTTCCTGGCGCACGGCCAGGCCACCCACCTGCTGTTCTGCGACGCCGACATCGGGTTCGCGCCGGAAAATCTGTTCCGCCTGATCGCCATGGATAAGCCGGTCGCCGCCGGCGTCTATCCGTTGAAGCTCATCGACTGGGAGAAGGCCCGCAGCGCGGCCAAGGCCGACGCGCCGGACCTCATGGCCGCCTCCCTGGGCTACGTCCTGCGTTTCATTGCGACACCCGACAGCTCCGTGGAGGTCGAGGGCGGTTTCGCCAAGGTCGCCTATGCCGGCACAGGCTTCCTGCTGATCCAGCGGGCCGCGATGCAGGCGATCATCGACACGCACCCCGAACTCACGGCCAGGATGGGCGACATGGCGGACGGGCGCGCCGAGACGGCGGTGATGGTCTTCGACACCATGATCGAGCCGGAGACCGGCCAGTACCTGTCGGAGGATTATGCGTTCTGCCGACGCTGGCGCGATCTGGGCGGAGAAATCTGGGCGGACATGGAGGCGCGGCTGACCCACGTGGGCCATGCCGCCTATACCGGCAGCGTTATCGAGGCGATGAGCCTGGGCGCTCCGCAGACGCCCGGTCAGCGCCAGGACCGTTAGCGGTGATGCAGGACGATCGCCGAACCCGTGTGCTCGACACGCACCGGGGCGTAGGCCGCCAGACGCCGTAGCACGTCCGGCTGGTTGTCGGTCACCAGGACGCCTGAGAACCGCAGGGCGCCGGTCCGTGCGTCGGCCGTGCGGATTTGCGTCGCGAACCGGCGCGACAGGTCGGCGGCGACGTCCGAGAGCGGCGTGTCGCGATAGATCAGCTGGCCATTGGTCCAGGCAAACGCCCGGTCCGGATCGGAAATCTTCAGGACCGACCCGACCTGGCCGGCGAAATGGGTCAGTTCCTGGCCGACGCTGACGCGGGTGGGCGCCGCCTGTGGCGCGTTCGCCGGCCGCACCTCGACGATGCCGCGACGGACTGTCAGGTCCACCAGATCGGCGCGGTGACGCAGGTTGAACTCCGTGCCCACGACGCGAACCTGGCGGTCGCCGACGCCGATCAGGAAGGGACGGCCGGCGTCGTGAGCCACGTCGAACACCGCCTCGGCGTCAGCCATCTGCACGCGGCGCGCGTCGCGGCCCAGGGCGACGGTGATCTTCGAGGCGGCATTCAGGCGGATATGGGTGCCGTCGGCCAGGGTGATATCCCGGGTCTGGCCGGGGGTCGTCTGGAAGGTCTGGGTGGCGACACCGGGCGACCAGACGCCGACGCCGACGGCCACGGCGAGGCTGGCGGCGATCGCCGCCCCGGCGCCCAGCCAGGCGCGGCGGCGCATCACTTCCGGCGCGTGACCCCTAGGTGAAACGCGATGGGGCAACGCGCGGCGGGCAGTCACCAGCGGCAGGCCGCCGAGGTCCTTGGCGACCGGCGCAAATTCCAGGTCGATCCACAGGGCCTCAAGCTGATCGTAGGCCCGCACGTGGGCTGGCGAAGACTGCAGCCACCGCTCGAACGCCAGCCAGTCGTCACCGGTCGCGGCCTCGCCCTGGAGACGGGCGAACCAGTACGCAGCCTCCTCGGCGATCCGGCTCTTCCCGGAAGAGTTGTCGGTCCTAGTCATCGAGCCCCAGCCCACGGCGGGGCGAACCCGCCGCTTTCGATGAGATGACGCCGCCAGCCGGCAAGCTCCTCCAAATAACATGTTTGGCGGATCACGGCAGCTTCGCCAAGAGGTGCTTCAACGCCGCCATCATGTGTTTCTCCACCGCGCTCCTGGAAATACCGACCGCGGCGGCGACCTCCGGGTGGCTGAGCCCTTCGAACTTGTGCATCCGGAAGACCCGCTGGGTCTGCGGGCTGAGGTCCTTAAGCGCCTCGGCCAGCAGGGCCAGGCGCTGGCGCGCGGCGACCGCCGCCTCGGCGCTGGGTTCGGCGGAAACCTCGTGCGGCCCGACGCGGGTAGTCTGACTGTCCAGCCAGGCGCCGTCGCGATGGGCGGTTCGCCGCTGGCCCCGCAGGCGGTCGAGCATCAGGTTGGAGCCCAGGCGGTAGAGATAGGCCATGGGGTTCTGAATCTCGATCGACGGATCGAGGCCCGAGAGGCGGACGTAGATATCCTGCACCAGGTCCTCAGCCGCCGCGGCCGAGCGCAGGCGCACGGTGAAGAACCGCACCAGATCGGGGCGCCGCGCCAGATAAAGCGCGATCAGCGATGCTCTGCCGTCGTCAGCCAAGTCCGATCCATCCTCGACGCCCCCAGGCGCTCCTCCCAGCGGCCCTATAGGGGTCTGAGCGGGGCGGCAACATGATGTGGGTCGCGGGCGGCGCCAATGGGGGTGCGAGGCGGCCTGGTGGCCTGGCCGTGATCGAACAGTTTCCAGCCCCCGGTGCGCCGGGTATGAGGGCTGATGCGCGAACCGACCCGGGCCACTCTGCGTTCCAAGGCCGCCACGGCAGCCTCCGCCGCTGCGCCGCTGGAGCTCGGCGTTATCGTGCCGACCTTCAAGGAGGCGCCGAACGTGGCGCCCTTGCTGGCCAAGCTGGAGGCGGCGCTGGAGGGCGTGGTCTGGCAGGCGATCTTCGTCGATGACGACAGCCCCGACGGCACCGCCGCCGCCGTCAAGGCCATCGCCGCGCTGGACCCGCGTGTGATGTGCCTGCACCGCATCGGCCGCCGTGGGCTGGCCGGTGCGGTGATCGAGGGCGCGATGGCCAGCGCCGCGCCCTTCGTGGCGGTGATCGACGGCGACCTGCAGCACGACGAGACCCTGCTGCCCCTGATGCTCAAGGCCCTGCAGGAAGACCGCGCCGACCTGGTGGTCGGCAGCCGCTATCTGGCGACCGGCGATTCTGACGCCTCGGCGTTGGGCGCCACCCGCGAGGCCGGCAGCCGGCTCGCCAACTGGCTGGGCAAGCGGGTGCTCCGCGCCGAGGTCACCGACCCGATGAGCGGCTTTTTCATGATCCGCCGCGAGCTGGTGGAAGCGGTCGCGCCGACGCTGGCCACCTCCGGCTTCAAGGTGTTGTTCGACATCCTGGCCTCGCAGAAGACCCCGCCGCGCTACCTGGAGATGCCCTACGCGTTCCGCGCCCGGGTGGCCGGCGATTCCAAGCTCGATGAGGGCGTGGTGATCCAGTACCTGGGCCTTTTGCTGGCCAAGCTCAGCCGCGACGTGATCTCGCCGCGCTTCATCATGTTCGCCCTGGTGGGCGCCAGCGGTGTCGTTGTCCACCTGTTGATTCTGGATGCCTTGCGGCAGCACGTCGGCTTCAGCGTGGCGCAGACCGTGGCCGCGCTTGCGGCGATGACCTCGAACTATCTGATCAACAACGCCGTCACCTATCGCGACCGCCGCAAGCGTGGTCTCGGCCTGATCGTCGGCTACCTGAAGTTCGTCCTGCTGTGCAGCGTGCCGCTGGCGGCCAATGTCGCGGTCGCCACCATGGTCTTCGAGCGCGGCCCTTCGTGGTGGGTGGCGGGCGTCGCCGGCGCCGTGGTCGCCGCGGTCTGGAACTATATCACCACCTCCCGGGCCGTCTGGTGACGACCGGCGCGACGGGTTGGAGCCGCGCGGTCCTGCTGCTGGCCGTGGGGCTGACCGCGCTGCGCCTGGCCGCCGCCGGATCGATCCACCTCACCGAGGACGAGGCCTACTATCGCCTCTGGGCCCAGCACCTGCAGCTGGGCTATCTCGATCACCCGCCGATGATCGCCTGGTGGGTGCGCGCGGGCGAGGCGCTGTTCGGCGATACGCCGCTGGGCGTGCGGTTCCTGCCGGCGCTCGCCAGCGGGCTCAACACCTGGCTGATCGGCGACCTGACGCTCAGGCTCGGCGCCAGTCCCCGCACGGCTTTCCGCGCGGCGCTCTGGTACAACGCCACCCTGACGGTCTGCCTGGGCGGCATGCTGGCCATTCCCGACGCGCCGGCGAGCCTGTTCTGGACGCTCACCCTTTGGACCCTGGCCCGCTTCTGGGCGAGCCGCCGTGCTGCGTGGTGGCTGGCCGCCGGCCTCGCCGCGGGCCTGGCGGTGATGTCGAAGTATTCGGGCCTGTTCCTTGCGCCCGGCGTCCTGCTCTGGCTCGTGCTGATCCCGGGCGGTTTCGCGGAGCTGAAAAACCCCGGCCCCTGGGCCGCCGCGCTGATCGCCGTGGTGGTTTTCTCGGCCAACGTCTTCTGGAACGCCGAGCACGGCTGGATCACCTTCGCCAAGCAGTTCGGCCGGGTCGCGCCGCATGGCTTCACGTTGGCCTACGTGGCCGATTTCGTCGGAACCCAGGTCCTGGTGTTCACGCCGCTGATGGCTGTCTATGCCGCGCTCGGTCTGCGCCGAGCCTGGCGCGAGCGGCGGGAAGCCGCCGCGATCCATCTGGTCCTGCCGATGGCGACCGCAGCGCCCTTCGCCGCCTACCTGCTGCTGCACAGCCTGCACGACCGCGTGCAGGGCCATTGGCCGGTCCCGCTGTTCGGGGCCCTGGCGATTTGCGCCGCGGTGGCCGCCGACCGCTTCGGCGAGACCCCGCGGGGCCGCCTGCTGCGCAAGATCACCCCGGCCTTCGGCTTCGTCGCGGGCGCGGCGGCCATCGTCTTGCTGACGCTGCCGTCGACGCAGCTGTTGGGACGCCACGACCCGACGCTGCCCTTGCGCGGCTGGCCGCAGTTCGCCCGTGACGTTGAGCAGCGCCGCCTGGTGGCCGGCGCGGCCTGGGTTGGTACGGAAAGTTATGGAGTGTTCTCTCAACTCAACGCGGAACACCGGACCTCGGCGCCGCTGATGCAGATCGTCGAGCGCGACCGCTATCGGGCCGACGGCGCGGATCGTCCGGACTTCAGCCGTCCCGGTCTGGTGGTCGATCTCTCCCGCCGGATGAAGCGGCAGGACGTGCTGCGCTGTTTCAACCGGGTCGACCCAGCCGGCGAGATCGCCCGGGCCGGCGGCCTGACCGGCAATCAGCGGTACACCGCCTTCCTGGTCTCTGGCCCCCGCCGTGATCCGTGGATCATCGGTTGTCCTGACGAGATCTCGCCCGGGGTGTGGCGCTGAGAGTCTTGGCTAGGTCGCTCTTGCCGACCGACTGACCCGGGGCGGCCGGGAAGGGCTCTAGAAACTGCGCGACAGCGCCAGGCCCACGGTCCGGGGCCGCAGGGGTGTCGCCTGGGTAGCCCGGGTGCGGCTGAACGGATTGCCGAACGCGAAGGTGTTGCCCCGCTCATCGGCGATGTTGTCCACATAGAGGCTCGCCCGCCAGGTCTTGGCGCTCAGCGCCATGGCGAGGCGGCCCGAGGCGTAGCCGCCCATGGCGTTGCCGGCCCCGCCGTCGAACGTCAGGTAGGAGCGACCGACGTAGGAAAGCTGAGCAGAGACCTCCGCGTCGAGCCCGCCGAGCCGCCAGCGGTAGCGCACGTCGGCGGCGCCCATGTCGTAGGGCACGCCCGGCAGGCCGATATCGCGCCGCGCCGGGAACACGTTGGCGGCGCGGGTGATCTGGGGATCTTCCAGCAGGAAGTTCGCGCGGACCTGCAGGTGGCGGTTCGGCCGCCAGGTCGCCTCGGCTTCCACGCCGGTGTTGGACCCGTCGCCGATGTTGACGGTCATCGGCAGCCCGGAAGCTAGCCGCTGATCGGTCTGCAGGCCGCGCCAGTCGGCGTGGAAAATCGCGCCGCGCAAGGTCAGGGTGTCATCGAACAGCGGCAGGCTCGCGCCCAGCTCGTAGTTCCACAGGTGGTCCGGACGGAACTGCGCCGACAAGCGCTCCGTCGTCGCGCCGCCGGCGGCGGCCGGAATGTTGAAGCCCCCGGCCCGGTAGCCTTCCTGGACCTGGGCATAGATCAAGATGTCGGGGGTTGCCGCGAAGCTCAGCCGCAGCTTCGGGGCCACGCTGGTGTCGGTCAGCCGCAGGTGCTTCCGGGCGATGGGTGTCGGGGCGATGTTGAAATCGCCGGCCCGGGTGTCGACCTCGGTCACGAACCACCGCGCCCCGGCGGTCACCGTCAGCCGCGCCGTAAGATCGTAGGCAGCCTCACCATAGACCGCCGCCTCGATCAGCTCGTCGCGCCGCCGATAGATCGTGCGCGACGCCTCCTTCGGCCTGACCCGGACCAGGAAGGCCGCGTCGCCCTCGTCGGTGTAGGAGAAGAACGCCCCGGCCAGCCATCGCAAGGGACCCGGCGGGCTGGAAGACAACACCCCCTCGGTCGCCCACAGCTTGACGTGCTTGTTCTCGTCGAAGGCGCCCGCGATCTTCGAGCCGCCGGCCGCTGTGAACGCTCCGGTGGCGTCATAACGCGTGTCGATCACGTGATCGATGAATGCCGTCGAAACCTTCAGGTCCGCCCCGGCGCCGGTGTGCGACGCGGTGGCGCCGAGCTCGGTGAAATCGTTGTCGTGCGGCTCACGAACGCTCGCGTCGCGGGTCAGGGGGCCATCGGTCCCCTGGGTGTACTGGCTGTCGGAGGTGCCGATCGACTGATGCGCAAACCCCGCCTCGACCGTCCAACCATCCGCCAGCTCGGCGAGGGCCGCGATCCGACCGCCGGTCCGGCGGCTGTAGTTCACATCGTCGAGGCCCAGCACCGGGTTGCTGATGTAGCCGCCATGCTCCTCCGAGTAGATCACCGCCCGGATCGCCGCGCGCCCGCCCGCCAGCGGCAGGTTGGCCATGGCCTCCAGCCCGGATGACGGCGCGCCACGCTGGGTCAAGGCCCCGTCGATCGACACCGAGGCCAGTCGGTTCACCAGGTCCGGCCGAGCGGTGACGATGCGCACGATGCCGCCCATCGACCCGGAGCCATAGAGCGTGCCCTGCGGCCCGCGCAGCACCTCGACCCGCTCGATGTCGGCGAGCCTGAGATCTGGATCGGGCGCGTTGTAGGTGATCGGAACGTCATCCAGATAGAGCCCCACCGTCGACTGGGTCTTGCCGGTGAACGAGCCATCGGAGAGGCCGCGGACGAAAATCTTGTTGCGGCCCGAGCCCAGGTTGGTGACCGCCACGCCGACCATCTGGGCGGCGATCTGTTCGAAACTCTTGCCCCC